>JAXLYT010000051.1:0-86376 GCA_046351295.1 Byssovorax sp.
GCCCGCGGCCGCCTCGGGCGCGGGCAAGGCCTTGCGATCGACCTTGCCGTTCTCGGTGAGCGGCAGCGCGAGCAGCGTGACGAACGCCGCAGGCACCATGTAGTCGGGGAGCTTCTCCCGGAGGAACGCGCGCAGCTCGGCGGTCGACGGCCCGGGCTCGCTCTCGGCGACCACGTAGGCCACGAGACGCCTGTCCGAAGGACCGTAATCGCGCGGCACCACCACTGCTTCCCGCACGCCCGGGTGCAGATCGAGCGCGGCCTCGATCTCGCCGGTCTCGATCCGGTGGCCGCGGATCTTCACCTGGTGATCGATGCGGCCGAGGTACTCGAGATCGCCCGAGGCGAGGCGCCGCGCGAGATCGCCTGTCTTGTAGAGACGCGCTTTCGGATCGGACGAGAAGGGATCGGGCAAGAAGCGCTCGGCTGTGAGCTCGGGCCGGTTGAGGTAACCGCGCGCGACGCCGGCGCCGCCCACGTACATCTCGCCGGGCACGCCGATCGGGCAGAGGTTCTTGTGCGGGTCGAGCACGTACACCGTCAGATCCGGGATCGGACAGCCGATCACGCTCGACCATGGGCGGCTCAGATCGGCGCGGCTCACCGGGCGATAGGTGACGTGCACCGTGGTCTCGGTGATGCCGTACATGTTGACGAGCGAGGGCTTTTCGTCGCCGTGGCGATCCCAGAAGGGGCGGAGATCGCCGAGGTCGAGCGCCTCGCCGCCGAAGACCACGGTGCGGAGCGCGAGCTTGGCGATCGTGTCGGCGTCGGCCTTCTGCTCGGCGTGGATGAGCTGGCGGAACGCGGAGGGCGTCTGCGAGAGGACGGTGACGCCCTCGTCGCAGAGGAGCTTGTAAAAGGCCTCGGGCGCGCGGCTCACCCAATAAGGCACGACCACGAGCCGGCCGCCGTGGAAGAGCGCGGCCCAGAGCTCCCACACGGTGAAGTCGAACGCATAGGAGTGGAAGAGCGTCACCACGTCGCGCTCGTCGAAGCCGAACCAGCGCTCGGTCGAGCGGAAGAGGCGCACCACGTTCGAATGCGGGATGAGCACGCCCTTGGGCCTGCCGGTCGAGCCCGAGGTGTAGATCACGTACGCGAGGTGGCTCGGGTCGCCGAGGCGAGGCAGGCGAGCGGCCGACTCTCCGGCAATGCTCGGCCAGTCCGCGTCGAGGCGGAGCACCACGGCCTTCGATGCCGGGAACAGGCCCGCAAACTCGGCCTGTGTGACGAGCACCGGGGCTCCGGCGTCCTCGACCATGAAGGCCAGTCGATCCTTCGGGTACTCGGGATCGAGCGGGAGGTAAGCCCCGCCCGCCTTGAGGATGCCGAGGATGCCAATCACCATCGCGAGCGAGCGCTGGACGCAGAGACCGACCAGCACGTCGGGGCCGACGCCGAGCGCGCGGAGGCGGTGGGCGAGCTGATTGGAGCGCTCGTCGAGCTCGCGGTAGGTGAGCGATTCACCCGCGAAGGTGAGCGCGATCCGATCGGGGAAGCGATCGACGGCGGACTCGACGATCTCGTGGATGAGCAGATCCGGCGGGGGCGCGACGGGCGCGCCTTGGGCGACAGGGGCGAGGAGCTGTTGCCGCTCTTCCTCGCCGAGCATGGCGAGCTCCCAGAGCTTCTTGTCGGGGCTCTTGACGATCGAAGAGAGCAGGTTCTGAAAATGCCCGATCATCCGCGCGATGGTCGCGGCGTCGAAGAGATCGACCGCGTACTCGAGCCGGCCCGTGATCGCGCCCGCGCCCTCGTTCATCAGCAGCGTGAGATCGAACTTCGCCGTCCCGCTCTCGAGGTTGACGCCGCGGCCCTTGCCGCTCTTCGCCGCGCGCGGGCTCTCGGGGAAGGTCTGGAGGCCGAAGACCACCTGGAAGAGCGGTTGGCGGCTGAGATCGCGCTCCGGCGCGAGCTCTTGCACGAGGCGCTCGAAGGGGATGTCCTGGTGCGCGTACGCGGAGAGGCAGGTCTCGCGGACCTGCGCGAGCAGGGTCGAGAAGGTGGTCGCGTCATCGATCCTCGCGCGGAGGACGAGGGTGTTGACGAAGAAGCCAATCAGCCCCTCCGTGGCACCGGCGGTGCGGTTCGCGATCGGGGAGCCGACGGCGAGATCGCCCTGACCCGTGATGCGATGGAGCAGCACGTCGAAGGCGGAGAGCAGGACCATGAACAGGGTCGCTCCCTCCTTGCGCGCGAGGGCGCGGAGGGCGCTCGACAAGTCGGCCGGGAGGGCGAAGATCTGGCGCGCGCCCCGGTGCGAGGGGACCGCGGGGCGCGGGCGATCGGCGGGGAGATCGAGCGGCTCGGGCTGAGCGCGCAGCGCGCTCGTCCAGTAACCGAGCTGCCGATCGAGCACCTCGCCCGAGAGCCAGCGGCGCTGCCAGGCGGCGAAATCGGCGTATTGTACCGGGAGATCCGGGAGCGGTGACGGCTCGCCCCGGCGGAAGGCGTCGTAGAGAGCGGCGACCTCGCGCTGGAGCACGCCCACCGACCATCCATCGGAGACGATGTGATGAATCACCAGCACGAGGAGGTGCGCGTCCTCGGCGAGGGTGAAGAGGTGAGCGCGGAGGAGCGGGCCCTCGGCAAGATCGAAGGGCGTGCGGATCTCCGCCTCGGCGCCCTGGAGCGCGGCGGCCTGGCGCTCGGCGTCCGGCAACGATGTCAACGTCGTCACCGGCAGGGGTACCGCCGCCGCGTCGTGGATGATCTGCACCGGCTTGCCGCCCTCGGCGAAGAAGGTGGTGCGCAATGCCTCGTGGCGGCGGACGAGCTCGGTCAGCGCGCGCCCGAGGGCCTCGATATCGAGCGCTCCACCGAGCTGCATGGCCAGGTGCGTGTTGTACGAGGCGTCGCCGGGGCTGAGCTGATCGAGGAACCAGAGGCGCTCCTGCGCGAACGAGAGCGGGCGATCACCGCCGGCGGGCTCACGAACGAGGGGCGGCAACGACAGGCCATGACGGCTCCGGAGCGCCTCTTCGATGCGGCGGCCGAGCGCAGACGGCGTGGGCGCTTCGAAGACGGCGCGGAGCGGGAGCTCGACCTCGAAGGCCGCACGGATCCTCGAGATGGCCTGCATGGCGAGGAGCGAGTGGCCGCCGAGCTCGAAGAAGCTGTCATGAGCGCCCACGCTCTCCGCGGGTTGCTTGAGCACCTCGGCGAAGATCGACACGAGGCCTTCCTCGATCGGGCCCTGGGGCAAGGCCGGGGCGCGCCCTTCGATCGCGCTCTTCTCCGGCACCGGCAGGCTCTTGCGATCGACCTTGCCGTTGGGCGTGAGCGGCAGCGCGTCGAGGCGGACGAAGGCCGAGGGCACCATCGCCTCTGGCAGCTTTTCCTGGGCGAGCGATCGCAGCGAAGCAGCGGTGATCGTTGCGGCCCCTTCGACCCAGTAGGCCGCGAGCCGCTGATCGCCGGGCGTGTCCTCGCGGAGCACGACCACGACCTCGCGGACGCCGGGGTGCTGGCCGAGCACGGCCTCGATCTCGCCGAGCTCGACCCGGTTGCCGCGGATCTTCACCTGCTGATCGATGCGGCCGAGATACTGGAGATCGCCTGAAGCCGTGTGGCGGCCGAGATCGCCGCTCCGGTACATCCTGCCGCCGGGGACGAAGGGATCGGCGAGGAAGCGCTCGGCCGTGAGCTCGGGCCGGTTCAAGTAGCCTCGCCCGACCTGGGCGCCGCCGATGTAGATCTCGCCCGCCACGCCGACGGGGAGCGGGTTGTGCCCCCGGTCGAGCACGTAAAGACGGGTGTTGGCGATGGGGCGGCCGATCGGGACGGCGCCCGACGCGAGCGCTCCTTCGGGGATCTCGAACACCGCACAACCCACCACCGTCTCCGTGGGGCCATATTCGTTGATCAGCCGGGTCTTCGGGGCGTGCTCGCGGAAGAAGGCCACGTGATGGGACAGGAGGGCCTCTCCGCCGATGATCAGCGCCCGGGCCTTGCCGGCGACGGTGGCCGGATCGAGCTGCGAAGAGATGGCCTCGAGGTGCGAGGGCGTGAGCTTGACCAGGCTGAAATCGTCGCCGTCGCGGAGGGCCTCGCCGAGGGCGAGGACGCTCTTGTCCTCGGGCAAGAGGACGACGGGCTTGCCGCTCAGCAGCGGGGCGAAGAGGCTCGTGACGGTGAGATCGAAGGCGATGGACGAGTGGACCGGGGCGCCCCTCCCCTCCCCGACTCGATAGGCGTCGATCGCCCAGCGAAGGTAGTTGGCCACGCCGCTGTGCTCCAGCATCGCGCCCTTGGGACGCCCGGTGGAGCCGGAGGTGTAGATGACGTAACAGAGGTTGTCCGGCGCGGCCCCGCCGTCGAGGCGCTCGGCGCTCTCGGCGGAGAGATCGAGCGTATCGAGGGCCAGCACCTCGGCGTTCCCGGCGGGGAGCCGATCGATCAGCGCGCGCTCGGTGATCAGCACCGGAGCTGCGGAGTCTTCGAGCATGAAGCCCAGTCGATCGCGAGGATAGGTGGGATCGAGCGGGACGTAGGCGCCGCCGGCCTTGAGCACGCCGAGCAGGGCGACGGGGAGCGCGAGCGAGCGCTGGAGACAGACGGCGGCGAGCCGATCAGGGCCCATCCCGAGGGCGCGCAGGCGGCGGGCGAGGCGATTGGCCTGCTCGTCGAGGGCGCGGAACGTGAGCGTCTGCGCGCCGGCCACCACGGCCACGGCGTCGGGCGTGCGATCGACCTGGGCCTCGAAGAGGCGGTGCACGAGGGCGGGCCCGGTGAAAGACCGATCGGTAGCGTTCCAGTCGACGAGGAGCGCGCTGCTCGCTCTCGCCGAGCATGCCAATCGAGCCGAGCGCCTGCTGGGGCGCGCGGGCGAACGACTCGACCACCGTCTGCAGATGGCGGAGCATCCTCGCCACCGTCTCGCGGTCGAAGCGGCGGCGATCGAAGCTCGCCCGGAGGCTGAGCTTGTTCGTGATCGTCGCCACCATCGTGAGCGGGTAATTGGGGTGCTCGTGGACGCGGGCGTCACCCATGGCGGCCCGGCGCTTCTCCGCCGGAGCCGCTTCCTTGCCGGCGGCGGGAGCCATCGAGTCTTCCACCGGGAAGTTCTCGAACACGAGGATGCTCTCGAAGAGCGGCGTTCCGCGCGGCACCTCGCTCTCGGCCTGGATCCGCACGAGCGGCGTGTGCTCGTGCTCCCGGGCCTCGATCTGCTGGTCTTGCAGGCGGAGGAGCCAGCCGAGCACCTGCTCCTCCGGGGCTACCCGGACGCGGGCCGGGATGGTGTTGATGAAGAGCCCCATCATCCGGTCGACGCCCGAGACGGGGGCCGAGCGACCGGAGACCGTGGTCCCGAAGACCACGTCGTCCTCTCCGCTGTAACGGGAGAGCACGAGCGCATAGGCCCCTTGCACGAGCGTGTTGAGCGTGAGCTGGTGCGCCCGCGCGAGCGCGACGAGCGCGTCGGAGGAGGCCTGGGAGAGGGCGAGGACCTGATCGTCGTAGCCACTTTCCGCTCCTTCACCGTCCGGGCGATCGACGCCGAAGGGGGTCGGCGCGGAGAAGCCCTGGAGGAGGGCGCGATAATAGGCCTCGGCGCGGGAGGGATCTTGCCGGGAGAGCCAGGCGATGAAGTCGGCGTAGGGAGGTGAATGCGGGAGCGCGATCTCCCGGCCGGCGGAGAAGGCCTCGTAGAGGGCGATGAGCTCGCGGATCAGGGCCGACATCGACCAGCCGTCGAGCAGGATGTGGTGGGAGCTGAAGAAGCAGCGATAGAGCTCGCCGGCGAGCCTGAGCACCGTCACCCGCAGGAGGGGCGCGCGGGTGAGCACGAAATCGCGGCTCCGGTCTTCCTCGGCGAACCGGCGGAGATAGGCTGTCTGCTCCTCGCGGGAAAGCGCGCGCAGATCGCGCTCGGCGATCTCGATCGACACCTGCTTGCACACGACCTGGAGCGGGCGATCGAGGCCCTCCCAGACGAAGAGGGTGCGCAGGATGGCGTGGCGATCGATGACGCGCTGGAAGGCGCGCTGGAACGCGCCGAGATCGAAGTCGCCCCGCACCGACCAGTCGAGCTGGGCGACATAGACACCCTCGCCCTCGCCGTAGACGGTGTGGAACAACATCCCCTCCTGCATGGGAGAGAGAGGATAGATGTCCTCCACGTTCTTGCGGCTCGCGGCGCTCGGGTGCTGCGCGTCCGCCGGCAAAGAAGCGAGGGAGGCCAGGCGATCGACCACCTCCGGGGAGAGGGCGCCGGCGTGGAAATCGGAGGCCGTATAGCCGCCGGCCTCGGGCGAGAGGCAGTGTGCGGTGAGGCCGCGCAGCGCCTCCGTGTAGCGCTCGCCGAGGGCCCGGATGGTGCTCTCCTCGTGCAGCGACGGGCTGTAGGTCAGGCTGACCTGCAGGCGGCCGCCGGCCACGCTGGCGCTCACCTCGACGAGGTGGGCGCGGCGGGCGCGCGGGCTCAAGGGCTCGCCCGAGGGCTCGCGGCCGAGGCGCAAAGGAGAGCCGTCCGGGACCACCTGGCCGAGCTGACCGAGGTAGTTGAAGCTCACCTCGGCCTGGGGGAGCGCGGCGAGGCGACGGGAGAGCGCCTCGTCGCCGCGCAGATAGCGGAGCAGGCCATAGCCGAGACCACGTCGCGGGATGGCCCTGAGCTGCTCCTTCACCGCGCAGATCAGGCGCCTCGGGTCGGTCTCGGCGCCGAGGTCGAGGAGCACCGGATAGACGGCCGTGAACCAGCCCACCGTGCGGCTCAGATCGAGGCCGGGGGCGATCTCTTCGCGACCATGGCCCTCCAGCTCGAAGAGCACCGCGCCGCTCCCGGTGGAGGCGCGCAGGGCGACGCCGAGCGCGGTGAGGAGCAGGTCGTTGATCTGCGTGCCATAGACGGGCGGGACATCGCGGAGCAGCGACTCCGTCTCTTCGGGCGAGAGGGCCAGAGAGACGGTGGCCGATGTTCCGCGCAGGTTCTCTCCGCTCGCGTGATCGACCGGGAGGCGCGCGACGCGGGCGCGGGCCTCGTCGAGCCAGTAGGTCGATTCGGCCTCGATCTCCGAAGATCGCGCGAGATCGCCGAGCGCCGCGGCCCAGCGCTTGATGGAGGTGGTGCGCGCGGGGAGCGCCGGGGACTGGCCCTCTCGACAGGCGGCATAGGCCGTCCAGAGATCCTCGATGAGGATGCGCCAGGACACGCCGTCCACCGCGAGGTGGTGAATCACGAGGAGCACGCGGCCGGGCATCCCGGCGCCGAGATCGAAATGCACGGCGCGGATCACCGGGCCTTCGGCGAGGTTCAAGCTCTGCTGGGCGAGGCGCGCGCGCTCCTTCACCACCCGAGGCCGGTCGCCCTCGGGCACCTCGCGGAGATCGACGTGCGAGAGCGGGCTCGGCCCGGCGGTGGGCGCCACGGTGAGCGCAGGGGACTCGCCGCCGAGCGCAAGCCGAATCCGCAGCGCGTCGTGGTGCTCGATCAGGGCCTGGATGGCGCCGTCGAGCGCCACGTGATCGAGCGCCTCTTTCGCCTCCAGGAAGACGGCCTGGTTGTAGTGGTGAGGATCGACGACCTTCTGCTCGATCCACCGGGCCGCGATCGGGGTGAGCGGCAAAGGCCCCTCGATCGCCCCCTCCCCTTCGGGCGCCGACGCGATCTTCTCTGCCACCTCGGCGAGCTCGGCGATGGTCTGGTGCTGGAAGATCTGCCTCGGTGTGAGGCGGAGGCCGGCCTGGGCCGATCGGGAGACGATCTGGATCGAGAGGATGGAGTCGCCGCCGAGGGCAAAGAAGTTGTCGAAGATACCGACCTTCGGGGTGCGCAACACGGAGGCCCAGATACGGGCGAGCGCCTCTTCGACCTCGTTTCGCGGGGCGACAGGTTCGTCACCCGTGTCGCTCACCTTGTCCGGCGCGGGCAGGGCCTTGCGATCGACCTTGCCGTTGGCGGAGAGAGGGAACGCGGGGAGGACCACGAAGGCCGCCGGGACCATGAAGACCGGCAATCGCTCGCGGGCGAAATTGCGCAGCTCGCCGGCGTCGATGGCTTCTCCGGCGTCCGGCACCAGGTACGCGACGAGGCGCTTTTCTCCGGGCTCGTCCTCTCGGGCGAGCACCACGACCTCTTTCACCGAAGGGGCCCTGGCGAGCACCGACTCGATCTCGCCGAGCTCGATGCGGTAGCCGCGGAGCTTCACCTGGTGATCGGCGCGGCCGAGGAACTCGATGTCTCCCGAGGGGAGGACACGGCAGAGATCGCCTGTGCGGTAGAGGCGGTGGCCCTCGTCCGGCGCGAAGGGATCGGGCAGGAAGCGCTCGGCGGTCAGATCCGGGCGGTTGAGGTAGCCGCGCCCGACCTGCACGCCGCCGATGTAGAGCTCGCCACGGACGCCGATGGGCACGGGGTTTTGCCGCTCGTCGAGCACATAGGCGCGGACGTTGTGGAAGGGCTTGCCGATGGGGACGACGGTGGCGTCGGGGCGGCAAGGCCAGGTGGTCACGTCGATCGCGGCCTCGGCGGGGCCATAGAGGTTGTGGAGGGAGGCGCCGAGCCTGCGCTCGTAGAACTTCTGGAGCAGCCGCAAGGTCAAGGCCTCGCCGCCGCTGTAGCAGTAACGGAGCGAGTGGCATGCAGCGGAGGCCGGGTGCTCCAGGAAGGCCTCGAGCATCGAGGGCACGAAATGGGCGGCGGTGATGCCCTGTCCGGCGATGATCTCGGCGAGATACGCAGGATCGCGGTGACCGCCGGGCCGGGCGACGACGAGGCGCGCCCCGGTCGTGAGAGGCCAGAAGAGCTCCCACACCGAGACATCGAAGCCGAAGGGGGTCTTGTGCAGCACCCGATCGCTGCCGTTGATCGGATAGGCCTGCTGCATGGAGAGCAGGCGGTTGAGCAGCGCCCCCTGGGTGTTCATCGCGCCCTTGGGGCGGCCGGTGGAGCCCGAGGTGTAGATGAGATAGGCCAGATGATGGAGCTCGAGCGCCGGCCGCGGGGGGCGGGACGCGGGGTAGATCGAGAGATCGGCCTCGTCGAGGCAGAGGACCTCGGCGTTCGCAGGCGGGAGCTCGTTTGCCAGGCGTCGCTCGGTGACGAGCACGGGCGCGCCCGCGTCTTCGAGCATGAAAGCGAGGCGATCGCGCGGGTACTCCGGGTCGAGGGGCACATAGGCGCCTCCGGCCTTGAGCACGGCGACCACGGCGATCACCATGGCGAGCGAGCGTTCGAGGCAGACGCCGACGAACCGATCGGGGCCGGCGCCGAGCTCGATGAGGCGATGAGCGAGGCGATTGGCCTGCTCGTCGAGCTGCCGATAGGAAAGGCTCTCTCCCTCGAAGACCACAGCGGTCGCGTCGGGCTCGGCTGCGGCCTGGGCCTCGAAGAGCTCGTGGGCAAAGCGGTCCTGGGGATAGACGACCTTGGTGTCGTTCCAGGCGACGACGAGCTGCTCGCGCTCGGGCGGGGTGAGCAGGGGCAACGCGCCCACGGCTGTCGCGGGCGCTCCGGCGATGGCCTCGAGGAGCGTCACGAAGTGGCCGATCATCCGATCGATGGTGGCCGCGTCGAAGAGGTCCTTCGCGTACTCGAAGGCGCCGCCCAGGCTCGATCGGCGCTCGGTGATGGTGAGCTTGAGATCGAACTTGGTCATCCGGCTCTCGACGCTCACCGCGCGCTGCCGGGCCAAAGGCGCCTCGCGCGAGGCGTTCTGGAGCACGAACATCACCTGGAAGAGCGGCGAGCGGCTCATGTCGCGCTCGGGGGCGAGCTCTTGCACCAGGCGCTCGAAGGGGAGATCGGCGTGGGAGTACGCGCCGAGGCACGTCTCCCGCACCTTCGCGAGCAGATCGAGGAAGGGGAGATCGGGATCGAGATCGGCCCGGAGGACGAGGGTGTTGACGAAGAAGCCGATGAGCCCCTCGAGCTCCTTGCGGCTCCGGCCGGCGATGGGCGTGCCGACGAGGAAGGTGCCTTGCCCCGTGTAGCGATACAGGAGCACGTCGAAGGCCGCGCAGAGGAGCATGAAGAGCGTCACGTTGTGACGCTGGCAGAGGGCCTGGAGCGACGCCGACAGCTCGGCCGAGAGGGCAAAGGCCTTGCGGCCGCCGCGGTGCGACGGGATGGGCGGGCGCGGGCGATCGGCCGGGAGATCGAGCACGTCGGGCGCGCCGCGCAGCGTCCTCGTCCAGTAGGAGAGCTCGCGGGTGAGGGCCTCGCCGGAGAGGAAGCGGCGCTGCCATGCGGCGTAGTCGGCGTACTGGATCGGCAGCTCGGGCAGGCTCGGCGGCTCGGCCTTCTGGAAGGACTCGTAGAGGGCCGTGAGCTCGCGGCGGAGCACGGCCACGGACCAGCCGTCGAAGACGATGTGGTGCATCGTCAACACGAGCAGCGATGAGCCCTCGTCGACCTCGAAGAGGTGGGCGCGACAGAGCGGGCCACGGGCGAGATCGAACGGCAGCTCGGCGACATCGGCGGCGAGGCGGAGGGCCGTCTCGGCGCGCTCGCCCGCGGGGAAGGCGTGGAGCGACGTGTGTTCGAGCGGGATGTCGAGCTCGGGGTGGATGATCTGCGCGGGTCGGCCGCCGTCGGCGACGAAGGTGGTGCGCAGGACCTCGTGCCGCCGCGCAAGCTCGGCGAGGGCTCGTTCGAGCGCCGGGCGGGAGAGCGCGCCGAGGAGCTGCATCCCCAGCGAGAGGTTGTACGAGCTGTCACCCGGGTTGAGCTGATCGAGGAACCAGAGGCGCTCCTGCGCGAAGGAGAGCTGGCGCTCGGCGCCCTCGGGCTCGCGCGCGAGAGGCGGCAGGAGCACGCCTTCGGCGCCGCGCAGCGCTCCTTCGACCTGGTGCGCGAGCGCGGCGGGCGTCGGCGCCTCGAAGAGCGTGCGCAGCGGGAGGTCGACCCCGAAGGTGTCGCGTACGCGGGAGATCACCTGCGTCGCGAGGAGCGAGTGGCCGCCGCGATCGAAGAAGCCGTCGTGCGCGCCGATCGACGCGAGGCCGAGCACCTCGGCGAAGATCGCGGCGAGGCCGTCTTCCACCGGGCCGCGGGTCTCTGCCTCGTCGGTCTCGCCCGCGCCCTCTTCCTCGGGCGCGGGGAGCGCGCGCCGATCGACCTTGCCGCTCGGCGAGAGCGGGAGCGCGTCGAGCGAGACGAGCGCCGAAGGCACCATGTGCTCGGGGAGCTTGTCGCGCAGCGCGGCGCGGATCTCCGCGGGGCTCGTGCCGCTCGCCACCACGTACGCCGCGAGGATGGGGTTGTTCCTCGCGTCCTCGCGGAGCACGACCACGGCGTCGTCGACGCCGGGGATCTTCTGGAGCACGGCCTCGATCTCGCCGAGCTCGATGCGGAAGCCGCGCAGCTTGACCTGATCGTCGAGGCGGCCGAAGAACTCGATCGCTCCGCCCTCGCGGAAGCGCGCGCGGTCGCCGCTCCGATAGAGCTTCTCTCCCTTCACGAAGGGGCTGTCGATGAATTTCTCGGCCGTCAGCTCGGGCCGGCCGAGGTAGCCGCGCGAGAGGCCGATACCGCCGATGCAGAGCTCGCCGGGCACGCCCGTGGGGACGAGGTTTTGCCGCGCGTCAAGGATGTAGACTTGCACGTTGGCGAGCGGCTTGCCGATGCTCGGCTTGCCGCCGCCCGCAAAGCACTCTCCCATGGTGGCGCAGATGGTCGCCTCGGTGGGGCCATAAGCGTCCCAGAAATGCCGGCCGGGGGCCCAGCGGCTCACCAGCTCTTCGGGGCAGGCCTCGCCGGCCACCACGATGGTTTGCAGGCTGGGCAGCTCGGCGAAGGGCAAGGCCGCGAGGACCGAGGGAGGGATGGTGAGCGCGGTGATGGCCTGATCGCGCAAGGTGCGGAGGAGGCCCGGCCCGGGGAGCAGATCGTCCGGCGGCGCGAGCACCAGCGTGCCTCCGGTGAAGAGGGCCATGCAGAGCTCCCACACCGAGGCGTCGAAGTTGATCGAGGAGAGCTGGAGCACGCGCTGGCCGGGGCCGGCGCCGAAGGAGCGGCGATGAACCTCGGCCAGGTTGGCGAAGCCCTTGTGCTCGACCACCACCCCCTTGGGCAAGCCGGTGGAGCCCGAGGTGTAGATCACGTAGGCGGCGTGGCCCGGGGTGACCGGCGCGTCAGGAGAGGTATCGCGCTCGACGTCGAGCCCGAGAGAGGCGCTGTCGAGGCAGAGGACCTTGGCCTCGTGGGGAGGGAGCTTTTCGGTGAGGGCCTCTTCGCTGACGATGACCCGGAGATCGGCGTCGGCCAGCATGAAGGCCAGGCGATCGCGCGGATAGGCCGGGTCGAGGGGCACATAGGCGCCGCCGGCCTTGAGGATGGCGAGCAGGCCAATCACGAGCGAGGGCGAGCGGCCGAGGCAGAGGCCCACCCGGCTCTCCACGCCGACGCCGAGCTGCTGGAGGCGGCGCGCGAGCTGGTTCGACCGGCGATCGACCTCACCATAGCTCAGCGTGATCTCGCCGAAGCGAACCGCAGGCGCTCCGGGATCGCGCGCGGCGTGGGCCTCGAAGAGGCCATGCATGGTGGAGGGCTTCGGCTCGTCGCTGCGAATGGGGTTGTAGCCAACGAGGAGCGTTTGCCGCTCGACCTCGGGCACGAGGGGCAGGTCTCCCACCCTGGCCGCCGGGGCGCGGGCGATGCCATCGAGCAAGGTGTGGAAGTGCGCCATCATCCGATCGATGGTGGGCGCGTCGAAGAGATCGAGCGCGTACTCGAACGAGCCGGTCAGGCTCGGGCCGCCCTCGTTGACGGTGACGGTGAGATCGAACTTCGACGTTCGACCCTCGATGGTGACGCCGCGGCGCGGGCCCCCCGACTTCGGCTCCGGCGACGAGCGCTGGAGGATGAACATCACCTGGAAGAGCGGAGAGCGGCTGAGATCGCGCTCGGGGGCGAGCTCTTGCACGAGGCGCTCGAAGGGGAGATCGGCGTGGGAGTAGGCGCCGAGGCAGGTCTCTTTGACCTTCGCGAGGAGGTCGCGGAACGGCATCTCGGCGTCGAGATCGGCCTTGAGGACGAGGGTGTTGACGAAGAAGCCGATGAGCCCCTCGACCTCGCCGCGGCCGCGCCCCGCGACCGGCGTGCCGATGACCACGGAGGTCTGGCCGGTGTAGCGGTGGAGCAGCACGTCGAAGGCCGCCACGAGGAGCATGAAGATCGTGACGTTCTCTTTGCGGGCGAGGGCCTGCAGCGCGCGGGACAGATCGGGCCCGAGGGAGAAGCTCTTGCGGCCGCCGCGGTAGCTCGGCCGCGGGGGGTGCGGTCGGTCCGTGGGGAGATCCAGCGCCTCGGGCGCGCCTTCGAGGGCGCGTGACCAGTAGGCGAGCTCGCGGGAGAGGCCCTCTCCGTCGAGCCAGCGGCGCTGCCAGGCGGCGTAGTCGCCATACTGGAGCGGGAGTTCGGGCAAGGGCGAGGGCTTTCCCTCGCGGAAGGCCTCGTAGAGGGCCGTGACCTCGCGCTTGAGGATACCCGAGGACCAACCGTCGGAGACGATGTGGTGCATCGTCAACAGGAGCAGGTGCGAGCCCTCACCGAGGGAAAAGAGCCGGGCGCGGAAGAGCGGGCCCTGGGCGAGATCGAAGGGCCTGGCGGCCTCGGACTCGGCCTCGCGGAGGGCGGCGGTCTCGCGCTCGCCCTCGGGGAGGTCCATGAGCGAGGTGACCGGCAAAGCCACGTCGACAGGGGCCTTGACGATCTGCACGGGCTTGCCGCCCTCGGCCGCGAAGACGGTGCGGAGCGACTCGTGACGGCGGCAGAGCTCGGTGAGCGCCCGGGCGAGCGCGGCGGTGTCGACCGAGCCGCCGAGCTGCATCGCCATCGGGATGTTGTAGAGCGAGCCGCCGGGGGCGAGCTGGTCGAGGAACCAGAGGCGCTCCTGCGAGAACGAGAGTGGTTTGGGCGCGGCCGGATCGCCGCGGACGAGCGGCGGGAGCGGGACATGGCCCTCGGAGGCGCGGAGGGCCTGCTCGATCGTCTCGCCCATGGCCGCAGGCGTGGGCGCCTCGAAGAGGGCGCGCAAAGGCAGCTCGACGCCGAAGGACTCGCGGAGGCGGGAGATGGCGAGGGTGGCGAGCAGCGAGTGGCCGCCGAGGGCGAAGAAGTCGTCGTGAATCCCGATGTTCTCGACCTTCAGCACCGAGGCCCAGATCCCGGCCAGCACCTCTTCGACCGGCGTGCGGGGAGCGACGTAGCCCTCGCCGAAGCGCGGGCCGAGATCGGGTGCGGGGAGGGCCTTGCGATCGACCTTGCCGTTGGGGGTGAGCGGGAGATCGGCCAGGAAGACGAAGGCCGAAGGGACCATGTACTCGGGCAGCTCGCTCCGCAGGTGGTCTTGAAGGTCGGCGAGGAGAGGGGCCTCTCCACGGGGGACCACATAGGCCACGATCCGCTTGTCACCGGGGCTGTCCTCGCGCATCACCACGGCCACCGAAGCCACGGAATCGTGCACGGCGAGCCGGGCCTCGATCTCGCCGAGCTCGATACGGAAGCCGCGCAGCTTGATCTGCTGATCGCGGCGGCCGAGGAAGAGCAGCGCTCCGTCGGGGCGGAGGCGCACCCAGTCGCCCGTGCGATAGAGCCTTTGCCCCGCCGCAAAGGGGCTCGGGACGAAGCGCTCGGCCGAGAGCTCGGGGCGGTTCAGATACCCTCGGCCGAGGCCGTCGCCGCCGATGTAGAGCTCGCCGGGGACGCCGATGGGGCAGAGGCGCATGGCGGCATCGAGCACGTACACGGTGGTGTTGGAGATGGGCCGCCCGATGGGGATGCCGGTCAGCGTGTCTTGCCGGGTGATGGGGTGACAGACGCTGAAGGTGGTGCACTCCGTCGGGCCATAGCCATTGATGATCTGCACGCCGGGGAGCAGATCGAGCCCGCGCTGCACGTGGGGGGCCGAGAGGGCCTCTCCGCCGATGAGGAGCTGCCGGAGGGTGCGGAGGCCCTCGGGGCAGGTGTCGATCATCGCGTTGAAGAGGCCGGCCGTGAGCCAGAGGGTGGTCGTCCCCGAGGCCGCGATGACCTTGCCGATCTGCTCGAGCGAGCCGCGCTCCGGCGGGAAGATCGCGAGGCGCCCGCCGTTGAGCAAAGGGCCCCAGAGCTCCAGGGTGGAGGCGTCGAAGGCGAGCGGCGCGAGCTGGAGGAACACCTCGTCGGGGCCGAAGTGGGCATAGGTCGTCTCGCGGACGAGGCGCACCACCGCGCGGTGCGGGACGCAAACCCCCTTGGGCACGCCGGTCGAGCCGGAGGTGTACATCAGGTAGGCGAGGCTCTCGGGGCCCGTGGGGACGAGCGGGCGAGATGCGTGCTCGGCGCGCAGGGCCTCGGCCTCGGCGTCGAGATCGACGAGCGCGCCCTCCGGGATGACGATATCGGCCGGGAGCGGGCCTTTGCAGATCACGTGGGCGATGCCGGCGTCCTCGATCATCCAGGCGACGCGGGCGGGCGGGAGCTCCGGGTCGAGCGGGACATAGGCGCCGCCGGCCTTGAGGATGCCGAGGATGGCGATCACCATTTCGAGCGAGCGGCGGACGTGGACGCCCACCGGGGACTCGGGGCCCACGCCGCGGCGGCGGAGCAGGTGCGCGAGGCGATTGGCTTCCTCGTCGAGCTGCCTGTACGAGAGGGCCTGTCCCTCGAACGTGACAGCCGTCGAGTCAGGGGCCCTGTCGACCTCGGCCTCGAAGAGGGCTTGAATCGAGCTGTCGCGCGGATAGGCCGTCTTCTCGCCGGCGAAGGCGCCGAGGAGGGCCCGCCGCTCGGCCTCGGGCAGGAGCGAGAGCTCGGCCAAGGGGCGGTGCGGGCCCTTCGCGATCGACTCGAGCAGCGCGCCGAGGTGGGAGAGCATTCGCTCGATGGTCGCGTCCTCGAGCTTGCTCCGGTCGTAATCGACGCGGACCGTCAGGCTGCCGCGAAAAGCCGCCACCACCGTGAGGGGGTAATTGGTCCACATCGTGACCTTCCCCTCGCCCACGGAGAGCTCGCGCGCGGCGCCCGGCTTGCGGATCGACTCGGCGACCGGGTAGTTTTCGAAGACAAGGAGGTTGTTGAAGAGCGGTGTGCCCTTGGGCACCTCCGAGAGGGCCTGGACCTCGACGAGCGGCGCATGCTCGTGCTCCCTCGCCTCGGCTTGCTGCCTTTGGAGCGCGCCGAGAAAGGCCACCGCGGAGGCCTGCTCATCGATCTTGACCCGCACAGGGAGGGTGTTGATGAACACACCCACCATCTTCTCGATGCCGGCGATCGGCGCCGAGCGGCCGGAGACGATGGAGCCGAACACCACATCGCCCGTGCCCGCATAGCGGGACAGGAGCAGGGCCCAGGCGCCCTGGACGAGGGTGCTCATCGTGAGCTGGTGCTCGGGGCCGAAGGCGGCGAGGGCGGCCGCCGTCTGGGCCGGCAGCTCCATCCGGCGGGAGTCGAAGAGCGGGACGACGGGCTCCTCCGGCGGCGCGCGATCGACGCCGAGCGCGGTCGGCGCCTCGAAGCCCTCGAGCTGCCTCCGGAAGTAGGCCTCGGTGCGGGCCTTGTCCTGCTTCTGGAGCCAGGCGATGTACTCGCTGTAGGGCCTGGGCCGCGGGAGCACGAGGTCGCGCTTCTGGGAGAAAGCCTCGTAGAAGGCGAGGACTTCCTGGAAGACGATCGATATCGACCAGCCGTCGCTCAGCAGATGGTGGGCGCTCCAGAGGAACCGGTACGCGTCGTCCCGGAGCCGCACCATCAGGAAGCGCATCAGGGGGGCGCGCGTCAGGTCGAAGGCGCGCCGCCGATCCTCGTCGGCGAGGCGCGTCAGCCGGGCGGCCTGCTCGCCCTCGGGGACGCCGCGGAGATCGAGCTCGGTCACCCGGATCGGCACCTGCTTCCAGACGACCTGGAGCGGCTTGTCCACGCGCTCCCAGACGAACGCGGTGCGGAGGATCGGGTGGCGGGCGACGACCGCCTCCCAGGCCCGGGTGAACGCCCCGAGGTCGACGCTCCCGGTGAGCGTCCACCCGTACTGCATGAAGTAGGCGGAGGCCTCCGAGCCCAAGACCGCGTGGAACAGAATTCCCTGCTGGAGCGGAGACAGGGAATAGATGTTCTCGATGTTCTTCTGGCTCATCTCGCCTTCTCAATCGCCAGCGCCATCGATTGCGGCGTTGGGATCGAGCGAGGCTACCATGGCGATCAGGTCGTCGGTGAGGTTTTCCTCCTGGAAATCCGAGGGAGTAGCGCCTCCGGCCCCCGGCGAGAGGCAATGGTCGATCAGAGCACGCAAAGCTTTCGCATAGCCCTGGGAGAGGGCCTCGATCGTCGCTCTTTCGTGCCGATTTTCGCTGTACGTAAAGCGCACAACGAGCTTGCCTCCGATCACGCTGGCATTGACATCGACGAGGTGTCCGCGTAATGCGCGCGGGCTGTGGGTCGGGCCCGCGGGCTCGCGCGCTCCGCGCAAGGGAGAAGCCTCCGGGAGCGCCTGATCGACCTGACCGAGGTAGTTGAAGCTCACCTCGGCGGCGGGCATTGCGGCGAGCGCGGCGGCGATTGGATCGCCGGCCCGCATCCATCGCAAGAGACCATAGCCGAGGCCCTTGCCCGGAATGGCCCGCACCTGCTCCTTGATCGCCTTGAGCACCTCTCCGAGGCCTTGATCCGGGGCAATTTCGAGGAGCACCGGATAGAGGGACGTGAACCAGCCCACGGTCCTCGTCAGGTCGATGTCCGCGAACAGCTCCTGCCGCCCGTGACCTTCGAGGTCGATCAGCGTGCCCGGCGCGCCCGTCCACGCGTGCATGGCCAGCGCGTGGGCCGCGAGGAGCACGTCGTCGATGCGCGTCCGGTACACCTCGGGGACCTTGCGGAGCAGGGCGCCCGTCTCCTCGGCGTCGAGGGCGATGATCACCGTCCGGGCCGAGGATTCGAGGTTCTCGCCCTCGGTCCGGTCGACCGGGAGGGGCGTCACCCGCGACCGCGATTCGGCGAGCCAGTAGGGCGATTCGGCCTCGATCGCCTCGGAGCGCGCGTGCTCGGCGAGGCGCTCGGCCCAGCGCTTGAACGAGGTCGTCTTGGGAGGCAAGGCGATCGCCTCGCCGCGCGCCCGCTGCTGGTACGCCGTCCAGAGGTCGTCGAGGAGGATGCGCCAGGAGACGCCGTCGACCGCCAGGTGGTGGATCACGACGAGCAGGCGCTGGCCGAGCTCCGGGCCGAGGTCGAAGAGGATGAAGCGGCAGAGCGGGCCCTCGCCGAGGTGGAGGCTCTGCTGGGCCTCCGCGGCGGCCTTCTCCAGCACCTCGCGCCGGCTGCCCTCGGGCAGGCTCCCGAGGTCGACGAAGCGGAACGGGGCCGACTCTCCGGGCGGCGAGAGGACCTCCTCGGCGCCCGAATCGCCCTCGATCACGCGGAGGCGGAGCGCGTCGTGGTGCTCGACCAGCGCGGCGACCACCTGTTCGAGCAGGGCCTCGTCGAGGGGCTCGCGCACGGCCAGCATCGTCGCCTGGTTGAAGTGGTGGGGATCGGCGAGCCCCAGGCTGAGGAAGCGCCGGTGGATGGGCAGCAGGGGCACGGGGCCCGTGACCGGTCCCTGCTCGGCCGAGACGGCCTCGGCCTGGCCCACGACGGCGGCGAGCTCGGCCACCGTCGGGTGGAGGAAGATCTGGCGAGGCGTGATGATCAGCCCCGCCTGCTGGGCGCGCGCGACGATCTGGATGCTGAGGATGGAGTCGCCGCCGATCTCGAAGAAGTTGTCGTGGATGCCCACCTTGGGCAGGCGGAGCACGGAGGCCCAGATCGACGCGAGCGTGGTCTCGGCCTCGTCGCGGGGCGGCGCGTAGGCGCGATCGATCCCGCTGCGGCCCTCGGGGGCGGGCAGCGCGCGGCGATCGATCTTGCCGTTCGAGAGGAGGGGAAGCTCCGGGAGGATCACGTAGGCCGACGGCAGCATCGGATCGGGCAGTTTTTCCTTGAGGAAGGCGCGGATCTCGCCCGCGGTGGGCGACGTGCCTTCGGCGAAGACGAGGTAGCCGACGAGCTTCTTCTCGCCGGGCACGTCCTCGCGGGCGAGCACGGCGCATGCGCGGATGGCTGGGTGTCGCCCGAGCACGGACTCGATCTCACCGAGCTCGATGCGGTGGCCGCGGACCTTGACCTGCTGATCGACGCGGCCGAGGTACTCGAGGGTGCCGTCCGCGAGGAAGCGCGCGCTGTCGCCGGTTCGGTAGAGCAAGCCCTCGCCGAACGGGCTCGGGACGAAGCGCTCGGCGGTGAGCTCGGGGTTGTGGACGTAGCCGAGGCCCACGCCGGCGCCGCCGAGGTAGAGCTCGCCCGGGACGCCGGCCGGCACCGGGCTCATGCGCGCGTCGAGCACGTAGGCCTGGACGTTGTCGATCGGCCGGCCGATCGGCTCCATCGGCGAGGGACCCGGCTCGGGCCGGCAGACATGCACCACCGAGTCGATGGTGACCTCGGTCGGGCCGTAGAGGTTGACGATCGCGAGGCCGGGGAGGCGCTCCCAGAAGCGCTCCACGAGCGATCGACGGAGCGCCTCGCCGCCGCAGAAGAGACGGCGGAGCGAGGTGGCGCGCGGGAGGGCCTTCTCCTCGACGACCAGCTCGGCCATGGAGGGGACGAGCTGGAGCACCGTGACGCGCTCGGTGATCACCGCGTCGACCATGTACCGGGGCTCGCGGTGGCCCTCGGGGCGGGCGATCACGAGGCGACCGCCGGCCATGAGGGGCGCGTAGAACTCCCACACGGAGGCGTCGAAGCTGATCGGCGTCTTCTGGAGGACCGCGTCGTCGGGCCCGAGGGGGAAGGTCGCATGCATCCAGCGCATGTGGTTGACGATCGCCCGGTGCGGGATGACCGCGCCCTTGGGGCGGCCGGTCGATCCGGAGGTGAAGAGCACGTAGGCCGGGCTCTCCGCGGTCGCGAGGCAGGCCGGCGCCCCGTCGCTCTCGGCGCTTCGATCGAGGGTGTCGAGCGTGTCGAGGGCGAGCACGGTCACGCCCTCGCGCGCGACCATCGCGCCGAAGCGATCCTGCGTGAGGACGACCGGGGCGCGGCTGTCTTCGAGCATCTGGTCGATGCGCTCGCGCGGGTAGAACGGGTCGATCGGCACGTAGGCGCCGCCGGCCTTGAGCACACCGAGCAGCGCGACGACGAGCTCGAAGGAGCGCTCCAGGCACACGCCCACGAGCACGCCCGGGCGCACGCCGAGGTGCTGCAGGCGGCGGGCGAGCCGTCTGCGCGGCGATCGAGCTCGCGGTAGTCGAGCGTCTTGCCCTCGAAGACGAGCGCCGTCGCGTCGGGCGCGCGCTCGACCTGGGCCTCGAAGAGCTCGTGGAGCCTCGTCGTTGCGGGCGCGTCGCGCTCGGTGCGGTTCCACGCGACGAGCACGGTCTCTCGCTCGCGCTCGGAGAACCAGGCGAGCTCGGCCACGGGCCTGTCGGGGGCCTCGACGATCGACGCGAGCAGGATCTCGAACCGCTCCATCATCCGGTCGATCGTGGCGGCCTCGAAGAGATCCGTGGCGTACTCGATCGATCCGCCGATCCCGTCGGGGCCGGTGGCCATGCCGAGCGAGAGATCGAACTTGGCGGTGGTCGTCTCGGCGTTGATGGTGCTCGCGGTGATACCCGTGCGTCGGCCCTGCTCGGCCGAAGCGCTCTGGAGGGTAAAGGTCACCTGGAAGAGCGGCGATCGGCTGAGATCACGCTGCGGCGAGAGCTCGCTCACCAGGCGCTCGAACGGGATGTCCTGGTGGCCGTAGGCGCCGAGGCAGACCTCGCGCACGCGGGCGAGCAGCTCCTGGAACGTTTGCCCCGGGATGATCTGGGCGCGGAGCACCAGCGTGTTGAGGAAGAAGCCGATGAGCCCCTCGGTCTCGGGGCGGGCGCGGTTCTGCACCGGCGTGCCCACCACGAGATCGTCCTGCCCCGCGTGGTGATGGAGCAGGACGAAATAAGCTGCGAGGAGCGTCATGAAGAGCGTCGCGCCCTCCTTGCGGGAGAGGTCGACGAGGGCGCCGGAGAGGGCCCGCGAGAGCCGGAAGAAGCGCTCGCCGCCGCGGTGCGACTGCTCCGGCGGGCGCGGAAAATCGGTCGGGAGCGCGAGCGCCTCGGGCGCGCCTTCGAGCTGGCTCTTCCAGTAGGCGAGCTGCTTGTCGAGCACCTCGGCGGAGAGCCACCGGCGCTGCCAGACGGCGTAGTCGGCGTACTGGATCGGCAGCTCCGGCAGCGGCGAGGGCCGCCCGGCCACGAAGGCCGCGTAGAGCCGGGCGATCTCCTTGCGGAGCACGGCGCGCGTGCCCGCGTCGGACACGATGTGGTGCATCGTCCAACAGAGGACATGATCGTCCACGCCCGCGCGGAGGACGCGGGCGCGGAAGAGCGGTCCTGTGCCGAGATCGAAGGGCCGGGCCGCCTCGGCGGCGATCTCGCGGCGGAGCGCGTCGGCGCGCTCGCCGTCGGGCAGGCTGCTCAGGTCCTGCACGTCGAGGTGGAGGGTGACCTCGGGGTGGATCACCTGGTGGGGCTTGCCGGCCTCGGTGGCGAAGGTCGTCCGGAGCACCTCGTGCCGGCGGACGATCTCCCGCAGCGCGCGCTCCATGATCGCGGGATCGAAGGGCCCGTGGAAGCGGATGGCCGAGGGGACGTTGTAGAACGGGTTCTGCGGATCCATCTGGTCGAGGAACCAGAGCCGCTCCTGCGCGAAGGAGAGCGGGAGATCGCCGTCGCGCGGCGCGCGCTCGATCGGCGGGGCGAGCAGGCCTTCCTCCTCGCGCACGGCCTCCTCGATCGACGCGGCGAGGCCGGCGATGGTCGGCTGCTCGAAGATGGCCCGGAGCGGGAGCGCGACCTGGAAGGCGTCGCGCGCCCGGGCGATGATCTGGATCGCGAGCAGCGAGTGGCCGCCGAGATCGTTGAAGCTCTCGAAGACACCGATCTCGGGCTTGTTGAACACGTCGCAGAAGATCGCCGCGAGCACTTCTTCCGTGGGGGTTCGCGGCGCGATCGACTCTTCCTTCTCTTCTTCCGGGCGGGCCTCGGCGAGGGCGATGAGCGCCTGCCGATCGATCTTGCCGTTCGGCGTGAGCGGCATCGACGCGAGGATCAGGAACGACTGCGGGATCATGTAGTCCGGCAGCTCCGCGCCGAGGAAGCTCGCGAGCTCGGCGCCGGTGGGCAGGGGCTCGCCGCGGGGGACGACGAAGGCGACGATGCGCTTGTCGTCGGAGCCGGCCGGCGCCGCGGCCATGACGACCACCTCGCCGATCCGCGGGAAGGCGCGGAGCGCGGCCTCGATCTCGCCGAGCTCGATGCGGTAGCCGCGGATCTTCACCTGGAAGTCGAGGCGGCCCATGAAGAGGAGCGAGCCGTCGGGGAGGAAGCGCGCGCGATCGCCGGTGCGGTACATCCTCGCGCCGGGGTGCGGGCTGAACGGATCGGGGAGGAAGCGCTCGGCGGTGAGATCCGGGCGGTTGAGGTAGCCGCGCGCGACGCCTGCGCCGCCGATGTAGAGCTCGCCCGGCGCGCCGGTGGGCGCGGGGTGCAGGGCAGGATCGAGCACGTAGACGCGGCTGTTGGGGAGCGGGCGGCCGAGCGGGACGATCGGCGCGCCCGGGGCGCGCTGCGCGGGATCGACCGCGTAGGTGAGCACACCGACCGTGGTTTCGGTGGGGCCGTAGTGGTTCAGGATCCGGCACTCGGGGCGGAGCCTGTGGATGCGCTCCACGAGCTCGAAGCTCGACGCTTCGCCGCCGAGCACCAGCACCTTGCGGGGGACGAGCCGCTCCGGGTGGGGCGCGGCGAGGAGCGCGGCGAGGTGGCTCGGGACGATCTTGAGGCAGTCGATCGCGTGATCGGCGAAGTAGCTCGCGAGCCCGGCCGGATCGGTGGTGAGCGCCTGCGGCAGGACGTGGAGGCAGCCGCCGAGGCAGAGCGGCGGGAAGAGGACGGTGTTGCCGAGATCGGCGGCGAAGGTCGAGACATGCGCGTAGCTCGCGCCCTCGGGCAGATCGAGGCGCTCGGCGACGCCGCGCACGTAATTGACGAGCTGGCGGTGCTCGATGGCGACGCCCTTGGGCGTCCCGGTCGAGCCCGAGGTGAAGAGCACGTAGCAGAGGTCGTGCGCGGTGACGCCGCCGTCCATGCGGGCGTCGCTCTCGGCGGCGATGGCCGCGGCGTCGGCGTCGATCCGGAGCAGCGTGGCGCTCCGGCCGGCGAAGAGCGGCGCGTGGGCCGACTCGGTGAGCACGACAGCCACGCTTGCCTCGTCGAGGATCTGGCCGAGGCGCGCCCGCGGGAGCGCGGGATCGAGCGGGACATAGGCGCCGCCCGCCTTGAGGATGCCGAGCATGCCGGCGACGAGCGCAGCCGATCGATCGAGGCAGAGGCCGACCACGGAGCCCGGGCGGGCGCCGAGGGCCCGGAGGCGGTGCGCGATCCGGTTGGCGCGGGCGTCGAGCTCGCGGAACGAGAGGCGCTCTGCGCCGGCGACGAGAGCCGGTGCGTCGGGCGTCCGGTCGGCGCGCTCCTCGAAGAGCGCGTGGACGAGGGAGCCCTCCGGGTACGATCGTTCCACGTCGTTGACGCCGCGGATCAAGGCCTCTTGCTCGCTCGCGGGGAGCAGCGGCAGATCGCGGAGGCGACGGGTCGGATCGTCCGCCACGCCCTCGAGCAGGGTGACGAGCTGGGCGAGCAGCCGCTCGATGGTGGCCCCCTCGAAGACATCGCTGCTGTAGGCGAGCATGCCGGTGAGGCCGGCCGCGCTCTCGCCCATGATCAAGGTGAGATCGGCCTTGGTGGTGACCGCCGAGACACTCATCCGCCGGAGCTTGAGGCCCGGCACGGAGGCGGCTTCCTTCGGCGTGTTCTGGAGGTTCAAGATCACCTGGAACAGCGGCGAGCGGCTCATGTCGCGCTCGGGGGCGATCTCCTGCACCAGGCGCTCGAAGGGCACGTCCTGGTGGGCGTAGGCGCCGAGGCACACCTCCTTCACGTGGCGGAGGAGGTCCTCGAAGGTGAGGTCGTCGCCGAGGCGCACGCGGAGCACCAGCGTGTTGAGGAAGAAGCCGATGAGGTCTTCCGTCTCGGCGCGGGAGCGGCCCGCGAACGGCGAGCCGACGAGGATGTCGTCCTGCCCCGTCATCCGGTAGAGCACCACGTCGAGCGCGGCGAGCAGGAGCATGTAGAGCGTGACGCCCTCGCGCCGGCACAGCGCGTGGATCTTGTCGAGGAGCGCCCGGGGGACGGCGATGTTGCGCTTGTCGCCGCGGCTCGTGCGCACGGCGGGGCGGAGCTTGTCGGTCGGCAGATCGAGGGCCCGGGGCGCGCCGTCGAGCTGCTTCTTCCAGTAGTCGAGCTGCGAGCCTGTCACGGTCTCGTCGAGCTGCCTGCGCTGCCACACGGCGAAGTCGGCGTACTGGATGGGCAGCTCGGGGAGCGGCGAGGGCTCGCCCTTCGAGAAGGCGGTGTAAAGGGCCGCCACCTCGCGGTTGAGGATGCTCTGGGCCCAGGCGTCGGACACGATGTGGTGCATCGTCAACAGGAGGGCGTGATCGCGCTCGCCGAGGACGAGGAGCCGGCCACGGAAGAGCGGGCCGGTCTGGAGATCGAAGGGCAAGGTCGCCTCCTCGGTCATCTCCCGGGCGAGGGCGGCCTCGCGCTCGCCCTCGGGCAGCGCGGAGAGATCGCGCACGATCAGCGCTGGATCGAGGCGATCGTGGATGATCTGCACGGGCTTGCCTCCCTCGGAGGCGAAGGTGGTGCGCAGGACCTCGTGGCGAGCGACGATGGCGAGGAGCGCCTCGTCGAGGGCGCGGCGATCGAGGGGCCCCTCGAAGCGCATCGCCACGGGCACGAGGTACGAGATGTCGCCCGGCTCGAGCTGATCGAGGAACCAGAGGCGCTCTTGGCCCGAGGAGAGCGGCATCGGGCCGCCGCGCGGGACGCGGGCGAGCGGCGGCGCAGCGGGGCCTCGATCGCCGCGGAGGGCGGCCTCGATCCGCGCGGCGAGGCCGGCCACGGTCGGGGCCTCGAAGAAGACGTGCACGCCGATCTCCACGGAGAAGGCGGCGCGTACGCGGGCGATGACCTGCGTGGCGAGCAAGGAGTGGCCGCCGAGATCGAAGAAGTTGGCATGCGCCGAGACGGACGAGGTCTTGAGGATCTCGCCGAAGATCCCCGCGACGCCCTCCTCGATCGGGCCGCGCGGGAGGATGTCGTTCCCCTCCCCTCCCCCGATCTCCGGATCGGGCAAAGCCTTGCGATCGACCTTGCCGTTCGGGGTGAGCGGCAGGTGGGCGAGCTCGACGAAGGCGCGCGGCACCATGTACGAGGGCAGCTTCGCTTCGAGGAAGACGCGGAGATCGGCCGCGTGCACGGATGATCCCTCGGCGGGCACGACGTAGGCGACGAGGCGCTTGTCGCCCTCCGCGTCCTCGCGGCAGAGCACGACCGCCTCGCGCAGCGCGGGGTGCTGGGCGAGGACGCTCTCGATCTCGCCGAGCTCGATCCGGTAGCCGCGGATCTTCACCTGGTGATCGGCGCGGCCGAGGTAGTCGATGTTGCCATCGGGGAGGAACCTGCCGAGATCGCCGGTGCGGTAGAGGCGGACCCCGCGCGGGCCGAACGGGCTCGGGAGGAACTTCTCCGCCGTGGCCTCGGGCAGATCGAGGTACCCCTCGGTGACGCCGGTGCCGCCCACGTAGATCTCACCGGCGACGCCGATCGGCACGGGCTCTCTGCGCGCGTCGAGGATGTAGATTTGCGTGTTGGCGATGGGCTTGCCGATCGGGACGCGCGGGCGCATCTCGATCGGGTTCGTCTCGTAGACGCTGCACCACACCGTGGCCTCGGTGGGGCCGTACTCGTTGAAGAGAGACACCTCCGGCAGGCGCTGATGGTGGCGGTTGACGAGGCCGACGGGCACGGCCTCGCCGGCGACGATCACCACCTCGAGCGGGCTCCGCTCCTCGGGCGAGAGCCGATCGAGGAGGAAGGCGTGGAGCGTCGGGACGCAGAGCAGGTGCGTGACCCGCTGCTCGCGGATGAGCGCGAGGAGCTGGTCGGGCTCCTCCTGGAACGAGGGGCTCGGCAGGACGATGGTGCCGCCCTGGGCGAGGGTCCAGAAGATGCCGGCGATCGAGCTGTCGAAGGCGTACGACGAGACGACCAGGAAGCGCCCCACCGGCCGGTTGTAGTAGTCGAGGCGCGCGAGCGTGGAGTGGAGCAGGTTCCTGTGGTGGACCGCCACGCCCTTGGGCTCGCCGGTCGAGCCCGAGGTGTAGATGATGTAGGCGAGCGAGTCGGGGCTCGATCGCCGCTCGGGCTCGCCCTGCACCGCGGGCAGCGGCTCGTCGAGGAGCACGATGTTGACATCGTTGACAGAGCCCCCGTCGAGCGAGGCCGCGAGCCTCTGCTGGGTGAGCACGACCGGGATCTTCCCGCGGCCGAGGATCTTGCCGATGCGCTCGGCCGGCCAGGCCGGGTCGAGCGGCACGTAGGCGCCGCCCGCCTTGAGGACGCCGAGGATGCCCACCATCATCTCGACCGAGCGCTCGACCACGAGCCCCACCGGCGTGCTCGCGCCGACGCCGAGGGCTTGCAGGTGCCGCGCGAGCTTGCGGGCGCGGGCGTCGAGCTCGCGGTAGCTGAGCGCGCGGCCCTCGCAGACGACCGCGGGCGCGTCGGGCGTGCGCTCGATCTGCACGTCGATGAAGTCGTGGATGCAGATGCCCTCCGGGTGCGGGTGGGCGGTGTCGTTCCACGTGACGAGCAAGGTGCGTCGCTCATCCTCGGGGAGGATGGGGAGCGCGGCGACGGCGGCGCCGGGATCGTCGGCGATGCCCTGGAGGAGCACGCCGAAGCCCGCGATCAGACGATCGACCGTCGATGCGTCGAAGAGATCGGTGGCGTACTCGATCGTGCCGAGCAGCCCCTTCGACGTCTCGCCGAGGGAGAGGGTGAGATCGAACTTGGCCGTGTGCGACTCGCCGCTCCCGCCGCGCAGGCGCAAGTCGCCCATGCGCATGGCCTCGCGCGGGGCGTTCTGCATCACGAAGCTCACCTGGAAGAGCGGCGTCCTGCTGCGATCGCGCGCGGGATCGAGCGCCTTGACGAGCTCCTCGAAGGGCATGTCCTGGTGGGCGTAGGCCCCGAGGCAGTCTTCGCGGACCTGCTGGAGCAGGTCGGTGAAGGGTGCGTCCGGATCGATCCTGGCGCGGAAGACGAGGGTGTTGACGAAGAAGCCGATGAGCTTGTCGGTCTCGCCGAGACCGCGGTTCGCGATCGAGCTGCCGATCACGATGTCGTCCTGGCCCGACCAGCGGTGGAGCAGGACATCGAAGGCCGCGAGGAGCGTCATGAAGAGCGTGACGCCCTCCTTGCGGGAGAGGGCGCGCAGGCTCTCGGTGAGCGCGGGCGAGAACGAGACGGCGCGCGCGGCGCCGCGGCGGCTGAGCACCGGCGGACGCGGCCTGTCGAAGGGCAGATCGAGCGCGGCCGGGGCGCCGCCGAGGCGGTCCATCCAGTAGGCGAGCTGGCGATCGAGCGCCTTGCCCTGGAGGAAGCTCCGCTGCCACGCCGCGTAGTCGGCGTACTGGAAGGTGAGCTCGGGGAGCGGGGACGGGAGGTGCTGCCGGAAGGCCTCGTAGAGCGCGCCGACCTCGCGGCGGAGCACGCCCTGGGACCAGCCGTCGGTGACGATGTGGTGCATCGTCAACAGAAGAGCGTGCTGGTCGTCCGCGAGCGTGCAAAGGCAAGCCCGGATCGGCGGGCCGTTCTCCAGATCGATGGCGCGGGACGCTTCTTCGCGCGAGGTGCGGCGGAAGGCGGCCTCCCGCTCGGCCTCGGGGACCGCGCGCAGGTCGACCTCGGCGAGATCGATCGGGCGGGCGGCGTGGATCACCTGCACGGGCTGACCGTCGACGGAGGGGAAGGTCGTGCGGAGGATCTCGTGGCGGCGGACGATCTCGTCGAGCGCGCGGCGGAGGGCTGCCGTGTCGAGCGCGCCTTCGAGGCGGAGGACGAGCGGGACGAGGTACGAGCTGTCCTCCGGATCGAGCTGGCTCAGGAACCAGAGGCGCCCCTGCCCGAAGGAGAGCGGGAGCGCGCGGTCGCGCGGAGCGCGGACGAGGGGCGGCGCCTCGATCGCCCGCTCCGCGCGCAGGGCCGCGCCGAGGCGGAGGCTGAGCTCGGCCGGCGTGGGCGACTCGAAGATCGCGCGCAGGGGCAGCTCGACGCCGAAGGAGGCGCGGATGCGCGCCATCGCGGACGCGGCGAGGAGCGAGTGGCCGCCCAGATCGAAGAAGCTCTGGTGCGCGCCCACCGCGTCGATCCTCAGCACCTCGGCGAAGATGCCGGCGAGCGCGTCCTCCACGGGGCCGCGCGGCGCGGTGACCTCTCCTTCGCTGGAGGCCGAGGCGTCCGGTGCAGGAAGCGCGCGGCGATCGACCTTGCCGCTCGCGAGGTGGGGGAATTTTTCGAGGACCACGTAGGCCGTGGGCACCATCGCGTCCGGGAGGCGCTCCTTGCAGAACGCGCGGAGATCGCCGGGCGCGCGGGCCTCGGCGTCGAGCACGAGGTACGCGACGAGACGGGCGTCGCCGGGCGTGTCCTCGCGCACGAGGACGACCGCGTCGCGCACCGCGGGGTGCTGGCCGAGCACGGCCTCGATCTCGCCGAGCTCGATCCGGTGCCCGCGCAGCTTCACCTGCTGATCGATGCGGCCGAGGTACTCGATCACGCCGGAGGCGAGGCGGCGGACGAGATCGCCCGTCCGGTAGAGCTTGCCGTCGCCGAAGCGGTTCGGGACGAAGCGTTCGGCGGTGAGCTCGGGCCGATGGAGGTAGCCGAGGCCCACGCCCGCGCCACCGAGGCAGAGCTCGCCCGCCACGCCGAGCGGCGCAAGGCGGCCTTCGCGATCGAGCACGAGGGCGCTCAGGTTGGCGATGGGCCGGCCGATCGGCACCATGGCCGCGCCGGTCGGCGCGCGCTCGCAGACGTGGAACACCGAGTCGATCGTCACCTCGGTCGGGCCGTAGAGGTTGACGACCTCGGGCCCGGGGAGGCGCGTCCAGAAGCGCTCGACGAGGCCTCGGTGCAGGGCCTCGCCTCCGCAGTAGAGGAGGCGCAGCGAGGTGCAGCGCTCGAGATCGGGCGCCGCGAGGAGCAATTCGAGCAACGAAGGAACGAGCTGCAGGACGGTGATCTTCTCGTCGATCATCGCCCGGATGAGGTACGCAGCGTCGCGGTGTCCCTCGGGCCGCGCCATCACCAGGCGAGCCCCGGCCATCAGCGGCGCGTAGAACTCCCACACCGAGGCGTCGAAGCTCACCGGCGTCTTCTGGAGCACGGCGTCGCCCTCGCGGAGCGGGAAATCCGCGTGCATCCAGCGCATGTGGTTGACGATCGCGCGGTGCGGGATGATCGCGCCCTTGGGCTTGCCGGTGGAGCCCGACGTGAAGAGCACGTAGGCCGGGCTCTCCGCGGTGGCTGCGCAGGGGGGCGCGATCGGGCTCTCGGCGGAGAGATCGATCGCGTCGAGCGCGAGGACCGTGGCGTGGCCGGCCGGGAGCGTGGCGGCGAGGCGCTGCTCGGTGACGAGCACGCGGGCCTCGGCGTCCTCGATCATGAAGTCGAGGCGATCGCGCGGGTACGACGTGTCGAGCGGCACGTAGGCGCCGCCCGCCTTGAGGATCGCGAGGAGCGCGAGCGGCAGGGCGATCGAGCGGGAGAGGTACACGCCGGCCAGCGCGCCGGGGCCGACGCCGAGCGCTTGCAGGCGCCGAGCGAGGCGGTTCGCCTGCTCGTCGAGCGCGCGGTAGGTGATCGCCTCGCCCTCGAAGGACACGGCGATCGCGTCGGGCGTCCTCGCGACCTGAGCCTCGAAGAGCTCGTGGAGCTTCGCCTCCTGCGGGCAGGAAGCGACCGGGCCGCGCGAGAGCGCGAGCAGGTGATCGATCTCGGGCGCCGGGAGCAGGGGCAGCTCGCCCACGCGGCGATCGGCGTCGCGGGCGACGGCGTCGAGCAGCGTCTGGAAGTGGCCGACCATTCGCTCGATCGTCGGTGGATCGAAGAGATCGAGGGCGAACTCGAAGGTGCCGCGGATGCCGCCCGGCTGATCCATCAAGGTCAGCATCAGGTCGAACTTGACCGTGACCGCCTCGGCGCTCATCGCCCGCAGGCTGAGCCCCGGCAGGGTGAGCTGCTCCTGCGGCGCGTTCTGGAGGATGAACATCACCTGGAAGAGCGGCGTCCGGCCGAGGTCGCGCTCGGGCGCGAGCTCCTGCACGAGGCGCTCGAAGGGCAGATCCTCGTGCGCGTAGGCGCCGAGGCATGCGTCCTTCACCCTCGCGAGCAGGTCGCGGAAGCCGAGCTCCTCGCTCACCTCGGTGCGCAGGACGAGGGTGTTGACGAAGAAGCCGATGAGGCGCTCCGTCTCGGCGCGCGAGCGCCCCGCGATCGGCGAGCCCACCACCACGTCGGGCTGGCCGGTGTAGCGGTGAAGCTGGACCGCGAAGGCCGCGAGCAGGGTCATGAAGAGCGTGACGCCCTCCTGCTGGCAGAGGGCGCGCAGGGCCTCGCTCACCCCCGCGGGCACGGTGAAGCCCCTGCGCGCACCGCGGCGCGAGGGCACGGGCGGGCGCGGGTGATCGAACGGCAGATCCATGGCGGCGGGCGCGCCTTCGAGCCGACCCTTCCAGTAGGCGAGCTGCCGTTCGAGCGCGGGCCCCCGCAGGTAGGCGCGCTGCCAGGCCGCGTAGTCGGGGTACTGGATGGGCAGCTCGGGCAGGCTCGGCGTCTCGCCCGTGGAGAAGGCCCGGTAGAAGGCGGTGACCTCGCGGTTCAAGATGCCCATCGTCCACCCGTCGGACACGATGTGGTGCATCGTCAACAACAGGACGTGATCGTCCGCGTCGAGCTCGTAGAGGTGGGCGCGGAGCATGGGCCCGGACGCGAGATCGATGGGCTTTCGAGCCTCGACGGCGGCGGCCTTGCGCACCTCGGCCTCCCGCTCGGCGCGCGGCAGATCCGGGAATCGGGTGACGGGGAGCGCGAAATCGGAGGCGTCCCGGAGGCGGGCCACGGGCTGCCCGTCGATGACGGCGAAGGTGGTGCGCAGCACGTCGTGCCGCGCGAGGATCGCGGCGATGGCCTTCTCCAGGGCGGCGATGTCGAGGACGCCGTCGAGCCGCTGCACGAGCGGGACGAGGTAGGAAGGATCGTTCGGATCGAGCTCGGCCAAAAACCAGAGGCGCTCCTGCGCAAACGAGAGCGGCAGCGTCTCCGCGGGCGGGAGGCGAAGGATCGGCGGCACCTCGATCCCCTCCCCGGCCCGGAGCGCGGCCTCGACGCGGACGCCGAGCTCGGACACCGTCGAGGCCTCGAAGAGGCTGCGGAGCGCGATGTCCACGCCGAGCGTGGCGCGGATGCGGGCGATCGCCTGCGTGGCGAGGAGCGAGTGGCCGCCGAGCTCGAAGAAGCTCGCGTGGGCGCTCACCTCGGGCACCTTGAGCACCTCGGCGAAGATCTCCGCGAGCGCCTCCTCGATCGGGCCGCGCGGGGCCACGTGGCCCTGCTCGTCCGCGGCCGCCGCGCTCTCCGGCGCGGGCAGGGCCTTGCGATCGACCTTGCCGTTCTCGTTGAGCGGCATGGCGAGCAGCGCCACGAAGGCCGCCGGGATCATGTACTCGGGGAGCTTCTCCTTGAGGAAGGCGCGCAGCTCGGCAGCCGACGGCGCCGGCTCCTCGTCGGCGACGAGGTAGGCCACGAGGCGCCGATCGGAGGGACCGTAGTCGCGCGGGACCACCACCGCCTCGCGGATGCGCGGGTGAAGGTCGAGCGCGGCCTCGATCTCGCCGGTCTCGATGCGGTGACCGCGGATCTTCACCTGGTGATCAATGCGGCCGAGGTACTCGAGATCGCCCGAGGCGAGCCGTCGTCCGAGATCGCCGGTCCTGTAGAGGCGCGCCTTCGGATCGGACGAGAAGGGATCGAGCAGGAAGCGCTCGGCCGTCAGCTCGGGTCGGTTGAGGTAGCCGCGCGCGACGCCGGCGCCGCCCACGTACATTTCCCCGGGGACGCCGATCGGGCAGAGGTTCTTGTGCGGATCGAGGACGTAGATCTGCAAGTCCGGGATCGGGCAGCCGATCACGCTCGACCAGGGGCGGCTGAGATCGGCGAGGCGCACCGGGCGGTAGGTGACGTGCACCGTCGTCTCGGTGATGCCGTACATGTTGACGAGCGAGGGCTTCTCGTCGCCGTGGCGCTCCCAGAAGGGGCGGAGATCGCCGAGATCGAGCGCCTCGCCGCCGAAGACCACGGTGCGGAGCGCGAGCGGGGAGAGCGCCTCGCGATCGGCCTTCTCCTCGGCGTGGATGAGCTGGCGGAAGGCCGACGGGGTCTGCGACAGGACGGTCACGCCCTCGTCGCAGAGGAGCTTGTAGAAGGCCTCAGGCGCGCGGCTCACCCAGTAGGGGACGACGACCAGGCGGCCGCCGTAGAGCAGCGCGGCCCACAGCTCCCACACGGTGAAGTCGAACGCGTACGAGTGGAAGAGCGTCACCACGTCTTGCTCGTCGAAGCCGAACCAGGGATCGGTCGAGCGGAAGAGGCGCACGACGTTCGCGTGCGGGATGAGCACGCCCTTGGGCTTGCCGGTCGAGCCCGAGGTGTAGATCACGTAGGCGAGGTGGTGTGGATCGCTGATGCGCGGCAGCCGCGTCGCGGGCTCGCCGGCGACGCTGGGCCAGTCCGCGTCGAGGCGGAGCACCGCGGCGCCCTGCGCCGCCAGCATCACGGAGTAGTGCTCCTGCGTGAGGAGGACGGGGGCCTCTGCGTCCTCGACCATGAAGGCCAGGCGATCCCTCGGATACTCGGGATCGAGCGGGAGATAGGCGCCGCCCGCCTTGAGGATGCCGAGGATGCCCACGACCATCTCCAGCGAGCGCTGGACGCAGAGGCCGACGAGGACATCGGGGCCCACGCCGAGATCGCGCAGGCGGTGGGCGAGCTGGTTGCTTCGCGCGTCGAGCTCGCGGTAGGCAAGCGACTTGCCCTCGAAGGTGACGGCGATCCGGTCGGGGAAGCGATCGGCGGCGGCCTCGAAGAGCTCGTGGATGAGCAGGTTCGGCGGCGGCGCGACGGTCGTGTCCCGGGCGAGGAGCGTTTGCCGCTCCTCGGCGCCGATCATCGGAAGCTCCCAGAGCTTCTTGTCGGGGCTCTCGACGACGGCCTCGAGCAGCGCGCGGTAATGGCCGATCATCCGCTCGATCGTCGGGGCCTCGAAGAGATCGGTCGTGTACTCGAAGATGCCGCTCAGCGCGTTCTGCCCTTCGAGGACGCCGAGGAGGAGATCGAACTTGGCGGTCTGCGACTCGCCGCCCACGGGGCGGAGGGAGAGGCCGGGGAGGCTCGACGCGTCGCGCGAGGCGTTCTGGAAGGAGATCGCCACCTGGAAGAGCGGCGTCCGGCTGAGATCGCGGCCCGGTGAGACTTCTTGCACGAGGCGCTCGAAGGGCATGTCCTGGTGGGCATACGCGCCGAGGCAGGTCTCCTTCACCCGCTGGAGCAGCTCGTCGAAGCGCTGCTCGGGATCGAGCACGCTGCGGAAGACGATCGTGTTGGTGAAGAAGCCGATGAGGTCCTCGGTCTCGCCGCGCGTCCGGTTCGCGATCGGCGAGCCGACCATCAGATCGGTCTGGCCGGTATAGCGGTAGAGCAGGACGTCGAAGGCCGCGAGCAGGGTCATGAACAGCGTGACCCCCTGCTTGCGGGAGAGATCGCGCAGGCGCTTGGCGAGCTCGGGCGGGACGGGGAAGCTCTTCTTCTCACCGCGGTGGGAAGGCACGGGCGGGCGCGGCCTGTCGGCCGGGACGTCGAGCGCGGCGGGCGCGCCGTGGAGGCGCTTCGTCCAGTAGGCGAGCTGCCTGTCGAGCGCCTCACCCGAGAGGAAGCGGCGCTGCCAGGCGGCGTAGTCGGCGAACTGGAGCGGCAGCTCGGGGAGCTCGGCCGCGCGATCGGCGCCGCTCGTGAAGGCCCGGTAGAACGCGGCGATCTCCTTGCGGAGCACGCCCATGGTCCAGGCGTCGGAGACGATGTGGTGCATCGCCAGGAAGAGGATGTGATCGTCGAGATCGAGCTCGACGAGGCGCGCGCGGAAGAGCGGGCCCGCGGCGAGATCGAAGGGCCGGCGGACCTCGCGGCCGATCCGGCGCACCTCGGCCTCGCGCTCGCTATCGGGCACGCCGCGCAGGCTGCTCGTCTCCAGCGCGACGCGCAGATCGGGGTGGATCACCTGCACCGGCTTGCCTTCGAGGGTGGTGAAGGTGGTGCGGAGGACCTCGTGTCGCAGGGCGATGGCGTCGATCGAGGCGCGGAGCGCAGCCTCGTCGAGCTTGCCTTCCATCCGGACGGCGAGCGGGATGATGTACGACGGATCGTCGGGATCGAGCTGGGCGAGGAACCAGAGGCGCTCCTGGCCGAAGGAGAGCACCAGCGTCTCGTCGCGCGGGACGCGCGTGACGGGCGGGACGTCGATGCCCTCGGCCGCCTCGAGCAGCGCGCTCACCCGCTTGCCGAGATCGGCCACGGAGGGCGCCTCGAAGAGGGCGCGCAGCGGCAGCTCGACGCCGAAGGCCGCGCGGATGCGGGAGATGACCTGCGTGGCGAGGAGCGAGTGGCCGCCGAGATCGAAGAAGCCGTCGTGCGCGCCGACCTGCTCCGCCGACACCTTGAGCACCTCGGCGAAGATGCCGGCGAGGGCCTCTTCGATCGGTCCGCGCGGCGCCACCGCGGCTCGCTCTCCGAGCGCGCTCGCGTCGGGCGCGGGGAGCGCGCGGTGATCGACCTTGCCCGTGCCGGCCACCGGGAGGGCGTCCATCAGCACGAAGGCCTGCGGGACCATGTACTCGGGCAACGTGGCCTTGAGGAACGCCCGCAGCTCGCTCACCGCCGGGGGCGCGCCCTCCTTGCGCGCGAGGTAAGCCACGAGACGCTTGTCTCCCGCGGTGTCCTGGCGGAGCAGGACCACCGACTCGTTGACGAGCGGGTGCTTGTTGAGCACCGCCTCGATCTCGCCGAGCTCGACGCGGAAGCCGCGGATCTTGACCTGGTTGTCGATGCGGCCGAGGAACTCGATCTCGCCTGTCGCGCGGTAGCGGACCCGATCGCCGGTGCGGTAGAGCCGCGGGGGCAGGCGCAGCGGCGAGCCCGACGGCAAGGGCTCGATCGGGCCCTTTTCGGCCTCGATCTCCCGGAAGAACGGGTCGGGCACGAAGCGCTCGGCGGTGAGCTCGGGGCGGTTCAGGTAGCCGGGGGAGACATCTGCGCCGCCGATGCAGAGCTCGCCGGGGACCCCGATCGGGACGGGCTGGAGGTGCGCGTCGAGCACGTGGGTCCGCACGTTGCGGATCGGCCGGCCGATCGGCGGGAGAGCCGGCCACGCATGCGAGTCGCCCGTCATCACGAGCTCGCAGGTGAGGTGGTTCTCGGACGGGCCGTAGTGGTGGCGCATCACGCACCCGGGCATCCGGTCGAGGAAGGCCATGACCTTCGGCGTGATCTGGAGCGCCTCGCCGCCGGACATGATCTCGCGCAGGCCCGTCGGGAAATGCTCGTCGGGCGCGTCGATCTCGGCGAGCTGCTGGAGCGCCACCGGGGGGATGAAGAGGCGCTCGACCTTCTCGTCGGCCATCAGCCGGAGCAGCCGCTCGCTGTCGCGGCGGCCCTCCTCCGAGACGAGGACGAGCACGCCGCCGGCGCCGAGCGTGGAGTACGTCTCCTGGAAGAAGACATCGAAGCTCGCGGAGGCGAACTGGAGCGTGCGCACGTTCCCGGGCCCGCCGCTGTTCTGGTAAGCGATCAGGTTGGCGAGGCCGCGGTGGGTCATCCCCACGCCCTTGGGCTTGCCGGTCGAGCCCGAGGTGTAGATCAGATAAGCCAGGTGATCGGAGGTGAGCCCGGCGCGATCGAGGTCATGGCTCGGCTCCTTCTCGATCTCGCCCCAGTCCGCGTCGAGGAGGATGACCTTGGCCTCGCTCGGAGGGAGCGTGTCGGCGAGGGCGCTTTGAGACAGGATCACCGGCGCCCGGGTGTCCTCCACCATGAAGATCAACCGCTCGCGGGGATACTCCGGATCGAGCGAGAGATACGGGCCCCCGGCCTTGTGGATGGCGAGCACGCCGATGATCAGATCGAAGGAGCGCTGGACGCTGATCGCCACCGGCACGTCGGGGCCGACGCCGAAGCGGCGGAGGTGGTGGGCCAGGCGATTGGCACGCTCGTTGAGATCACGATAGGTGAGCGTCTTTCCTTCGAACGTGACGGCCACCGCGTCCGGGGTGAGCGCGGCCTGCCGCTCCACCGGCTCGTGCGCGCACGACTCGCTCGGGAACGGCCCCGCGGTGTCGTTCCACTGGACGATCTGGCGGCGGCGCTCCTCGGCGGTGAGGATCGGCAGCTCCCAGACCCTGGACTCCGGGTTGTGGGAGATGCCCGCGAGCAAGACCCCCAGGTGGCCAATCATCCGATCGATGGTGGACGGGTCGAACAGGTCTGTGGAGTACTCGAAGTACCCCGAGAGGCCCTTTTGCCCCTCACCCATCGAGAGGGTGAGATCGAACTTGGTCGTCCCGCTCTCGAGCGCGCCGCTGCGCAGGGTGAGGCCGGGCAGGCCCATCGGCTCGCGGGCGGCGTTCTGGAAGGTGAACATCGCCTGGAAGAGCGGTGTCTTGCTGAGATCGCGCTCGGGCGAAAGCTCCTGCACGAGGCGCTCGAAGGGCATGTCCTGGTGCGCATACGCGCCGAGGCAGGTCTCTCGCACCTTGGCGAGCACCTCCAGGAAGGTTTGCTCGGAGGTGATGGGCGTCCGGATCACCAGGGTGTTGACGAAGAAGCCGATCAGGCCCTCTGCCTCCACCTTGGTGCGGTTGAGCATCGGTGTGCCGACGCAGACATCGCCCTCTCCGGAGTAGCGGTGGAGCAGCGTCGTGAACGCCGCGAGCAGGGTCATGAAGAGGGTGACGCCCTCCTTGCGGGACAGCTCCTGCAAACCCTTCTGGATCTCGCCGGGGAGGGTGAAGGTGCGCATGGCCCCGCGGTGGCTCATCACCGGAGGACGCGGCCTGTCGGACGGGAATTCGAGGACCGGCGGCGCGCCGGCGAGCTGCTGCTTCCAGTACGAGAGCTGCCGTTCGAGGGCCTCGTCCCGGAGCCAGCCCCGCTGCCAGGCGGCATAGTCGGCGTACTGGATCGGCAGCTCGGGGAGCGGTGATATCTCGCCGCGGGAGAAGGCGCCGTAGAGCGCCGAGAGCTCGCGGAGGAGGATGCCGCGCGTCCAGGCGTCGGAGACGATGTGGTGCATCGAGATGAGCAGCACGTGATCGTCTTCGGCGAGGCGGATGAGGCGCGGGCGGAAGAGCGGCCCCGCGCCGAGATCGAAGGGGCGCTTCGCCTCGGCGTCGACCTCGGCCCGGGCCGCGGCCTCGCGCTGCTCGGCGGGGAGCGCGCTCACGTCGGTGAGCGGGAGCGCGAGCGGCGCGGCGGGGTGGACGATCTGCGCGGGCTCTCCATCGACGGCCGTGAAGGTGGTGCGCAGGACCTCGTGACGGCGGACGATCTCGCCGAGGGCGAGGCCGAGGGCGGATGCGTCGAGGAGGCCGCCGAAGCGGAGGCCGATCGAGACGTTGTAGAACAGGCTGTCCGGCTCGAGCTGCGCGAGGAACCAGAGGCGCTCCTGGGCGAAGGAGAGCTGGAGCGGGCGAGCCCTGTCGGCGCGGGCGATCGGCGGCGCTTCGAGCCCGGCCTCTTCACGCAGCGAGGCCTCGACCTGCGCGCCGAGGCCCGCGATGGTCGGGTACTCGAAGATGGCGCGCAGGGGCAGCTCGGTCTGGAACGCGTCGCGCGTGCGGGCGACGATCTGGATCGCGAGCAGGGAGTGGCCGCCGAGATCGTTGAAATTCTCGTGGATGCCCACCTTGCTGCGGCCGAAGACATCGGCCCAGATGCTCTCCAGCACCTCCTCGACGGGCGTGCGGGGGCTGTCGTCGCGCCCTTCTTCCTTGCGGCTCTGCCGGCCCAGCTCGCCCAGCGCCCGCCGGTCGATCTTCCCGTTGGGCGTGAGCGGGATCGCCGAGAGCACGCGGATCGCGGACGGGACCATGTAGTCCGGCAAGCGCGACTCGAGGAACGAGATGATGTCCGCCGCGGCCGGCGAGAAATCCGGGCGCGGCACGACGAAGCCCACGAGCCGCTTCTGCCCCGCGGCGTCCTCGTCGACGAGCACCACCGCCTCGCGGACGCTCGGGTGCTCGGCGAGCATCGCCTCGATCTCGCCGAGCTCGATGCGGAAGCCGCGGATCTTCACCTGATGATCGATGCGGCCGAGGAAGAGGAGGTTGCCGTTCGGCAGGTAGCGGGCCGAGTCGCCCGTCCGGTACACGCGGCCTCCCGCGACGAAGGGATCGGCCAGGAAGCGCTCGGCGGTGAGCTCGGCGCGGTCGAGGTAGCCGCGCGCCACGCCGTCGCCGCCGATGTACACCTCGCCGGGGACGCCGACGGGGACGGGCTGCATCGAGGCGTCGAGCACGTAGATGCGGCTGTTGTCGAGCGGGCGGCCGAGGGGGACGATCGGCGCAAGGGGCTCGCGCTTGCCCTTCTCCACCGGGTAGGTGAGCACGCCAACCGTGGTCTCGGTCGGGCCGTAGTGGTTCAGGATGGTGCAGTCGGGCGCGAGCGCGAAGATGCGCTCGATGAGCTCCCAGCTCGACGCCTCGCCGCCGAGGACGAGCACCTTGCGCGGGATCACCTGCTCCGGGCGCGCGCCGCTGAGGAGCGCGGAGAGGTGCGAGGGGACGATCTTGAGGCAGTCGATCCGGTGGCGATCGAAGTACTCGGCGAGCGCGTCGGGATCCATCGTGCGCTCGTGGGACACGACGTGCAACACGCCGCCCCCGGTGAGCGCGGGGAAGATCACGGTGTTGCCGAGATCGGCCGAGAAGGTCGACACGAGGGCGTAGCTCGCGCCCGGGCCGAGGTGGAGGCGGCGCGCGACGCCGCGGGTGTAGTTGACGAGCTGGCGGTGCTCGATGGCGACACCCTTGGGCCGCCCCGTGGAGCCGGACGTGAAGAGCACGTAGCAGAGGCTCGCGCTCGATCCGAGGCGCGCGAGGTTCTCGTGGCTCTCGCGATCCCAGGGCGCGCTCCCGTTGGTGAGCGAGAGGACCTCGGCCGCGCCGCCCTCGAAGAGCGGCGCCCAGATCGGCTGCGTGAGCACGACCTTGGCCTTCGTGTCCGTCACCATGTGGAGCAGGCGCTCGCGCGGCAGCTCCGGATCGAGCGGCACGTACGCGCCCCCCGACTTGAGCACGGCGAGCAGCGCGATCACGGTCTCCAGCGACGCCGCGAGGCTGATGGCGACGATGCTGTCCGGACCGACCCCCTGCTTGCGGAGGTAGTGGGCGAGGCGGTTCGCTCGCTGGTTGAGCTCGTGATAGGTGAGCGAGCGCTCCTCGAACTGGAGGGCGGCGGCGTCCGGCGTCTTCTCGGCCCACGCCTCGAAGAGCTCGTGGACGCATGCCTCCCGCGGGTAGTCGTGCGCCGTCTGGTTCCACCCCGTGATCAGCGTGCGCCGCTCGTCGGGCAGGAGGTAGGGCAGGTCCTTGATGAGACGGCGCGGGCTCTCCGGGATGGCCTCGAAGATCGTCTCGAGGTGGCCGAGGAGGCGATCCATCACCGCGGAGTCGAAGCGCCGCTTGTCGTAGGCGAGGCGGAAGGGGAGCTGCTGCGCGGGCGCGCAGAGCAGGGTGATCGGGAAGTTGTTGCGGACGATGCTCTTGAGATCGCGCACGCCGAGGCCCGTCTTGGGCGAGACGGTCGAGCGATCGAGCGGGTAGTTCTCGAAGACGATGATGCTCTCGAAGAGCGGCAACCCGCGCGGCACCTCGCTGTAGCCCTGCACCTCGGCGAAGGGCGTGTGCTCGTACTCGCGGAGCTCGGCATGCCTGTCCTGCAGGGCGCGCAGGAAGCGGAGCACGGTGCTGTCGGGCGGCACCTCCGCGCGGAGCGGCAGGGTGTTGATGAACACCCCGAGCATCTGATCGATCCCCGGCAGGGGCGCGGATCGGCCGGAGACGGTGGTGCCGAAGACGAGATCGCGCTCGCCGCTGTAGTGGGAGAGGAGGATGGCCCACGCGCCCTGGACGAGGGTGTTGAGCGTGAGCTGGTGCTGGCGGCCGAAGGCCTGGAGCGCGGCCGTGGCCTTCTCGGTGAGCAGGAGGCTCTTCTCCTCGTAGTCGGAGAAGCCGCCGGCGGGGCCGCGCTCGGCGCCGGGGCGATCGATCCGGAAGGGCGTGGGCTCGGAGAAGCCGCGCAGCGTGCTCTTCCAGAAGGCCTCGGCGCGCGCGGGATCTTGCTTGTCGAGCCACTCGATGTAATCGCCGAAGGGCCGGAGGATCGGCAGGCGGATCTCCTTGCCCTGGGCTCGCCCGAAATAGAGCGAGAAGACCTCCTTGAAGAGCAGCGGGAGCGACCAGCCATCCATGATCAGATGGTGGTGGCTCCACACCGCGCGGTACGACTCGTCCTCGACGCGGATCAGCGCGAGCCGCATCAGCGGCGCCTTGGAGAGATCGAAGCCCCGCTCGCGATCGGCGTCGAGGAAGCGGCGGATCTCCTTGTCCTGGGCCTCGGGCGGGAGGGCGCGCAGATCGAGGTGCTCGAAGGGCACGCGGACGCGCTGGTGCACCACCTGGAGCGGGCCCTCGGCCGCCTCCCAGACGAAGGCGGTGCGGAGGACAGGGTGCCGCGCGACGAGGTCTTCCCAGGCCTTCTGGTACGCGACAGGGTTCAGATCACCCGAGACGCCCCAGGTGAGCTGCTTGAAGTACAGGTCCTTGTGCCGATGGCTGATGCTGTGGAACAGCATCCCCTGCTGCATCGACGACAGGCCGTAGATGTCTTCAATGTTCTTCATCGTCGTCCGGATTGTGGGCCGAGAGGGCCGCGAGCTTGTTGAGGGTCGCCTGGCTCACCCGCTTGCGGAAATCGGAGGGGGTGTAACCGCCGGCCTCGGGCGACTGGCAGTGCTCGATGATCGCGCGGAGCGAGGCGAGGAAGCCGTCGGCGAGCGAGCTCACCGTCTCGCGGCGGTGGGCCTTCTCGCCGTAGGTGAACGTCACCACCATCCGGCCGCCGGTGACCTTGGCGCTCACCTCGAGCAGGTGGGTGCGCTCGCCGTCGGGGCTGCGGGGCTTGCCGCTCGCCTCGCGTGACGGGCGCAGGTGCGCGTCCTCGGCGAGCGCCTGATCGAGCTGGCCGAGGTAGTTGAAGATCACCTCGGAGCGCGGGAGCGCGGCGAGGCGCTCGGCCTCCGCGCCGCCGAGGTAGCGGAGCAGGCCGTAGCCGATGCCGCGCCCCGGGACGGCGCGGAGCTGCTCCTTCACGGCCTTGAGCGCGCTGCCCGGGCCGTCGTCGTCGAGCTGGAGGCGGACTGGGTAGAGCGTGGTGAACCACCCGACGGTGCGGGTCAGATCGACGTCCGGGAAGAGCTCTTCACGGCCGTGGCCTTCGAGATCGATCTGGAGCGCGTCCTCGCCCGTGAGCCCCTTGAACGCGAGGAGCAGGGCGGCGAGGAGCGCGTCGTTGATCTGCGTCCGGTAGGCCTTGGGCACCTCGTGGAGCAGGGCCTGCGTCTCCTCGGCCTCGAGGGCGACGTTGATCGGGTGCGCCGTCGCCTGGGTGTCGCGGACGTCCGGCGTGTCGACCGGGAAGCGCGGCGCCTTCCTGCGCGCGTCCGCGAGCCAGTAGGCGAGCTCTCCCCTCACCTCTTCGCTCTGCGCGTGGGCGGCGAGCCGCTCGGCCCACTGCTTGAACGACGTCGTCTTCGGCGGGAGCGCGGGCGCGATCCCGCGCTCGATCTGCCCGTACACTGTGGAGAGATCGTCGAGGAGGACACGCCAGGACACACCGTCAACGGCGAGGTGGTGGACCGCCACGAAGAGCCGGCTCTTGCGATCTTTGCCGAGCGAGAAGAGCAGCACCCGGACGAGCGGGCCATGCGCGAGATCGAGGCTCGCCTGCGCCTCGCTGCTCGCCTTCTCGATCGCCGCGGCCTGCTCTCCGGGGCTGTGGCCCGTCAGGTCGTGGTGCTCGAACGCGGCCTTCCTCGCCTCGGCGCCGGCGATGTGCGCGGCGATCTTCCCGTCCTCCTTCGTGAAGCGGAGGGCGAGCGCGTCGTGGTGCTCGAGCAGCGCGCTCACCGCCGCCTCGACGTGCGACGGGACGAGCTCGTCGCGGCTCACGAGCAGGAACGACTGGTTGTAGTGGTGGGCCGCGGTGAGCTTCTGCTCGAAGAACCAGCGCTGGATCGGGGTTAGCGGGACGGGGCCCGTCACCAGGCCCTGCTCCGCGGACGCGGGCGGCACGGCGTGGCTCGCGACCTCCGCCAGCTCGGCGATGGTCTGGTGCTGGAACACCTGGCGCGGCGTCAGGCGGATGCCGGCCTGGGCCGCGCGGGAGACGATCTGGATGGAGAGGATCGAGTCTCCGCCGAGGGCGAAGAAGTTGTCGTGGATGCCCACCTTGGGCAGGCGCAGCACCGAGGCCCAGATGGCCGCGAGCTCCGCCTCGATGTGCTTCGAGGGCGCCTCGTACTCCTCGTCGAGATCGGGGCGCGCCTCGTCGGGCGCCGGGAGCGCCCTGCGATCGACCTTGCCGCTCGCGAGGAGCGGGAGATCCATCATCCACACGAACGCGGCCGGGACCATGTAGTCGGGCAGCTTGGCGCGGAGGAAGGAGCGCAGCTCGGCCACGCTCAGCGAGTCGCCGCTCGGCACGAGGTACGCGACGAGGCGTCGCTCGCCGGGGATGTCCTCGCGCACGATCGCCACGGCGGCCTGGATCCCGGGGTGGGCGGCGAGGACGCTCTCGATCTCGCCGAGCTCGATCCGGTAGCCGCGCACCTTGACCTGCTGATCGACGCGGCCGAGGTACTCGAGCGCGCCGCTCGGGAGATACCGGCAGAGATCGCCTGTCTTGTAGAGCGAGCCGGGACCGAAGGGGTTCGGCACGAAGCGCTCGGCGGTGAGATCGGGCTGGCCCAGGTATCCGCGCCCGACGCCGGCGCCCGCGAGGCAAAGCTCGCCGGGGACGCCGATGGGCGCGGGCGCGAGGCGGGCGTCGAGCACGTAGGCCTGCATGTTGGCGATGGGCCGGCCGATCGGCTCCATCGCGGCGCCGGTCGGGCGGCGATCGCTCACCCCGTAGGTCGAGTCGATCGTGCACTCCGTCGGGCCGTACAGGTTGATGATCTCGGGCCGCGGGAGCGTGTCCCACACCCGCTCGACCAGCGCGCGCTGGAGGGCCTCGCCGCCCGCGTAGAGCAGGCGCAGCGAGGTGACCCGCTCGAGGCCCGGCACGTCGCAGACGAGCTCGAGCAGCGAGGGGACGACCTGGAGCACCGTCACCTTGTGCTCGATCATCGCGGACACGAGGTAGCCCGGATCGCGGTGCCCGTCGGGGCGCGCGAGGACGAGGCGCGCCCCGGCCATGAGCGGCGCATAGAACTCCCACACCGAGGCGTCGAAGCTCATCGGCGTCTTCTGGAAGACCGCGTCGTGCGCGTCGAGCGGCCAGGTGGAGGCCATCCATCGCATGTGATTGACGATGGCGCGGTGAGGGATCATCGCTCCCTTGGGCCGACCCGTGGATCCCGAGGTGAAGAGCACGTAGGCGAGGCTCTCCTCCGTCGCGTCGCACGGCGGCGCCGACGCGCTCTCGGCGTCGAGGCTCAGCGTGTCGAGCGCGAGCAGGTGGGCCTCTCCGGCCGGCAAGGTGCCGAGCAGGCGCTCCTCGGTGAGGATGACCTTCGCCTTGGCCTCGACGATCATGTAATCGAGCCGATCCCTCGGGTACGAAGGGTCGAGGGGCACGTAGGCGCCGCCGGCCTTGAGCACGCCGAAGAGCGCGATCACGAGCGCGATCGATCGATCCATGCACACGCCGACCAGGGTGTCCGGCCCCACGCCGAGGCGCTTGAGCGCGTTGGCGAGGCGGTTCGCCTGCTCGTCGAGGGCGCGGTACGAGAGGCTCTCCTGCTCGAAGACCACCGCGGTGGCGTCGGGCGTCTTCCGTGCCTGGACCTCGAAGAGCTCGTGCAGGCGGGTGCCCGCGGGATAGTCGACGTGCGTCGCGTTCCAGGCCTCGACGACCTGCGCGCGCTCGTGCTCCTCCATCATCGACAGCTCGGCGATCGGGCGATCGGGGCTCGCGAGCATGCGGAGGAGCAGCGTCGAGAAGTGCCCCTTCATGCGCTCGATCGTCCCGGGCTCGAAGAGATCGGTGGCGTAGACGAGCGAGCCGAGCATCCCCTCGGGGCCGCCGGTGAGCGTGAGCGAGAGATCGAACTTCGCGGTCGCGCCCTCGGCGGAGAGGCTCCGCAAGCGGAGCGAGGGGAGGTTGATCGACGCCTCGGGGGTGTTCTGGAGGGTGAACATCCCCTGGAAGAGCGGCGCGCGGCTCATGTCGCGCTCGGGGGCGAGGCGCTGCACGAGGCGCTCGAAGGGCAGGTCTTGATGCGCGTAGGCGCCGAGGCAAGTCTCCTTCACGCGGCGGACGAGATCGAGGAAGGAGAGATCGCCCGAGACCCTGGCGCGGAGGACCAAGGTGTTGACGAAGAAGCCGATGAGCTTCTCCGTCTCGCCCTGGGCGCGGCCGGCGATCGGCGAGCCGATCGCGAAGTCGTCCTGGCCCGTGTAGCGGTGGAGGAGCGCGGCCCAGGCGGCGAAGAGGACCATGAAGAGCGTGGCCTGCTCCCGCCTCGCCACGGACTCCGCCTCGTCGATCAGCGCCTTCTGCAAGGTGAACGTCGCGCGGGCGCCGCGGTGCGACTGCACGGGCGGGCGCGGGTGATCCGCGGGTAGATCGAGCGCCTGAGGCATGCCCTGGAGCTCCTTCTCCCAGTAGGCGATCTGCGCGTCGAGGACGGCGCCCGAGAGGAAGCGGCGCTGCCACGCGGCGTAGTCGGCGTACTGGATGGGGAGCTCGGGGAGCGGGGACGGCTTGCCCTCGCTGAAGGCCGAGTAGAGCGCGGTGAGCTCGTGGATCAGCACCGCGGTCGACCAGCCGTCGGAGGCGATGTGGTGGAGGGTGACGAAGAGGACATGCTCCTCCGCGCCCAGGGCGAAGAGCCGCGCGCGCACGAGCGGGCCCGTCGCGAGATCGAAGGGCTGCCGCGCCTCTTGCTCGACCGCCTCGCGGACCGCCGCCTCCCGCGCGTCGGGCGCGAGATCGCCGAGATCGACGACGGGCATCGCGATGTCGAGCTCGGAGCAGACCACCGGCTCGGCCTTTCCGTCAACGGTGGGATACGTCGTCCTCAGCACCTCGTGGCGGGCCGCGACGGCGCGCAGGGCCGCGAGGAGCGCGCCCCGATCGAGCTTGCCTTCGAGGCGAACCGCGAAGGGGAGCAGGTACGACGGGTCGTCCGGATCGAGCTCGGCCAAAAACCACAGCCGCTCCTGTCCGAACGAGAGCACCCTGCCCTGCCCCTCCGGGGCGCGCGTGATCGGCGGGACCGGGAGCCCGTGCCCGGCCTTTTGTGCGCCCTCGATCCGGATCGCGAGCGCGGCCGGCGTGGGCGCCTCGAACATCGCGCGGAGCGGGAGCTCGACGCCGAAGGCCGCGCGGATGCGGGAGATGGCCGTCGTCGCGAGCAGCGAGTGGCCGCCGAGCGCGAAGAAATCGTCCTCGGCGCCGACCTGGGGCAGGCCGAGCACCTCGGCGAAGATGCCCGCGAGCATCTCCTCGATGGGCGTGCTCGGGGCGATCTGCGTCGCCTCGCCGAGCGAGGCGGCGGGCACCGGGAGCGCGGCGCGATCGACCTTGCCGTTCTCGGTGAGCGGCATCGCGTCGAGCGACACGAAGGCCGACGGGATCATGTGCTCGGGGAGCTTCTCGCGGAGGAAGGCCGCGAGCTCCGCCGCCGCGGGCGCGACCTCGCGCGCGACGAGGTACGCCGCGAGACGCTTGTCTCCCGGGTTGTCCTCGCGCATCACCACCACCACCTCGGCGAGCGCCGGGTGCTTCGCGAGCACGGCCTCGATCTCGCCGAGCTCGATGCGGTGACCGCGCAGCTTGACCTGCTGATCGCGCCGCCCGAGGAAGAGCAGCGCGCCGTCGGCGCGGTAGCGGACCCAGTCCCCCGTGCGGTAGAGGCGCGCGCCCGGCTCGAAGGGGCTCTCGACGAAGCGCTCGGCCGTCAGCTCGGGCCGGCTCAGGTACCCGAGCCCGAGGCCGTCGCCGCCGACGTACAGCTCGCCCGGGACGCCGATGGGCGCGAGGCCCCGCTGCTCGTCGAGCACGTACGCGAAGGTGTTGGCGATCGGGAAGCCGATGGGGATGAACGAGCGCGCGTCTTCTTCGGTGATGGTGTGACACACGCTGAACGTCGTGCCCTCGGTGGGGCCATATCCATTGATGATCCGGACCCCGGGCAAGAGCTCTATCCCCTTGTGGATATGCGCGGGAGAGAGGGCCTCGCCGCCGACGAGGAGCTGCTTCAAGGGGCGCAACCCCTCGGGGCTCGCGTCGATCATCGCGTTGTACAGGCCGGCGGTGAGCCAGAGTGAATTGACACCCTCCGCGGCGATGACCTGGCCAATCTGCTCCAGCGTCGGGCGCTCCGGCGGGAAGATCGCGAGACGACCACCGTTGAGCAGAGGCCCCCAGATCTCCAGGGTGGAGGCGTCGAAGGCGAGCGGCGCGAGCTGGAGGAAGACCACGTCTTCGCCGAAGTGTGCGTACGAGGTCTGCTTCACCAGGCGGACCACGGCGCGGTGGGGCACGCAGACCCCCTTGGGTGTGCCCGTGGAGCCCGAGGTGTACATGAGGTAGGCGAGGCTGTCTCCGCGGCTCACGGAGGGCGGAGCGGAGGTCGGCCGCTGCGAGAGCGCTCCCGCCTCGGCGGAGAGATCGATCACCGAGGCCGCGCCGACGCCGAGATCGGCCGGGAGCGGCCCGGCGGCGAGGACGAGCGAGAGCCCCGCGTCCTCGATCATCCACGCGAGGCGCGACGCAGGATAGTCGGGGTCGAGCGGCATGTACGCGCCGCCGGCCTTGAGGACGCCGAGGATGGCCACGAAGGTCTCCGGCGAGCGGCGCAGGTAGAGGCCCACCGGCGCTCCGGGCGCGACGCCGCGCTCGCGGAGCAGGTGCGCGAGCTGATTCGATCGGGCATCGAGCTCCTGATAGGAGACGGCGCGGCCCCCGGCGCTGAGCGCGACGGCGTGAGGCGTCGCGGCGGCCTGTTCGCCGAAGATCTGGTGAATCGAGGCGTCGCGCGGGTAATCGGTCCTCGCGCCGCGCCAGCGGTCGAGCAGGATCGATCGCTCGCTCTCCGGCAGGAGCGACAGATCCTTCACCTTGCGATCGGGCGACGCGACGATGCTCCGGAGCAAGGTCTCGAAATGGACGAGGAGGCGATCGATCGTCTCCGGATCGTAGAGATCGGTCGCGTACTCCAGCGATCCGCCGAGCGCGCTGCCGCGCTCCACCACCGCCATGAGCAGATCGAACTTGGCGGTCACGCTCTCGGTGCCGAGGCTGCTGAGCTTGAGCCCGGGCAGGCTCATCGCGTCTTCGGGGACGTTCTGGAGCACGAGCATCACCTGGAAGAGCGGTGATCGGCTCATGTCGCGCGTCGGCGAAAGCTCGGCGACGAGGCGCTCGAAGGGCAGGTTCTCGTGCGCGTAGGCGCCGAGGCAGGTGTCCTTCACGTGGTGGAGCAGCTCCTTGTAGGTCTGCTCACCCGAGATCCGGTTGCGGAGGACGAGGGTGTTGACGAAGAAGCCGATGAGGCCCTCGGTCTCCATCCGGCCTCGGTTGGCGATCGGCGAGCCGACCACGATGTCGTCCTGCCCCGTATAGCGGTGGAGCAGCACGTCGAAGGCCGCGAGCATCACCATGAACAGCGTGACGCCCTCGGCGCGGGACAGCTCCTTCAGGCCTTGCGCGAGATCCGCGGGGAAGGTGAAGGGCTTGCGGGCGCCGCGCAGCGAGGGCACGGGCGGCCGCGGCCTGTCGGTGGGCAGATCGATGGCCGCGGGGGCGCCCGAGAGCCGCTCGGTCCAGTAGGCGAGCTGGAGGGCCTCGATCTCGCCCGTCATCCACTCGCGCTGCCAGATGGCGTAGTCCGCGTACTGCACCTGGAGCTCCGGCAGCTCGGCCGGGCGGCCGGAGCGGAACGCCGCGTAGAGCGTCCCGAGCTCGCGGTTGAGCACGCCGAGGGACCAGCCGTCGGCGATGATGTGGTGCATCGCGATCACGAGCGCGTGATCGTTCGGCCCGAGCACGAAGAGGCGGGCGCGGAGGAGCGGGCCCTTCTCGAGATCGAAGGGCGCGCGCACGAGCGCGACCGCCTCCTTGCGCGCCGCCTCGATCCGCGCGTCGCGCGAGGCCTCCGGGAAGCGGGCGACCGAGAGGGTGATCTCCGACTGTTCGTGGATGACGGCGACGGGCCGATCGCCGACCTGGGTGAAGGTGGTCCGGAGCGCCTCGTGGCGATAGACCACCTCCTTGAGGGCGCGATCGAGCGCGCCGATGTCGAGCGGCCCTTCGAGCCGGATGGCGAGCGGGATGTGGTACGCGGCGTTGCCGGGGTCGAGCTGATCGAGGAACCAGAGGCGCTCCTGCGCGAAGGAGAGCGGGATCTCCTCCGGCCGCTCCATCGGGTAGAGCGGGGGCAGCTCGATCCCGTGCTCGGCGCGCATCGCCTCGTCCACGCGCATCGCGAGATCGGCCAGGGTGGCCTCGTCGAAGATCGTGCGGACATGGAGATCGACGTGGAAGGTGTCGCGGATCCGCGCGATCACCTGGGTCGCCATCAGCGAGTGACCGCCGAGCTCGAAGAAGCCGTCGCGAGCCCCGACGCGCTCGATCGGGAGCTTGAGCACGTCGGCGAAGATGCCGGCCAGCACCTCCTCCACCGGGCCGCGCGGAGCGACGTACGTCCCCTCGCCCTCGGTGTTGACGCTCTCTGGATCGGGCAGCGCCTTGCGGTTGATCTTGCCGTTCTCGTTGAGCGGGAAGGCCTCCAGTGTCACGAACGCGGTCGGGACCATGTAGTCGGGCAGCTCGCCTTCGAGGAAGCTCTTGAGATCGTCGGACGAGGGCCCGGGCAGCTCGTTCGGGACGAGATAAGCGACGAGGCGCTTGTCCCCCGGGCCGTACTCCCAGGGGATCACGATCGACTCCCTCACCTCCGGGTGGCGGGCGAGCACGGCCTCGATCTCGCCGAGCTCGATGCGGTAGCCGCGGATCTTCACCTGGTGATCGACCCGGCCCACGAACTCCAGCGCTCCTTCGGGGAGCCAGCGCACGATGTCGCCGGTGCGGTAGAGCCGATCTTTCGGATCGAAGGGGCTCTGGATGAAGCGCTCGGCCGTCAGCTCGGGTCGATTCAGGTAGCCGCGGGCCACGCCGTCGCCGCCGATGTAGAGCTCGCCGCGGACCCCGATCGGGCAGGGCTTCCGCGCGCCGTCGAGCACGTGGAGGCGGGTGTTGGCGAGCGCCTGGCCGATGGGCACCGTCACCGCGGAGAGCGGGACATGCTCCACGTGGTGCCATGTGGCGAACGTGGTCGTCTCGGTGGGACCGTAGACATGGAGGAGGCGCTTCGGCCCTTCGCGCAGGGCCTCGATCACCACCTGGGGATCGACCGCCTCGCCGCCGAAGAGCACGGTGTCGAGCGTGTGGAAGGCCGAGGGCAGCTCGCGGATGATCCCGTTGAAGAGCGCCGTCGTGAGGAAGAGCGTGGTGATCTTCTCCGCGCGGAGCAGATCGGCGAAGCGGTGCGGGGAGAGCGCGGTGTCCTTGGGGACGCCCACCACCGCGGCGCCGGTGAGGAGCGCGCCCCAGATCTCGAAGGTCGCCGCGTCGAACGTCGAGCTGGCGGCCTGGGCGATCCGATCGCCGGGCCCGAGCGTGACGTAATCGGTCTCGATCACCAGGCGGGCGATGTTGCGGTGGAGGACGCACACGCCCTTGGGGACCCCGGTGGAGCCCGAGGTGTAGAGCACGTAGGCGAGGTCTTCCCCGGAGAGCGGGAGCGCGAGCCGCGCGTCGTCCTCGGCGGCGATCGCCTCGGCGTGGTCGTGGGTCTTCACCACCGTCACGCCGTCGAGCGGGAGATCGGCGTCGACGGGGACGGAGGCCACGATCACCTGGATCGCGGCGTCCTTCATCATGAAGCCGAGGCGCGCGACCGGGAAATCGGGGTCGAGCGGGACATAGGCGCCGCCGGCCTTGAGGATGCCGAGCATGGCCACGATCATGTCGATCGACCGGGGCGCGTAGAGGCCCACCGGCGCGCCCTGGGTGACGCCCCTGTCGCGCAGGTGGCGGGCGAGCTTCGTCGCGCGTCGATCGAGCTCGCGATACGTGATCTCGCGCCCGTCGTAGCGGGCGGCCACGGCGTCGGGGTGGGCGTCGGCGATGGCCTCGAAGAGCGCGGGCAGGCCTGACTCGCGGGGGAAATCGGTCGCGACGCCGCGGAAGGAGAGGAGCTTGTTCCGCTCGTCCTCGCCGAGGATCGGCAGCTCCGCGACCGGCGTGGAGGGCGCGGCGGCGATGCCTTCGAGCAGCGCGCGGAGGTGGGTGATCATCCGCTGGATGGTCGCGGCGTCGAAGAGATCGGTGCTGTACTCGATCGCGCCGGCGAGGCCGTTCGGGCCCTCCCAGAAGCCGAGCGAGAGATCGAACTTGGCGGTGGCGCGCTCCTGCCCGCCCGTGCGCAGCGTGAGCCCGGGCAAGGTCATGGCCTCGCTCGGGGCGTTGAGCACGGTGAAGAGCACGTGGAAGAGCGGCGTCCGGCCGGGATCGCGCTCCGGCGCGAGCTCCTGCACGAGCCGCTCGAAGGGCATGTCCTGGTGGGCGTAGCCCTCGACGCACACCTCGCGCACCTTCGCGAGCAGCTCGAGGAAGGGGAGCTCCGGCGTGAGCCGGGCGCGCAGCACCAGCGTGTTGACGAAGAAGCCGATCAGGCCCTCGGTCTCGCTCTTCGTGCGGGTGAGCACCGGCGTGCCCACCGAGAGATCGGTCTGGCCCGAGTAGCGGTGCAAGAGCACGCTGTACGCGGCGAAGAGCACCATGAAGAGGGTCGTGCCCTCGCGCCTGCAGACCTGGAGCAGGCCCTGGTGCACCTCGTGCGACATCGAGAGCGGCAGGATGGCGCCGCGAAAGCTCAGCACGGGCGGGCGCGGCCGATCGGTCGGCAGCTCGATGGTCGCCGGCGCTCCTTCGAGCTGCTGCTTCCAGTAGGCGAGGTGGCGATCGAGGACCTCGCCGGAGAGGAAGCTCCGCTGCCACTCGGAGAAATCGGCGTACTGGATGGGCAGCTCCGGGAGCGGCGAGGGCTCGCCCCGGGTGAACGCGCCGTAGAGGGCGGCGAGCTCGCGGTTCAAGATCGAGCGGGTCCAGGCGTCGGTGACGATGTGGTGCATCGTCAACAGCACGACGTGATCCTCCTCGGAGAGCCGGAAGAGCTTCTGCCGGAAGAGGGGCCCCGCTGCGAGATCGAAGGGTCGAACGTACTCTGCGCTCATCGCCTTGCGGGCTGCGGGCTCGCGCTCGGCGGGGTCGACGCCGCTGAAATCCTGGAAGGCGAGCGCAGGGCCGGGCGGCGGGTGGATGATCTGGAAGGGCTTGCCGTTGACCGCGGTGAAGGTCGTGCGCAGCACCTCGTGGCGCCGGACGATCTCGGCGAGCGCGCGGGCGAGGGCGTCCGCGTCGAGCCGGCCGATCAGGCGCAGCGCGAGCGAGACGTGGTAAGCCGCGTTGTCCGACTCGAGCTGATCGACGAACCAGAGCCGCTCCTGGGCGAAGGAGACGCGGAGCGGGCGATCGCGCGGGATCTTGACGATGGGCGGCGTGAGGGTGCCGGCCTCCTCGCGGATGGCGGCCTCGATCTCGGCGGCGAGCGCGGCGATGGTCGGCGCCTCGAAGATGGCGCGCAGCGGGAGCTGGACCTGGAACGCGTCGCGCGTGCGGGCGATGATCTGGATGGCGAGCAGCGAGTGGCCGCCGAGATCGGCGAAGCGCTCGTGGACGCCGATCTTCTCCTTGCCGAAGACATCGGCCCAGATGCCGTGCAGCATCTCCTCGACCTGCCCGCGCGGCGCCACGTAGCCCTCGGCGCCGTGCTCGGCCGCAGTGGGCGCGCGGGCCAGCAGCGCCAGCCGATCGATCTTCCCGTTCGGCGTGAGCGGCAGGGCGTCGAGGAAGACGAAGGCCGACGGGATCATGTAGTCGGGGAGCTTGTCGTCGAGCGCCCGGCGGAGCTCGGCCACGTCGTGCGCGCTCGACACCAGGTAGGCGACGATGCGCTTGTCGTCCGGGCGCCCCTCGGCGACCTCGCAGAGCACGACGGCCTCCTTGACCCCCGGGCAAGCGAGCAGCGCGCCCTCGATCTCGCCGAGCTCGATGCGGTAGCCGCGGATCTTCACCTGATCGTCGGCGCGGCCGAGGAAGACGATGGTCCCGTCCGGGAGGAAGCGGGCGCGATCGCCGGTGCGGTACATCCGCGCCGGAGCCCCGGCGAAGGGATCGGGGACGAAGCGCTCGGCCGTCAGGTCGGGCCGGTTGACATAGCCCCGGGCGACGCCGGCTCCGCCGATGAAGACCTCACCGGGGACGCCGGGGAGCACCGGCTGCATCGAGCGATCGAGCAGGTAAATGCGGCTGTTCGGGAGCGGCCGGCCGAGGGGCACGATCGGCGCTCCCTCGACGACCTGGCCCGGCTCGACGGCGTGGGTGATCACGCCCACCGTGGTCTCGGTGGGGCCGTAGTGGTTCATGATCCGGCAGCCGGGCCGGAGCTCTTCGACCTTGCGCACGAGGTCCCAGCTCGACGCCTCGCCGCCGAGCACGAGGAGCTTTTGCGGGAGGACCCGCTCGGGGTGGGTCGCGGTGAGCAGCGCCGAGAGGTGGGAGGGGACGATCTTGAGGCAGTCGATCCCCTCCTCGTGGAAATAGGCCGCGAGCCCGTTGGGATCGGTCCCGAGCTCCTGAGAGACGATATGGAGCGTGCCGCCCAGGCAGAGGGGCGGAAAGAGCACGGTGTTGCCGAGATCGGCCGCGAAGGTCGAGACATGCGCGTAGCTCGCGTCCGGGGGCAGGCCGAGGCGCTGCGCGACGCCGAGCACGTAGTTGACGAGCTGCCGGTGCTCGACGCAAACCCCCTTGGGCTTGCCGGTGGAGCCGGAGGTGAAGAGCACGTAACAGAGGTCCTCGGGGCGCGCGCCGCCGTCGGGCCGAGCATCGGAGTCCTCGGCCAGCGTGGCGGCGTCGGTGTCGAGGCGGACCACCTTGACGGAGGAGGGGAGGTTGTTCGAACAGAGCTCCTTGCTCACCACCAGGGTCGCTCCGCTCTCGGCGAGGATCTGGGCGAGGCGCGAGGGCGGGTGCGCGGGGTCGAGCGGGAGATAGGCTGCCCCCGACTTGAGCACGCCGAGCAGCCCTATCACCAGATCGGCCGAGCGATCGAGGCTGAGGCCGACTACCTTGTCGGGGCCGGCCCCGAGCCCGCGGAGGTGGTTGGCGAGGCGATTGGCGCGCTGCTCCAGCGCCCGGTAGGTGAGCCGCTCGCCGCCCGCGACGAGGGCGATCGCGTCGGGGGTCTTGTCGGCGCGCGCCTCGAAGAGCGCGTGGACGCGCGCGCCCGCAGGGAAATCGACGCCGGTGTCGTTCCAGTCGACGAGGATCTCCTCGCGCTCGTCCGCGGTGAGGAAGGGCAGCTCACCCACCTTGCGCTCGGGATCCTCGACGATGCCCGCGAGCAGTGTCTCGAGGTGGCCGAGCATCCGATCGATCACCGGGCCGTCGAAGCGGCGGGGATCGAAGTAGATATCGATGGTCAAGCCGCGGCCTCCCGTCTTGAGGGCGGCCACCACGGTGAGGGGATAATTGGTCTGCGCCGTGGTCTTTCCGTCGACCATGGTGAGGCCCTTCCCCTCGTTCCTGAAGGAGTCGTCGACCGGGTAGTTCTCGAACGCGAGCTGGCTGCCGAAGAGCGGCGTCCCGCGGGGGATCTTGGCCCACTCCTGCACCTTGATGAGCGGGCTGTACTCGTACTCGCGCGCCTCGGACTGCCGGTCTTGCAGGGCCCGGAGCCAGTCCTTGATCGGCTCCTCGCGGCTCACGATCACCCGGATCGGGATGGTGTTGATGAAGAGGCCGACCATCTGCTCGATCCCCGGTACGGGGGCGGAGCGGCCGGAGACGGTGGCGCCGTAACAGACATCGTCCTCACCGCTGTAGCGCGAGAGCAGGAGCGCCCACGAGCCTTGCACCAGGGTGCTCAGCGTGAGCTTGTGCTGGCGGGCGAAGGCCTGGAGGCCGGCCGCCGCGCTCTCGGAGAGCACGAGCCGCTTCTCCTCGCGCGGGCCCTCTTCCTCGCCGGTCGAAGGGGCCTTGTCGAGGGCGAGCGGCTTCGACCCGGCGAAGCCGTCGAGCTGCTTCTTCCAGAAGGCCTCGGCCTTGCGGAGATCCTGCTTCATCATCCAGGCGATGTAGTCGCCGAAGGGACGCCCCTTGGGCAGCACCGCCTCCTCGCCCTGCGCGTAGGACGAGTAGAGCGCGAAGACCTCTTTGAGCAGGAACATCTTCGACCAGCCGTCGAGGATGAGGTGGTGAGAGCTCCACACGAAGCGGTGCCGCTCCTCGCCGAGCCGGAGGAGCGAGACGCGCATGAGCGGCGCCTTGGTGAGCGTGAACCCGCGCCGCCGATCGGTCTCCATGAAGCGCCGGACCGCCGCAGCCTGCTCGTCCGCCCCGAGCGCGCGGAGGTCCTGATGCTCGATGGGGAGCGCGACCTTCTCCCGCACGACCTGGAGCGGCTCCTTCTGCTTCTCCCACACGAAGGCCGTGCGCAGGAGCGGGTGGCGATCCACGACGGCGCGCCACGCGCGCTCGAACGCGGCGACATCGAGCTTGCCCTGGAGCACGCCGCTGATCTGCACGATGTACACGCCGCCCTCGGACGCGTACAGCGTGTGGAACAGCATCCCCTGCTGCATCGGGGAGAGGGGATAGATGTCTTCGATGTTCGTGCGGCTCATTTCGTCGGCTCCTCGGCGTCCAGGATCAGCAGCATGTCCGAAAGCTCTTTCTGGCTCAGCTCGACCTTCTTGAAGTCGGAGGGGGTGTTCCCCCTCGCCTCGGCCGAGAGGCAATGCGCGATGAGGGCGCGGAGCGCCTCCATGAACCGGGCGGCGAGCGCCTCGATCGTCTCGTCGCGGTGGCGGCCCCGGCTGTGGCTCCAGCGCACCACGAGCTTGCCCATGGCGACACCGGCGTTCACGTCGAGGAGGTGGGCGCGCGCAGCCCGCGGGCTCTTGTTGGCGCCGGTCGACTCCCGGGCGCCGCGGAAGGGCGCGCTCTCGTTGATCGCCTGATCGAACTGGCCGAAGTAGTTGAAGCTCACCGCGGGCGCGGGTCTGCTCCTGAGCTTGTCGGCGATGTCGTCGTCGCGCAGGTAGCGGAGCATCCCGTAGCCGATGCCCTTGTTCGGGACGGCGCGGAGCTGCTCCTTGATCGCCATGAGCTGATCGCCGAGGCCGCCCGTCCCGGGGCGGAGCGCGACCGGGAAGAGGGCGGTGAACCAGCCCACCGTGCGGCCGAGATCGACGTCGTCGAAGAGCTCTTCGCGGCCGTGGCCCTCGAGATCGACGACCACGGCGTCTCCGCCGGTGAAGGCGCAGATCGTCTGCGCGAAGGCCGTGAGGAGCACGTCGTTGATCTGCGTGCGGTAAGCGTCGTTGACCTTGCGGAGGAGCTGCTCGGTCTCCTCCTCGCCGAAGGTCACGATCACGGTGTGCGCGGTGGCCTCGGTGGCGTCGCCGTCGCCGTCGGCGGGCAGCGGCGGGCCCGGCTCGAAGGCGTCGGAGATCCAGTGGGCCTCCTCGCGGGCGAGCGCGTCGGAGCGGGCGTGGGCGACGAGCTTCTCGGTCCAGCGGCGGAAGGAGCTCGTCTTCCTCGGGAGCACGATGTCCTCGCCGCGGCGACGCTGTTCATAGGCGTTGCCGAGGTCTTCCAGGAGGATCCGCCAGGACACGCCGTCCACAGAGAGGTGGTGGACGAGGAAGAGCATGCGCTCGCGCTCGCCGGGACCGAGCGAGAACAGGACGAGGCGCGCCACCGGGCCGGCGTACAGATCGAGGCTCCCCTGGAGCTCGGCCGTGCGCCGCTCCAGCTCGGCCGTGCGCTCCGCCGCGGGCACCGCGGAGAGATCGACGCGGCTGAACACCGAGGGGCCGCCCGGCGGCGCGAAGATCTGCGAGGTCCCGTCCGGACCGTCGACGAGGCGGAGCCGGAGCGCGTCGTGGTGCTCGAGCAGGTGCGCCATCGCCGCCTCGAGGGCCGCGGCGTCGGCCGGATCGCGCAGCTCGAGGAGCAGCGACTGGTTCCAGTGGCTCGCCCCGTCGAGCTTCTGCTCGATCCACCAGCGCTGGATGGGCGAGAGGGGCACCGGGCCCACGATCGGCCCTTGCTCGGCCACCACCGCCTCGATCGAGCCCGCGACCTCGCAGAGCTCGGCGACCGTCTGGTGCTGGAAGAGCTGGCGCGGGGTGATGCGCAGGCCGGCCTGCTGGGCGCGCGTCGCGATCTGGATCGAGAGGATCGAGTCGCCGCCGATCTCGAAGAAGTTGTCGTGGATGCCCACCCTGGGCAGCCGCAGCACGGCCGCCCAGATCTTGGCGAGCGTCTCCTCGGCGCCGCTGCGAGGCGCGACGAAGGCGCTGTCCAGGTCGGGGCGAGCCGCCTCTTCCGGCGTCGGGAGGAGGTTCCTCGCCACCTTGCCGTTCTCGGTGAGCGGGAACGCCTCGAGCAGCACGAAGGCCGCCGGCACCATGTACTCGGGGAGCTTTTCTTTGAGGAAGGTCCGGAGCTCGGCCACCGTCGGCTTCGGCCCCTCGACCGCGACGAGGTACGCGACGAGGCGCTTGTCCTCGGCTCCGCCGGTCCCGTTCGATCCATCGGCGCGGACCATCACCAGCGCCTCGCGCACCGACGGGTGCTGTCCGAGCACCGCCTCGATCTCGCCGAGCTCGATGCGGAAGCCGCGGATCTTCACCTGCTGATCGATGCGGCCGAGGTACTCGAGATCGCCCGTCGGGAGGTAGCGCCCGAGATCACCCGTCTTGTAGAGGCGCGCCGCGGGGTCGGACGAGAAAGGATCGGCGATGAAGCGCTCGGCCGAGAGCTCGGGGCGCTCGAGGTAGCCGCGCGCGACGCCGGCGCCGCCGACGTACATCTCACCCGGCACGCCGAGGGGGAGCGGCGCGAGGTGCCTGTCGAGGACGTGCACCGACAGATCCGGGATCGCCCGGCCGATCACGCTCGACCAGGGGCGGCCGAGATCGGCGCGGGAGAGCGCGCGGTAGGTGACGTGCACCGTGGTCTCGGTGATCCCGTACATGTTGACGAGGCGCGGGACCTCGTCGCCGTGGCGATCCCAGAACGGGCGGAGATCGTTGAGATCGAGCGCCTCGCCGCCGAAGATCACGGTGCGCAGGCGGAGCGAGGTGGTGAGCCCCGACGCCGCAGAAGGCTCGGCGTGGACGAGCTGCCGGAAGGCGGACGGCGTCTGGTTCAGGACGGTGACACCCTCGTCGCAGAGCAGCTTGTAGAAGGCCTCCGGCGAGCGGCTGATCCAGTACGGCACGACCACGAGGCAGCCGCCGTGGAAGAGCGCGCCCCAGATCTCCCACACCGAGAAATCGAACGCGTACGAGTGGAAGAGCGTCCAGACATCGGCGTCGCCGAAGCCGAACCAGTGCCGCGTCGCCGAGAAGAGGCGCACCACGTTGCGGTGGCGGACGAGCGCGCCCTTGGGCTTGCCGGTCGAGCCCGACGTGTAGATCACGTACGCGAGGCTCTCGGGTGAGCCGAGCCGCGGCAGGCGCGTCCCGGGCTCGCGGGAGAGCGCCTCCCAGTCGGCGTCGAGGCGGACGACGCGCGCGCCGCCGGAAGGAATCGCCGCCGCATGCTGCTCCTCGGTGACGAGCACGGGGACCTTGGCGTCCTCGATCATGAAGGCCAGTCGATCGCGCGGATAATCCGGATCGAGCGGGAGATAAGCCCCGCCGGCCTTGAGGATGCCGAGGATCGCCACCACCAGATCGAGCGAGCGCTGCACGCAGAGGCCGACGAGGACATCGGGCCCGACGCCGAGGCTCCGGAGGTGGTGTGCCAGGCGATTGGCCCGCTGATCGAGCTCCGCGTAGCTGAGCGTGCTCTCCTCGAAGCGGAGGGCGATCGCGTCGGGGGCGAGATCGACCTCGCGCTCGAAGATCTCGTGGATGAGGTGCTCGACCGGGAAGCTCCCGCTCCGCCGGGAGAGCGCGGCGATCTGCGCCTTTTCGCCGGGCGGGAGCAGCGGCAGGCGGCCGACATGGCTCTTCGGCGCGTCGGCGATGCCCTGGAGGAGGACCTCGAAGTGGGACACCATCCGCTCGATCGTCGCGTCGTCGAAGAGATCGGCGCTGTACTCGAACCACCCGAGCAGACCATGCTCGCCCTCGGTCATCCCGAGGGTGAGATCGAACTTGGCCGTACCGCTCTCGGCGCTCTGGAGAGAGAGGGTGAGCCCGGGCAGCTCGATGCGCTCGCGAGGCGCGTTTTGCAGGGTGAAGACCACCTGGAAGAGCGGCGTGCGACTGAGGTCGCGCCCGGGGGCGAGCTCCTGCACGAGGCGCTCGAAGGGCGCGTCTTGATGGGCATAGGCCCCGAGGCAGGTCTCCTTGACCCGGTGGAGCAGCTCCTCGAAGGTGTCCCCATCGTCAACGTTGTTGCGCAGAACGAGGGTGTTGGCGAAATAGCCAATCAGCTTTTCGGTCTCGGCCTGCGCGCGCCCGGCGATGGGCGAGCCGATCACCACGTCGCTCTGGCCGGTGATGCGGTGGAGCAGGACATCGAAGGCCGCGAGCAAGGTCATGAACAGGGTCACGCCCTTCTGCGTGGAGAGGTGCTTGAGCGCCTGGCTCAGGCCCGGAGAGAGAGCGAACGAGCGCCTCCCGCCGCGGTGGGAGGGCACGGGCGGGCGGGGCCGATCGGCCGGGAGGTTGAGCGACGCGGGGGCGCCGGCGAGCTTCTCTCGCCAGTAGGCGAGCTGGGCGTCGAGCACGGGTCCCGACAGCCACGCTCGCTGCCAGCGCGCGTAATCCGCGTACTGCACCGGGAGCTCGGGCAAGGGCGAAGGCTCACCGCGGAGGAAGGCCTGGTAGAGCGAGGCGATCTCCCCGGTGAGCAGGTTCATCGTCCAGCCGTCGGCGGCGATGTGGTGGAGCATCAGGAGGAGCAGGTGCTCGTCCGGGTCGATCTCGAAGAGCCGCGCGCGGAGGAGCGGCGCGGTGGTGAGATCGAAGGGCTGCCGCACCGCGAGCGAGGCCTCGCGGCGGGCCATGACCTCGCGCTCGTCGCGGGGGAGCGCATGCCAGCGCATGACGGGGATCTCGACCGGGCGCGGCTCCTCGACGACGAGCCTCGCCGCCTCGCCGGGCGCGAAGCTCGTGCGCAGCACCTCGTGCCGCCGGATCACCTCGCCGAGCGAGGCGGCGAGGATCGCGACGTCGAGCGCGCCGTGGAAGCGGACGGCGACGGAGATCACGTACGTCGGATCGTTCGGCTCCAGACGATCGAGGAACCAGAGCCGCTCCTGGGCGAAGGAGAGCGGGCGCGCGGCGTCGCCCGGCGCGCGGGTGAGCGGCGGGCGAGCCGGTCCGGGAGCATGCTTGAGGAGCGCCTCGATCTCGGCGCCGAGCTCGGCCACCGAGGGCGCCTCGAACATGCGGCGGAGGGGCAGCTCGACGCCGAAGGTGCCGCGGATCCTCGCGACCGCCTGGGTCGCGAGGAGCGAGTGGCCGCCGAGATCGAAGAAGCCGTCGTGCGCGCCGATCCGCTCGGCGGGCACCCGGAGCACCTCGCCGAAGATCGCCGCCACCGACTCTTCCACCGGGCCGCGCGGGGCGACGCGGGCGGCGGGATCGGCGCTCACCTCGGGCGCCGGCAGGGCCTTACGATCGACCTTGCCGTTCGGGGTGAGCGGGAGCCGGTCGAGCGCCGCGAAGGCCGACGGGATCATGTAGTCGGGCAGCTTGCCTTTGAGCCACGCGCGCAGCTCTGCCGCGGCGGGGGCCTTGCCGCGCGCGACCAGGTACGCGACGAGCCGCTTGTCGCCGGGGACGTCCTCGCGGAGCTGCGCCACCACCTCGGCGACCGCGGGGTGCTCGCCGAGCGCGGCCTCGATCTCGCCGAGCTCGATCCGGTAGCCGCGGAGCTTCACCTGGTGATCGAGCCGGCCGAGGAACTCCAGGGCGCCGCCCTCGCGCACGCGCACGAGATCGCCGGTCTTGTAGAGCGTCTCGCCCTTGCGCAGCGGATCGGGGATGAAGCGGGCCGCCGAGAGCTCGGGCTGGTGCAGGTAGCCGCGCGCGAGGCCCTCGCCGCCGATGTGGAGCTCGCCGGGCACGCCGATGGGGCAGAGCGCGAGGCGCGGGCCGAGCACGAGGAGCGCGGTGTTGGCGATCGGCCGGCCGATGAGGATGGGCGCGTCCTTGGCGAGCGGGTGGATGGCCGACCAGATGGTCGTCTCCGTCGGGCCATACATGTTCCACACCGGGCCACAACGTTCGCCGAGGCGATCCACCAGATCACGCGGCACCGCCTCGCCGCCGACGAGGGCCTTGAGCTTGCCGTCGCCCTCCCAGCCCGCTTCGAGCAGGAGCCGGAACGTGGACGGGGTGCCCTGCATCACGGTGATCGCGCGCTGGGCGATGAGGTCGCGGAGGGCGCGCCCGTCGGCCGCCGCGGCGCGGCTCGCGACGACCACGGTCGCGCCGCTCAGGAGAGGAAGGAACAGCTCCAGTCCGGCGATGTCGAAGGAGAGGCTGGTGACCGCGAGCAGGCGATCCGACGCGCTGATCCCCGGCGACCTCTGCATCGAGCTCAGGAAATTCACCACCGCGCGGTGGGGGATCTGCACGCCCTTGGGCTTGCCCGTCGAGCCCGAGGTGTAGATGACGTACGCGAGCGACTCGGGGCCCGCACCTCCGTCGATCGCCGCGCTGCTCTCGGCGGCGACGGCGGCCCAGTCGGCGTCGAGCCGCAGCATCTCGGCTCCGTGCGGCGGCAGATCGGCCGCGACTTTTTCCTCGGTGAGCAGGACGCGGATCTGCGCGTCGGCGAGCATGAACGCGAGGCGATCGCGAGGATACGTCGGGTCGAGGGGCACGTAGGCGCCGCCGGCCTTGAGGATGCCGAGCAGGCCGACCACCATCGCCGCCGAGCGCTCGACGGCGATGCCGACGAGGCTCTCGGCGCCGACCCCGAGCGCCTTCAGGCGGCGGGCGAGCCGGTTGCTCCGCTCGTCGAGCTCTCTGTACGTGAGCGTCTCGCCCTCGAAGATCACCGCGTCGGCGTCGGGGCGCTCGGCGGCCTTCTCTTCGAAGAGCTGGTGCAGGCAGCGCTCGTACGGATACTCGGCCGCGGTGTCGTTCCACTCGACGAGGAGCTTGCGCTTCTCGGCCTCGGGCAAGATCGGCAGATCGCCCACGAGGCGCTGCGGCTCCTTGACGGCGCCCTGGAGCAGCGTCGAAAAATGCTCGATCAGCCGATCGATCGTCGCGGCGTCGAAGAGATCGGTGTTGTAGAGGATCGCGCCGGAGAGGCCCTTCTGGCCCTCGATCAGCGTGAGGGTGAGATCGAACTTGGCCGTCGCCGTCTCGATGGTCAGGCCCTCGATGGTCAGGCCTTCGAGAGAGACGCCGCTGTCCGGGGTGTTCTGGAGCGTGAACATCACCTGGAAGAGCGGAGATCGGCTCTGATCGCGGACCGGCAAGAGCTCGGCGACCAGGCGCTCGAAGGGCATGTCCTGGTGCGCGTAGGCTTCCAGGCAGGTCGTCCGCACGCTCTTGAGCAAGTCGCGGAAGCTCGCCTCTTCACCGACCTTCACCCGGAGGACGAGGGTGTTGAGGAAGAAGCCGATGAGGCCCTCGGTCTCGGCGCGCGAGCGGTTGGCGATGGGGGAGCCGATCAGCAGATCGCGCTGGCCCGAGTAGCGATGGAGGAGCGCGGCGAAGGCGGCGAGCAGCGTCATGTAGAGCGTCGCCCCCTCGCGGCGCGAGGTCTCCTGCAGGGCGCGGGCGAGCTCGGGGGCGAGGGTGAAGGAGCGCTTGGCCCCGGCGTAGCTCTGCACCGGCGGGCGCGGCCGATCGGCCGGGAGATCGAGCGCCTGCGGCGCGCCTTCGAGCTGCTGTTTCCAGTACGAGAGCTGCCGCTCGAGGACGCCGCCGCGCATCCACGCCTGCTGCCAGCGGGCGTAGTCGGCGTACTGGATGGAGAGGTCCTCGAGGGGCGAGGCGTGGCCATGGCTGTGGGCCTCGTAGAGCGCGGAGACCTCGCGGGCGAAGACGCCCATCGACCACGCGTCGGAGACGATGTGGTGCATCGAGATCGCGAGGACGTGATCTTCTTCCGCCATGCGGAAGAGCTGGGCGCGGACGAGCGGGCCCCGGCCGAGATCGAAGGGCCGCTGCGACTCCGCGGACAGCTCGCGGCGTAGGGGCTCGGCGCGCGCGACCTCGGGCAGCGTCGAGAAGTCGATGATCGGGAGCGGCGCGCGCAGCGCGGGGTGGACGACGAGCGCGGGCTTTCCATCGCGGGCGACGAAGGTCGTGCGCAGGACTTCGTGCCTCTGGATCACATCGTTGATGGCCTGTTCGAGGCACGCCACGTCGAGCCGCCCTTCGAGGCGGAGCGCCGTGGAGAGCACGTAGGCCGACGCGCCCGGCTCGAGCTGCTCGAGGAACCACAGGCGCTCCTGGGCAAAGGAGAGCGCCTGCTCCCCTGCCCCGCCGCCGTGCTCCTCGTGTACCAAGGGCGGCGCCTCGATCCCGTGCTTGCTCCGGATCGACCCTTCGAGCAAAGCGGACAGCTTGGCCACCGTGGGGAGCTCGAAGAGGTGCTGGATCGGCAGCTCGATCTGGAAGGCGAGCGCGATCCTGGCCATCACCTGCGTCGCGAGCAGCGAGTGCCCGCCGAGCTCGAAGAAGTCGTCGTGGATGCTGACGCGCTCGACCTCGAAGAGCTCGGCCCAGATCCCGGCCACCACCTCTTCCACCGGGTTGCGCGGCCCCGCCACGGCCTCGCGCACCGCCCTGCCCTCCGGCGCCGGCAGGGCCTTGCGATCGACCTTGCCGCTCGGCGTGCGCGGCATGTCGAGCAGCTCGACGAAGGCCGAGGGGATCATGTACTCGGGCAGGCGCTCGCCGAGGAAGGCGCGGAGCACGCCGACCTCGGGGAGCGGCGGCTCGATCGGGATGATGTACGCGACGAGCCTGTTCTCCCCGGGGCGATCCTCGCGGGCGATCACCACCGCTTCCTGCACGCCGGGCAGCTCCATGAGCCGCGCCTCGATCTCGCCGAGCTCGATGCGGTAGCCGCGGACCTTGACCTGCTGATCGATGCGACCGAGATATTCAATCTCCCCGTCGCCCCGGTAACGGCAGAGATCGCCGGTGCGATAGAGCCTCTCTCCCTCGCGGAAGGGGCTCGGGATGAACTTCTCCTCCGTCAGCTCCGGGCGGTTCAAGTAGCCGCGGGCCACGCCCACGCCGCCGGCGCAGAGCTCGCCCGGCACGCCGATCGGAACCGGCGCCTGCCGGCCGTCGAGGATGTACACCTGCACGTTGGGGATCGGGCGGCCGATGGTGGGTTTGACGCCCGGCGTGCAGCGCACGATGGTGGTGCAGATCGAGGCCTCGGTGGGGCCGTAAGCGTTCCAGAAGGCCCGCCCCTCGGCCCAGCGGGACACGAGCTCTTCCGAGCATGCCTCGCCCGCGACGATCAGGCATTTGAGATCGGGCAGCGAGGCCTCGGGCGTGGCCGCGAGGATCGAGGGCGGGATGGTGGCGACGTTGACGGCGTGGCGGCGGAGCGTCTCCACGAGATCCGGGCCCGGGAGGAGCGCCTCTTGCCGGGCGACGACGAGCGTGGCCCCGTTGAGCAGGGCCATCACCATCTCCCACACCGACGCGTCGAAGTTGATCGACGAGAAGGCGAGGACGCGCTTGCCCGGGCCGACCCCGAAATACCCTGCGTGGGCGATGGCCAGGCTGGCAAAGCCCCTGTGCTCGACCATGACCCCCTTGGGCCGGCCGGTCGAGCCCGAGGTGTAGATCACGTAGGCGACGTTGCTCACCTGCGAGAGCGGCGCGGGGGTTTCGCTGCTCTCCTTGTCGATCACCGCGGCGCCGCTGTCGAGCGCGATCACCGGCACCGAGACGGCAGGCAGGTTGTCGAGCACGTCGTCCTCGCTGAGGAGCAAGGTGACGCCGGAGTCGTCCATCATGTACGAAAGGCGCTCTTCCGGATAGGTCGGGTCGAGCGGGACATAGGCGCCGCCGGCCTTGAGCACGCCGAGGATCGCCACGTAGAGCGCGGGCGATCGGCGCATGGAGATGCCCACCAGCACCTCGGGGCCCACGCCGAACTTGCGGAGGTAGTGGGCGAGCTGGTTGGCTCGATGGTTCAGCGCTCGATACGAGAGGTGCTGATCCTCGAACACCAGGGCGATCGCCTCGGGGTTCTTCTCGACCTGGGCCTCGAAGAGGGTGTGGATGCATGCCCCCTCTCGACCCGCCGCCGCCGTCTGGTTCCAGTCGAAGAGCAGCGTCTTGCGCTCGGCGGCGGTGAGGAGCGACAGCGCGGACACGGGGCGATCGGCGCCAAGGAGCATGCCTTCGAGCAAGGTGGCGATATGGCCCAGCATCCGGTCGACGGCGGCGGCGTCGACGCGGCGGCGGTGATAGCTGATGAGCAGATGGAGCGTCTTGTGGACGGCGCCCACCACCATCACCGGGAAATTGGTGCGCGTCGTGGCGCTGGCCTGTCCGACCGAGAGGCCCTTGAGGCCCTGCCGGAGCGACTCGTCGAAGGGGTAGTTCTCGTAGACGAGCAGGCTCTCGAAGAGCCGTGTTCCGCGGGGGATCTCGCTCTGCTCTTGCACCTCGACGAGCGGGGTGTGCTCGTACTCGCGCAGCTCGGCGAGGTGGCGGTTGATGCCGGAGAGCCAGGCCACGAGGGGCATGTCCGGCTCGACCTTGATCCGCACGGTCAGGGTGTTGATGAAGAGGCCGACCATGCGCTCGATGCCGGGCACGTTCGCCGAGCGGCCCGAGGCGGTGGCGCCGAAGACGATGTCGGTCTCGCCGCTGTAGCGCGAGAGGACGAGGGCCCAGGCGGCCTGGAGCACGGTGCCCATCGTGAGCTGGTGCTTGCGGCAAAAGGCCTGGAGCGCGTCGGCGGTGGCCTCGGGCAAATCGAGCGTCCGCTCGTCGAAGACGCGATCGAGCACACCCGGGGTGGGCGGGTGATCCACGGTGAGCGGCGTGGGCGCGTGGAAGCCCGCGAGCTCCTGTTTCCAGAAGGCTTTGGCCTTGTCGAGATCCTGGCTCTTGAGCCACGCAATGTACTCGCCGTAGGGCCGCGGCTTGTCGAGCTTGACCTCCTTGCCGTGGGCGAAGCCCTCGTAGAGCGCGAAGACCTCCTTGAGCAGGATGGGCGTGGACCAGCCGTCGAGGAGCAGGTGGTGGCGGCTCCAGATGAAGCGATAGCTGTCGTCGCGGAGGCGGAGGAGCGTCAGGCGCATCAGCGGCGCGCGGGTGAGATCGAAGCCGCGGCGGGAGTCCTCTCGCAAAAAGCGCTCGATGAAGGCGGCCTGCTCGGGCTCGGCGAGGCTGCGCAGATCATGCTGATCGACCGGGAGGACGACGCCCTTCTTGACGATCTGCATCGGGTCTTCGAGCCGCTCCCACACGAACGCGGTGCGGAGGATCGGGTGCCGCTCGACCACCTCTTGCCAGGCCCGCTGGAAGGCCGAAAGATCGAGCGTGCCGCGGAGCGTCCAGCCGAGCTGCCCCATGTACACGCCGGGCTGGGACGTATCCAGCGCGTGGAACAGCATCCCGTGCTGCACCGGCGAGAGGGGGTAGATGTCTTCGACGTTCTTGCGGCTCATCCTAGCTCTGCTCCTCCAGATCGAGCCCGGTGAGGAGGTTGATGTCCTCCTGGCCGAGCTTCGATTTCTGGAAATCCGAGGGGGTGTAGCCACCGGCCTCGGGGGAGAGGCAGTGGGCGATGAGGTCGCCGAGCGCGGCGAGGAAGGCCGACGCGAGGCCCTCGATCGTCGAGGCGCGGTGGCGGGCCTCGCTGTAGAAGAAGCGCACGGTGAGCTTGCCGGCGATGACGCTGGCGACGACGTTGACCAGGTGCCTGCGCCGGTTCTTCGGGCTCATCGCGGCGCCGGCCGACTCCCGCGCGCGCTGGAAGGGAGAGGCGTCGGAGAGGGCCTGATCGAGCTGGCCGAGGTAGTTGAAGTTCAGCTCGGGCCGGGGCATCGCGGCGAGCTCGGCGGAGAGGGCCGGATCGTCGCGCAGATACCGGAGCATCCCGTAGCCGATACCCTTGTTCGGGACGGCGCGGAGCTGCTCTTTCACGGCCTTGAGCGCGTCGCCGAGGCGAGGCTCACTGCCTGGATCGAGCACCACCGGATAGACCGCGGTGAACCAACCCACGGTGCGGGTGATGTCGACGCCCTCGAAGAGCTCTTCCCGGCCGTGGCCTTCGAGATCGATGAGCACCGCCGGAGAGCCGACGAAGGGCCCGAGCGCGAGCGCGAGCGCGGTGAGGAGGACATCGTTGATCTGGGTGCCATAGGTCTCGGGCACCTTGCGGAGGAGCTCTACTGTCTTCTCCTCGTCGAGGGAGACGACGATGGGCTTGATCGATCCCTCGGTGTTCTCCCCGCGCCGGAGATCGACGGGGAAGGCCGGGATCGTCTTGCGGTTCGCAGAGAGCCAGAAGGCTCTCTCCTCGTCGATCTCGCCTTCGTTCGTGTATTCGACGAGCTTCTCGGCCCAGCGCTTGAACGAGGTCGTCTTCTCGGGCAGATCGATGGCCTCGCCGCGCTTCTTTTGCTCGTACGCCGTCCAGAGATCGTCGAGGACGATGCGCCAGGAGACGCCGTCGACGGCGAGGTGGTGGGCGACGAAGAAGAGGCGGCCGGGGCGGCCCTCGCCGAGATCGAAGAGCACGACGCGCACGATCGGGCCGCGCTCCAGATCGAGGCTCGCCTGCGCCTCTGCGCACGCAGACTCGATGGCGGCCGCATGCCCCGATTCGGGCGTGGCCGAGAGATCGATCACCCGGAGAGGCGTCGGCCCGCCGGGATCGCCGAGCTCCTGCTCCCAGCCGGAAGCCGTCTTGTGCATCCGCAGGCGGAGCGTGTCGTGGTGCTCGAGCAGGTGATCGATCACCCGTTCGAGCACCACCGGATCGAGCCGTTCGGACACGGAGAGGAGCACGCCCTGGTTCCAGTGGTTGGGGACGGCCAGGTTGATCTCGGTCCAGAGGCGCTGGATGGGTGTGAGCGGGACAGGGCCCGTGACGACGCCCTGCTCGGCCTCGGAGGACTCGATGGTCCCCGCCACCGCGGCGAGCTCGGCGATGGTCGGGTGGAGGAAGATGTGCTTGGGTGTGAGCTGGAGGCCGGATTGCCGGGCCCGCGCGACGATCTGGATGTTGAGGATGGAGTCGCCGCCGTGCTCGAAGAAGTTGTCGTGGATACCGACCTTCTCGACGCCCATCACGTCGGCCCAGATCTCGGCGAGGAGCTTCTCGACCGCCGTGCTCGGCTCGGCGTGCCCACCGGCCTCGGTCTTCTCTTCCGGCGCGGGCAAGGCGCGCCGATCGATCTTGCCGTTGGGCGTGAGCGGCAGCGCGGGGATGGTGATGAAGAGGGCCGGGATCATGTAGTCCGGCAAGCGACCTTCGAGGTGCTTGCGCAGATCGGCCGGCGACACCGTCTCCATCCCCGCGAGCACCACATAGGACACGAGGCGCTTTTCGCCGGGGATGTCCTCGCGAGCCAGGGTGACGGCCTCCTTGAGCGCCGGGTGGGTCGAGAGGGCGCTATCGATCTCGCCGAGCTCGATGCGATAGCCTCGGATCTTCACCTGCTGATCGATGCGGCCCATGAACAGGAGCGCGCCGTCGGGCAGGTAGCGGGCGCGATCGCCGGTGCGGTAGAGGCGAGCAGCCGGATCGTCGCTGAACGGATCGGGGACGAAGCGCTCCGACGTGAGCTCGGGCCGGTTCAGGTAACCACGTGCAACACCGTCACCGCCGATGTAGAGCTCCCCGGGGACGCCGGGCGGCGTCAGGTGCCCGCCCGGATCGAGGATGTACATGCGGCTGTTGGCGAGCGGACGGCCGAGGGGGACGATGGGCGCGCCGCTCGGCCGGGCGCCCTTCTCCACCGGATAGGTGAGCACACCCACGGTGGTCTCGGTCGGGCCATAGTGGTTCATCACCCGGCACGCGGGCGCGAGGCGAGCGAGGGTATCCATCAGCTCCCAGCTCGACGCCTCGCCGCCGAGGACGAGGCAGCGGCGCGGGATCACCTCGGCGGGGCGAGCGGCGGAGAGGAGCGCCGAGAGGTGGCTCGGGACGATCTTCATGCAGTCGATGCCATGGCGCACGAAGTAGGCGGCGAGATCGTCGGGGCTCTGGGTGAGCGCGGGGGAGATCACGTGGAGCATGCCGCCGTGACAGAGGGCCGGGAAGAGCACGGTGTTGCCGAGATCGGCCGCGAAGGTGGAGACGAGCGCGTAGCTCGACCCTTCGGGCAGGGCGAGGCGGCGCCCGATTCCATGGAGGTAATTGAGGAGCTGCCGGTGCTCGATCCCCACCCCCTTGGGTTTCCCGGTCGAGCCGGAGGTGTAGATCACGTAACAGAGGTGCGAGGACAAGAGGCCGTCCGGAGCGGGGTTGTCGCTCGGGAGGGTCGCGTCGAGCGTGACGCCGCCGTCGAGGTGAATCACGGGCACGCCCTGATCGGGCAGGACGCCGGAGAGCTCCGCGGTGGTGAGCAGGACTGCGACCTTCGCGTCCTCGATCATGAAGGCGAGGCGGTCCTTCGGATAGGCCGGATCGAGCGGGAGATAGGCGCCGCCGGCCTTGAGCACGCCGAGCAGGCCGACCACCATCTCCAGCGAGCGCTCCACCGCGAGGCCGACGAGCGTGTCGGGCCCGACGCCGAGGGCGCGGAGGCGGTGCGCGAGGCGATTGGCACGCTCGTTCAGATCTCGATAGGTGAGCTGCCTGTCCTCGAAGCGGAGGGCCGGCGCCTCGGGGTGCGCCCCGGCCCAGCGCTCGAAGAGGGCGTGCACCGAGGGCGCCGGGGGGACGGGATCTGCCGTCTGGTTGTAGTCGGTGAGGAGCAGGCGCTCTTCTTCGGTGGAGAGCAGCGGCAGCGCGTCGACGCGCGACGAGGGCGCGCGGACGATGCCTTCGAGCAGGCGGAAGAAGCCGGCCAGCAAGCGATCGATGGTGGCCGGCTCGAAGAGGTCGGTCGCGTAGAGCAGGAGGCCGCCGAGCCGGCCCTGGCTCTCGCTCATGATGAACGTCAGATCGCACTTGGCGGTGGTGTTCTCGGACGGCATCCCCCGGAGGGAGAGGCCGGGCAGATCGATGGCCTCGCGCGGGGCGTTTTGCAGGTTGAAGATCACCTGGAAGAGCGGAGAGCGGCTCATGTCGCGCTCGGCGTCGAGCTCCTGCACGAGGCGCTCGAAGGGCATGTCCTGGTGGGCATAGGCCCCGAGGCAGGTCTCCTTGGTGCGGGCGAGCAGCTCGCGGAAGGTGGGTGTGCCCCCGAGATCGCAGCGCAGGACGAGGGTGTTGATGAAGAGGCCGATCAGATTTTCGGTCTCGGTCCTCGTCCGGTTGGCGATGGGGGAGCCGAAGACGATATCGCTCTGGCCGGACCAGCGGTGGAGCAGCACGGCGAGGGCCGAGAGCAGGGTCGAGAAGAGCGTCGTGCCCTCGCGGCGGGAGAGGTCTTTGAGCCTGGCCGTCAGCTCGGGGGACATCTCGTAGAGGCGCATCTCCCCGCGGTGGGATTGCACGGGCGGGCGCGGCCGATCGAGCGGGAGATCGAGCAGCTTCGGCATGCCGTCGAGCTGCTTCTTCCAGTAGGCCATCTGCTCGTCGAAGACGGGGCCGGAGAGCCACTGTCGCTGCCAGACGGAGTAATCGGCGTACTGGATCGGCAGCTCGGAGAGCGGCGAGGGCTCGCCGTCGCGGAAGGCGACGTAGAGCGACGCGAGCTCGGCGCGGAAGACGCCGAGGGCCCAGACATCGGCGACGGCGTGGTGCATGGAGAGGAGCAGGGCGTGATCCTCGTCGTCGAGCTGGTAGAGGCTCGGGCGGAGGACGGGGCCGCGCTGGAGATCGAAGGGCTTGTTGGCCTCGGCGGCGCCGGCCTTCTTCACGGCCGGGAGGCGCTCCTCGGCGGGCAGCGCGCGCAGATCGACGACGGGGAGCGAGACCACGACGTGGTCGTGGATGCGCTGGACGGGAACACCGTCCACGGTGTCGAACGTCGTCCTCAGGGCCTCGTGGCGGCGCACCACCTCCTGCACGGCCTTCTCGAGCGCGGCGGCGTCGAGCTTGCCGGTGAGGCGGACGGCCGAGAGCATGTTGTAAAACGGGTTGTTCGGCTCGAGCTGATCGATGAACCACATCCGCTCTTGAGCAAAAGAGAGGCGGATGGGCGAGGTGCGCGGGACGCGGGCAATCGGCGGCAGGAGCGCATGCGAGCCACCCTCGCGCGTCGCGAAGACGCTTTGGGCGAGCACACGCTGCGCGAGATCGGCCGGGGCGGGCGCCTCGAAGAGGGCGCGCAAAGGCAGCTCGACGCCGAAGCTGTCCCGGATACGGGCGATCGCCTGGGTGGCGAGGAGCGAGTGGCCGCCCAGCTCGAAGAAGCCGTCATGGGCGCCGATCTGATCGAGCGGGACCTTGAGGATGTCGGCGAAGAGGCTCGCCAGCGCTTCTTCCGTGGGGCCGCGCGGCGCGACATAGGGGCGCCCGGAGGCCGCGCCCGGCTCGGGCGCGGGGAGCCTCCGCCGATCGACCTTGCCGCTCGGGGTGAGCGGTAGCGCGGGGAGGATCATGATCGCCTGGGGGACCATGTACTCGGGCAAACGGTCCTTGAGGAAGGCGCGGAGCGCGGCCGTGGTCGGCGCGTCTCCCTGGGGCACCGCATAGGCCACGAGACGGCGGTCACCGGCCTCGTGGTCACGCGCGGTGACGATCGCCTGCTTGACCTGCGGGTGCGCGGCGAGCGCGGACTCGACCTCGCCGAGCTCGATGCGGAAGCCGCGGATCTTCACCTGCTGATCGGCGCGGCCCAGATATTCGATCTCGCCGTCCGGCAGATAGCGCCCGAGGTCGCCGGTGCGGAAGAGCAAGGCATGCTCGCCGGGCCGGAACGGATCGGGGAGGAAGCGCTCCTCGGTGAGATCGGGCCGGTGGAGATAGCCCCTGGCGATGCCCACGCCGCCGAGGTAGATCTCGCCCGAGACGCCGATCGGCACAGGGCGCCTGTGGGCGTCGAGGAGATAGGCTTGCACGTTGTCGAGCGGCTTGCCGATGGGCTCCCGCGCGCCGAACGAGGAGGCCGACGGCACGAAGCAGGTCGCGTCGGCGGAGACCTCGGAGCAGCCATAGAGGTTGAGGAGGCGTCCGGCATGGCCGCGAGGAAACGGCGGCAGAGCTCGGCGGAGAGGGCCCTCTCCGCTGGTGGTCCAGATCCTGGAGATCGGGCAGGCGCGAGGCGAGATCGGGGTAGGTGTCGAGCAGGGCCCGGAGCAGCGAGGGGACGAGCACGAGGCGCGTCACCCGGTGATCGGCGAGGACGCGGGTGAAGCGGCCGAGATCTTTCACGGCCGCGTCCGGGGACGAGCACGGCCGGCACGCCCTGGAGCAGCGGGCCGAAGATCTCCCAGATCGAGTCGCCGAAGCTCAACGTCGTCTTCTGGCAGCAGACCTCGCCGGGCTGGAAAGGATAGGTCTTCACATCCAGGCGCAGCGGTTGACCATGCCGGTGTGGGTGCCCATCACGCCCTTGGGCGTGCCGGTCGAGCCGGAGGTGTACATCACATAGGCGATGTCCCACGGGTCGACCACGATGAGAGGAGGCGTGGTGGGTGCCCCGCGAAGAGCGATGGATCGTCGACGATCACCACCCTGCCCTCGTGCTCGGGCAAGACGGCGGTGAGGTGCTGCTGCGTGACGAGGATCGAGAGCCGGGAGATGCCGATCATCACCCCGAGGCGCTCGCGGGGATAGGGTGGGATCGAGGGGCACATAGGCGGCGCCCGTCTTGAGCACGCGATCAGAGCTGCCACCATGGCCGGGGAGCGTTCGACGCAGATGCCGACGGTGATGCCTTTGCGGCGCAGGGAGACGAGGTGATGGGCGAGCCGATTGGCCTGCTCGGCGAGCGCTCGATACGGGACGCTCAGCCCCTCGACAGGGGGCGGTCGCGTCGGGCGCGAGCGCGGCGCGGGCGTCGAAGAGGCCATGGAGCGTGGCCTCGGCCGGGTACGGGACGATCGTGTCGTTCCAGCCGTAAGGAGCGCGCTGCTCTTCGGCCGAGACGAGGGGCAGATCGAGGGAGCGTCGTCTCGGGGCGCTTCACGGCCGCGTCGAGCATCCACTGGAATTGCTTGCCCAGGCGCTCGATGGTCGAGGTGTCGAAGAGATCGCTGTTGTGCTCGAAGGAGGCGAGGAGGCCATCTTGACCTTCGGTCATCGTCAGCAGGAGATCGAACTTGGCGGAGCCGCCCTCGGCGCCCATTCGCTCGACGCGCAAGCCTTCGAGCGCGGTCGCGCCGATGGGGGCGTTCTGGAAGGTGAAGACCACCTGGAAGAGCGGTGAGCGGCTGAGATCGCGCTCGGGGAGCAGCTCCTCGACGAGGCGCTCGAAGGAGCATGTCCTGGTGGGCATAGGCCCCGAGGCAAGTCTCCCGGACATCGCGGACGAGATCGCGGAAGGAGAGATCGTCCCTGAGCTTGGCCCGGAGGACGGGGAGTTGACGAAGAAGCCGATGAGCTTCTCGGTGTCGGCCTCGGTGCGGTTGGCGATGGGGGTGCCGACGAGCGAATCGTCTTGCCCCGTGAGGCGGTAGAGGGCGCGTCGAAGGCGGCGAGGAGGTCATGAAGGGGTCACCCCTTCTCGCCGGGAAGGTCGTGGACGGCGGCGGTCAGCTCCTTGCCGAGGAGCAGCGAGGGTGCGCGCGCCATGGTGGGTTTGCACGGCCGGGCGCGGGCGATCGGCCGGGAGATCCCGAGGGCGTGCGGGGCGCCGTCGAGCTGGGTCTTCCAGTAGGCGAGGTGCCGTTCGAGGGCTTCGCCGTGGAGCCAGCTCCGCTGCCAGGCCGCGTAGTCGGCGTACTGGATGGGGAGAGGCGGAAGCGGAGAGGGCTTGTTCTCCCGGAAGGCGTCGTAGAGGGCGCCGAGCTCGCGGTTAAGGACGGCCAGGGTCCACGCGTCACCGATGATGTGGTGCATGGCGACGAGCAGCGCGTGATCGTCGTCGCGAAGCTCGTAGAGGTGGGCGCGGAGCATGGCGCCGGAGGCGGGATCGAAGGGGCGCAGGCTCGGCCCGGGCGAGGCGGCGAGCCTCGGTCTCGCGGGATCCAGCGGGCAACGCGGTCAACGATGTCACCGGAAGGGGGATGTCGATCGCCTCGCGAATGATCTGCCGGCTTGCCCGAGACGGTGGTGAAGTTGGTGCGGATCGTCTCGTGGCGGCGGCAGAGCTCGGTAAAGGTGCGCTCGAGGGCGCTCCGGTCGAGCGGGCCGCGGAGGCGCAGGCCGAGGGGGATGACGTAAGGAGGATCGTCCGGCTCGAGCTGGTTCAGGAACCAGAGGCGCTCCTGGGCGAAGGAGAGCGGGAAGTCGCCGTCGCCGCGGCGGCGGCGCGGGCGAGCGGCGGCAGATCGAGGCCCTGGCCGCGGCGGAAGCGCGCCCTCGACCTCGGCGGCGGGCGGCGGGCGTGGGGTGCTCGAAGAGGGCGCGCAGCGAGGAGATCGACCTGGAAGGCGCTGCGGGCGCGGGCGATGACCTGGGTGCCGAGGAGCGAGTGGCCGCCCAGCTCGAAGAAGCCGTCATGGGCGCCGACCTGCTCGACGGGGAGCTTGAGGATCTCGGCGAAGATACCGGCGATGCCCTCCTCCACCGAGGCCGCGAGGGCGACCTTGGCCCGCTCGACGAGCGCGCCGAGGTCGGGCGCAGGGAGGGCGCGCCGATCGACGCTGCCGCTCGGGGTGAGCGGGAATTGATCGAGGGTGACGAAGGCCTGCGGCACCATGATCGGGCACCTTGGCCTTGAGGAAGGCGCGCAGCTCCGGGAGCGAGGGACGCGCCGTCGTTCCGGACGAGATAGGCCACCAGGCGCTTTTCACCGGGGTGATCTTCGCGCACCACGACGGCGACCTCGCGCACCGCGGGGTGCTCGGCGAGGAGGACCTCGATCTCGCCGAGCTCGACGCGGAAGCCGCGCACCTTGACCTGGGTGTCGGCGCGGCCGAGATATTCGATCTCGCCGCTCGGGCGATAACAGCGAGAGATCGCCGGTGCGGTAGAGGCGCGCGCCCTTCTCGTCGCCGAAGGGATCGGGGATGAAGCGCTCCTCGGTGAGATCGGGCCGGTGGAGGTAGCCCGGGCGAGCTGGAAACCGCCGAGGTAGAGCTCGCCGGGGACCCCGAGCGGAACGGGCTTTGCCGCGCGTCGAGCAGATACGTGCGGACGTTGCGGATCGGGTGGCCGATCGACGGCAAGGCCGGGAACATGCGCGGCGATCCGCGCATCGCGAACTCGGTGACCACATGGCTCTCGGAGGGGCCGTACTGGTTGCGGAGCACCGCGGACGGCAGGCGTTCGAGCAAGCTCACGATGCGCGGGGTGATCCGCAGCGCCTCGCCCGCGGTGATGATCTCGCCGAGGCAGAGGGCAGATCGGCCGGAGGATCGGCGTCGGCGAGGGCCTGGAGGGCGACGGGCGGGCAGAAGAGGCGCTCGACGCGCTCGGACGCGATATGGCGCAGCAGGCGCTCTCCGTCGCGCCGCGTCCTCCGACACGAGCACGAGAGTGCCGCCGGAGAGGGTGGTGAAGATCTCTCCTGGTAGGAGACATCGAAGCTCGGCGAGGCAAACTGGAGGGTGCGCCGGTTGCCCGGGGAGATGCCGTTCTGCCAGTCGAAGAGGTTGACGAGGGCGGTGGCCCATGGCCACGCCCTTGGGCTTGCCGGTCGAGCCGGAGGTGTAGATGAGATACGCGAGGTGATCAGGCGTTTGCCCGGCTCGATCGAGCGGCGTCGAGGGCGCGCCGGCGAAGGGCCGAGGGTCGTCATCCATGAGGATCACGGGCACGTCGTGGGGCGGCAGCGCGTCCAGGAGCGAGCGCTGCGAGAGGATGACGGGCGCCTTTGCGTCGGCGAGCATGAAGGTCAAGCGCTCGCGCGGATGCTCGGGATCGAGGGAGACCACGGGGCCGCCGGCCTTCATGATGCCGAGGATGCCGGTGATGAGCGACAGCGAGCGGGAGGAGCAGAAGGCCACGGGGACATCGGGGCCGACGCCGAAGGAGCGCAGGTGGTGGGCGAGGCGGTTACTCTCCTCGTCGAGCGCGCGATAGGTGAGGTCCTGTCCCTGGAAGGTCACCGCGATCGCGTCGGGCGTCTTCGCGGCCTGCGCCGTGAAGAGCTCGTGGAGCAGGCTGTTGTCCGGATAGGGACCGTCGGTGTCGTTGAAGGTCAACAGGATCTGCCGGCGCTCCTCGGCGGGGAGCAGATCGAAGGCGTCGACCAGCGTGTCTCGGGCTCGCCGATGCGCTGGAGCAGCACCCCGAAGCGCTCGATCAGGCGATCGATGGTGGAGGCGTCGAAGATATCGGCGTTGTATTCGAGGGAGCCGTGGAGCCCGCCCGGGCCCTCGTTGAGCACCAGGGTGAGATCGAACTTGGCGGTGTCGGCCTCGACGGCGCGGCCGCGCAGCAGCGGGGCCAGGGCTCCACCGCCAGCGCGGGCGCGCTCTGGAGGGTGAAGAGCACCTGGAAGAAGGGGAGAGCGGCTGAGATCGCGCTCGGGGCGAGCTCCTGCACGAGGCGCTCGAAGGGGATGTCCCTGGTGGGCATAGGCGCCGAGGCAGGTCTCGCGCACCCGGGAGGCAAGTCGGTGAAGGGCTGCTCGCCGTCGATGCGGGCCCGCAGCACAAGGGTGTTGAGGAAGAAGCCAATCCGAGCCCTCGGTCTCGGCCCGGGAGCGGTTGGTGATGGGCGTGCCGACGGCCGGATCGCTTTGCGCCCGGCGTGGCGGTAGAGGGAGCACGTCGAGCGCGGCGAGGGGAGGGTCATGAAGAGCGTCGCGCCCTCGCGGCGGGAGAGATCGCCGAGGGCCTTGGCGACGGCGGCGGAGATGACCACGGGGCGGCGGCCGCGGTGGCTCATCACCGCGGGGCGGGGGCGATCGGCCGGCAGCTCCAGGGCGGAGCCGAGGCCGTGGAGCTCGCTCTTCCAGTAGGCGAGGTGCCTGTCGAGGGTCTCGCCGTGGAGCCATGAGCGCACGCGGCGTAATCGGCGTACTGGATGGGGAGCGGCGCGAGGGGCGAGGCTTGCCGCGGAGGAAGGCGGTGTAGAGCGGCGACCTCGCGGCCCAGGATGCCGCGGGTCCATGCGTCGGAGACGATGTGATGGAGGGTGAGCAGGAGCGCATGCTCGGTGTCGCCGAGGCGGAGGACGCGGGCACGGACGGAGGCGGGCCTCGCCCGAGATCGAAGGGCTTCTTGGCCTCGATCTCCGCCTCCTGGTGGGCGACGCTCTCCCGCTCTTCCTCGGGCAAGGTGCTCAGATCGGTGACAGGCAGCGAGAGGGGTACATCGTGGACGATGGACAACGATGGACGACCATCGACGGCCGGGAAGGAGGTGCGGAGCACCTCGTGGCGGCGCACCACCTCGCCGAGGGCGCGGGCGAGGCAGGCGAGGTCGAGCGGCCCGCTCAGGCGGAGGGCAGGCACGTTGTAGAAGGCGTTGCCCGGCTCCGAGCTGATCGAGGAACCAGAGGCGCTCCTGCGCGGAGAGCGGGAGATCGGCCGGGCGCAGGACCGCCACGATGGGCAGCGAGCAGGCCCTCGCCCTCGCGGATCGAGGCCTCGACGCGCGCGGCGAGGGCCGCGATGGTGGGCGCCTCGAACATGGCCCGCAAAGGCACCTGGGTCTGGAAGGCGTCGCGGGCCCGGGCGATGATCTGGATGGCGAGGAGCGAGTGGCCGCCGAGCTCGGTGAAGCTCTCGTCGATACCGATTCGCTCCTTGCCGAAGACATCGGCCCAGATGTTGGCGAGCACCTCTTCGATCGGGGTGCGAGGCGCGGTGACGCGGTTTCTTTCCTCGGGCGTGCCCAGGGCGAGGAGCGCGCGGCGATCGATCTTGCCGTTGGAGGGCAGAGGGATCTTTTCGAGGGTGAGCACCGCCTGCGGGACCAGGCGGGCAGGCGATCGGCGAGGAAACGCGTCAGATCGGCGGCGCCGGCGCCACCTTGGGCACCACATAGGCCACGAGGCGCTTGTCGCCGAGGCCCGGATCCTGGACGGCGAGCACCACCGCGTCCTTGATTCCAGGGTGGGAGATCGGCGCGGACTCGATCTCGCCGAGCTCGACGCGATAGCCGCGGATCTTCACCTGATGATCGACGCGACCGAGGAAGATCAAGGAATTGCCGTCGAGCAGGTAGCGGAGCCCGGTCGCCCGTGCGGTAGAGGCGCGCGCCCCAGTCGTCCCGGAAGGGATCGGGGATGAAGCGCTCGTCGGTGACTCGGGGCGATTGATGTACGCGCCACGCAGGATCCACCGATATAGACCTCGCCGGGAACGCCGATGGGGGTGGGGTTCCGGGCGGCGTCGAGGAGGTAGATGCGCACACAGGGAGCGGGCGGGCGTCCGAAACTGGAGACAATGGGCGCGCCCTCCTTGCGAATGCCGCGCTCCACAGGAAAGTGAGCACGCCCACCGTGGTCTCGGTGGGGCCGTAGTGGTTCATGATCCGGAGCTCGGGTGAGAGCGCATGGAGGCGCTCGCGCAGCTCCCAGCTCGACGCCTCGCCGCCGAGGACGAGGAGCTTCTTCGGCAAGCACCGCTCGGTGGGGGCGCCGAGGCGCGCCGAGGTGCGGGGGACGATCTTCGGACAGTCGATGGCGTGCGCGTCGACGTAGGTGGCGAAGCCTCGGGATCGGTCGTGAGCTCTTCGGGCAAGACATGGAGGCAGCCGCCGGTGCAGAGCGGGGAAAGAGCACCCGTGTTGCCGAGATCGGCCGAGAAGGTGGAGACGTGCAGAGAGCGAGCACCTTCGGGCAGATTCATGCGCTCGGAGACGCCGCGCACGTAGTTGACGAGCTGGAGGTGCTCGATGCAAACGCCCTTGGGCTTGCCGGTGGAGCCCGAGGTGAAGAGCACGTAACAGAGGTTCTGGGCCGAGATTTCCCGCGGTGGGCGGGAGTCGGGGCGCGCCGCGATCGAGGCGATGTCGTCGTCGAGCCGGACGAGGAGGCCCCGGGGAGCGCGGCGCCGAGCGAGCCGAGCGTGACGACGACACGGCACTCGGCCTCGTCGAGGATCTGCGCGAGGCGCGCGCCTCGGGATACGACGCGTCGAGCGGGAGATAGGCGCCTCCGGCCTTGAGGACGGCGAGCAGCGCGACGATGAGCGAGGCCGAGCGATCGAGGCAGAGGCCGACGATCACGTCGGGCCCGACGCCGAGATCGCGCAGGTGGTGGGCGAGGCGATTGGCGCGCTGATCGAGCTCGATGTACGAGAGGGAGATGGGGCCGGCGACCAGGGCGGGCGCGCCGGGGATACGATCGACGGTGCTCTCGAAGAGATCGTGAATCAGCTCGTCGGCGGGGCGCTCGAGATCGGTCTGGTTCCACGCGACGAGGAGGCGCTCCTGCTCTTCTTCTCCGAGGAGGGAGAGCTCGTCCATGCGCTTGGTCGGGCCCTTGACGATCTCGGCGCAGAGGGTGCCGAGGTGCCCGAGCAGGCGCTCGATGGTCGATGGATCGAAGATGTCGTTGTTGTAGGTGAGCGTGCCGCGAAGCCCGTCGGCGGCCGGGGCGGTGATGAACGTGAGATCGAACTTGCTGGTGGTCGTCTCGTTCGGGAGCGGGAGGAGCGTGAGGCCGCTCAGGGAGATGGGCTCTCGCGGGTTGTTCTGGAGGTTGAAATAGACCTGGAAGAGCGGGCTTCGCCCGGGATCGCGCTCGGGCGCGAGCTCCTGCACGAGGCGCTCGAAGGGCATGTCCTGGTGGGCATAGGCCCCGAGGCAGGTGTCTTTGACCTGACCGAGGAGATCGCGGAAGGAGAGGTCGTCCGCGAGCCGGGCGCGGAGCACCAGGGTGTTGATGAAGAAGCCGATGAGCTGCTCGGTCTCGGGCTGGCCGCGGCCGGCGATGGGAGAGCCGATGAGGATGTCGGGCTGACCCGAGTAGCGATAGAGGAGCAGGGAGATCGCCGCGAGCAGCGTCATGTAGAGCGTCGCGCCCTCGCGGCGGGCGAGGTCTTCGAGGCCCTTGATGGTCGAGGCGGGGATGAAGATGGGCGCGCGGGCGCCGCGGCCGACCCGCGCCGGTGGGCGAGGGCGATCGGTCGGGAAATCCAGCGTTTGCGGGGCGCCGCCGAGGGCGTCTCTCCAGTAGGAGAGCTCGCGACCGAGGGTGTCCCCGTCGAGCCAGCGGCGTTGCCAGAGGGCAACATCGGCGTACTGGAGGGGGAGATCCGGCAAGGGCGAGGGGCGGCCGGCGGTGAAGGCCTCGTAGAGCAATGCGAGCTCGCGGCTCACCACGCCGGCGGACCAGGCGTCCGAGATGATGTGGTGAATCGAGAGGACGAGGACATGGCTTTGCGGGCCGAGCGAGAACAGGCGGGCGCGGAAGAGCGGGCCCTCGGCGAGATCGAAGGAGCGGGCCTGCTCGGCGCTGACTTCGGCCTTCAAGCGCTCTTCCTGCGAGGAGGCGTCGATGGACGCGAGATCGGTGTGGGCGAGCGAGAGCGTCATCTCGGGGTGGATGACCTGCACGGCCTTGCCGTCGTCGCTGCGGAAGGTGGTGCGGAGGACCTCGTGGCGGGCGACGATGGTCTGGAGCGCTCGTTCGAGGGCGGCGCGATCGAGCGCGCCGTCGAGGCGGAGCGCGGTCGAGACGATATAGGCCGGGTCGCCGGGCTCGAGCTGATCGAGGAACCAGAGGCGCTCCTGCGCGAACGAAAGCGGGGTTTCCGTGCCCCGCTCGGCGCGGAGCAGCGGAGGAACGGCCCCTCCCCTGCCCGCCCGGAGCGCAGCGCTGATGCGCGGGGCGAGCAAGGCGGGCGACGGGGCCTCGAAGAGGGCGCGGAGCGGGAGGTCGATGTCGAAGGCGCCGCGCAGGCGCGCGCCGGCCTGCGTGGCGAGGAGCGAGTGGCCGCCGAGCTCGAAGAAGCTGTCGTGGGCGCCGACCGGCGAGACGCCGAGCACCTCGGCGAAGATGGCGGCGATCGCCTCCTCGACGGGGCCGCGGGGCGGGGTGTAGAGGCGGCCGGCGAAGGCGCTCGCCTCGGGCGCAGGCAACGCGCGCCGATCGATCTTCCCGCTGCCGAGGCGGGGCCAGGCCGCGAGCGTCACGTAGGCCGAGGGGACCATGTGCTCGGGGAGCTTTGCGGCGGCGAATGCGCGGAGATCGGCCGGTGACGGTGGCTCCGCGCGTGGCACGATGTAGACAGTGAGGCGCCTGTCGCCCGGGGTGTCCTCGCGGACCAGGGCCACGGCGTCGCCCACCGCGGGGTGCTGGGCGATCACGGCCTCGATCTCGCCGAGCTCGATCCGGTAGCCGCGGAGCTTCACCTGCTGGTCGACGCGGCCGAGGTAGTCGAGCGCGCCGGAGGAGAGCCGGCGCACGAGATCGCCGGTGCGGTAGAGCAGGCCCTCGCCGAAGGGATCCGGGATGAAGCGCTCGCGGGTGAGATCGGGGCGGTTCAGGTAGCCGAGGCCCACGCCGGCGCCGCCGAGGTAGAGCTCGCCCGGCACGCCGGCGGGCACGGGCTCCATCGACGGATCGAGCACATGGGCGCGCATGTTGGCGATGGGCCATCCGATCGGCTCGAGCGCTCGTCCCGTGGGGGCGCGCTCGCTCACGCCGTACGTCGCGTCGATCGAGCACTCGGTCGGGCCGTAGAGGTTGATCACCTGCGGCCCGGGCAAGCGGCTCCAGAGGCGCTCGACCTGGGCGCGGTGCAGGGCCTCGCCGCCGCAGTAGAGGCGCGCGAGCCACGCGGCGCGCTCGAGGCCGGGCTCGGCGAGCAGCAGATCGAGCAGCGAGGGGACGACCTGGAGCACCGTGATCCGCTCGTCGGCGAGCATGCCTACGAGGTAGCCGGGATCGCGGTGGCCCTCGGGGCGCGCCATGACGAGGCGCGCGCCGCTCATCAGCGGCGCGTAGAACTCCCACACCGGGCGTCGAAGCTCATCGGCGTCTTCTGGAGGACGGCGTCGTCCGCGCCGAGCGGCCACTCGCCTGCCATCCACCGCATGTGGTTGACGATGGCGCGGTGCGGGATGAGCGCGCCCTTGGGGAGGCCGGTGGAGCCCGAGGTGTAGAGCACGTACGCGAGGCTCTCCGCGCCGGCCGCGCAGGGCGGCGCGCCTTCGGGCTCGGCGTCGAGGTCGAGCATGTCGACGGCGAGGATCTCCGCGCCGTGCGAGGCGAGCGAGGGCCGGAGCCTCTCCTGCGTGAGGAGCACCGGGGCACCGGCGTCGCGGATCATGAAATCCAGGCGATCGGCCGGGTAGGATGGATCGAGCGGGACGTAGGCGCCGCCGGCCTTGAGGACGGCGAGCAGGGCGATCGGCAGCTCGATCGAGCGATCCATGCAGACGCCGACGCGGGTGTCGGGGCCGACGCCGAGGCGCTGGAGGCGATGGGCGAGCTGGCTCGATCGGCGGCCGAGCTCGCGGTAGGAGCATGCGCGCCCCTCGAAGGTGATCGCGACGGCGTCCGGGGTCCTCGCGATCTGCGCCTCGACGAGATCGTGGAGGAGCGTGCCCGCGGGGTACGCGATGGCCGTCTCGTTCCACGCGACGAGGGCGCGCTCGCGCCCTTCGGCGGTGAGGAGGGGCAGCGCGCCGAGGGGGCGCTCGGGGGCCTCGACGAGGCCGGCGAGCAGCGTGCGGAGGCTCGCGAGGAGGCGGCCCACCGTGTCGCGATCGAAGCGGCCGGTGTCGTAGTCGAGCCGGATCTGGAGCGTCTTCTGGAGCGTGGCGACGAGCGTGAGCGGGTAGCTGGATCTGGAGCTGCTCCACACGTCGGAGACGGCGAGGCCGCCGGCGCCGCGGCGGAGCGACTCGTCGATCGGGTAGTTCTCGAAGACCAGCAGGCTCTCGAAGAGCGGGGTGCCGCGCGGGACCGCGGAGAGGCTTTGCACCTCGATGAGCGGCGCCTGCTCGTGCTCGCGCAGCTCGATCTGGCGGGCCTGCAGGGCCTTGAGCCAGTCGAGGGCGGGCGCGTTTCGATCGACCGCGCAGCGCACGGGCAGCGTGTTGAGGAACACGCCGACCATCGACTCGATGCCGGCGATGGGCGCGCTGCGGCCCGAGACGGTGACACCGAAGACCACGTCTTCTTCCGCGCTGAAGCGGGCGAGGAGCGTGGCCCACGCGCCCTGCACGAGCGTGTTGACGGTGAGCTGGTGCTTTCGCGCGAAGGCCTGGAGCGCGATGGAGTCGGCCTCGCCGATCTCGATCTGCTGATCGGCCATGACGCCGGATGCCTGCGCAGCGGGGCGATCGGCCGGGAGCGGCGTGGGCGAGGAGAACCCTTCGAGCTCGCGCTGGAAATAAGCCCTGGCCGCAGCGCTGTCTTGCTGGCCGAGCCAGGCGATGAACTCGCCGAAGGGGCGGGCGCGCTCGATGCGCGCGGCGCCCGCGCCCACTTTCGCCTCGTAGCCGAGGAAGATTTCCTTGAGGACGAGGGGGAGCGACCAGCCGTCGAGGATGAGGTGGTGGCGGCTCCACAGCACCCTGTGCTCGGCGTCGCCCGTCTGGAAGATCGCGAGGCGGAGGAGCGGGGCGCGGGAGAGATCGAAGCCTTTTTGTCGATCGGCCTCGGCGTAGCGGGTGACGGCCGCGGCCTGCTCGTCGGGCGAGAGAGAGCGGAGATCGAAGTGCTCGACCGGGAGCTTCGCGCGCTCGCGGACGATCTGCACCGGCTTCTCGAGGCGCTCCCAGACGAAGGCGGTGCGGAGGATCGGGTTGCGATCGATCGTGTCCTGGAAGGCGGCGACGAGGGCGCCGCGATCGAGCGGGCCCCGCAGGGTGAAGCCGAGCTGCACGAAGTACGCGCCGCGCCCTTCGGCGTAGAGCGTGTGGAAGAGGATGCCCTGCTGGAGCGGGGACAGCGGGTAGATGTCCTCGATGTTCTTCTGGCTCATCCTAGCTTTGCTCCCCGCTGTCCATGGCAGCCAGCATGTCGATCACATCCTGGGAGAGGTTCGCCTTCTTGAAGTCCGAGGGGGTGTAGCCGCCCGCGTCGGGCGAGAGGCAGTGCGCGGCGAGGGCCCGGAGCGCGGCGAGGAAGCGCTCGGCGAGCTGCTCGATGGTGGCGCGGCGGTGGCGGCCCTCGCCGTAGGTCCACCGGAGGGTGAGCGCGCCGCGCACGACGCTGGCGTTGAGATCGAGCGCGTGGCGGCGGCGCGCGAGCGGGCTGTGGTCGGGCCCTGCGCTCTCGGTGGCGAAGCGGAACGGCGAGGCCTCGGGCAAGCCCTGGTCGAGCTGGCCGAGGTAGTTGAAGCCGATCTCCGCGCGCGGGAGGCTCTTGAGGCGGCCGCCGATGGGGTCGCCCGATCGCAGGTAGCGGAGCAGGCCGTAGCCGAGCCCATGGCCGGGGATTGTCCGGAGCTGCTCCTTGATGGATTTGATCGTCTCGCCGGGCGTCATCTTCGGCGAGAGCTCGAGGGCCACGGGGTAGACGACGGTGAACCAACCAACCGTGCCGGTGATGTCGAGGCCGGGGACGAGGTCTTGCCGGCCGTGGCCTTCGAGGTCGACGAGGACGACACCGCTCTTGGCCCAGGGCGCGATGGTCTGCGCGAGGGCCGTGAGGAGCAGATCGTCGATCTGCGTCTTGTAGGCTCTGTTGACGTCGCGCAACAACGTCCTCGTCTCGTCCTCGGAGAGCACGTTGATGACGCTGCGCGACGAAGCCTCGGTGTCGTCGCCCTTGCGGAAATCGACCGGGAGGGGGCGGGCCTTCGCGCGCGCAGGGGAGAGCCAGCAGGGCTCCACGAAGCTTCGAGAGCGGGTGAGCGAGCCGCAGCGTCGAGCACCTCGGCCCAGCGCTTGAAGGATTCGTCTTCGGCGGGAGGCGGATGGCCTCGCCGCGGCGGCGCTGCTCGTAGGCGGTCAGAATTCGCCGAGCAGATGCGCCGAGTTCGCCGTCGACCGCGAGGTGGTGGATGACGAAGAGGAGGCGGCCCGCTCTGTCGGGGCCGAGATCGAAGAGCACGACGCGGAGGATGGGCCCGTCGGTAAGGTTCAGGCTGGCTTGCGTTTGCGCCGCGGCGGCCTCGAGGGCGGCGCGCTGCTCGGCCTCGCCGAGGGCGCCGAGATCGACCGTGGAGACGACGCCGCCGAGGTCGGCCGAGGGGACGGCGAAGCGCTGCTCCGGGCCTTGCGCGCCCTGGACGAGGCGCAGGCGGAGGGTGTCGTGCCGGAGGACGAGCGCCGCGATCACCTCGGCGAGGAGCCGCGGATCGAGGGCCTCGCGGACCTCGAGGAAGAGCGACTGGTTCCAGTGGTGGGCCTCGGCGAAATCGAAGTCGAGGAAGCGGCGCTGGATGGGCGTGAGCGGGACGGGGCCCACGACGGGACCTTCGTCGATCGGTTTTTCTTCGCTCACCGGCGTCGCGGCTCGCGCGAGATCGGCGATGGTCTGGTGCTCGAAGATCTGGCGCGGCGTGACGACGAAGCCGGCGCGGCGCGCGCGGGACACGATCTGGATCGACAGGATCGAGTCGCCGCCGATCTCGAAGAAGTTGTCGTGGACGCCCACCTTTTCGAGGCGGAGGAGCGCGGCCCAGATCTGACAGAAGGCCTCCTCGGCGGGCGTCGCCGGGGCGACGTAGGTCGCGTCGCGCTCTTCTCGACCGCCCTCGGGCGCGGGCAGGGCGGCACGATCGATCTTCCCGTTCTTGTTGAGCGGGAGCTGATCGAGCACGACGAACGCGGCCGGGACCATGTAGTCGGGCAGGCGCAAGGCGAGAAATGCCTTGAGCTCGGCGGGCGCGATCGCGCCGGGATCGGCGGCGGCGACATAGGCGACGAGGCGCTTGTCGCCGGGGTGATCTTCGCGACAGAGGACGGCGACGCCGCGGAGGAGCGGGTGCTCGGCGAGGGCGCTCTCGATCTCGCCGAGCTCGATGCGGTAGCCGCGGACCTTGACCTGCGCGTCGGCGCGGCCGAGGAAGACGAGGGCGCCGCTCGGGAGCACGCGGGCGCGATCACCCGTGCGGTACATGCGCCCGCCGGGCGCGTAGGGGTCGGCGAGGAAGCGCTCGGCGGTGAGATCGGGGCGGTTGTGGTAGCCGCGTGCGACCGTCTCGCCGCCGATGAAGACCTCGCCGGGGATGCCGATCGGGCTCGGGTGGCCGGCCTCGTCGAGCACGTAGACGCGGGCGCCGGGGAGCGGGCGGCCGAGGGGGACGATCGGCGCGCCGGGCTCGCGCTCGCCGGCGAGGACGGGATAGGTGAGCACACCCACCGTGGTCTCGGTGGGGCCGTAGTGGTTCATGATCCGCGTCGACGGAGAGAGGGCGTCGATGCGATCGCAGAGGTCCCAGCTCGACGCCTCGCCGCCGAGCACGAGCACGCGGCGCGGGAGGACCCGCTCGGGGCGCGAGGCCGAGAGCAGGGCCGCGAGGTGGGAGGGGACGATCTTCAGGCAGTCGACGGCGTGGGCGCGCATGTACTCGCCGAACGCGTCCGGGCTCTTGCTCACGTCCTCGGCGACGAGGTGGAGCGTGCCGCCGAGGCAGAGGGGCGGGAAGAGGACCGTGTTGCCGAGATCGGCGGAGAACGTCGACACATGCGCGTAGCTCGACCCGGGCGGGAGGCCCATGCGCGACGCGACGCCGTGGAGGTAGCGCACGAGGTGCCGGTGCTCGATGCCCACGCCCTTGGGCTTGCCCGTGGAGCCCGAGGTGAAGAGCACGTAGCAGAGGTTGTCGGGGCGGGCGCCGCCGTCGACGGGCGAGGTGGGCTCGGCGGCGAGCGCGCCCGCCTTGGTGTCGAGGGCGATGATCGTCACGCCTGTCTCCGGCAGGGACGCGCGGTGGGCGGCGGTGGTGATCACCACGCGCACCGCGGCCTCGTCGAGGATCTGGGCGAGGCGCGGTCTCGGGTGGGCCGGGTCGAGCGGGACATAGGCGCCGCCGGCCTTGAGGATGCCGAGCAAGGCGACGAGGGTGGACGCCGAG
>JAXLYT010000052.1:0-84863 GCA_046351295.1 Byssovorax sp.
TACGCCGGCGACCGCACTTCGTCCCCCCAACGTGGGAGTCCATTGAATCACCGATTTGCAAGTAATTCAGCATGTTGCGGAGATGTGTTACGCGGTCAGCCGCATGCGAGGAGGGGTTGGGGTGGGGTTTCGTGCAGGGCGATCCGGACCCGCCAGAACCTTACCCGCGGAAATGTGACGGATGCTCAGATTGAAATCCCGAGCGACAGCGCGCCCCTCTCACGGCGCGAAGTCCGTCATCTCCTTGATGAGCAGCTCGTAGGCGCGCTGGGCCTGGACGTGGTTCGGGTCGATCTCCAGGGCCTTCTCGAAGCTGTGGACGGCCTCCATCATGTCGTCGTCCTTCCACATCGACACGCCGCGGTTGTACCAGCTCATCGCGTGCTTCGGGTCGAAGCTCAGGGCCTTGTCGAAGCATGCGAGGGCCTCGCTGTGGCGGCCGAGCTCGGCCAGGGCGCGCCCCTTGTTGCCCCAGGTGTCGGCGGAGCGCGGCGCGATCTTCAGCGCGGTCTCGGCCGAGTGCAGCGCGTCCTCGTGCCGGCCGAGCTCGCTCAGGGCGTTGGCGCGGTTGCTCCAGGCGCCGGCGTTGCGCGGGTCGGCCTTCACCGCCTGATCGAGCACCGCGAGCGCGTCCTCGAGGCGGCCCTTCCTGCCGAGATCGAGCGCCTCGATCTCCAGGTCGAGCGAGGCGGGCAGCGCGTGCGATCGAGCGCGCCGCGTGCGCAGCGCCGACAGCTCGTGCTTCGCCTCGTCCTTGATGCGCGCCGGGGCCTGGCCCTCCTGGGCGACCCGCTCCAGGGTCTCCACGGCGTCGTCGACGCGCCCGAGCTTCTCGAGCTCCATCGCGCGCAGCACGTCGATCTCGGCGAGCTTCGGATCGATCGCGCGCGCCTTGTCGTAGCAGACGAGGGCCTCCCTCGGCCGCGCGAGCGAGGCCAGGGCGGCGCCCTTGTGCTTCCAGAGGCCGGCGTTGCTCGGCTCGATGGCGAGCGCCTTGTCGAGCACGGCCACCGCCTCCTCGCCCTTGCCCATGCGGGCGAGCGTGACGCCCTTGTGATCGAGGGCGAGCGCGTCGTCCGGCGCGACGGCGAGGGCCCGATCGAAGATCGCGATCGCGCCCGGGTAGTCGCCGCGCATCGCGAGGCCCACCCCGAGCTCGCGCATCGCGCTCACCCGCGCGGGGTCGGCCTCCACCGCTCGCTTGAGCGTCGCGATCGCGTCGTCGAGCCTGCCCGCGCGGGCCTGGGCGATGCCTTCTTTCTCGAGCGCCTCGGCGTCGGTCGCGCGATCCGCGGGGCCCGGCGCGTCGTCTCCGGCGCCTGGATCGCACATGACGATGGCGTTGCCGTCCTCGCGCACGGTCAGGTAACGCTCCGTCTTCGGCTTGAGCGCGCGGGCGCGGGCGAAGCTCTTCCGGCTCTCGTCCGGTCGCTGGAGGAAGAAGAGCGCCATCCCCCGCGACTCCCAGTTTCCGATCTTGTCGGGCGCGCTCTTGAGCGACTCGTCGAAGCAGCGCACCGCCTCCTCGAAGTGAGGGTCGGGCTCGCCGAGCGCGCCGCCGCCGTAGTTCTTCGACGCGATCGCGCGCTCGCCCCGCTTGAAGGCCGCGAAGGCCTTGCAGCTCCACGCGCCGGCGTGGGTCGCGTCGAGCGCGAGGGCCCGATCGGTGCAGGCCGTGGCCTCGTCGAGGAGCTGCTCGCCGGCGAAGCGGCTGGCCGCGTTGACCCAGGTCTCGGCCGACCAGGTGGCGACCTCGGCGCTCAGCACCTCGAAGCGCTTCTGCGCGTCGGAGAGCGGGATGCGCAGGGCGGCGAGGTCGCCCGCGGGGGCGTCGAAGAAGCGCTTGTAGAGGAGGAAGGCGCGCGCCTTGTCGCCCTGGTGATCGGCCTGCACCGCCTGCTGGTGGAGCGCGGCCGGACCTCCGGCGGGCGGCCGCGCGCTGCCGCCGGGCTTCGGCGCGCCGGGTGCGAAAGGCGCGCCCGCGCGTTGCTCGCGCGGGATGGCCTTGACGATCGGCGTGCCCGCGCCCGGGGCGAGGGCCTCTTTGTCCTCGTTGCCGAGCACGCCGAAGTAGAAGAAGTCGATCCCGATCTGGAGCAGCCAGCCGAGCACCGTCGCGGCGACGAAGCCGAAGAGGCCCCCGCCCAGGACGACCCCGAGCAGCACGGAGCCGAGCTTCTTGGTCCCGTATTGCCGGAAGACCGACACGGAGATGACCAGGAAGAGCACCTTCCAGAGCTGGATCCGCATCCATGCCGCGCGGTCGGCGAGCGCGGTGGGCACCTCCTCCTCGCAGCGCGGGCAGCGGAGGGCGTAGGGCGCCGGCAGCGGGACGATCGGCACGGCGGCGCTGACTTCATACGAGCATCGCGGACAGGTTCGCGTGAGGGCCATCGAGCTCCCCCGGGAGCAGAGATCCGAGCGTCGAGCATCGGTCAGCTCGCGGCGCTTGGGAAGCACAAAGGGGCCCGGGGGCTCCCTCTGCGCCGCCGCGCGGGGGTGGTCACCGATCAGCGCAGGTGCTCGCGCACCAGGGCCCGGAGGCTCTCGGTGGCGAAGGGCTTGGAGAGCGAGACGTTGGGGAGCGACTCGAGGAACCGCTTGCTGTCGGGGGCGATGCCGTCGGACGTGAGGAAGACCAGGCGCCGGGCCAGCTCGGGCCGGCGCCTGGAGAGCGCGTCGTAGAGCTGGATGCCGGTGAGGTCGGGGAGGTGAACGTCGCAGAAGACCACGTCGAACTCTTCTCCCTCGCTCAGCCGCGTGAGCGCCGATCGCCCGTCGACCTCCAGGGACACCTCGTGCTCCCGGCCGAGGATGCGGGCCATCGCGTGCGCCACCTGGGTCTCGGCGTCGATCACCAGGACCCGGCCGCGGCGGGGCGGCACCGCGTCGGGCACGCGCCGGGCGCACGGATCGCTCGGCGGCGGGCGGTCGCGCGACATCTGCGCCGTGAAGTCGTGGAAGACCATCACCCCGCCTTGCACCTCGCCGGCCTCGTCGACGATCGGCACCGAGCGGGCGTCGATCACCACCCACTTGCGCGTGCGATCGAGCAGCATGGGCGCCGAGTGCGTGCCCGGCGCGCCGTACCCCATGGCCTCGGCGGGGCTCGCCGGCCGGTGCTCGCAGAGGAAGACGCGCATCACGTCGCGGAGCGGCGCGCCCAGGGCCTCGGCGCGCGCCCAGCCCGTCACGACCTCGGCCGCCTTGTTCATGAAGGTCACCCCGCCGTCGCGGTCCGCTGAGATCACGGCCTCCTCGATCGACTCCAGCATGGTCGTGAAGCAGAGCTCGCGCTCGGCGCGCCGCCGATCTTCCGCATGCTTGTGGAGGGCGAGCTCGATCGTCGAGCGCAGCTCCCGCGGGTTCGACGGCTTGAGCAGATAGCCGTAGGGCATGGTGGTGCTGGCGCGCGCCACCGTCTCGTCGTCGGCGAACGAGGTCAGGTAGACGATGGGGAGGTGGAGGAGATTCTGGAGGGCCGTCGCCGTCTGGATGCCATCGATCGCCCCATCGATCTCGATGTCCATCAGCACGAGGTGGGGGTTGTGCTCGTAGGCGGCGCGGATCGCCTCCTCCCCCGAGGAGACGGTCTCCGGCACGCGATAGCCCAGATCGAGGAGGGTGCGGCGAATGAAGCTCGCCGCCAGCGCATCATCTTCGACGACCAGGATCGTGGCATCCAAACGGTTCGCCCTCCGTCGCGTCACCAACCTGGAGAGTGTAACCCCCCAGTGCCGAGCTTGCTCGCACGGCGGCGCCCCGCGAGACGAAAATGCGCTCGCAGGTACGATGAAAATCCGTTCAGGGCGCGCACCGCTTTCGTCCTGTGCAGCAATTTCGCCGAACGCACGTTTTGCAGGAGAGGTTCAAGTTTGCTTCAGGGCTTGGCCTTCGGAGTCTCCGGCTTGCTCGGAGCGAGCTGCTCGGTGATCTTGAACTCCACGCGACGGTTGCGCTGGCGGCCTTCGTCGGTGTCGTTGGTGGCGATGGGCTTCGTCAGCCCGAAGCCCTTGGAGGTGAGGCGGCCGGGGTCGATTCCCTTCTTGACCAGATAGGCCATCACGCTGCTCGCCCGGTCCTCGGAGAGCTTCTGGTTGTAGTCGGGTTTGCCCTGGTTGTCGGTGTGCCCCTCGATGCTCACCTGCTTGATCTCCGGGCTCACCTGGAGGAGGCGCACCACCTCGTCGAGGATGGGGTAGCTGACGGGCAGGATGGTCGATTTGTCGAACTCGAACTCCACCTGCTTCAAGATCTGGATCTCGGCCCCGCCGCTGATGCGACGGATGAACTTCGGGCAGCCGTTGGCCTCGGGGTCGCTGCTCAGGAGCCCGGGGTCGGCGGGACAGGCGTCGATCTCGTCGGGGATGCCGTCCCGGTCGGTGTCGGCGTCGTCTTGCACGTTGAAGGCGTAGTGGAAGCCGGGGGAGGCCGGGTCGGAGTCGGAGAGGCTGAACGAGCCGCCGACGAGCGCCACGCCGCGGAAATCGGGGGCGTAGCCGCCGGTGAGGCGGGTGCCCGCGCCGAGGCTCGCGTAGAGCTGGCGCTGGGCGGTGAAGTACATCCGCCCGTTGACCTGCCACTCGAGCGGGGCCGTGTCGAGATCGCCGGTGTTCTTGCTGCCGGCGCCGATGCCGCCGAAGAGCTCGGCGCCGAGGCGGATGGTCCCTTTGCGCAAGGGCACGTAGCCGCCGAGGCCATAGAGCACCTCGTGCGAGACGTTGAGCTCGTTGAGCTGGGCCGAGGGGCGGAGGCGATAGGCCGCGTTGAAGACCGCGAAGAAGGACTTCACGTTGTACTCGACCGCGAGCCCAAACGTCCCTCCGACCCCGTTGTCGCCGGCGAAGGAGAACTTGTTGCCCGTGGGGATGAGCACGCCCGCCGAGACGGCCAGCTTGAAGGTCTTCGCCTCGTTGCGGTACGCGATGAAGCGGCCCTCGAGCCGGAGATCGCCCGGGGCGACCGGCTTGAGATCGACCGAGTCCTGCGGGAGCAGCTTGACGCCGCTCGCGTCGGTGGTGTTGGTGGGGTTGCCGGTCTGGTACGCGACCAAGGGGAACGAGACGTGGATCGTCGCCCGATTCAGGATCTCGGCGCCGGCGTCGAGGTAGGTGACGAGCTGCCCGGAGAGCGGCGGGCCCTTGAGCTTCTCGGCCTTGTTGAGGTCGTCGACGAAGTTGTCGATCCGCAGGGGATTGAGCGCGTAGCCCAGGCCGAGCTGCCCGAAGAAGCGCGTGTCGCGCCCCACCTCGGGCCGCCACACGGCGATTCCATCGTCCGGTGCGCCCGCCATGAGCAGGCGATCGACGCTGAAGGTGCGGGTCTGCGCGCCCGCCGGGGAGGGCGCGGAGAGCGCGGCGAGCGCCGCCGCGGCGAGCGCGGCCTTCGAGGCGGGGCGGAGGAGAGTTCGGCGCGTTCCCATGGCGGTCCTCTACTTGGGGATGGTGGGGACAACAACCTGGTTGATGGGCTGGAAGCCGGCCCCGGCGGGGTAGGCGTACGACACGGCCTTGGTCTGCTGGGTGGTGCCCCAGCCCCACACGGTGACGCCGAAGGGCAGATCGCTCTTCATCTCCTGACGGCCGTTGCTGCACGTCCCCACGCTCTGGAAATCGCCGGTGACGAGGGTGACCCGGGTGTACTCGTAAGGCCCGAAGGGCTGCCAGTCGCCGAGCGTGCCCGCGCATCCCAGCGTGACATCGGCGAACTTGCCGTCCACCTTCGACGGCGTGCGGATCACCACGAGGCTCGTCTCCGGGTAGGTCGGGTCGGTGAAGAGCACGTAGTTGGTGAGGTATTGCGAGGGCGGGACGACGTTCACCCAGTCGGGGTCGCCCTCGCCGTTGAAGGGCTCTCCGCCGGTCATGTAGGCGCCGAGATAGAAGGGGTGATCGGCGTCCTGGCTCTTGACGACGAAGGGCCCCGCCGACTTGAACTCCACCACGTCACCGAGGTTGAGCGTCTTGGGCGCGCCGGGCGGCTTCGCCGGTGTCCACTCGAGCGTCGTGCCGTCGACCGTGCCGACCACCCGCCAGGGCGGCGTCTCGTCCTGTCCGCCGCCGCGGCCCTTGTAGCGCACGGCCGCGTACTCGCTCCCGAGGGCCTTGACCGGCGGGAGCTGCTGCTGGGCCGAGTCGCAGTCGAGCTGATCGCTCGGGATGTCGACGCAGGTGGCCGCCCCGAACACCCCGACCGGCTCGCTCGACTCGATCGGGCTCCCCGTGAGCTCCTGCTCCTGGGTGATCTGGAGGAACTGCCCCTTGTTGAGGGTGTATTTCTTCGGCATCCCCGCCGGGGCGCCGTCGACGTTGGTGCCGGCGAGGATATCCACCTTGGGCAGGATGGTGACCTCGGTGTTGTCCTTGTAGGCCACGACATCGAGCGAGGGATATCCCTTGGAGAGGTTCGGCGTCGCGGCGTAGGCGTTGATGGCCACGTAGTTCTTGTCCCACGAGCTCGTGGGCAAGAGCAGGGTGGCCGAGGTGACGCCGGCCTGGCCGCCGCCATAAGGCACGATCTGATAGGTCACCACCGGGACATCGCTCGTGATGTGGAAGCTCATCCCGATCCCGGTGTCGGTCACCCCCGTCTCCTGGTTGATGGCGGCGGGCATGGGGCAGTTGACGACGGAGCCGCCGACGCTGAGCCGGGAGAGGAAGAGGATGGCGACCTCGCCGACGCCGAGGCCGTTCACCGCGTCGTACGGGGTATACGTGACCTGCTGGCCCTGCACCGAGGGGATGTAGGCGAAGGTCTCGGTGGGCAGATCGAGCCCGCCCCGATCGACCTTGAGATGGGCTGCCTTGCCCCAGGTGTTGGCCACGAAGGCCGCGAAGCACGCGCCGTCGGCCTGGAGGCGGAGGGCCGTCTTGAGCGCGTAATAGTCGCAGCCATAGGAGCTGTGCGATTCCTCCGCGGCCTTGCACGGGTCATCGATGCACTTGGCGCTCGAGCAGCCCTGGTCGGGGGTGCAAGCCTCGAGCTCCTTGCCATGGCAGTCGACGACGCTCTTGAGGTCGTTCGAGCAGGCCGGGTCGCAGGAGCCCCCGCCGCCATCCATGAACAGACCGCCGTCGCCGCCCGTGCCCACGGTGTGGGTGGTGGTCGTGGTGACGGGGTTGCCGCCGGTGCCCGTCGTGTCGACCGGGCCGCGGTACGAGTCGGTGCATGCGGCGAACAGAGCGGCGAGGAGGACGGCCCCGGAGGCCAGGCCCAAGAGACGACGGTGACGAAGGATGACAACCACGAGGAATCTCCCGGGTGAACGTCGGTGGCTAAGGGTTACGGATGCTGGGGAGGATCTTGAGGCCGGCCGTGACGAAACCGCGCATTGGACGGACCTTTTTCGTGCTCAGCGACGGCCCCGCTGGGCGCGGCGCCGCCGGCCCCGGAGGCCGAGCAAGGGCAGGCCGAGGAGCATGGCCACGGGAAGGGTCCCCGCGCTGCTCCCCGCTGCATGGCAACCGCAGCCGCCCGCCTCGACGATGCTGTGGTCGTCGTCGTTCGGCTTCGGGATGGTGTAGCCGCCGTAGGCGCGGCCCTTGAGGACGATGATCTGGGCGGGCGTGCTCGGATCGTTCGAGGTGACGAGGAGCTGGCCCACGAACTCCCCGGGCAGCTTGGGGACGAAGCGCACCGCGGAGTCGGCGGTCACGCCCGGGTCGACGTTCATCTCGGCGTCGTAGGGAGGGAAGAGATCGGGGTTGTCGCTGACGATCGCCGCGTGCACCTTGGCCTCGCCTGCGTTCCACAGGCTGAAGCCCACGAGGCTCTTCTGCCCGACCTCGACGTCGCCGAAATCGATCTCCTTCTTCGGCAGCACCAGATCGGGCAGCGGCACATGGACGCGCTGCGCATCGAAGACCCAGTCCGTCTTGGTGATCGGGAAGGAGATGGGGATGTCGGCCACCGGGATCGACCAGGACTGCCCGAGCACCTCGATGAAGAAGGCCGGGATCATGTGGATGGTGCCGTCGTAGTCGACGGTGCCCTCGGGGTGGATGTCGAGCTCGACCGAGGGGCCGCCGAGGTACGGCGTCGAGGTCTGTCCGTCGGGCTTGGTGATCGGCCCGCCCGAGACGATCTGCCCGTCGGTGGTGGCGATGACGATCTGCGTGGTCACGTACGTGGCAGAGAGCTCCATGGCCACGTCGAGCTCGAAGCCGCCGTCGAGCCCGGGGATGTTGCCGATGATGTCGGAGAGGCCGATGGAGGCGAGCTTCTGCTGCGGGGTCTTGCCGGAGATGGTGACGCCGGGATCGAAGCCCCACGCGTCGAAGTTCTCCTGCGCCTTGAGCTGGAAATCGAAGTTCGGGATGTACGGCAGATCGCCCGTCCACGTGAAGTGCTGGCCGGCCACGTTGATGTCGACCTTGCCCTGCGCGCCGAGCTCCGCGCCGTAGTCGAAATCGAAGACGCCGCCCTTGAGCCGGCCCGGCGCGGTGAGCGTGAGCGCGTCGGGCCACTCGGTCTGGAGCGAGCCGCCGAGGCCCACGTGCGTGTGGGCGAAGACGCCGGCCCAGAGGTGGACCTGGAGCGGCGAGCCCTGGGGGACCCAGCCGGTGTCGAACATCCACTCGATCGGCAGCGCGTCGGTGTGATCGAACTTCACCGCGCCCGTCTTGCAGTAGAGCGGGTTATCGTTGCAGTCGGTGGCGAGCGCGTCGTACGCGAGCGCGCGGGAGGGCGCGAGGAGCGCGGCGGCGGCGCCGAGCGCGGAGCCGAGGAGGAGGCCTCGGCGGCGGAAGAAAGAGGAACGCAGCGACATCGTGGAGGCATTATCGCGGAAGCGCGCTGGGGCTTCCATAGGATTGCCGAGCGCGATCAATGCAAAAGCTGCGTGCCTAGCGCGTACCGGCGATGGCCCCGAGGATCGCCCCGATCGCGGCGGCGACGATCGCCACCGCGGCCCAGATCCAGCGGGTCTTGCGGGGCGGATCGGCGAGCGTCACGGGCGGAGAGGCGCGGGGCCGGGGCGGGCGGTCCGTCTCGCCGCTCCCGTCGCCGCGCACCGCCGCGCTGCGGAGCGTGGTCCCGATCACCGATGCGTCGCCCTCGACATCCCGCCGGATCGGCTTCTTTTCGGCCGGAGGAGGGCCCTGGTCATCGCTCCGATCGACCCTCCGATCGACCCGGGCGAGCTCTTCGCGGAGGGAGGCCGAGGCCTCGTGGGTGGGCAGGGTCGCCGCGGTCGCGAGCGTGGGTGGGAGCAGGTGCAGATCGGTGTCGCTCATCGCGCCCGGATCGTCGGGGGCGGCCTCGGCGGGCTTGATGACCCGCGGCTCGCTCCGCGCGGAGGCGATGGCCTCGGCGAAGGCCCGCGCGCTCCGGTAGCGGTCGAGCGGCTCCTTCGAGAGGGCGCGGAGGATGACGGCCTCGAGCGCGGCCGAGATCTCGGCGCCGGCCCGCGCCGCGCGCGGGGAGGGCGGCTCCTCCGTGAGGTGCGCGGTCATCGCGGCGATCGGGCTCCGTCCCGGGAAGGGCACCTGGCCGACGACCATCTCGTAGAGGATCACCCCCGCCGCGTAGAGGTCGCTGCGCGTGTCGGCCTCGTCGCCGCGCGCCTGCTCGGGCGCCATGTACTCGGGCGTCCCGAAGATCATCCCCTGCTCGGTGAGTCCGGTGGTGCTCTCGCCCTGCATCATCCGCGCGAGGCCGAAATCGACGACGCGCACGCGGACATCCGAGGGCGAGGAGATGGGCCGGCCGGTGCGCTGGAGCAGGACGTTGGCCGGCTTGAGGTCGCGGTGGACGATGCCCGCGGCGTGGGCGGCGCCGAGGGCCGCGCAGATCTGCAACGCGATCTCCAGCGCCTCGTCGATCCCGAGCGGCCGCCGCTCGGCGAGGCGCGCCTCCAGCGACACGCCCTCCACGTGCTCGAGGGCGATCGCGAGCAGGCCGTCGTCCTCGACGAAATCGAGGATCTTGACCACGTGGGGCCCGTCGAGGCGCGCGAGGATCTTCGCCTCGCGCTCGAAGCGCTTGAAGAGCTGCGGATCGCCGGTGAGGTGGCGGTGGATGACCTTGAGCGCGACCCGCTCCTCCTCGATCGGGTGATCGATCGACGCCGCCTCCGGCGAGGCCTCGGGCGCGACGAACGGGTCTCTGTGCGTGAGGTAGACGACGCCCTGCGAGCCCTCGCCGATCACCGACTCGATGGTGTAGCGGCCCGCGATCTTGTGCCCCCGGGGCAGGACCACGTAGCTCGCCGGGCGGCCCGCGAGGCCCTCGCTCATCGGCCCCTCTCCCTGCGCGGCCGCGGCGGCGCGCTGGCCTGCGGAGGCACGCTCGCCGCTCCGGGCACGGGGACCGTGGCGGGCGCGATCTCGCGCGGCCTCGCCGCCGACGTGCACGCGCGGAGGATCTTGGGGCTTATCTCGACCGGATCGAGCACCGCCGCGGGATCGGCCTCGCGCCACGCGCCGCACGCGGTCTCGGCGAGGCCGATCGCGTCGAGCGCCACGTAAGCCTCCGTGAGCTTCTGCTGGATGGATGCGATCTCCGGCCGGCTCAGCTCGCCGTAGCCGAGCATGCGGTTGCCGCGCGCCACGGCGTCCACGTAGCGCCCGGCGCGCAGATCGGCCGCGAGCTGGGGCAGCTCGACCTCGACCTTGCGCTGCGCGCTCCGCGCTTGCCCCGCGCCCTCGGCGCGCACCATCGTCCCCGCGCTCGCCGCCTCGGCCTTGCCCTCGGGCGTGAGGGTGATCTCGCCGAGCGGCACGAGCACCACCTCGCCGCGCTGGAGGGACTGCCCCTTGCGGCGGTTGTAGCGATCGAGCATCCACGCCTTGTCGCGCTGGCCGAGGAAGCGATACGCGATGGTGAGGAGCGAGTCGGCCGGGCCGGCCACGTAGCGCAGGTTGTACGGGACGATCAGCTCCTGCCCGTCGGCCGGGTTGAGCCAGGGCATCGAGCCGTTGGCGGCCGCGAAGGCCTCGTCGCGCTTCTCGTCGCCGAGCAATTCGAGCGCGAGGCTCGCCCAGGTGTCCCCCGCCGCCGCGCGCCGGTACCCGAGCGCGGGGATCTCGAGCCGCATGCCCGGCACGATCGGGATGCCCCCGCCCGCGTCGAGCCCGTTCTCCGCGACCAGCACCTGCTCCATCTCGACCCGCCCGTACGTGCGCTCGGCGATCTGGGCGAGCGTCTCGCCGGGCTTGACCACGTGGGGAAAGCCGAGCGCCGTCGACGAGGGCGCCGCGATCGCCGCGATCGCGGCCATCACGAGCGCCGCCGAGGTGAGGACGCGAACAGGGCGCGGGTCGTGCACGAGACCGAGCCTACCAGAGGGCGGCTCCCGGAGGCGCGCTGCCGAGGCCGATCGCCGCGCCTCCACTGCAATGTTGCGCTGGGAGCGGTCTTTGAAGAAACGCGGGCGCTGCGTGCTAGCGTCTCATGGCACGCTCGGGGGGTTCACCGTCGATTCTTTGAGGAGCCCCATGTCGAAGCTCGCGATCCCCGTCCTCGGTCTCTTGTTCTTCACCGCAGCATGCGGCTCGGTCACGGCGAGCGGCGGCACCACCTCGGGCACCGGAGGCGCCTCGTCGGGCGCAGGCGGCGCGTCGTCGGGCGCGGGCGGCGCGTCGTCGGGCTCGGGCGGATCGATGGGCCCCTCGTACTCGGTGACCTTCGGTCCGGTGAAGGTCTCGCCCGGCCAGGAGAACACCCAGTGCGTGACGCTCCGCCTCGGCAACCCGGCGGCCTTCCACGTGGGCCACATCCACAACGAGCTCACCGAGGGATCGCACCACCTCATCGTCTACCGGACGAACGACACCGAGGAGAAGACGACGCCCTACGACTGCCAGCCCTTCGTCGACGCCCTCAACCCGGCCAAGGGCTCGCCGCTGATGATCACGCAGAAGAAGGACGAGGTGCTCTCCTTCCCCAAGGGCGTCGCCGTCTCGCTCGATCCGAACCAGATGGTCCGGCTCGAGATGCACTACATCAACCCGACCGACGCGGACATCGAGGTCAAGGCCACCTCGACCTTCGTGAGCCTGCCCGACGCCGAGTTCAAGGACGAGGCCGGCTTCCTCTTCCTGGGCGACCCCGACATCACCCTGGAGCCCCACTCGAGCTCGACGCTCGGCCCGGTGTTCCTCAAGCTGCCCTCCAAGGTCGAAGGGGTGAATTTCTTCGGGATCACCGGCCACACGCACCAGTTCGGGACGAAGGTGACCGTGGCCGCCGCCGACAGCAAGAGCGGCCCCGACAAGACGGTCTACGACGTGCCGGACTGGTCCTGGAGCGAGCCCGCGACCGTCTACGCCGACCCGCCCTTCAACATCCCCGCCGGCGGCGGATTCCGCTTCTCCTGCGCGTACAACAACACGAGCGATCAGACGGTGAAGTTCGGCGAGTCCGCCAACGACGAGATGTGCTTCTTCTGGGCGTATTATTATCCGAGCAAGGGCGCTTATGTCTGCGCCCACACCGACCAGGTGCCGGGCGGATTCGACCTCTGCTGCCCCGGCCCTTCGCTGTGTGACAAGATCTTCAACTGACGCACGAGCGAACGGAGGATGAAGAGCCTCATCGCTCTTCATCCTCCGCTCATCGACCCTCAACCCTCCATCTCAGTGCGCGCCGCTGCGCTTGCTCCACGGGGTCGGGTCGCCGGCGAGCAGGCGGCGCATCTCGCAGACGCGGCGCCAGGGCTCGTTGTACTGCCGGGTCACGCCGGTCGCGTCGCGGAAGGTGAAGACCTGCGCGGGCAGGTTGCCCGTGGCGTTCGGCGCGGCCGAGACGGCCATGAAGGGCGAGAGCGGCGCGCGCTGGTTCGGCGGGCGCGGGCCCACGTGGGTGAAGGCCGTGGCCGTCTCGTTCGTGTGGCAGCCGTTGCAGGTGCCGAGACCGAAGAGGTGGCGGCCGTCGGGCGGGGGCAGGGGGCCCTGCCACACGAAGCCGGGAGGGGCCTGCGAGGCGCCGCCGAGCAGGGGCACGCCGTTCCAGGTCGCGGGAACGCTGGCCGTCTCGGCGAGGATCCCGGCGGCGTTCGCGGTCATCCAGCTGTTGAGTGGAGGCGTATTGTTGGTGTTGTTGGCCGGCGTCTCCTTCACGGTGGTGGCGCGGAGCATCTCGTTCGCGGTCGAGCCGCCGGGGACGACGGTGAGCCGCTGCTCGCGCCACTCCCACACCGGGCCGAAGGCGATCTCGTTGGTGCGCACCTGACCGATGGAGCTGCCGCCGTTGCCGTTGCCGGGCTGGGCCCCCGCGCCGGCGAAGAGGTCCGTCACCGCCTGCAGGTTGGCGTTGTAGGTCGGGCCGAACGGGGTCGCGGCGAGGGCGTGGAACTTCTGGGCCCAGACAAAGGTGTTGAGCGCGGTGGGCAGGCTGTACTCGAAGATCACCGTCGCGGGGATGGGCGCGCCGTTGCCGAGATCGAAGGCGCCGAACACGAAGCGGCCTTCGCCGGGGCCGCCCGCGCCGACCACGCCGCCGATGTCGACGCGGTTCGAGATCGAGAGCAGGCGGAAGGGCGCCTTGGTGAGATCGAGGGCGCAGGCGCCGGGGCCGACGATGGGCGTGCCGGGCGCGCAGCCGCTCGCCTGGAGCCACTTGTCGATGAGGGCCGGGCGGACGCCGGGGCGGGCCGGCATCGGCAGGCCATTGACGGTCTGGTTGATCTCCCAGCCATGGAGCCAGTCGGCCACGAACTGTGCGGGCGGCGTGGTGCCGGCCATCGCGGTCATCAGCCTGGCGAAGGTCCACGCGCCGGCGGAGCCGGGGGGGCAGTTCGGGGCGTTGAAGGTGGTGCGGCAAGGGTCGTTGACCACGGAGAGATCGGTGATCAGGACCTCGCGGCCGAAATCGATGCCGGGCGAGGTGTAACCGCAGTTGGTCACGAGGTCCTCTTTGGCCTCGGCGGTGTTCTCGGTCTCGGTCGACGGATCGCTCTCGGCGGGCTCGGCGATGCAGCCGGCGAGGGCGAGGCAAGAGAGCGCGCTCGCGGCGGCGCGGGAGAGGCTGCGGCGGGAAATGACGTTGCTCGACACCAGGTCCTGATCACGCTTCATGGGGGATCTCCTCGTGCCCGCGTGGATGGGGAAGGGCGGCCGGAGCGCCTGCGCGCTCTCTTCGCGACACCCCGGCTCGCGCCTTCATGTGCGGGACGAAGGGGCGTATTGCAGGGGGTGTGCCGTCGCGGCCTTCGCCGGGAAATGCGGCAAAACCAGGCCAATCCGTCGAGGTGTGGCGTTGTGCAACGAGGCTGCACAGCGCTCGTGCACGGGCCATGCACAAGGGTCGGGATCCCGGGTTGTGCACCGCCCTTGCACGAGGCCGAGAGCGAGGATCGGGATCAGCCGTCTTCGGGGAGCAGCGAGGGGATCGCCGGCGCGATCTCGTCGGCGAGCGCGGCGACGATCCGGTCGGGCGAGGCCGCGTCGATCTGCGGGAGGCGGAGGATCGGGATCCGGCCGAGGCTCTTCTTGAGCTCGGCGGCGAATCGATCGGCTGCTTCGGCGCGACTCCTTCGCTCCTCGTCGAGCAGCGCGAGGGCCTGCGCCAGCGCGGGCGGCAGCGCGGGCGCTTTGGAGAGCGCGCGCGCGTAGGCGGGCGGCCGGGGGTCGGCGCGGTTCATGATCAGCGCGCGCGCCGAGCGGCCGAGCTTCTTCAGCCGCTTGTCGAGGAAGAGCACGTCGTCGCGCCCGGCGGCGGTGGGCGCCGTCACCATCGCGTACGCGGCGCGCGGGCCGAGCAGCAGATCGCTCGCCTGCTGCGTGAGGGCCACGAAGCGCTCGCGCACCACCGCGAGGTCGCCGAAGAGCCGCGCGGTGTCCTTGACGAGGTGCGGGCCCGTGACGCGCGCGAGCAGGTGCTCCACATGCCCCGTGCCCCAGGAGAGCAACCCGCCCGGCGCCTTGCCGCGCGCGTTGCCCGGGGCGGCGCGCTGCGAGAGGCCGGCGAGCCAGCTCACGGTGCGGCCGCCGAGCAGCGCCGCGAGCCTGCCGGGGTAGCTCACGAAATCGATGGCCTGGCGCGAGGGCGCGGTGTCGAGCACCACCACCTCGAAGTCGCCGCGCGAGGCGGCGCGCGCGACGAGGCTCATCGCGCCGAGCTCGTGGACGCCGGCCGTGGCGTCGGCGAGGCCGATGTACAGGCGGTTTCCGAGCATGCGGGCCCGCGCCTCCGGCTCGCCCTCGAAGAGCTGCTCCGCGAAGGTGTGGAGCGATCGGCGCGGGTCGGGCATCAGCGCGGAGAGCTTGCCGCGCGCGGCCGCGAGCGGGACGCGGCTCACCTCGTCGGTGATCGGGACGCCCATCGCGCCGGCCAGGCGGCGCGCCGGATCGATGGTGACGATCAGCGTCGATCGCCCCTGCCTCGCGAGGGCGAGCGCGAGCGCGGCCGACGTCGTCGTCTTGCCCACGCCGCCTCCGCCGGCGCAGATCACCACGTCCGGGAGCCGGGCGCTCACCCTGCCCCCTCGGCGCGCAGCCAGCGGGCCACGTCGCGCGCGGCCGGATCGACGGGCGCGAGCGGCACGCGGAAGACATGGTGCTCGTGCCGCGCGAGGATCTCGATCGCCGCGAGGCTCTCTTCGCGCTGGATCGCGCGGGCCGCGAGCGCCTCGGCGAGCGCCGCTGCATGGGCTGCGAGCGGGCCTCCCTCCGCGGCGAGCGCCTGCGCGGAGGCGAGCGCACCGTCCGGAAATGCCTCCGGCATGCGGTTGACCACGATGCGCTCGGCCCCGAGCCCCGTCTCCCGTTCGAGCGCCGCGCAGAGCTCCAGCGTCTCCTCGATCACGAGCCGCTCGGGGAGCGTGACCACCAGGATCGAGGCCTTTCCCGGGGCGATCAGCTCCTCGCCGAGCCGCTCGCAGAGGTCGAAGAGCGGGCCGGATCCGAGGAAGTCCCGCCCTTGCCTGGGCACGCGCAGCCAGGCCACGCCGTGGCCGGTCGCAGGCATGTCGACGATCACCCGCACGCCGGGCCGCTCGCCCGCGATCTGCCGCACCACCTCCAGCGCCGCGAGCTCGCGGATGGCCGGCGCCGCGCGGAGCAGAGGCTTCATCGCGAAGTTGTTGAGCACGAGCTTGGCGATCGTGGCGGAGCCGAAGAGCGGCGTCGCGGCTTTCTCGAGCGCGTCCGCCGGGCGGATGACGATGTGCTCCACGCCCTTGCGCGCGCCCGCGAGCGCCCGCTTGCCCGACTCGCCGTCGCCGAGCTCGACGAGCACCGCTTGCCCGTGCGTCTCGGCCTCGAGCGCGGCGAGGCCCGCGGCGATCGTCGTCTTGCCCACGCCGCCCTTGCCCATGACGAGCCACACCGGCGCGAGGCTGCGCGGCGGAGCAGGCGGGGGCGCGGAGCGTCGGGTCATGATCGCGTCCCTCGCCTCAAGCGTCCGGCCGGGCGATCATCGCCTCGGCCACCTCGCGCATCATCAGCACGTAGGCGTCGCGGATGAAGCGCTGGTAGCGCGGCGAGCGGTGCCCCGCGGCCCGCGCGAGCGCCTCGATCCCGGTGACCGTGCGCGCCCAGGCCTCTTCCACGTCGGCCTGGGTCCAGCGCCCTTCGATCACCGGCGTCGGCCGGTTCGAGCGCGCGTCCGCCTCCGCGTCGAGCCAGTCGTCCATGATCTGCACGAACAGCGACACGTCGATCATCCACGCCCGCGGGCCGCTCCCCGTGTGCTTGAGCACCGGGAAGAGCAGGCCGTCGATGGTGCCCTCCACGCCGGCCATCCGGTGGCCGAGGCCGCGCGGATCGGGCTCGCCCAGCATCGCCCGGACCTCGGCGCGGATCCAGCCGAAGACCTGCGCCATCGCGGCCTCGAACGCCGCGCGATCGTCGCCGTCGAGGCGCTCGGCCATGGCCACGCGGAGCGCGCGGGTGAGGGCGAGCGCCGGCCCGTCCGGCGGCGTCTGGCCCTCGATCACCGCTTCGAGGCGCGCGCCGCGGGCCCGCGGAGGATCGTCCATGCCGTGATCGAAGACGTGATCGACCACCACGATGAAGGCCGCGACCAGCGCGATCCGCCGGTGCACGTCGGGCATGGCGAGGCGCCCCCACGCCTCGATCGCCCCGCGCCCGAGGAGCGAGAGCGCCGGCGCCGGCAGGGGCAGGAGGTCGCCCGCGCTCGCGACCGCGCGGAGCACCAGGGGCCCCTTCGGCGCACAGAAGAGCGCGGTGTAGGGCGCCGAGGCGTAGAGATCGCACGCCCCGATCGAGAGCTTGTCGAAGAACGGATCGCCGAGCACCTCGGGCCAGTGCTGCTGCACGAGCGGCACGACGTGGAGGTCGAAGTGGCGGTGCGCCGTGCGCCGGACCCCGAGGGCGAGCTGCCTCACGCGCGGATCGGCCTCGCCCATCAGCGCGCGGAGCCCCGCGGCGCGCACCTCGCGCGGCGGGAGGGCGAGCCGGCGTAGGTTGGCCTCCAGGGACGAGGCGTCCGTGGCACCTTCGATCGAGGGAGGCATCGCCGGCATGGTGGGTGGCAAGCGGCGCCGGCGTCAACGCGGGGCGCTCGCGGCCGCCTCCCCGGCCGGCCTGCGCAGCGCCGCGGCGGCGAGGATGCAGAGCGCCGGCGTCACCACCATGTGGTACCGATCCTCGCCGAAGAAGACCGCGTGGGTCAGCGCCACCGACGCGATCGCGAAGGCGAGGTAGCCGATGACCCCGCCGCTCCTCGGCCGGCCCGGGATCGGGAGCGCCGCCGCGGCCGGGATGAAGAGCGCGAGCGGCCACGCCGGGTGCAGGTCGGCCCAGATGCTTTGAGCTCCAAGGAACAGCGCGATCCCGAGCAGCGCGATCTGCGCGAGCCGATCGCGCCACCGGCGGTGGATCGGCAGCGCGATGACGCCGAGCGCCGCCGCCCCGAGCAGCACCCGGTGCGCGCCGGACAGGATCTCCCGCCCCCGGGCCTTCCGCTCCTCCGGCCAGCGCGCGGGGTCGGCCTCGCCGAGGTAGCCCATGGGGAAGGACTCGTGATCGAAGGTGAAGGAGAGCTTCTTCGGCATGAGCCCGATCCAGCGCCCCGGCGATCCGGCGATCCACCCGAGCCCCTCGTGCAGCCAGCAGCGATCCTGCTGCACCTGGCCGGTGACGATCGGACATCCATCGGTGCCCCGCAGCGTCTCGAAGCGCCCCGTGGCCCGGGGGAACGCGCCGATGGCCAGGTTCCACCCCCCGTTGGTGGACACGAGCGCACACCCATCCATCACCCGGCAGTTGCGCGCCGTCCACGGAGCGACCACCGCGACCGCGACCGCCGTGGCGATAACGGTGTCAACCACGGCGCGTTTGAGCGGGTTCCCCGCGAAACCGTGCGATGATTTGAAAGATTTGAATTTAACGCAAAGGCGCAAAGGCGCAAAGGCGCAAAAAAGACGAACAAGGCTGCTCGTCTCTTCTTCTTGCGTCTTTGCGTCTTTGCGTCTTTGCGCTAAAAATTCTGGTGAATTGGTGTTCGAAAGGTTCCGCCGTGGGATTGCAAGCAGCACGAGCGCGGGGGCGCAAAGCAGGCTCTGCGGGCGGACGAGGATGGTGAGGCCCAGCGTGATCCCGGAAGAGACGATGGACCACATCCGGACACGGGGGGACACCGAGGGGGCCTGTCCGCGGGCGAAGAGCCAGGCAGCGGCGAGGGTGCCGAGGGCGGCCAGGGGCTCGGTCATCAGGAGCGCGGAGTACACGATGAGGCCCGGCGAGGCGGCCGCGAGGATCGCGGCGATCCGGGCCCGGCGCTGGGTGGTGGCGTAGCGGGCGAGGCGGTGGACGACCGCGACGAGCAGGGCCCCGGTGAGGGCGTTGGCGACGGTGGCGACATGCGGGCCTCCGCCGAAGATGCGGTAGACGATCCCGAGGAAGCCGCTGTATCCCACCGGGTAATGGCACCAGGGGTGCCATATCGGCCTTCCATCGAGGATGATGTCGTCCGAGTAGCCGAGCCCGGCGGCGATTCGCCGCGCGCCGAAGTCGTAGTAGTGCCCGTCCCACACCGGCTCGCGGGCCCAGGCGATGGCCACGTAGAGGCGCGGCAAAAGCGCGAGCAGGGCGATCACCAGGGTGAAGAGGCGATCGCCGCCCGGCGCCTCCTCGGCGGCCGTCTCTCCGCCGCGCGTGGGGTCAGCGCCGCTGTCCACCGGCGTTCTCGCGCATCCGCCGCATGTAGGTCTTCGCGACCTGGGCGGGATCGAGCTTCAGCACCTTGGCCACCGTCTGCACGAAGCCTTGCACGTACACCGCGGCCGGCAGATCGCCCGCCGACTCGCCCTCGATGGCCGCGAGGTGGGTGACCGAGATCTTGGTGCGCTGGGCGATGTCCGAGAGCTCGATGCCCTGCGACTCGCGCACCTTGCGGAGGAGCGCGCCGGTGAACTGCGTCTCGGCGTTGATCTCCCGCGCGAGCTCCGCCTGGAGCATGAAGAGCTCGGCCGCTGAGGCGCTGGTGCGCGTCGTGGGGGCCACGGGGCCGCGCGGATCGTCGGGGTAAGTGGAGAGGTCGTAGGCGCGCCGGCGCACCATGTCGAGCAGCGTGTCGTGCGCCTCCTCGATGCGCGCGAGCTCCTGGCGGAGCACGGCCGGCAAGACCACCGAGACCACGGGCAGGCCGCCCTCGCGGAAGATCTCCTTCTGCCGCTTGTACGCGCGGCGGATCTCGTCGTCCGTGGCCGTGCGGCTGACGCCCAGCACCTCGTAGAGCGTGCTCGGCGCCGCCATGCGCGCCTGGGCCGCCACCTTGGCCGCGGCCTGCTCCGCCGATCGCGCGCCCTGGGTGGCGAGCAGCGCGAGGATGCGCCGGGCCACGCGCTCGATGTTGCGCGCGCTCTTCGAGGTGGGGCTGTCGATGAGGAGCGGCTGGCGGCGCCGCACCGTGAGCCACACCGCGTCGTCGTGCTCGATGTGGCCGAGGTAGTCCATCGGGATGCCGAGGAAGCGCTCGGAGACCATGGCCATGGCCGGCCCGAGCTCGAGGTCGCTCTTGAGGCGCGTCTGCCCGACCACGAGGCGCGGGTTGATCTTGCCGAGCTCGTGCGCCGCCACCGTCGCCACGCCGTCGTCGTAGCGCTTGATCTCGGCCACGATCTGCGGCGGGCTCGCGAGCGGCGGCAGGGCGCTCACCACGCGCTCGACGAGGCGGAGCTTGAAGCGCTCGCGCATGAGCGCGCGGCGCAGCGTGCGCAGGTAGAGCGTGCGGCAGAAGCGGTACGTGGTCTCGATCGCCAGGGGCTCCGGCGCGGTGACGCAGATGGCCACGTCGGCCTGGAGGAACACGTCGAGCGAAGTCGACGAGGTCGCGGAGCCGAGGTTGACGATCACGTAGTCCGCGTCGAGCTCGCCGAGGTGTTTGACGTACTGGGCCGCGCGGCTCGGCCGCACGGGGGTGGCCGTCATCGGGTCGTACGCCGTGGGCAGGATGCGCAGGCCGGGGACGATGGTGGTGACGAGCTCGGCCGTGCCTTCGTCCATGGCCGTGGTCGAGGTGAGCGGCGGCGATTCGAGGCCGAGGACGGCGTGGAGGTTCGACCCGAAGGGATCGAAATCCGAGACGACGACCTCGCGCCCGAGCTGCGCGAAGAAGACGCCGAGGTTGACCGCGAGCAAGGTCTTGCCGACCCCGCCCCGGCCCCCGCCGATGACGATCAAGCGGCGCGCGCGGTGCGCCCCATGCCCCCCGTCCAGGGGAGGGACGGGCCAGCTCGGCGGCGGGGTGGAGTCGCGATCGGGGGACAAGACGCGGGGACCCTAGGCCGGGTCGGGGAGGGAGGGAAGCCCGGGGATGAAGGGCGGCCGGACGACCCTGCCGCACACAAGGGGGCGAGCGAGGGCGGCGGGAGAGGGTATCGGGAGAGGGTATCGGGAGCGGGGGAGGGGAGCGGGAGCGGGAGCGGGAGAGGGTATCGGGAGCGGGGGAGGGGAGCGGGAGCGGGGGAGGAGGAGAGATGGCTTGTGATACCCGGCCCGGTGATTATCTTGCTCGGTTACAATGAGCCTCCCGGCGGAGCCGCCTTGGTGGAAAAAGACGACCGTTTACCAGATTTACCCGCGCTCCTTCGCCGACGGCAACGGTGACGGGATCGGCGATCTGCGGGGGATCATCGATCGGCTCGACTACGTGCATGCCCTCGGCGTCGAGACCATCTGGTTTTCGCCCTTCTACCACAGCCCCCAGGCCGACTTCGGCTACGACATCAGCGATCACTACGCCATCGCCGACGAGTACGGCACCCTCGACGAGTGCAGGACCTTGATCGACGAGATCCACCGGCGGGGCATGAAGGTGGTCTTCGACATGGTCATGAACCACACCTCGAACCAGCACCCCTGGTTCCTGGAGTCGAAGAGCTCCCGGACGAGCCCGCGGCGCGATTTCTACCTCTGGCGCGATGGCCGCCTCCCCGGTGGCAAGGCCCCGCCGAACAACTGGAAATCCATGCTCGGCGGGAGCGGCTGGCATTACCACCCGGAGACGGATCAATGGTACTGGGCGAGCTTTCTGCCCTTCCAGCCCGACCTGAACTACCGGAACCCCGCGGTCAAGCAGGCCATGCTCGATGTCGTCCGGCACTGGCTCGCCGAGGGCGTCGATGGCCTCCGTCTCGATATTTTCAACGCCCTCTTCAAGGACGCCTCCTTCGCCGACAACCCCTTTTCGTTCCGCCCCGTCCCCTCCGAGGACAACCCCGACGGCTTCTTCCAGCGGAACCTCCACACCATCGATCACCCCGACACGATCGCCTTCGCCCGCGAGCTCCGCGCGGTCGTCGACGAGCACAAAAACCCTCCGCGCTTCCTCGTGGGCGAGGTCTTCGGCTCGGCGGAGAAGCTGCGGGAGTACTGCGGGGGACAGGCGGCCGATGGGCTGCACCTGGTGTTCCTCTTCAAGACGTTGAAGACGCGGTTCTCTGGGCCCGCCGTCCGCGCCCTCATCGAGGACTTCGAGCAGGCCTTCCCGGAGCCGCTCCACCCCACGTACGTGTTCGGCAACCACGACCGGCCGCGGAGCATGCACCGGATCGACGATCACCACGGCAAGGCCAAGCTGCTCGCCGCCTTCCAGCTCACGGTGCGGGGCGTGCCGTTCATCTACTACGGCGAGGAGATCGGCATGCCCCAGCGCGAGATCCGCCTGGAGCACGGCCTCGATCCGGTGGCGGCCCGGTACGGCTACATGCCGCAGTGGATGGCGCGCTTCCTCCGCCGGTTCGGTATCCTCTTGAACCGCGACGAGTGCCGCCGACCGATGCAGTGGCACGGCGGCCCCAACGCGGGTTTTTCCCACCCCGAGGCGAAGCCCTGGCTCCCCGTGCCCGAGGAGACCAAGCACATCCACGTCGAGGCCCAGGAGAGCGATCCGACCTCGCTCCTCCGCTGTTACCGGCGGCTGCTCTCGGTGCGCAAATCGTCCGCGGCCCTCCACAGCGGCGACCTGACCTTGCTCGATCTCCCCGGCCACCCGCCCCATCTGGTCGCCTACGAGCGGGCCTTCGGGCACGGGGAGACCCGCGAAGAGGCCCGGGTGTACCTGAACTTTTCAGACGGTGATGTCCCCGTCTCACTGGGAGAGCATCGGGCCCGGGCGCTCGTCTCCAACCATCATGACGAGACGATCCAGCCGGGCGAGCAGTACACGCTCGCGCCGTACGAGGCCGTCATCGTGCTGGATCGAATCTGACGGAGCGCTCACGAGGCGTGAGCCCTCAAGACGAGATGGCGCCCACCACCGCGTCGAACGACCAGTCCTCGAGGAGGTGCAGCCTGCGCTTCCACCCTGCGGCCTTCTCGGGGTGGGCGTCGAAGTAGGTCTCCCACCAGACCCCCGAGCCGCCGGTCACGGTCGCCTTGCCGATCCAGGGCTTTTGCAGGGTGTAGTGGATGATCTTCACCTCCCTGTCGAGGTCCTTGTACACCGCCGCGTGCCTCTGCAAAAACTGGTAGACGAAGTGGTGCATGTTGTAGCCGGCGGGCAACCGGTGCTCGACGCCCATCGCGTACCAGTCGTGGAAGAACTGGTTCAAGAAGCCCTGATCGCCGCCGTCGTAGCTCTCCTCCGAGGCGAGGGCGTGGAGCATCCGCCCGAAGGTCTCCTCGGAGGGCTCGAGCACCATGACCCCGGAGTTGAACCGGTCGGCCATGAAGAAGTCGGGGGCCGCCGCGATCTCGCGGCGATCGAAGAGCTCGTCGACGTTCTGGAGGACGAGGGTGTCGGCGTCGAGGAACACGACCTTGTCGTAGTCGCAGAGCTCCCAGGCCCGCAGCTTGGTGAACACCTGGCTGAAGCGCGGGAAGAGCAGGCTCGACGCGGGGTTGGGGTTCTGGATGGGCTCGACCTCCCGGACATGCCAGCCCTGCTCGGTGAGCCCGCGGCGCGCCGCCGCCGAGACATCGGAGGTCACCATCGCCACCATCGGCACGTCCGTCCCATGCGCGCGCAGCGATTTGCCGAGCGCCTCCACGCCTGGAGAGTACGTGTCACCGTGGCAGATCGCGGTCGCGTAGGCCTTTTTCATGGCTCGATTCCTCGGTTCCGGTGATTCGAAACGATGCCCACGAGAAAGCCAGGATCGTGCCAGATCGGGCCGCCCACGGCTCGACGGATCTCGCGTCGCCACCAGCGGAGCATAGCGCAGCTCCTGCGCGCGGCGCAGCCGTTTCGTAGCGCATTTGCTTGACATGGCTGTCCGTCGCCATCGATTGTGCTTATGTTCGACGGATGCACGCGCGGCTATCTCATCGACGAATCGCTGGTCCTGCGAAGGAGCCGTTCGCTGACTCGAACGGTGAGAATTCAACGCAAAGACGCAAAGAACCGCAAAGACGCAAGAAGATGGGAGCACATCTCCTTTTGTCCTCTTTTTGCGCCTTTGCGCCTTTGCGCCTTTGCGTCAAAAATGCGGGGACCATGCGCGTGACTCTGCTCTCCGCCATGCTCGGATTGACCGTCTCCGCCTGTGGAGCCGCCGGTGCCTCCCTCCCGGACGCGAAGACAGCCTCGTGGGAGGCCGCCCCCGCGACGAGCGCTCCTGCACCGGGTGCGCCTCCCGGCGCCGCTGCGCCGATAGCGGCGCCGCCGCCCGAGAGCGCCCTCGCCGGCGAGGGGTTTCAGCTCGTCGAGGACGAGCACGGCGTGAAGGTCTTCCGGCGCGAGCAGCGCCCGGGGGTGGAGCTCGCGGCCGTGGGGAACCTCGACGCACCGCCTGCGCAGGTTCGCAAGGCGCTCCTCGATTATCCGACCCACCAGCGCTGGCAGGAGCACCTCGCGCAGAACCGGATCCTCGATCGAGGGCCGGATCACCTGGTCGTCTACCAGCGGCTCGCGCTGCCGCTCATCGACGATCGGGACTTCACGCTGCTCGTGACCTGGGGCGAGGAGGGCGACGTGCTGTGGATGCGCTTCGCCTCCGCGCCCGAGCGCGGGCCCGCCGAGGTGCCCGACGTGGTGCGGGTCCGCGATCACACGGGGGGCTGGCGCCTCGGGCCGCTGGACGGCGGCCGGCGCACCCACGCGGTGTACCGCTTTCACCTGGATCTGGCGGGATCGGTGCCGATGTGGCTCGGCAAGGGACGCGCGGCGGACGACGTGATCCGCTTCTTCCAGAACCTCGGCGCGCAGCTACCTGCGTACCGCTGATCCGCCCGGCTCGCCCTGCGCGAGGTGGGAAGCCGGCTTCGCGTGGAGCGCGCGATGCGCGAAGGCCGCGAGCGCCCCGCCCGCGAGCGGCGCGAGCACGAACACCCAGAGCTGGTGGAGCGGCTCGCCCCCGGCGAGCAGCGCCGGCCCGAAGGCGCGCGCGGGGTTGGCGGCGAGGCGCGTGACCGGCAGGCCCACGAGGTGGATGAGCGTGTACGTGAGGCCCGACGCGATCGGCGCGAGGGCGGGGCTCTGCGCGGCGGGGCGCGCGCCGGGTGGGCGAGCGAGGTCGGCGCTCGCGGGGCGCGTCACGCCGAGCACCACGAAGACGAAGATCGCGGTGAGCAGGACCTCGGCGATCAGCGCCGAGCGCAGGCCGTAGAAGCCCGGTGAGAGCTGGCCATACCCGTTGGCCAGGTGCTCTGCGCCGCGCGGCGCACCGCCGGGCCGCCCGGTCGCGAGCCCGACCACCGCGGCCGCGCCCAGCGTGGCGCCGGCGAGCTGGGCCGCGACATACCCCGGCAGATCGGCCCAGCGGAGCCTCCCCGCGAGGCACATCGCGAGCGAGATGGCGGGGTTGAAATGGCCGCCCGAGATCGGCCCCGCCGCGAAGAGCATCGCCGCGAGCGCGAGGCCGAACGCGAGCGCAACCCCTGCGTCGCCGATCCGCGCACCTCCTACCACCGCGGCGCCAACACCGGTCAGCACAATCGCGAACGTCCCGATCAACTCGGCGCCGAATCTGCGCATCACGCGCCTCCTCCAGCGAAGGTAGCACCGTGGACTGGCGCGGGCACCGCGCAGAACGCCCGGGAAAGGGTCCTCGTCAGCGTCGCTGCGGCGCGTCTCGGATCGATGTCGCCGGGCGATCCTCCCCGAAAAAAACGCCCTCCCGCGCGCCGGTCCCCGTATATTTGGGGGGCTTGCTGGGCACCGTCGTCGGCACGAGATATCGGACGATCCGCCTGCTCGGACGAGGGGGCATGGGCGAGGTGTACGAGGCGACGGACGAGCGCGACGGCAAGCGCGTCGCCTTGAAGCTCGTGCATTACGGCGACGGCAGCGGCCACTCCGAAGATCTGGTGTCGAGGAAGGGCCGGTTCTTGCGCGAGGCCAAGGTCGCGGCGTCGGTCGACAGCGACCATGTGGCGAGGGTGCTCGACTGGGGGACGGACGACGCGATCGGCTTGCCCTTCATGGTCATGGAGCTCCTCGAAGGCGAGGACCTCCAGCGCGTGTTCAAGCGCGTCGACGTGCTCCCTCCCGACGTGGTGCTGAGGATCGGCGCGCAGGTCTGCAAGGGGCTCGCGAAGGCGCACGAGGCGCGCATCCTCCACCGCGACATCAAGCCGGCCAACCTCTTCCTCGCCGCGCAGCCGGGCGGCGATCTCGCGGTGAAGATCCTCGATTTCGGGATCGCGAAGGTCCACCCGGGCATGGAGCAGGGGCTCGAGACGACGGGCCTCACGCGGACGGGCGCGATGCTCGGCTCGCCGCTCTACATGTCGCCGGAGCAGGCGCGGGGGAGCGCCAAGCTCGACGAGCGCAGCGATCTGTGGTCGCTCGGCGTCGTGATGTACCGCGCGCTCACCGGCCATCTCCCGCACGAGAAGGCGGAGGCGTTCGGGGAGTACATCCTCGTGCTCTGCTCCGAGCGGCCTCGGCCGGTGCAGCAGCTCGCGCCCTGGGTCTCGCCCGAGATCGCGGCGATGGTCGGGCGAGCGCTCCAGATCGATCGCGACCGGAGGTTCGCAGACGCGAAGCAGATGCTCGCGGCCATCGAGGCCCTGCTCCCGGGCGACGATCGCATCCGGCCCGAGATGCTCGCGCCGCTCGACGACGCGTCCCGCGCCTCGGTGGCGCGCAGGCTCGCCCCGTCCTCGCCGGACCTGAAGAACGAGGCGGCGATCCCGCCCGAGCGGCCGGCCTCCCCCGACGGCCCCTCCACGGTCAGCGGTGCAGTGCGGGTGAGCGGGATCCACCCTGTTCCCCGGCGGCTCCGGGCGTCGAGCGCCCTCGTCGTCGCGGTCGCGGCCGTCGCGGCGAGCCTCGGCGCGCTCGCGGTGATGCGCGCCATGTCGTCGCCGGGCGCGGTCGCTCCGGGCGCCGCGCAGGGGGCGTCGTCGTCCACCGCGGAGCGCGATCGCACCGTGAGCGTCGTGATCCTCCCCGCGGACGTGTCGGTCGAGATCGAGGGCCGCAGCGTCGCGATGCGCGACGGGATGATCGAGCTCTCCGGGCCGCTCGGCAGCCGCCATCGCGTCACGCTGATCCGCGGGGCGCAGCGGCTCTCCGCGGACGTGGTGATCGCCGACGGCGGCGCGGTGCCGCCCAAGCTCGAGCTCGCGCCTGCTCCGGAAGACAAGCCGGCGCCGAGCGCGCAGAAGCCCGCTCCGGCGCCGCAGGTGAAGCCCGCGCCCACCGCCAAGCCTGCGGCCCCCGCGCGCAGAGATCCGCTGATCCCGGAGCGCTTCGAGTGAGGCGCGGCGCCGCCACGCTCCTCGCCGCGATCCTCCTCTCGGGCGCCTCCTCCCCTGCGCGGGCCGACGACGCGGCCCCCGACGCCTCCGATCGCAAGGCCCAGGCGCGCGCGCATTTCGACAAGGCGAAGGGCCTCTCGCAGGGCGGGGCCTGGTCCGCGGCGCTCGCCGAGTACCTCGCGTCGCGCGATCTCTTCCCCACCTGGGGCAACACCCTCGGCGCCGCGTCGAGCCTGCGCAAGCTCGATCGCTTCGACGAGTCGCTCGATCTCTTCGAGGTGCTGCTCCGCGATTTCCCGGGCGCGCTGCCGCCCGACGTGCGCGCCGCGGCCCAGCACGAGGTCATCGAGCTGCGGGATCTGGTCGGCACGATCGAGGTCGAGGGCGCGGAGATCGGCGCCCATATCACGATCGACGGCGTCGCGCGCGGCGAGCACCCCGCACCGAGCCCGCTGCGCGTCGGCGCGGGCTCGCACTTCCTGCGCGTGTCGAAGGAGGGCTTCGAGACCTTCGAGCGGCGCCTCGACGTCGCGGGCAAGCAGACGGCGCGGGTGAGCGCGACGATGCCGGCGCTCGCCGCCTCGGGGCGCTTGCGCGTCGCCGAGCAGTCTGGTCGCTCGCTCGACGTGCTCGTCGATGGAGGCGCGGTCGGCAAGACGCCGTGGGAGGGAAGGCTCTCGCTCGGCGAGCACGTGGTGCTGCTCCGCGGCGACGGCGACGAGGGCACGCCGCCGCTCCCGGTGTCGGTGAAGCGCGACGAGACGACGCGGATCACGCTCGCCGCGGAGAGGCTGGCGGCCGAGGTGCGGATCGAGCCGCTGCCGGTGAGCGCGAGCATCGCGATCGACGCGGTCGCGATCGGGCAAGGCATCTGGGAGGGCCGCCTCCGTGCGGGGAAGCACAAGATCGAGGCCGCCGCGCCCGGCTTCGTCGCGGCCGCGCGCGACGTGACCCTCGGCGCGGGCGAGCGCTCCGTGATCGCGATCCCGCTCACGCGCGATCCGAGCTCACCCTTCTGGCGGCGGCCGCCGCGCCCTTCGCACGGATCGTTCGAGGCGACGGCGGGCGTGCCCGTGCTCCCGAGCTTCGGGGGCGACATCGCCGGCGGTTGCACGGGGAGCTGCTCGGCCGCCCCGGGCTTCGGCGCGATGGTGACCGTGCGCGGGGGCTACGAGCTCTCCTCGGGCCTCTCCTTCGGCCTCTCCGCGGGCTTCTTGACGGTGCAGGAGTCCATCACCGGCCGGAGCGCGGCGGTGCAGCCGGTCGGCCTCAAGGCAGCGGCGCAGGGCGAGCTCGATCACACGCTCTCGCTCCACCGGGGCGTGATGGTCGGCCCCTTCCTCGGCTTCGCGCTCGGCGATCGGTTCCCCGTCCGGGCGCGCGTCGGGGCCGGCGGCCTCTTCGCGTGGATGACCGACACGCGCTCGGGCACCTTCGATGCGGTGCACGAAGGGCCTCCTTTCCAGGTCGGCCCGCTCTCCACCACGAGCTTCGCGCCCATGGTCTTCGTGGCGCCCGACCTCCGGGTGGGCATGCGCCTCGGGCCTCGCTTCGAGCTCGATCTCGGCGTCGATCTGCTCGCGCTGATCGCCCTCACCGACCCCGTGTGGGATGGGTCCCGGCCGATCAACGCGGGCAGTGATGGGATAGGCACGTTCCCCACCGAGCGGCTCGGAGGGCGCGTGCTCTTTGCGATCGCCCCTGGCATCGGGGCCCGGTACGATCTGCTCTGATGAGACGCCGCGGGCACGCGCTCTTCATCGTCCTCCTCGCCGGGTGCGCGGATCGCCCCGCCGAGCGAGCCGAGCAGACCGGCGCCGCGCCTCTCGCCGCGGAGGAGCGGCCCTCGTGGACGGAGGCGGGCGCGATGAGCGTCGCGCGCCACGGTCACACCGCGACGCGGCTCTTCGGCGGCAACGTGCTCGTCGCCGGCGGCCAGAAGCTCGGCGCGTTCGACACGGGCGACGTGTACCTGAACACCGCCGAGATCTACCAGATCGGCACGAAGAGCTTCGTCAAGGCCGGGACGATGGTGTCGCGGCGCGTGCGGCATGTCGCGGCGCTCCTGCCGGGCGGCGACGTGCTGGTCGCGGGCGGCGCGCCGGACGCGAAGAGCGCGGGCACGGCGGAGGTGTTCCACGTCGCCACGAAGACCTGGACCGCCATCGCCGCGCCGCTCACCCACCCGCGCGTGTCGGCCGCGGCCGCGTCGCTCCTCGACGATCGCGTGCTCCTCACCGGCGGCGACGCCGACGCGATCGCCGGCACGGCCGAGGTCTACGATCCTGCGGCGGGCATGTTCACGGAGGTCGCGTCCATGTCGACCAGGCGGCGCAGACACACGGCGACGCGCCTCGCCGATGGCCGCGTGCTCGTGGCCGGCGGGCACCTCTACCAGGCGAACGACGACAGCGGGGTGAGCCTCGCAACCGCGGAGATCTACGATCCGGTGAAGGACCAGTGGTTCCCGGTCCCGCCGATGAAACATGCGCGATCGCGCCACACCGCGGCGCTGCTCGGCGACGGCCGGGTGCTCGTCGCCGGCGGGGCCTCGACCGAATCGGCCACCGCGTCCGCCGAGCTCTTCGATCCGAAGAAGAAGGCCTGGATCGACGCGCCATCCATGGCGAGCGCGCGGTCGAGCCACACGGCGACGGCGCTCGACAACGGCGCGGTGCTGATCGCGGGCGGCGTCGACGCGACGAGCTCCGCGCTGCGCAGCGCCGAGCTCTTCGATCCGTCGGACGATCGGTGGGTGACGCTCGGACCCATGATCCACGGGCGCCTCTTGCACGTGGCCGCCCCGACCCCGGGAGGCGGCGCGCTCGTCGCCGGGGGCGAAGATCAGGCGACCGCCGAGCTCTACGCGCCGGGCGATGACGGCGCATCATGCTCCACCGGCTACGAGTGCGGGAGCGGTCACTGCGCCGACGGCGTCTGCTGCGACGAGGCATGCGACGGGCTTTGCCGCACCTGCGCGGCCGAGGGCTCGGTCGGCACCTGCACGCATGCCGCGGCGGGCACCGATCCGCGCGTCGAGTGCGGGCAAGGCGGGCCCTGCGACGATGTCTGCGACGGCGAGGGCGCATGCGTCGATCGGGTCGGGCAGGTCTGCTCGGCCGCGAGCTGCCAGGACGACGGGACCGTGGTGCTCGAGGCCAGGTGCATCGCGCGCGGCGGCGGCTGCCCCGTGCTCACGCTCGCATGCGAGCCCTTCCAGTGCGGCGATCGCGGCGGCGGCGCGTCCGGGTGCCTCGACGCCTGCACCTCCGTCGACGACTGCGCGCCCGGCTACGCGTGCGATCCCGCGGGCGCCTGCGTGGCCCCGCCGGATCCGGCCGATCGGGACGCGCCGTCCTGCGCCTCCTCGCGCGGCGGCGAGGGGAGGGAGGGCGCCCTGCTGTTCGCGTCGCTCGGCGCCGCCCTGATCGCGCGCAGGAGGAGGCGCTGGTCATGAAGCGCGATGCGTTGATCGCCGCGGCCCTCGTCGCGTCGCTCTGGCCCGCCGCGGCGCGGGCGACGGCTCCGATGAGCCGCGTGCGCTGGCTCCACACCGCGACCACGCTCCCCGATGGTCGCGTCCTCGTGGCGGGCGGGCTCCCTGATTCTGCGGTCACCACCGCGGAGCTCTACGACCCCAGAGCGGACACCTGGACCGACACCAAGACGCCGATGCTCGACGCGCGCTACTGGCACCACGCCGCGGCCCTGTGCGACGGCCGCGTGCTCTTGGCCGGGAAGAGTGACGCCGGCTCGCGCACCGCCGAGATCTACGATCCGACCAAGGACGCCTTCTTTTCGGCGCCGAACACCAAGTACTCGCACATCTACGGCGCCCAGGTGACTCTCCCCGATTGCAGCGTCGCGCTCATCGGTGGCTACAGCGGCAACTACTGGATCGACGTCTACGACCCCAAGGCGGGAGCATTCAAGACGGGGGGCGCCCAGATGCACGCCGAGCGCTTCTTCCACACGGCGACCGTGCTCCCCGACGGCCGCGTCCTCATCGCAGGAGGTGGCGTGGACGCGAGCGGCACCTGGTACACGACCGCCGCGGTCGACCTCTACGACCCGGTCGCGCGCACCATGACCAAGGTGCGATCGATGAAGCATGCGCGCCGGGGGCACAGCGCCACGCTCCTGCCGGACGGCCGCGTGCTCGTCGCCGGGGGCACATTCGGGGGCGACTCCAACGGCGCCGACGGCGGGCAACAGCTCGACTCGACGGAGATCTACGATGTCACGACCGACACGTGGGCGGCGGGCCCCAAGCTCCTCACGGCGCGCACGATGCACGCCGCCGTGCTGCTCCCGAGCGGCGTGGTGCTGATGCTCGGAGGCCTCGACGCCACGACCTCCGCCACGCGCAAGGTCGAGGGATGGAAGGACGGCGCGTTCCACGACGCGCCTCCGCTCGAGGCCGATCGATTCCTCTTCGCCTCGGCGGTGCTCCACGACGGCGGCATCCTGCTCACCGGCGGCGTGCACCAGGCCACGGCCGAGATCTACCGGACCGCGGATCTCGGCGCCGCATGCGCGAGCGGCGTGACCTGCGCGAGCGGCTTCTGCGTCGGCGGGCTCTGCTGCGACGAGGCTTGCGCGACGGGCTGCCGGCGGTGCGACATTCCAGGTCGCGAGGGCACCTGCGGCACCCCCTGCGCGGACGAGGGGCATGCGCTCGGGTGCCCGGGCGGGGGCGACGCATGCGCGTCCGCGTCGTGCATGAAGCGGAGCTGCTCCCCCTTCACCTGCGAGGCCGCCTCGGGCGCTTGTCGGGGCGCCTGCCAGTCGGTCGACGACTGCGCGCCGGGCTATGCCTGCGACGAGCGCGGCGCATGCGTGGAGCCCCCCGACGTGACCGACGGAGAGACCTCCTGCGCGGTCGAGAGGGCTGGAGGCGGCGGGGGCGAGGCCGTGGGGGTGATGGGCGCGATCGGGGCGCTCCTCGCGCGTCGCCGTCGCAAGCGCGCGCCTGAGCAGCGCGGCTCAGCGCGGCGCCGGGGCGGCTGATCCGAGGTCGATCTTCGCCGGGGACGCGCCGCTCTCGGTGATGCGCACGTCGCGCGTCACCGCGCGACCCTCCGCGGACACGCGCACGCGCCGCGTGGTCCCGGGCGCGCCGCGCAGCTCGACCACCCCGTCGGTGGCCTTCGCCGGGGCGCCGTCGATCTCGACGGAGGCCGCGCTCGGGAGGATGACGAGCATGACCCTCGTCTCTCGCGCGGGTGCGCTCGCCGATTCGGTGGGCAGAGGCCCGGTCTCTGCCGCGGGGCCCCGGAGGAAGTAGGCCGCGAGCCCGCCGCCGAGCGCCGTCGCCAGCGCGGCGACGAGCAGGAGCGGCCACCAGGGCGCGGCCTTCGGCGCCTGGACGGGCTCCATCGTCGCGAGCGGAGCTGCGATGGTCGCGGCGATCGCGCCTGTCGCCGGCGGAGGATCCACCTTCGCCGCGGGCCCCGGGTGCGCGGCGATCTGTGACGGCCGATCGGGGACGGGCGCGCGCTCGGCCTCGCGGAGCGGCCGCACCATCGACTCGAGGATGGCCTGCCCTCCGGGCACGAGCGCGTCGATCGCCCTGCGCATCTCGGCGGCGCTCTGGAATCGCTCGCTCGGATCGAGGCGCAAAGCGCGGTGCACCACGGCGGCCACCTCGGCGGGCACCCAGGGCGCGAGCCCGCGGATCGGCGGCGGCGCCTCGGTGCAGATGGTGATGATCAGCTCTCCGAGCGCCTCGGTGTCCTGGTGCGGTGTCCTCCCCGTCAGCGCCTTGTAGAGCACGACGCCGAGCGACCAGAGATCGGCGCGCGCGTCGAGGTCGCGCTGCCCGCGCGCCTGCTCCGGCGACAGGTAGAGCGGCGAGCCGAGCATCGTCCCGGTGCGAGTCAGGCTCTCGGCGTCCACGCCTCCTGCCTCGGGCGCGGGGATGACCTTGGCGACGCCGAAATCGAGCAGCTTGACGGTGCGCTCGCCGTCCGGGCCCCGCGCGAGGAAGAGGTTCGCCGGCTTGATGTCGCGGTGGACGATCTGCTGCTCGTGCGCGGCCATGAGGCCCGCGCATGCCTGCGCCGCGATCTTCAGCACGAGCTCCCACGGGAGCGGGCCGTTTCGCTGGATGAGCTGCTGGAGATCTTCCCCTTCGAGCAGCTCCATCACCATGAAGGGCAGGCCGCTCGATCGCTCTTGGCCGAAATCGTGGACGCGCGCGATGTGAGGTGTGACGAGCGCGCCGGCGGCCCGCGCCTCCCGCTCGAAGCGCTCCAGCAGATCGCGCCGCCGCGCGTGCTCCGCGAGCAGCACCTTCACCGCGACGCGCGCGTTCAGCTCGACGTGCAGCGCCTCGTAGACCGCGCCGATCTCCCCTGCGCCGAGGCGGCGGAGGACGCGGTACTTCTCGCCGACGATCGTGCCGATCACGAGGACGCTCGACAGTTAAGAGATTTCGGCCGAGCGCGCAAGGACGCGCGCCCGCGGCCACCCGCCGCTCACGCTCGTATCGCGCGGCGTAATCAACTGTCTTTCATCTCGATCAGGATCCCGCTCGCGGTCTTGATCCGGTTCATCAGCGAGCTGCTCTGCCGGACGGGCGAGGGCGTCTCCGGGTTGGGCACGGCGCCTGCGATCATCGGCCGATCCGGATCGCCGTCGACGAAGATCACCTGCACCTCGATGCCGGGCTTGAGGGGCATGTGCATGCCGTAGTCGGTGCCGGCGTGGGGCTGGAGCATCCGGATCGGGCGCGAGTACTTGCGCGGGCCCGTCGGCGTGGTGTCGAAGAAGAACCGGACCGTGTAGCGCCCGTCCTCGTCGAGCACGGCGTACTTCGCCGGCGGCGGCTCGGGGTCCTGCTCGACCACCGCCGTGACCACGCCGCAGATCCGCGGCCGGGGCGTGACGCGGGGAGGCCGGTACGTCTGCTCCGCATCGATCGCGCGGAAGGTGTTGCGGTACCGCTCGCCCTCGCCGCCGTGCACCATCGTCGGCTGCACCGCGTGGTGCTCGACCGAGACGAGGAGGAGGCGCGGCAGATCGGCGCGGTGGCCCTCGATCTTCATCGTCGAGCCTGCGCTCGCCTGGGCGAGGTCGCTGTGGCCGGTGAGCACGTAGCGCGTCGCCTCGCGCTCCTCGGCGCGGATCGTCGCGAGCGCCTTGCCGGCCTCCGGGGTCTTGTAATGGGCCCCGTACTCGACGACGCCGCCGGCGAACCCGGCGGGAGACTCGTGGGACGCGGTCAGGTCGACGTGCGGCGTCCGGTAGTTGTAGTCCTGCATCACGTACTGGCTCGGGATGAGCCGCGTCTTCGCCTCGAGGTGGTAGACGTCGATCTTGTCACCGCGCGGCCTGAACGTGGCCTCTTCTCCTCCGGGCATGGGCGAGAAGCCGCTCTTCTGATCGGTGAAGACGATGCGGTCGCGATCGCCGCCGTGCTCGAAGAAGAAGCTCACCCCGAGGTGCTCGGCGAGGCGGGAGACGAAGGCGAGATCGGTCTCGCGGTACTGCACCACGAGCTCGAGCTTCGGGTAGCTGCCGAGGAGGCGCATCTCCACGTCGTCGCCCGAGAGGCCCACGAGATCGAGCTTCTGCCGGATGATCTCGGGCACCGAGAGATCCAGGTAGATCTCCTGCGTCTCCACCAGCGTGAGGCGGAAGGCACGCGGCATCAGGCGCAGGCGGTAGCTCCGCGTGTCCACCTCGGTCTCGAGCTGCTCGTCGACCTCGGCGATCATCCCGTGGATCTTGCGGATCTCCTTGTCGCCGCGGAGAAAGACGATCGAGGCCGTCGCGCCGGCCATGGCCTCCGCGGTCGGGCCGCCTTCGTCGCGGCAGACGATCTCGAGGTCGAACGAGAAGAGCTGGGAGATCGCCTCGCGCCCCGACAGGCGGTGCACTTGCACGCCGTCACACGAGAAATCACCCGACTCGAGGCGGATCTCCACGAGGTTTTCGACCATCGTCCATGAACGACACCAGATCGAGCGAGCCCGCGTCAAGGTCGCCGCGTCGGGCCTCGCGCCGGGCCATCGATCCGTCGTACCGTGTATCGTGGAGCCAGCATGACGGACGACCTGAAGTGGCCTGTGCAGATCGCCTCGCTCGGTCCGTCGTCCGCGGGGACGATGCTCTGGCGCAGGGGCGGGCAGCTCCACCTGACGGTCCTCGTCAAAGTCACCTTCGGGCTCGCCCCCGGCGGGATCATGGCGCCGGTCGATCCGATCGAGATCCGCCGGGTCGAGCTGCACCACGGGGACAACCCCACGCGCAGCATCCGCGCCCCGTCCGAGCTCTGGCCCTTTCTCCCGGGCGCCGAGGTGCTGTTCACCGGCCACGCCCACTGCCCCGAAGGCCAAGAAGAGCAGGTGCTCCCGGTGCGCCTCTCGCTGCTCCGCAACCGGAAGATCGTGCTCGACAAGACCCTGCTCGTCTTCGGCGATCGCACCCCGCCTGCGCGCGGCGAGGCCCCACCCGAGCCCCAGCCGTTCCAGCGCATGCCGCTCGTCTACGAGCGCGCGTATGGAGGCATCGGCTCGCCCGACAACCCCCATGGAGTCGGGTACGGATCGAAGCCCGGCAAGAAGATGCCGAACATCGTCCACCCGACGAAAGGGCCCGAGCAGATGGCCGGGCTCGGGCCGATCTCCTGCTTCGTCCCCGCGCGCAAGCGGCTGCTCCACGGGCACCCGCGCAAGCTCCTCGAAGGCCGGATCGCCGAGCTGCCGGACGAGGTCGATCCGACTTACTTCCACGCCGCGCCGGAAGATCAGCGCCTCCCGCGGATCTTCGGCGACGAGCTCATCGCGCTCGAGCACCTGAACGCGGCGCTCCCGCGGCTCGAGACGCGCCTGCCCCAGGTGAGCGCCGCCGCGAGGATCTACACGCCCGACGGCGTCGAGCTCGCCCTCGGCCTCGACGCGGACATGCTCCTCATCGACGGCGATCGCGAGGTCTGCTCGCTCGTCTTTCGAGGGAACCTCCCGGTCCACGACGAGTCGCTGCTCCCCGACGTGACGGTGCTCGGAGCCTTCTCGCTCTCCGGTGAGCCCATCCGCTGGCCGACGCCGGAGGAGCGGAGAGCCCAGGGCACGCCCTCGCCCGTGCCGTCTGCTGCTGCCTCGCGCCCCGCTGATTTCAGCGTCACGCAGACGCTCGACGACGCCGACGTGGAGCCGGTGGACGCGCTCGACGCGCCCACCGCGATGCTGCCGGTGGACATGCTCCTGCCGGGAGGGCTGACCCTCTCGCTCGACGCGGAGCCCACCGATCACGGGAACGCGCCGAAGATCGCCGAGACGCCGGTCGATCCTCCGGCGCCGGCGGTGAGCCGGTGGGAGGGCACGTATGTGCTCAACGACGCGGAGTCGAGCGCGGCGTCGTCGTTCCAGGCGCCCTTCGCCGTGCCTCCGCCGGGCTCGTCGAGCCCGGGAGGGGCCGCGCCGATCCCGGGCGCTCCGTTCGCGCCCCCTCCGCGCGGTCGCCTCAAGACGATCCCGCTCGTGGAGGTGCACCCGTTCCCTTCACCGAGCGCCTCCGTGATCTATCCGTCCTTCGACGACGATGACGACGAAGACAACATGCGCACCCAGCGGATCAACATCGCGGTGCAGAAGAGGATCGAGGATCCTCCGACGCAGGACGCGACGATGGATCTCATGGGCCCGGGCGAGGTGGGAGTCGGCGCGCCCTTCCCCCTCTCCGAGCCGGGCCTGACCACGCCCGCGAGCGCGCCTCTGCCCGGTGCGCCCTGGGGTCCCGCCGCCGAGCCCGCGCCGGACAGCGACGACGAGGCCGGCGAGACGATCAACCTCAAGCCTGTGCGCAAGGTCGAGCCGGAGGTGACGGTCGAGCCCGCAGCGCCACCGCCTGCGATCGAGCCTGCGCCGCCCGAGGTCGCGCCTCCGCTGCCCGCGATCGAGCCTGCGCCCGCGCCGGTCGCTGCCCCGGAGCCCGCGCCCGCGAAGCCCGACGCTCCCGCTGCGAACGGGTGGTCCTGGGCCACCGTGGCGGGCTCCGAGAAAGAGATCGCCGAGCGCGACGCCAAGCCTCGCCCGCCGCCCGCGCCCAAGCCCGCGGTGAAGGGCGCGCTCTACGGCAAATTCGCCGGCAAGAAGTGAGCGCTCGCGCTATCTCGACGCCGAGAAACAAGCCGTGCTCGACCGCCGCTCCTTCCTCCTCGAGAGCACCATCCCCACGCGCACGCCGCTCGTCCCGGAGATCGTCCTCTACCTCGCCACCGAGCTGAATCCGCTCTGGCACCGCACGGAGCGAGAGCTCGAGGCCGCCGGCGTCCCGCCGCCGTACTGGGCCTTCGCGTGGGCCGGCGGCCAGGCCCTCGCGCGCCATCTCCTCGATGAGCCGTCGATCGTCCGGGGACGCGCCGTGCTCGATCTCGGCGCGGGCTCCGGGCTCGTCGCCATCGCCGCCGCGCTCGCCGGCGCGCGCCATGTCCTCGCGGCCGACATCGATCCCTTCGCCGCCGAGGCCATCGCGCTCAACAGCGAGGTGAACGGCGTCGTTATCGAGATCACCACCGCCGATCTCCTCGGCACCGATCCCGCCGTCGATGTCATCCTCGTCGGCGATCTCTGCTACGAGCGCCCCGTCGCCGATCGCCTCGTCCCCTGGCTCACCGCGCGGGCGTCGCGGGGGACACAGGTGCTCCTCGGTGATCCCGGGCGATCGTACCTCCCGCCCGGCCTGCGCCGCGCTGCCGTCTACAACGTCCCCACCACGCAGGAGATCGAGGATCAACCGGTGCGAGAGACCGCGGTCTACGCCCTCGATCCTGGGCCCTTGTCTCGATCTTGACCGAGCCGCGGCCCTGCGATTTCATCGTGCTCCCGGCGCCGCGCCTGCGCCGCGCGGCGCTGCGACGATGCCCCCCGACCTCCGACCCCAGCGCCTCGTCCTCTGCGCCGCCCCGGAAGACGGCGCCCTGCGCGCCGCGCTCGACGATCACCTGAGCGCCCTCGAACGCGACGACCGCGTCACGGTCTTCCACGACGGCAAGGTCGGGCCCGGGGAAGATCGCGACGCGGTCGTGGCCCGGGAGATCGCTGCCGCCGACCTCATCGTCCTCCTGATCAGCGCGTCCTTCCTCGCCTCGGACGCCTGCTTCACCCGCGAGATCGAGCCCGCCATCGCCCGCCACCGGCGCGGCGAGGCCCTCGTCGTCCTGGTGCTCGTCCGCCCCGTGGACTGGAAGAGCGAGGCCTTCGAGGACCTGCCTTGCCTGCCCGCGAACCTGCTCGCGGTGACGATGTGGAACAACGTGGACATGGCGCTCCGCACCGTCGAGCAGGGCCTCCGCCGGGCGCTCGAGGCGCGCGCCCTCGGCCGGCCCTTCGTCGCCGAAGAAGAGCCGGACCCGCCTCCTCTGCCTGCCGCGCCCTCCACCGCCGAGGAGCGCGCCCTCGACGCGGCGATCCCGGCGCGCGTGACCGTGGGCGAGCTGACCGAGGTCCTCGCCATGGTGGTCACGCCGCGATCGGGCGGCCTGCGCGCGCTGATCGAGCTCAGCCCCGAGGCTTTCACGTCGGACCCGAGCGACGTGAAGAGCACCCGCTTCGAGCTGGAGTTCCCGCGCGACGCCGAGGGGCGCCCGCGGCCCGCGTCGATCACCGTCGCGCTCGAGTCCATCCACTTCGACCCTCCGAAGGTCGAGAAGAAGCTCCTCGTCTCGCCGCGCAAGGACTCCACGGTGTGCACCTTGCTCGTGACGCCCAGGCGCGAGGGGCACCTGTCGCTCCAGATGGAGCTGCGATCGAACGACGATGTCCTCTGGTCGCAGCGCCTCCAGACCTTCGGTGGCCATCCGGCCGCCGCGCCTGCCGAGGCGCGCGCGTTCGTTGTCACGAGGCTCCCGCTCTCCACGGAGAGCACCTGGATCAAGCGGACGGACATCGGCCACGCGCTGCCCGCGCCTCCACCTCGTCCTCCGGATTTCACCGGCGGCTGGGGCCCGCCGCCCGACGTCGGCTGGGGCCCTCCACCGGGCGGTGGCCCAGGGTTTCCTCCACCGGGCGGCGGCCCAGGGTTTCCGCCGCCCGGCGGAGGGCTGGGTCCACCGCCCGGCGGGAGCGGCTCTCCTTCAGGCGGCTGGCCTCCGATCTCCGCCGAGACCACGAAGGCGCCTCCCCTCGGTCCCGGGCCTCCGCCGCCGGGCTGGCCGAACGAGATCACGCAGTCGGGGCTGCCACACGAGACCACCCCGAAGAGCCGTCCACCGACGCCGAAGATGGGCCCCTCGCTCCTGCGCCGCGCGCTCGTCCTCCTCGCGCTGCTCGCCCTCCTGGCCGCCCTCGGCGCGGGCATCGCGTACACGTGGTTCCACCACCGCAGCCCTCCCGCGCCGGCGAGCGAGGAGCTCTTCCCCGGCGTGCATTACCAGCGCAGCCTGCGCACGTCGCCCCGGCCCGCGCTCCTCCACGTGATCACGATCGACCTCGATCGCCCGGGCCTCCGGTTCCTCGTCACCCCCGGCGATCCCACCCGCGAGCTGCCGCTCGACGCGCGCACCACCTCGGACTTCCTCGCCGAGTTCCACGCGCAGATCGCGATCAACGGCGACTTCTTCTCGCCCTGGTACTCCAACAACCCCGTCTCGTTCTACCCGCACCGCGGCGATCCCGTGAAGGTCGACGGGCCCTCGATCTCCCGCGGCGTCCGCTACGGCACGGACAAGGAGGGGATGATCACCCTGCGCTTCTCGCGCGACGCGCGGCCGAGCTTCACGCTGCCGCTCGATCAGGCCGACAACGCGATCTCCGGCGAGCGCCTGGTCGCGGCGGGCAAGCCCGACATCGACTCGTACCACGATGTCAACGGGCGGCAGCCGCGCTCCGCCGTGGGGATCGATCGCGAGGAGAAGCACCTCTTCCTCTTCGTGATCGACGGCCGCCAGCCGAGCTACAGCGAGGGCATCAACCTGCCCGACCTCGCCGCGCTCGCCATCGAGACCGGCGCCTACAACGCCATGAACCTCGACGGTGGGGGCTCCTCGGCGCTGGTCGTCGAGGGGCCCGGCGGCGAGCCGAGGCAGCTCAACTGCCCCATCCACACCCGGATCCCCCACCGGGAGCGCTTCGTGGGCAACCACCTCGGGATCTTCGTGTCCCGCTGAGCCACATCGTTCAACGGCGTCGCCGCGCGTCTCCGTGCCCGCACCGCGCGCCGCCGGGGTATGCTCGCGCCCGTGGACGCACCCCTCTGGAACGAGCACGAGCTCTGCGCGCCCGGCAGCGGGCAGGTCCGCGTGCGATGGCTGGGCACCGCCGGCTTCGCGATCGAGCACGACGGCGCGGTGGTGTTGATCGACCCCTACCTCACCCGCGCCTCGCTCGGCCGCTGCCTCACCTCCCGCCTCGAGCCCGATCACACCGCCATCGTCCGCCATGTCCCCCGCGCCTCGGCGATCGTCGTCGGCCACACGCACTTCGATCACGCGCTCGACGTGCCCGCCATCGCGCGCCACACCGGCGCCGAGGTCTTCGGCTCCCGCTCGGCCGCCGCGCTCTGCCTCGCGTCGGGCGTCCCCGCCAACAAGGTGCGCGACGTCGAGCGCAGCCCCGGCGCCGACCCGGTGACCGTCGAGGTCGGCCCCTTCACCCTCCGCTTTCTCCCGAGCGCCCACTCCCGCCTCCTGCTCGGCCGCGTGCCCTTCCCCGGCGAGATCGCCGACTGCGACGACATCCCGCTGCGCGCCGAGCGCTACCGCTGCGGCGCCGTCTTCGCCGTGGAGATCCGCGTCGCCGGCCGCCTCCTCGTCCACCTCGGCAGCGCCGAGGTCGTGCCCGGCATGTCCGCGGTCCGCGAGCCCGATCTGCTCATGCTCTGCGTGGCCGGCTGGACGAGCTCGCCCGATCTGCCCGAGCGCGTCGCCACCGCCTTCTCCCCGCGCAACGTGCTCCTCTCCCACTGGGACGATTTCTTCCGCCCCATCGGCGAGCCCGCCCGCGCGCTCCCCGCCATGGCCCTGCCACGCCTCGTCGATCGCCTCGGCAAGGCCACGCGCGAGGCGCATATCGGGACGCTCCCGCTGCTCGGCGACGTGTGGCTCTGAGCCCTCGGCCGCCGCAAAGCGATGCTATGGTGCGCGGATGCGACGCGCCCCCTTTCTGTTCGGAGCTTTCCTTCTCCTCGGCTGTGGATCGAGCACCCCTGCGCCCCCGGGCGACGGCGGGACGGAGAGCGGCACCGTCGCCTCCTTCGATTTCGCCGCCGACCTGAGCCAGCCTGCGTCCTTTTACGACCAGCCTTACCCGTCCGATCTCCGCCTCACCGCGAAGGGCACGCCCGATCTCGCCGGCATCCCGTACCCCACGGTGGTCGCCACCTTCCCGGGGATCCGCGACACGGCGATGCTCCATCCGGGGTTTCCTGTCATCCCGGTCGCCTATTTCAAGTTCTCCGCCCCGCTCGCCGACCTCGACGTGAAGGCCGTCATCCCGGCCGACAAGGCCTCTCCCATCTTCCTCGTCGACATCGATCCTGCCTCCCCCGACAAGGGCGCGCTCTACCCCACCGTCGCCACCTTGCCTCCGGTCGACGACTACGTGCCCGAGAACCTCCTCGCCGTGGCCCCGCGGCCGGGCATCGTCCTCCACGCCGGCCGAAAATACGCCGTGGTGGTGATGAAGGCCTTGAAGGACAAGAGCGGAAAGCCCCTCTCCGCCCCCGCCGCGCTCGACGATCTGCGCGCCGGCAAGGCCCCCGCCGGCGACAAGGGTGCTGCGGCCCTCGCCCTCTTCGCGCCCCTCTGGGACACGCTCTCCACGCTGGGCGTCGACGCGTCGGCCGTGGCCGCGGCGACGGTGTTCACCACCGGTGACGTGGTCCAGGAGCTCTTCGATCTCTCCACCAAGCTCACGGCCAAGTACAAAGTCACCCTCGACGATCTCCACGTCGACCCCGACGACGGCGCTTCCCACCCCCGTTATTGCGAGCTGATCGGCAAGGTCACCTATCCCCAGTTCCAGAAGGGCAAACCCCCCTTCGACACCGAGGGCCTCTTCGAATACGGCGACGACGGGCTCCCGAAGAAGCAGCGCGACGAGGACGCGCCCCTGACCATCAGCCTCCCGAACGGCGAGATGCCCGCGAAGGGCTTCCCCCTGGTGGTCTATTTCCACGGCTCCGGCGGCCTCTCCACCGCCATCGCCGACCGCGGCACCTGGCACCCCGAGGCCGATCCGAGCAAGTGCCCCGACGGGCACCAGGACGAGTGGACGGGCGTCAAGGGCTGCAACACCAAGGGAGAAGGCCCGGCCCATGTGCTCGCGCCCTTCGGCCTCGCCATGGCGGCGACCGCGCTCCCCGTCAACCCGGAGCGCCTCCCCGGCGCCAAGGAGACGGCCTATCTCAACTTCAACAACCTCGGCGCTGGACACGACCTCTTCCGCCAGGGGGTGATCGAGCAGCGGATGTTCATCGAGGCCCTGAGCAAGATCGAGATCCCCAAGGAGATCGTCTCCGCATGCGCAGGCGTGACCTTGCCCGCGGGCGCCACCGCCTTCAAGTTCGACGTGCAAAACCACCTGATGGCCCAGGGTCAATCGATGGGCGGCCAGTACACCAACCTGGTGAGCGCCACCGAGCCGCTCATCAAGGCCTCGGTGCCCACCGGCGCAGGCGGCCACTGGAGCCATTTCATCCTGATCACGCCGCTCATCCCGAACCCGGCCGGCGTGATTGGCACCCTCCTCCTCGGCACGCAGGCCCCGCTCACCTTCCTCCACCCGGCGCTCTCCACCTTCGCCACCTCGTGGGAGGGCGTCGATCCGATGGTGTACATGACCCGCCTCGCCCGCCGCCCGCTCAAGGACCATCCGGTGCGCTCGATCTACGAGCCCGTGGGCCTCGGCGACTCGTACTTCCCAACCGAGACCTACGACGCGATGGCGCTCGCCTACGCCCACCAGGAAGCGGGTGATCAGGTGTGGCCGACGATGCAAGAGGCCCTCTCCCTCGAAGGCAAGCAGGGGATCGCGCCTTATCCGGTGATCGATAACCTGACGAGCGAGTCCGGGGTGAAATACACCGGCGCCGTGATTCAATACGAGGGCGACGGGGTATACGACCCGCATGCCCTCTACTCGCAGAAGGACGAGGTGAAGTACCAGTACGGCTGCTTCCTCTCGACCTTCACGCAGACGGGCAAGGCCGTCATCCCCGCGCCGGCGCCGCTCGGCACGCCTTGCCCGACGAAATAGCGCCGCTCGTCAGCGCCGCAGCTCCTTCACGGCGCCGGTCTCTCCCACCAGCACCACGTCCGCCATCCCGAGGAAGATCCCTGTGTCCACCACGCCGGGGATCTTCCGCACGGCGGCGTCGAGCGCCACCGGATCGTCGATGGGGCCGAAGTCGGTGTCGAGGATCCAGTTCTGGTTGTCGGTGATGAACGGGAATCCATCGGCCTTCTTCCGCGGCGCGGCCTTGCCGCCGAGCTTCGCGAAATGCCGCGTCACCGTGGGCACCGCGAAGGGCACCACCTCGATCGGGATCGGCGTGCGCGTCCCGAGCTTGTCGACGAGCTTCTCGGGCGTCACCAGCACCACGAAGCGCTCGGCCTCGTGCGCCACGACCCGCTCGCGCAGGAGCGCGCCGCCGAGGCCCTTCGTGAGCTGGAGATCCGGCGTCACCTCGTCCGCCCCGTCGAAGGCGATGTCGAGGCGATCGATCTCCTGGAGCGAGACGACCTCGATGTTGAGCCTGCGCGCGAGCGCATCCGAGCGGTTCGAGGTCGGCACGCCGCGCACCCGCAGGCCCCCGCGGGCGCGCGTGCCGAGCGCCTCGATGAAGGCCTCCGCGGCGCGCCCAGTGCCGAGGCCGAGGGTCATTCCATCAGCCACGAGGCGAAGCGCAGCCTGGGCCACGCGCTCGAGATCTTTCGGGTCCGGTCCGCTGCTCGGGGTCGTCATGCGCGCGTCTTGTGCGATCGCGCGCCGGGACGCAACGGGGTCGTTCCCCAGATCCATCCGTCGAGCCGCGAGGAGCTGTGGTACGCTCTCCGCATGACCGCTGCTCTCAAGCTCCCCGCGCGAATGACTGCGCCCGTCGCTGAAGACGATCCGGTGCTCCTCGCCGTGTTGACAGCGCCGGTCGTGGAAGGACAGCCGCCGGCCGAGGAGCGGGAAGCCATCCGGCAAGCCAAAGCAGCGGGGGCCTGGGTGAAGGGCGCTGTCGTGAGCGCCGAGATCGCGGCGCGCGCTCGTCGAGCGCGATGAGCTGGTCGATTGAATGGTCCGTTCCGGCCATCGCCGCGCTGCGCGCCGTTCACTGGAAGCAAGCAGCGAGGATCGACCGGGCGGTCCAGCGATTCGCGGCATGGGGTGAGGGTGATCGGTTTCGTTTCGCCTCCGATGAGCCGCTCACGTTCCGCCTGCGCGTTCATCCCCACGTGGTTCGCATGAGCCTCGACAAGGGGCCGAAGATCGTCCGCGTCTGGTACATCTATCGCGAGTGACGCGCGGGGGCGCGGCTCACGTCGAGGCGATTGCGGGCTCCTGGTGCGCTGCCAGCAGCGCGCGTAGCTCGGGGGGCATCTCGCAGGATTTCAGGGCGACGAGATCGCTCACCACCACCTTGTGGAAGATCTCCGCGGCCAGCGCGCCCGTCTCCCGGTGCAGCATCCGGTAGTGGAACGTCGCGCTCCGGTTGCCGAGCTGGCTCACCCGCGTCTCGATCCGCAGCACGTCGCCGTAGCGCATCGGTGAGGTGAAGGCGATCTTCACCTCCACAGCGGGGAAGCCCACGCGGCGGCCCATGATGAGGTGCGCGTAGCCGCCTTCGAGCTCGCCGAAGAAGCGCTCCATCGCCTCGTGGGCGTAGTTCAGGTACCGCGCGAAGAACACGATCCCCGCGGCGTCGACCTCCTCGAATTTGATGGGGCGATCGAAGGCGATCACGATCGATCAGGAGGGGGCGCCGAGGTCCTCGGCGAGCTTCTGGAGGGTCGCGCGGCCGAGCTCGGCGTGCTTCGTGTAGCCCGGGTGATCGACGGCGAGGGCGGCCCTGGCCTTGCCCTGGGTGATGGCGGTGACGGCCTCGGCGGAGAGCTTCGCCTTCAGGTAGTGCACGGCGGTCGTGCGCCCCTCCACGTAGCCGTCGGGCTTCGGCCCGCGAAGCGGGAAGCGCGCGTCGTCGACCACGAGGGAGAAGGTGTCTTCGAGGCCGGCGAGCTCGACGAGCAGCCGGTCGCGCGTGTCCTTGTCGGAGATCTCGACGAACACCGTCACGCTCACCTCGCGGTCGCCGGGGACGAGCTCGTTGTACGTCGTGATCTCGTGCAAGATCGCCGGCTCGCTCGTGATCCGCTCGGTGCGGAGCATCTCCTGGATCTGGAGCAGCACCGAGTCACGGTTCTCGAACACCGCCGAGATGTGCTCGCCGAGGGCGACGCGCCGGGGCCGCTTCTCCTCGATCACGCGGCTGCGGAAGCGCTGCCGGATCATCTCGTAGTCGCCGAGGGGGAGGATCTCGCTTCGCTCGATGGGACGCATCGCTCTTCTCCTCTCAGGTCTCCCCGCCCTTGATGAGGCCGTAGGCCCTGGCCAGCGCCTCGACGGGGTGCATCACCTCGACGCCGTTCTCCTTCTCGATCCGGAGCCCGGCCAAGGTGCAGTCGCTCACCACCACGTCGGCCTCGGCGGCGGCGATGCCGCGCACCATGCGCCCGGCGTATTTCACGCCCGTGTCGTAGTGCTTCGCCTTCATCCCCCAGGTCCCGTCGACGGCCGAGCACTCCTCGACGATCCGCACCTCGGTCTCGGGCACCACGTTGAGCACGCGCTGGCCCGGGAAGCCGATCTTCTGCGCGCGGAGGTGGCATGCCGCGTGGTAGGCCACCTTGCCGAGCGAGGTGGGGAACTCGCGCTTGAGCTTCTTCTCCTTGCCGAGCGTGACGAGGAACTCCATCAGATCGAGCGTCGCCGCGCCGACCTCGGCCACCTCGGGGCGAGGCACGTACTCGCGCCACTCCTTCTTCATCATCATCCCGCACGACGGGCCCGGGGTGACGATCTTCCGGCCGGCGCGCACGTGAGGCAGCAGGCGCGCCACGTTGTGGTTGATCTTCTCGCTCGCCGCGGCCACGTCGCCGCCGTCGATGTTCGGCAGGCCGCAGCAGGTCAGGCTCGGATCGTCCGCGTCGTCGCCGGCGCCCGGGTAGCGGACCTTGTAGCCGTTGTGCTCGAGCACGAGCACCGCGGCCTTCGCCACCTCCGGCGTGTTGAACTCGCCGTAGCAGGTCGCGAAGAGCACGACCTCGCCCTGTTCGCCCGCGCCTTCGAGCGGCTTGTGCTCGTTGAACCAGCTCGTGAACGTCTCCTTCGCCATCGGCGGCAGGTTGAACTCGGCCGAGATGCCGGTGACCTTTTCCTGCACCTTGCGGAGGAGCTGGTTCTTCGTGATGAGGTTCGCCATCGGCGCCGCCATCCCTGAGCCCATCTCGCCGACGAGCTGCGGCTCGCCGAGGATCTTGTCGACGAGGGGGATGCCCTCGCGCCGCGCGCGCACCGCCCGCTCGCGCACGAGCAAGCGCGGGAAATCGAGCAGCTCCTTCGCGCCCTCGTCGGGCGTGTACGGGCACTTGATGTAGCAGAGCTTGCACTGCCAGCACTCGTCGGCGATCGCGGTGATGTCCGCGTCGTCGAGGTGCTCTGCTCCCTCGGATTTGCCCGACTCGATGTCCCGATCGATGCGCTTGAACATCTCCGGGAAGGACCCGCAGTAGTTCACGCACATCCGGCACTCGTGGCAGATCTGGAACGCCCGCCGCAGCTCGGCCTCGAGGTCGCGCGGGTCGTAGTAGCGATCGTCGTGCGGGTTCAGCGCGGGCGGGGAGGCGGGGGCTCGGGCGATCACGCTCACGGGGTGTCTCCAGGAAGCAGGCAGATCGAGATCGAGGGCGGCGGAGGAGGAAGAGGCGGCCGGCGCGCCTCGCCGCTACGAGCGCATGCGTGTCGCATGCATGGGCCCGGAGGCGAGGCGCGCCGCGCGCGTGTCTCGGATGCTCAGAAGTCGAGCGAGTCGAGGGCCTTCTTGAAGCGGCCGGCGTGGGACTTCTCGGCCTTGGCGAGCGTCTCGAACCACTCGGCGATGTCGTCGAAGCCCTCGGCGCGGGCGTCCTTGGCCATGCCCGGGTACATCGTCTCGTACTCGTGCGTCTCGCCGGCCACGGCGCTCTTGAGGTTCTTCTCGGTGTTGCCGATCGGCAGGCCGGTGGCGGGGTCGCCCGCCTGCTTCAGGTAGTCGAGGTGGCCGTGCGCGTGGCCCGTCTCGCCGTCGGCGGTGTCCTTGAAGAGGCCCGCCACGTCGGGGCGCCCCTCCACGTCGGCGACCTTTGCGAAGTAGAGGTAGCGGCGGTTCGCCTGCGACTCGCCGGCGAAGGCATCCTTCAGGTGCTGGTGGGTCTTGGTTCCTGCGAGCTGCTTCTGCGACATGTCGGATCTCCTTGTGAGGTGGAGCGCGGGGGTTCTGCTCCCGCGCCGGTTCTGGGGCAAGCCCCGAAGATGGATGGCCTACGAGCGCGCGGCGCGCGCGGGCCCTTCGGCGCGCGCGCAGTCTGCGCAGAGGCCGCGGTAGATGCGCTCGACCGCGCGCACCTCGAAGCCCGGCGCGGCGGCGAAGGACGCGCGGGGCGGCGGGCCGTCGTCCTTCTGCGCGGGCACGTCGCGCAGGAGGCCGCAGCGATCGCAGACCGCGTGGTCGTGCGGGCGCATGTTGGGATCGAAGCGCGAGGCGCCTGGCGCGAGAGAGAGCGCCGCGCAGAGCCCCGCCGACGCGAGCGCGTCGAGCGTGTTGTAGACGGTGGCGAAGCTCATCGTCGGCAGGGCGGGGCGGAGGCGCTCGAAGAGCTCCTGCGCGGTCGGGTGCGCCGGATCGGCCGCGAGCTCGCGGACGATGGCGATGCGCTGCGGGGTGAGCTTGAGCCCCGAGCTGCGCACGCAGGCGAGCATGGAGGCCGCCCGCTCGTCCGGCGCGCCGAGCGCGTCGAGGCTGGACGCGCCGAGCGCGGGAGAGACCGCCGCACCCTCGGCGCGCGCGGCGCGTTCGGCGCGGGCGCCGGGGCGGGAGGGAGAGGTCTTTCGCATCGCCCCGCCTATGTAATTAGAAAGGTTATCAGTTGCAAGTCTTGACAGATTGAAAACGGCCCCCGGAGGGGCGCGCGACCCTGGATCCGCCGTGATCCTCGCCGATCGTCCGTGATCGCGCGACCCTTCATCGCGGTCTTGCGATGCGCGGGGGCCTCTGCCATAGTCCGCGCCCCCGCGAGGTCGGACCCGTCGATCGAGGGTCGATCCGCACCGAATCAACGAGGAAAAGGAAGCTTTTTCATGCCGACCGATGCGATTCAATGCAAGCCGCTCGAGGTCGCCGTGGGCGACAAGGGAATCGAGCGTGCCATCAAGCACCTGAAGAGGAAGATGGCCGCCGAGGGCATCCTCCGGGAGCTGAAGCGCCGCCGGCACTACATGAAGCCCTCGGTCAAGCGCCGCAAGAAGGCGTCCGAGGCCGCTCGCCGCCGCCGCAAGCGGTCCAAGATGGACCTGATGGCCTGATCGTCTCGCCGGGCTGCTCCTCCTAGTAGAGCTAGCAGCGCCCGGCTCGAGCGTTCGCCCAGCGACCCTCACCCTCGACGCCTGCGGGATCGAGCGTGAGGGTTGTCGCGCTTTGTCGGTTCCGGGCCCGAGCTTCGGAGAAGTGCGATGCGCGTTGCTGTCGTCACGACCTCGTTCCCTCGCTCCGCGGAGGATCCGTCGGGGCACTTCGTGCTCTCGTCTTCCCGCGCCCTCGCCGAGGCCGGGCACGAGGTGCACGTGATCGCGCCCGGCGGATCGCTCCTCGATCGGCCGCGCGAGCGGGACGGCCTCGTCGTCCACCGCGCCGGCGGCGGCGATCTCTTCGCGTGGCCGGGCGCGATCGCGCGGGCGAAGGAGTCGCCGCTCCGCCTCGCCCTGGCCGCGCCCTTCGGCGCCGGCGTGCTCGTGCGGCTCCGCGAGATCGGGCTCATCGATCGCGCCGTCGCGCACTGGATCGTGCCCTCGGCCTTCCCGCTGCTCCTCGGGGTGACGGCGTCGATCGAGGTGGTGGCCCACGGCGCCGACGTGCGCTTCCTGCTCGCCTCGCCGCGCCTCGTGCGCGAGCGGATCGTCAAGGCCCTCGTCGATCGCGGCGCGCACTTCACGTTCGCGGCCGCAGAGCTCCTCGGCGCGCTCCGGCATGCGCTCTCCCCCGCGCTCTCCGCGGCGCTCTCCCGCCTCGCCCACGTCGAGCCGCCGCCCATCGATCTGCCGGACGTGCGCGAGCACGCCGCCGCGCTGCGCGCCGGGCTCGGCCTCGCCGCGGGGGAGATGCTCGCGGTGAGCGTGGGCCGGCTGGTGCCGACCAAGCGGGTCGATCTGGCGATCGACGCGGTGAGGGCGCTCGGCGGCGGCGCGCGCCTCGTGGTGATCGGCGACGGGCCGGAGCAGGCGGCGCTCGCGAAGCGCGCCGACGGGCTCGGCGCCTCCGTGCAGCTCCTCGGCGCGCTGCCGAGGCGCGAGGCGCTCGCCTGGCTCGCCGCCGCCGACGTGCTCGTCCACCCCTCGGAGGTGGAGGCCGCGCCCACGGTGATCCGCGAGGCGCGGGCGCTCGGGGTGCCCGTGGTGGCCTGCGACGCGGGCGACGTGGTCGCGTGGGCCCGCGACGATCAGGGGATCGCGGTGGTCGCCGGCGCCGCGCCGGCGATCGCGGCCGCCCTCGCCGCGCTCCGCCACCGTCGCGATCAAGCCTGAATTTCCCGAGCGAAACGCGCCTTTCTCCTGCTCCGATCGCGCCCGTGCAGAGGCGACGTCGGAGGGCTTGCATTTCCTTTTCGTTCGAGTAAGGTCCGCCTCGCCTGACGCGCGGTTCGCCTCGCGGCTGGTGGCTCGGGGCGTAGCGCAGCCTGGTTAGCGCACTTGACTGGGGGTCAAGGGGTCGGGCGTTCGAATCGCCCCGCCCCGACTGGTCCGACGGAGAGCCCTCCGCCGGACCTTTCGGTTTTGTGGGCCCGGGGCGGGCAGGCTCCGCGCAGGCGCGTGCTCCGCGCAGACGCGTGGTAAGCAGAGCCGATGCGCTCCGCGTCGATCCCCGTCCTGCTCACCTTCACCCTCGCGCTCGCTGCCTGCGGCGGCCCCGAGGCGTCGTCGCCGCCCGTCGTCGCGCTCCCCGCGCCCGCGCCCTCGCTCGTCGCGGCTCCTTCGGGGACGAGCGTGGCCGCCGTGCCCTACGACCTGCCGCGCGCGTCGGCATGGTCGGCGGTGGACTCGATCTTCGCGGTCGACGTCGACGCCGAGGGACACCTGAGCATCAACGGAGAGCGCATCGTCCCCGACGACGGCCTCCTCCCGCGCGTCCGCGCGGCCGTCGCCGAACGTCCCGGCCTGCGCGCGGTGATCCGCGCCGATCGCGCGGTCCCCTACGGGCGGGTGATCAGCGTGCTCGATCAGCTCAAGATGGCGGGCGTCGACAAGATCGCCTTCAGCGTCCAGGCCGACGGCGCGGGCGCTCCTGCCGGGCCACCTCCGCCTCCGCCGCCCGCCGGTCCGCCGGGGTCGGCGGAGCCTCCGTTGCCCGACGGCGCATCGAACGGCACGCCCGCGACCGTCGCGTCGGGGACGTCGTGGAGCTGTCCGTTCCCCCCCGAAGCCGACAAGGCCAAGATCGACAGCGCGATCGTGGTGATCAGCGTCGCCGTCGCCGCCGATGGACAGGTGAGTAAGGTGCAGATTCTCTCCGATCCCGGCCACGGGTTCGGCGAGGCCGCGCGCGCCTGCGCGAAGGGCGTGAAGTACAAGCCGGCGATCGACGGGCACGGTCACGCGATCGCCAGCACGACGCCTCCGATCCGGGTTCATTTCACGCGGTAGTGCCGGACGCTCCGCGGCTCGAATGGACACGGCCTGGGCCGCGCACCGCCCGCGCATCGGACGAGCCTCGGGATGTCGTCGCCGGTGCGCACGCTCGCCGGAAGATCGCGCGGCGAGCAGGAGATCGCTTCGCGGCCGCGGTGCATACGATCGTTTGCACGCCCTGATCCTCGCGCAGATCCGGGCCCTCGCGGGTGTCGGACCCTCGACGGGCTCCCGGCATGTCGCTCGCTCTTCCCCGCGGCATGACCGCGACAGCTCCCCGATCGATCGAGCGCCGATGCTGGCCTCTCAGGACGACCACCGCGATGAGGAGCGCCCTCGTCGGCGGGGTCGCGACCTTCGCCGACCTCGCGAGCATGGCGCTGCTCGTCCACGGCGCCGGCACCTCGCCGCGCGCCGCGAGCCCGATCGCGCTCGCGCTCGGCATCGCCTTCCAGTTCGTCGGCAACAAGCTCTTCGCGTTCCGCGACGCGCGCCCGCGCTGGGGGCGACAGGCGGCGCAGTTCCTCCTGGTCGAGGCGATCGGCTTTACCGCCAACCTCCTCCTCTTCGACATGCTCGTGCGCGTCTCGCCGCTGCCGCTCCTCCTCACGCGCGTCCTCACGCAGTCGATCGTGTACTTCGGGGTCTGCCTCCCGCTCTGGTCGCGCATCTTCAAGGCCCACCGCGACTCCGTCGAGGTGGCGTCGTGAGCGCGCTCGCCGCGGCGATCACCGCCTCGCTCGCGCTCTCGACGGCCTGGACCGTCCTCGGGACGCTCGCTGTTGCGCGCGTCACGGAGAGGCGCCGCGGGCCTTGGCCCCCGCCGCCGCCCGTCTCCGTCCTCAAGCCGCTCTGCGGCGCCGATCCAGGCCTGGAGGCGAACCTCGCGACCTTCTTCGAGCAAGACCACCCGGCGTGCGAGCTCCTCTTCGGCGTCGAGCGCGCCGACGATCCGGCCGTGGCCGTCGTCGAGCGGCTCCTCGCGCGCTACCCGCACAAGGACGCGCGTCTCGTCGTCCACGCGGCGCCGCGCGGCCACAACCCCAAGGTGAAGAACCTCCGCGGCCTCATCGACCTCGCGAAGCACGACCTCGTGCTCATCAGCGACAGCAACATCCGCGCGCCGCGGCACTACGTCGCCGAGGCGGCCTCCATCTTCGCCTCGGACCCGCAGATCGGCCTCGTGACCCACCTCTTCGCGGGCCACGGAGAGCGATCGCTCGGCGCCAAGGTCGAGTGCGTCGAGCTGACCGGCTTCGTCGCGGCCGGCGCAGCGCTCCCCACGGTGCTCGGCGACGGCGTGGTCGTCGGCAAGTCGATGCTCTTCTCCCGCAGCGACCTCGCGCGCCTCGGCGGGCTCGGCCGCGTGGCCGACGTGCTCGCCGAGGACTTCGTGATCGGCAAGATGTTCGAGCAGGCCGGGCGCCGCGTCGCGATCGCGCCCACCGTGCTGTCCAACGTGCTCGGCGAGATGCGCCTCGCCACCGTCTTCGATCGCCACCTGCGCTGGTCGATGCTCCGCATCCGCCTTCGCCCCCTCGGCTTCCTGCTCGAGCCGCTCACCTGCCCGCTCGCGCTCGCGCTCCTCGCCGCGCCCCTGTTCGGCGCGGCCCACGCGCTCGCGTGGCTCGCCTCGATGTACCTCGTGCGCGATGTCTGGGCGTGGCTCCGCCTCCGCGGCCCGGCGCGCCTCTGGATCCCGATGGCGATGGGCCCGCTCCGCGATGCGCTGGCGCTCGCCGTGTGGATCGCGACGCCCTGGAAGCGCCATGTCTCGTGGCGCGGGCACAGGCTGCGCGTCGGGCGCGGGACGGTGCTCGAGCCGGCGTGATAGCGTGGGAAGCGGCGATGATCGCCACGCTTCAAGGTCCGTGATGTCCTCTCTACGCCGCACCGCGCCGCTCCTCCTCGCCCTCGCCTTCCCCCCGATCCTCGCGCTCGCGCCAGCCTGCTCCTCGTCGCCCGCCACGGGCACGGGCGGGAGCGGCACCACGAGCACCAGCACGGCCACCACCGGCGCGGGAGGAGGCGGCGCGCCGCCCGTCACCACGACCAGCACCTCGGTCACTTCAGGCATGGCCGTGAGCGTGGGCGCCGGCGGTGACATGCCCTTGCCGCCCACCTTCCAGGTCTCGGGCATCGTCACCGACGGCAAAGATCCCGTCGAGGGCGCGATCGTCATGCAGGCCGGCGGAAAGCCCGATTTCCTCACCGGACCGGACGGCGCGTACACCATCGAGCTCACGACCTCGATCCCCGGCACGCCCGCCGTCGTCGCCGCCAAGGTCGGGTATCGCACCGCGGGCCTGGAGATCTTCACGCTCCCCGACGGCCCGATCGATCTCGCGATGCGCTTCGTCACGCCGCCGGACAACCCCGCGACGTACATCTACGGCGATCCGGGCAACGGCGATCCGGCGCACGACAAGAACACCACGTTCTGCGGGCACTGCCACACCACCCAGGCCAAGCAGTTCCAGACCTCGGGCCACGCGGATGCCGCGAAGAACGAGCTCGTGCAGGACCTCTATGCCGGGGTCGCGAGCGGCTTTGCCACCCAGGCCGACTGCGAGAACGCCGGCGGATCATGGCGAAAAGGCATCGTCCCCGGGACGGTCTCCGACGCCGCGTTCAAGTGCTATCGCGGCGCCGGCGTCTTGCCCGATCTCAACCCCTCCTGCGCCGGAGGCGCGATCGCCTGCGACGACCCTGCCCTCGATCCGGCGAAGAAACCGACGGCCTTCGGGCGCTGCGCCGACTGCCACGCCGCGGGCATCGACGGGCCGGCCGGTGGGCGCAACCTGCACGAGGCCGTGGGGCCGAGCTACGAGAGCGGCAACCACTGCGACGTGTGCCATCACATCCGGGATGTCGATCTCACGAAGCCGCCGGGCACGGGCGGCGCGCTCGTGATGCAGCGGTCGCGCGATCACCTCACCGAGATGCCTGCCTCGCAGCTCGTCCAGGTGCTCTTCGGGCCGCTGCCCGACGTGCCGAACAGCTTCATGGGCGGCAGCTACCAGCCGCTCTTCACCAAGGCCGAGTTCTGCGCGGGCTGCCACGAGCAGCTCCAGGAGGCGATGCTCCCCGGCGCGAGCCTCGATCCGCTCCGCTGGCCTTCGGGCCTGCCCACCTACTCCACCTACAGCGAGTGGAAGGGCAGCCTCTTCAACATGGCCGGCACGCCCTGCCAGTTCTGCCACATGCCGCCTGACAACACGGGGCTCAAGAACTCGCTCGACGTGACCGACGAGACCAACGCGAGCATCACGTTCGGGTACCTGCGCACGCCGGATCAGCTCAAGATGCACGTCTTCCGGGAGCCGCTCGACGGCATGCCGCGGATGATCGACAGCGCGGTCAAGCTCAGCCTCGTCGCGGCGAGCGACGGCAGCGCGATCAACGTCGGCGCCAAGGTGCAGAACCTCGGCGCGGGGCATGCGATCCCCACGGGCGAGCCCATGCGATCGCTCCTGCTCGTGGTGAACGTCGATGCGTGCGGACAGACGGTGCTCCCCTCGGGCGGGATGACGCTCGACGACTGGGGCGGCGCGATCGCCGAGGGCACCGTGGGCGCGGACGCCTCGATCAACGGCGCGGCGATCACCTGGCCTGAGGGTGCTGCGCTCGCCGTGCCGGGGCAGGTGCTGCGCGCGGTGCGCCCGACGGGCATGTACGAGGATTACCCCGGGATCGGCTTCTTCGCCGATCCGCAGCTCAGCCCGATGGAGAAGGGCATCGAGGTGCGCTCGCCGCTCGGCGAGGCGAAGGTGGTCTCGGCGGCGGGCAACGTGATCACGCTCGATCACCCGCTCCCGGTCGAGCTCGGCGATCAGCTCTACCTCGGCGAGGGGCTCATGTTTCCGCCCGCCGACGGCGCCAATTCGGCCGCGCTCGCCGGCCTCGCGGGCCACAGCTTCGCGCGCACGCTCCTCGATCCGCAGGGGCACCGGGGCGTGTTCCATCACCGCGCGGTCGACATGCAGAGCGACAACCGCATCGGCCCCGGCGCGGAGGCGAACACCCAGCACCAGTTCCCGATCGTGCCCGGCTGCGCGAGCGCCACGGTCTCGGCGGCGTTGATCTACCGTCCCGTCCCGTTACAGCTCGCCCGGGAGCGGGGCATTTCGGCCCAGGATTACGTGATTTCCCAGGCGCAAAAGGTCGTCCCCTTGCCCTGAAGCCTCGCGTTTTGCGCCCGTCGTGCCGCATCCTCCGCTAGGATGCGAGGCTGCATGGACCAGGATGTCCTCCTCCGGCGCGTCGGAACCGTGATCTGCGGCAAGTGGACCCTGGAGCGGCTGCTCGGGGTCGGGGGCATGGCGGCCGTGTACGTCGGTCTGCACAAGATCGGGCGGCGGGACGCGATCAAGATGCTCCACCCCGAGGCCGCCAAATCGAAGGAAGTCTGCCGCCGCTTCGAGCGCGAGGCGCGCGTCGTCAACCGCTTCAAGCACCCCGGCGCCGTGGAGATCCGCGACATCGACACCACCGACGAGGGCGCGCCCTTCCTCGTGATGGAGCTGCTCTCCGGGGAGACCTTGCTCGACCGCGTGCAGCGCACCGGGCCGCCCCCGCTCGACGATCTCCTCCGCTTCGCCGAGGAGGTGCTCGACGTGCTCGTGGCCGCCCACGCGCAGGGGATCATCCACCGCGACATCAAGCCCGGGAACCTCTTCGTCACCGACGAGGGGCGTATCAAGGTGCTCGATTTCGGCCTCGCCCGCGCCCGCGAGTCCGGCGACAGCAAGAGCCTGTGGACGAAGGCCGGCGCGGCCCTCGGCACCACGCCGTACATGCCGCCCGAGCAGGCCCGCGGGCTCGACATCGACGCCCGGGTCGACGTCTTCGCGGTGGGCGCCACGCTCTTCCGCCTCATCACCGGCCGCCGCATCCACGACGCCGCGGAGGACTTCGAGCTGCTCATGAAGATGAGCAAGGTGCCCGCCCCGCTCCTCCGCTCGGTGAAGCCCGAGATCCCCGAGGACGTGGCCCTCGTCGTCGATCGCGCGCTCCAGTTCGATCGCAACCAGCGCTACCCGCACGCGGCCGCGATGCTCGACGATCTCCGCGCCCTGCGCGCCGGCCAGCGCCCGCCGCACGCCCTCGGCATGATGATGCTCGAGGACATCGATCGCAGCGCCGACACCGTGAGCCCCGGCCGCCCCGCCGCCGCGGGCGCGCCCGCCGCCAAGCCTCCCGCGGCCCCCATGGACGCGGGCTCGATCGACGTGGTGATCTCGTCGGCCACGCCCTCCATCGACGTCCAGCTCGACTCGGCCCCCTCCGAGGCGATCGACATCACCTTCGGCTCCGATACGCGCAGCGATCCGACGCCGACGACCCCGCCCAACGAGCCCACCTTCGTCTCGCCGCGCAAGGGACGGTCGAGCCCGTGAGCCGCGTGACGCAAGAGGCACGACGATGAGCGCCGCCTACCGCGCCGCGACGCTGGCCTGCCCCGGCTGCAACGAGCCGCTCGATCCCGTGCATGCCGGGCCCTCGGTGATCGATCGCTGCCCCGGCTGCGGCGGGGTGTGGATCGACTGGGACGACGGCGAGCTCGGCGACATGGTCAAGCAGATGCCCGAGGCCCGCACGGCCGCGCGCCCCTCCGGCCCCGGCAGCGCCACATGCCCGCGCTGCCGCGCCGCCCTCGCCGACGAGCGCTACGGGACGAGCAACGCCGAGATCCTCCGCTGCGGCGAGTGCGTCGGCGCCTTCGTCCCCCAGGGCTCCATCGCCCTGCTCCTCGTCGGCAAGGCGCCCTCCACCGAGCCCGACGAAGACCGAGGCTTCTTCGCGCTGCTCCTCGAAAAGCTCCGCGCCCTGACCGGCGCCTCGTCCTGACTGTCCTCTCGCCCTGAGATCAAGGGCAATCGACGCCGGCTTGACCGGATCGTGCCCCGCCGCCGGCCCGTTGGCGCCTCCCGCGCTCCCGGTGTATGGTCCGCCGGATGCTCCGCCGAGGCCTCGCGCTCTCCCTGGTCGCCCTCTCGGCATGTGCGGCCTCGCCCTCGTTCGAAGCCCCGGTCGTCCCCCAGGCCGCGCGCGCGCCCTCGCCCCAGGCTGCGCCCCAGCCTCTCCCGCCCGCGCCTCCGGCCCCGGCCGCCGCGCAAGCCCCTGCGCCTGCCGCGCCCCCGGCCGAGGGCAGCCCGGCCGCATCACCCTCGGCCGACGTCGGCGACGAGGTCGCGCTCGACGACGACCTCGACGACGAGGACGACATCGGCTCGATCGCGCCCCCGACCGCGCCGACCATCACGTACAGCGAAGCCGAGCTCAAGCATCGCTTCCAGGACGATCGCGCCTCCCTCGGCTCCATCTCCGTCGGCCGCGCCCACGCCGGCCTGCTCATCAACGGCGTGCAGATGCCCCGCAGCGATCGGTGGGTCTTGCTGGATCCATCCCGCGCTTACGGCACGAAAGAGACCGTCGAGGCCCTCGCCCACTGCATCGATCGCGTGAACGAGAAGCTCCCCGGCGCGCCCCCCGTGCCGATCGGCCACATCAGCGCCCAGGGCGGCGGGCACCTGAACCCGCACCTCAGCCACCAGTCCGGCCGCGACGTCGACATCGGCTACTACTTCAAGGCCGGCCCTGCGCGGCAGTTCATCAAGGCCAGCGAGTCGAACCTCGACATGGCCCGCACCTGGGCCCTGGTGAAGGCGGCCCTCAAGGAGACGACGATCGAGATGATCCTCATGGACACCTCGATCCAGCGCCCCCTCGCCGCGTGGGCCGCCGAGAACGGTGAAGATCCCGCCTACGTCGACAGCGTCTTCCAGTCGCGCGGCAAGAACGCCGCGGCCCCCATCCGGCACGTGAAGGGGCACGTGAACCACATCCATTTCCGCTTCCACAGCCCCCTCGCCGAGGAGCTCGGGCGGCGCGTCGCGGCCTACGTGGTCATCCCCAAGCCCGTCGCCGTCGCGAACCGCGGCGCGGGCGACGCCGCCCCCGTCAACTACGTGCTCCACAAGGCGCGGAACGGCGACACGCTGGTCAACCTGGCCAAGCACTACGGCACGACCATCGAGGAGATCCAGAAGGCCAACAGCCTCAAGGGCATCGCCCTGAAGATCGGCGTGACCTACAAGATCCCCTCCAAGCTCGCGCCCAAGCCCGCCCCCGCGTCCGGCAAGCTCGCCTCCGTCGGCAAGAAGGGCGGGGCCCGTCCGGCCGGCAACCGCGGGAGCGCCGCGCCGGCCCGCTGAGCGCCCGGCCGAAATGTTTGTCAGATTTCGCCCGGCACGTCGTACCCCTCGATGTCGGTTCAGGACGGCGGGGAAGGCGGCGCGCACCGGAAGGCGAGCGTCGCCGGGACACCGTGCCCCGTGCGATGGAGAGCGACCCTCGGCCGAGACCCATCGCACGGGGCGCGGGTCTCCGGGATGGGATGCGCCTGTGCGCTGCTCACTTGCTGCGCGGCTTGACGCCCCCCGGTCGATCCCGTTTCGTGGCCCTGGCGGCGCCATGAACAGCCCTCGCCTCTCCCTGCTGCCCGCGCTGCTCGGCGCCCTCGGAGCCACGGCCTGCGGGCCCGCCCATGTCTTCCAGTCGCCCACGGCGCAGCAAGGCCGGCCGGCGATCTTCGGCGCGCCCGAGGCGGCCGTCGCGGCCGTGGTGCAGGAGACGATCGTCCCGCCCGACGCGCTGCCGAAGGAAGAGCCGCCCCCGCTCGATCCCCACCCGGTCACCTTCTACAAGACCCAGGACTCGAACGACTGGGTGCGCCACAACTTCCACGTCCAGGCCGCGTACACGCGCGTCATCCTCGTCGGCCCCAAGGCCTCCGCGCCCGCCGCGATCTCCGTCGCGCCGCTCGACCTCAACGCCGGGCCGGACAACCCACCCCCGGCCAAGGTCGCTCTGGCGGTGACGACGACCGTCGAGACCCTGGCCGAGGCCGCGGCCCTCGCCGCGGGGGGCGATCTGGTGGCCGTGATGCCCGGGCACTACGCGGGCTTCACCCTCGGCGACAAGCCCGACGCCGGCGACGACAAGTTCATCCACGTCAAGGCCCTCGGAAACCCCGGTGAGGTGGTGATCGACACCCCGACACCCACCGACGCGAAATGGATGGTCGTCCTCCACGCCGCCCACCACGTGATCCTCGAAGGCCTCGCCCTCGCCGGCGTCAGCGACCCGAAGGCCCCGCCGAACGGCGTCAAGGCCGGTATCCTGATCACAGGCGATTTCCCCGCGACCTCGAAGCTCGCCCACCACATCGCTTTCATCGGCAATTACTCGCATCATCACGAGCGCTGGGGCCTGCACAGCGTGGACAGCCACACCGTGCTCCTCCAGGATAACCTCTTTGCCTTCTCGGCCGCCGAGCACTCGGCCTATGTCTCCGACGGCTCGGACGACTACGTGATCCGCCGCAACGTGTTCTACGGGAGCAACGCGAGCGGCCTGCAATGCAACGTCGACGCCGTCTCGTCCCTGGAGCGCTTGAAGGAGCACCCCCTGCTCGCGGACGTGGGCCCCTACGCGACCACCCGGGAATACGCGCTGAAGCTCTTGAAGGCCGCCACGGACCGCTTCGGCCAGAACGCCTTTCCCGACGGGCGGGGCTTCAACTTCATCATCGAGGACAACGTGATGACCGAGAACGGCAAGGCCGGCGGCGGCGCGCTGAACCTCGCCGGAGTGAGAGAGTCGCTCATCCAGAACAACCTGATCTACGCCAATCACTCGAGCGGCATCGTCGAGTGGGACAACGGGAACCCCTACGACGCGCCCCTCGTCGACCCCGGCCCGTCGAGCGAAGAAGAGCTGACCGAGGCGCTGCCCCTCTTCGGCTGCTTCGGGAACCTGATCCGCAACAACACGGTCTTCACCAAGACCAAGGGCCGCCCCGCCCTGATGGTCGGCAACGGGAGCTTCGGAACCCGGGCCTACAACAACATCCTGATCAACGATATCCGCCCTTCCATCGCCTTTTACCCGACCGGCATCTGGCGCTTCGACGGCTCCCACAACGTGATCAACACGGTGAGCTTCGAGGGGACGGCGCAGAAGCTCGCCGGGCTCGCGACCCTGCTCCCCGGCGAGGGCAACGGGGCCATCAAGGTGAAATGGGAGGACCTCGAAGAAGAGGTGATGCGCGCCAACGTCGAGCCCTGGGTCCTCTTCGAGAAGGGGTGGTGGAAGCTCAACAAGCGGAGACCGCTCTTCCGCCCCAAGTCAACCTCGGAGACGCTCGCCGGGACAGGCGATCCGCGCGAATTGCCCCCGAAGGACATCGAGGGCAGGGTGCGCCAGGCCGCCGACATCGGCTGTTACGCCGCCTCGCTGCCGCCGAAGGCTACGCCCTGATCCAAGCCCTTCCCAAGCAGCCAGACGTCCCAGCACCCCCCGACGTCACCAGGAACAGTACCGCGACCGGAAGGGAGCGGATCGCGCAAGCAAGGCGCAAAAGAAAGCAACCAAGCCAAGCGCAGAGACATGGCAGACGGTCGTTTTCACGAGCCCCCGATTGTAATCCTGCTCCAGATGGCCTACTCGCCCTGAGCCTTCACCCACCTGGGTCGCCTGCTCCACCATGAAAAAAACCTCCCTGTCCGCCGCCCTCGTCCTTGCCCTCACCGCCTGCAGCGGGAGCTCCACGCCCGACGCCGCGGCGCCGCCCGGGAGCGCCTCGCCGCCCTCCGCCTCGGCCAGCGAGGCTCTGCCCGTGACGCCGGCACCCTCGGCCTCGGTCGCCTCCTCTCCCCCGGCGAGCGCGTCGGCCCAGGTGCCGGCCGAGCCCACGGCGCAAGAAAAGGCCAAGGCCAAGGCCGCCGCCATGCTGGAGAAGGACCGCGCCAAGGCCGCCGCCGAGGAGGCGGCCGAGAAGACGCGCTGGACGCCGGAGCTGCACGCCGCAGCCAAGGCCGTCGCCGACAAGTCTTACCCGAACGGGCACGCCGCCATGCTCGCCGTCCTCGCCGGCAAGCACCGGAGGCCCGCGAGCCCCGACCGCGATCACGATCGGCACCCGGTCGAGACCTTCGATTTCTACGGCCTCCAGCCGAACATGACCGTGATCGAGCTCGCCCCCGGCGAGGGCTGGTTCACCGAGCTGCTCGCGCCGATCCTCGCCAAGCGCGGCAAGCTCTACGCGACCAACACCGACCCGAACGGCCCCAAGGAAGAGCGCACCACCTTCTACGGCCAGCGCTTCCGTGGCTTCCTCGATCGCTCGCCCGAGGCCTATGGCAAGGTGGAGACGATCATCATCACCCCTGCCGCGCCGAAGCTCGGGCTCGAGGGCAAGGCCGATATGGTCCTGATGATGCGAGCCATGCACGGCATCGTGAACAGCGGCAAGCTCGATGTCTGGCTGGGTGAGGTGCACAAGGCGCTCAAGCCCAAGGGGATCTTCGCCATCGAGCAGCACCGGGCGAAGCCCGACGCCAAGCCCGAGGAGAGCGCCAAGAACGGCTATCTCCCCGAGGCCTGGGTCATCGAGCGCGTCGTGGCCGCCGGCTTCAAGCTCGTTGCGAAGTCGGAGATCAACGCCAACCCCAAGGACACGAAGGACCACCCCGAGGGTGTGTGGACCTTGCCACCCACCTACCGCCTCGGCGAGGTCGACCACGCCAAGTACGCGGCGATCGGCGAGAGCGATCGGATGACGCTGCGCTTCGAGAAGGTGGACGCACCGCCGCTGGCGGACCGGAAGTAACGATATTCGTTTGTCGGTGAAGGCCATCCCGACGATGTCGGGTGGCTCGATCGTAACGCGCGAGCTTGCCGGCCCGTCCTGTGGCACCCTACCCTCGGAGCACGAGAGCGTGTCGTCGATCCTCGCCAAACCCTACGCCGAGCGCCGCCTGGTGCTCATCGTCCCCGCCGATCCCGAGCAGGTGAAGCGCTCGCATGTCGCGTGGAGGTCGATCCTCGGCCCCGCGGCGGGCGCGGGCGGAGCCGCCGCGGGCGGAGCCGTCGCCGCCGCGGGCGCGGCCTCCCTCGCCGCGATCGGCATGCTCCTCAGCCCGGTGGCCGCGGGCTATGCGGTCTACAAGGGCGTGAAGGCGCTGACCGCCGAGCCCGTCGACCCCCAGACGGCGCTCCTCCAGGGCGCGCTCCTCGTGGATCACGCGACCGCGGCGGCGGAGCTCGCGCTCCCTCCCGGCCACCCGCTCATCGATCACGCCTATGCAGGGCACCCGCTCTCGCCGCCGCGCTATCTCCCTGCGGCGGCCTTTCACCGGCAGCTCTTCGAGGAAAAGGTGAATGAGTTGCTCACCCTGCTCGCGAGCCTCGGGGCGACGCGCGTGCGGGTCGCGTGCCAGCAGGGCTATCGGAGCGCGGGCGGCGTCCACCTCGGCGTGGCCAAGGGCGGGAGCGGGACGGGCGGTATCGAGGGATCGAGCATGTCGAGCGCGAGGGCGATGTTCGAGGAGCATTTCCGGCCGAGCGGGCCGCCGAAGGTCCCCGAAGGGCTCGTCTGGCTGGGGCACGAGCCCTCGTGGCAGGCGCTCGCGGAGCGGCGAATCAAGTACAACACGTCGCGTTTCCGCGCGGAGCTGCGCTACGAGGACTCGTTCGGGATCGACGGCAAGCTCAAGGCAGGCATCGAGCGGCTGGGGATCGATCTGGGCGGGCGCTTCGCCGAGTTCGAGTCGACGGTGTGGGAGCTCGAGGGCGAGTTCGCCTGAGCGGCTCCACTCACCTCCTCACCACCACGGCCGTCGTCGGCCCGTTCTCCGGCGCCCCCGCGCCCGTCGCGCCCTCCCACCCCTCCGGCACCTGCGGATCGCTCCACTGGAAGAGCAGCTCGGCGTCGATCGGTGACACATTGATGCACCCGGCGCTCGTCGGCTCGCCGAAGCGCTCGTGCCAGTAGGCCGCGTGCAAGGCAAAAGGAGGGTTGAAGTACTGCACGTGGGGTACGTCGGCGATGAAGAAGCTCCGGTTGTCGCCCTTCTCGGGGGACATGGTAGCTGTTCTGGCCTTGAAGGTCACCGGGTAGACGCCGAGCGGCGTGGTGCTGGCCTTCACCGGGTCTTGCCCCTTGGAGGGCACACCGCCTGCGCCGGGGGACATCAGCGTCGCGTACACGGGGCGCAGCCCCTCGTAGGCCACCAGCGTGCCTTGGGTGATGCGGACGACGATCATCTTTTGACCGGGGGCGACGCCCGAGGGGAGCTTGGTGAGCGCTTCGATGACCGTCGCGTCGCGCTCGGCCAGGTAGAGCGGTTTTCCAGAGGCGTCGCGCTCCAGCGTCTCGAGGTAGCGAATCCCGTGATCGTCGAAGGAGGAGCTGCCGAGGCGCACGAGGGATTGTTTGGCAAAGGCGCCTTCGGCCGGCTCGATCTTTCCCGCCTCGGTGCGCAGGTAGCGCGGTCGATCGTGACTCCGGATGAAGGCGATGGGGAGGTGGATGTCGCCGTCGAGGCGCACGCCGTGAAAAGCGCTCGGGCGGAAGGGGCGCACGCGGTCGGCGGGGACCAGGGTTTGATCGGCGGACAATAAGAAGGTTCGTCCTTCGGCGGAGAACGCGCTGGAGAAGGAGACCATCGAGCCGCGGGGGAGGGGCTGGCGGACGAGGTCGGTCCGGCCTTCGGCGGCAAAGCCGCCCTGGTCGAGGAAGGAGGGGAGGGGGGTTGAAGGGTCGATAAGGGAAGGGGTGGCCAGGTCTTCATGGGCGCGGCTGGCTTTGTTGAGCGGGGTCCACTGGCCGGGAGGGCCGAAGGGGGCCTCGGTGCGGCGCTGCTCTTCCGCGGTCGGAATGCGGTTGTACATGGGGGCGCCGGCGGAGAGGGCGTAATGATAAGGATAAGGGCCGGTCGTGGCGCGGGTGGCGGCGGCGGTGGCGAGGAGATGGGTGGAGGGGTGGAGTGTCACCGTCTCGTCGTTGCAGACGAATCCGCGGGGCTCGATGGTGTAGAATCCGCCGGGGCAGCCGGGGCCGGAGACAAGGGATTCGCCGTGCAGGGCGGCGCTGCTCCCGTGGCGAAGAGTGCCCATGTAATAAGCGGGGTCGGCTCTGGGGCGGCGGTAGATCCAGACCTTCTCGGCGCGGCTCGTGAGGCGGGGTGCGGGAGGTGGCGGAGGCGGATCGGGGAGTGTTGCTGGGGGCTCGGCGGCAGTGGGGAGGGGTGCGGCGAGGGGAGCCGAGGTTGGTGCGAGCGCGGCCGGAGGCGGGTGGACCATCGCCGCGGGCGCGGTGGGAGGAGGGGGCGCGCAGGCGCCGGGGAGCGCGAGGATCCCGGCGATCCAGGCGATCTGGGCGGGGGAGGGGGCGCGCATGGCGCGGATGCTAGCCGATCCTTGTCGCGCCGGAGATCCCGTTGCTTCCACCCGCGCCCGCGGCTACGGTCCGCCCATGGTTCTCGGCCGATCCACCCCTTGTGCCCTCCTCGCGGCCCTCGCCGCGGCGGCGCTCGGGGTCGCGCCGCGACCGGCCCGCGCGGCGAGCTTTGCGCCCGATGGCGGCTTGCTCTTCGACCCCACCGCCGTCTTCGTCGCCGACTTCGAAGATCCGGCCGACGCGCTCGCCCCCGTGGCCGATCCGGCCGCGCTCCACGGCGGCATGGTCCTCTCCCTGTCCGCCTTCAAGGGCGTCGATGTCCCGCTGAAGCTCCCGCCGGGCCGGAAGACGTACCGGGTGAGCGTGTGGGTGAAGAACAACGAGACTGCGGCCGATCTCGAGCTCTCCTACGGCGATCGGGTGAGCGAGGTCATCACCCTCTTTCCCACCGGGCGCCTCACCAGCGATGACTGGGTCGAGCTCTCGAACGATCATATCCGCGTCGACGGTACGCGCCTCAAGAGCGCCAGGCTCGGCCTCTTCTCGGCGGCAGGGGCCCAGGTCGACGCGGTGGAGGTCGTGACCGACGGCGGGGAAGAGGCCTTTCCCACCGTGCCGAACGCCGCGTGTCACGGCGTCACCGATGTGTCCGCCTGTGCTCCCGATCAGGTCTGTGTCTGGGGCGAGTGCAGGAACGTGAGCGGCTGGGTCCCGCCCATCCCGAAGGACCGAGATATCGTGGCCGCCTACCTGCGCGGCCGGATCGAGATGCTCTTCGGCCCCTACCTGGAGCGCACCGTGGACATGCCCGCGGTGAAGGTCGCGCTCGACCGGATGCGCTTCACCAACGATCGCTGGACGTTCTGGAACGCCTTCATGACGGCCGTGCGCAAGCTCCACGACGGCCACACGACGACGAGCGGCCTCGCCGACTTCGTGCTCCAGAATCCCCGCCCGCTCAACGCCTGCTTCCTCGAAGGCGACGCCGATCTCAGCCACGATATCGCCCCGAAAGACCCTTCCTACCTCGACGTGATCGTCTCGCACACCGGGCCCGATCACGCGCTCGGCCTGCACCCCGGCGACCGGCTCGTCCACATCGACGGCCAGCACCCCATCGCGTGGGCCCGCTCGCTCATCGACCTCAACTGGGGGCAGCCGGGCATCTCCAATCACGCAACCTTCGCCGAGCTCGCCTCCTCGCTGCGGAGCACCATCTCCCGTTACGCGGGGAGCATCGATGTCATCCGCTGCGATGCGGCGGGGAAGAGCTGCGGTCCGATCGAGACCATCTCCATCACCGACCTGCCCTACGATCCACCCGATCTGATGGTCGAGCGCGTCACCTGCGACAACCGCCCGACGCGCCACATCGAGGGCGCGCCGGTAAACCACGCGACGGGAGAAGATGTCTATCAGGGGATCGTGCTCGAATCGAACGACACCGAGCGGATCTACGGGATGGAGTGGGAGTCGCTCTACACCACCAACGGGAGCGATGGAGTCGGCGCGGCCCTCAAGGGGGCGGTCAGCTCCTGGGTGAGCCAGGGCGCGCGGGGGGTGATCCTCGATCACCGCACGGGCTTCGGCGGGACGATCCTGGCGCCGGAGATCCTCTGGGGCTTCGCCGTGCCCCGCCACCCGAACGATTTCTACGTCGACCGCACCTTCCGCGAGGAAGAGCAGCCCGACCCGGCCGCCGCCCTCGGCATCTTCCAGAAGGCCGTGCAGAAGGGGCAGGTGCAGTATGCCGGCTCGAACAACCCGCATGTCGAGGTGCCGGTCGCGCTCCTGCTCACGGAGGATGTCTCCGCCAGCGACTGGCTCCCTTCCGGGATGAAAGGCGCCCCCAACGTCAAGCTCTTCGCCCCCTTCCAGACCAACGGAGGATTCTCGACTCGCTACATGTTCGGCTACTGGCTGGGGATGACGGTCGTCCTCGCCGTGGGCGACGACATCTTGCCCGACGGGAGCACCCACAACGGCAAGGGCGTCGAGCCCGACGTGGTGGTGCTCCCGAAGCAATCCGACCTTCTCGACGGCAAAGACACAGTGTTCGAAGCCGCCATCACCTGGGTACGCCAGGGCCTCGGGCCGGTGAAATGAGGAGCCCATCGATGCGTGCTTGTCTCCTCGCCGCCGCCTTGCTCCTCGCCGGATGCTCCACCGAGCGCCTCGATCCTTTGCCGATCGCGTCCGCGGGGCCCGACGCCGGGCCTCCGCCCGCCGACGCCGGGCCCGAGCCGGAAGACGCCTCTCCGCCTGCCGACGCGGCGGTCAAGCGGCAAGTCCTCCAGCGGAACCCCTTTGGCCATGTGGAGAAGGCCGAGAACCTGCTCTGGGATGGCGACTTCGAGTGGACGAGCCCGTTCGCCGATCAGTATGGCTGGCTCTCCGGGCCTCCCTTCTCGTACACGTTCGGCAACGTCGTTGTCGGCGCGGCCTGCCGCTCCGGCCTCAAGTGCGTGAAGATCCCCAAGAAGAAGGCCATCGTCGGCATCGGCGTCGCCTCGCAGGGGTCGAAGCTCGCGGCCTCGTTCATCGCGCACCTCTCGATGGGCACCTGCGATCAGGTCAAGAGCACCATCAGCGATTTCTTCGACAAGGCGGAGCCCGATGTCCCCGTCGTCCCCGTGGAGACGGCGCCCGACGCGCAGGGCGATTGCCGCTACCTGACGGTGCTCGAAGCCCGGGCGCACAAGCCCTACTTCTACATCGAGAACAAGACCGGCGCCGACATCATCGTCGACGACGTGGTCCTGGAGAAGGCCTCGGGGTCGAGCCCGCTCTCCGTGATCAAGGCCCCTCCGAGCGCCGAGGACGCGGCTGCCCTGGCCCTCGCCGCCGAGCAGATCCAGAAGCTCCGCGGGCCTCATGACGCCCCGCCCAACGCGGCTCGCCGGGCCTTCGAGGCGTGGAAGCAGCGATGAGACGGACTGCGCTTCTTCTCGGCACGGCCTTCTTCTCGGCCCTGGGCGCGACGCCGGCCTTCGCCGGGACCTTCGACGGCCAGGGCGAGTACCACAAGGACCCTGCCGCGGTCGTTTTCTTGAATTTCGACGAGATGCCGCCGCGCTACGTACCGGCGGACGTCGACGCCAAGTGCGAGGCACCGATGTTCGCGCTCGAGGCCGCGAGCGACGCCCTCGACGGGCAGAGCGTCGGTCGGTTCGACGTGGTGAAGGACTGCGCCGAGCGGATCACCGTGTCTCTGCCGCCCAAGCCGGGCTCGTACCGGGCCTCGGTGTGGATGCGGCACGGAGGCGTGTTCACCTCGCTCGTCGTCCTGTATGCCGCGGATTCGGGGCTCGACTCGTTCGCGGCCGAGCTCTTCCCCACGGGGCGGACCACCAGCGATGGATGGGTCGAGCTCGCCAGCAACGAGATCCCCGTCGACGGCGCCAGGGTCGATCAGGCCTACTTGAAGGTCACGACCTTTGCCGACAAGGATGGAGTCGAGCTCGACGCCCTGGAGCTCGTGCCCCAGGGGACGTTCGAGCCGCAGAAAGACTGCCAGGGCATCGCCGATCCCGTGTGCGGGAGCGAGGCCGTCTGCGCCAGCAACCGCTGCGTGCCCGGGAGGATCTCCGTGCCTCCCCTCCCGCCGGACGCGATCCGCGACGAGGTGGTCGATCGCCTCGAATCGCAGCTCCGGGTCTTCTACGGGGGCGTCTTCTCGCGCGGGCTCTACCTGCCCAAGGCCCTCGCGACGCTCGAGTCGATGCGCAAGCAGAAGACGGCCTACGGCTTCTGGAACACCTGGGCCACGGCGATTCATCAGCTCCACGACTGGCACACCAACACCGGCAAGAGCGGGGGCACCCTGGCCGGCTCGCACCACCGGCTCAACGCATGCTTCTTCGAGGGCGACGGCGACCTGACGCACGCTGCCTGGCCCAAGGATCCTCGGTACAACGATATCCTCGTCTCCCATGTCGGCCCCGGCGCCGCGGGCCTCGGGCCCGGCGATCGGCTGGTGGCGATCGACGGTGTCCACCCCATCGAGTGGGCCTTAGGCCTCGCCGATCGCGACTGGGGCTTCTCCATCGCCACCGATCCGGACAGCCTCGCCGACCCGGCCGAGCACCTCGGCGGCCCCTTCTGGACGGGCGGGGCGCTCATCGCCCGGTATGCCACGACGTTCACCATCCTCCGGTGCGATCCGCAGGGAGGCACCTGCGCCGCGGCCCCCGAGACGATCGCGGTGACGAGCCTGCCCGACGCGGACGGCGGGCCCGATGTGGTCTGTGACAACCGGCCTTTGTACCACCTCACCGAGGGCAACAACCCGAACCCGGTGGGCCACTATGTCTTCGGCGATTTCTTCGGCGGTAAGGTGGCCGGCACCACGCCCGACGAGGCCATTTACGGCCTGGTCTGGGACACGCTCTACGGCGCGTACAACCCCCAGGGCTGGGTCAACTCCCACCTGTCGGACGCCATCGCGACCTGGAAGCAGAGCGCCAAAGGGGTGATCCTCGATCACCGGGCGGGCAACGGCGGGACGCTCGACTCGGCCACGCTGCTCACCTCGTTCGTCCGCGGCCCCGGCACGGCGGCCGTGACGCGTATGCCGATGGAGGTCGCCGGCACCCCGGTGCCGGCCGATCCCGTGGCGGCCAAGGCCCTCTTCGACAAGCTCAAGCAATCGGGGAGCGCCTACAAGGTAGGCGGCGACGACCCGAGCCTCGATATCCCCGTGGCGCTGATCCTCCACCGGGACGGCTCGGCCAGCGATTATCTGCCTTATGGCATGAAGGGCGCGCCCAGGGTGCGGATCTTCGGCCCTCACCAGACCTCGGGCGCCTTCTCCACCTTCGTCGATCTCAACGGCTGGGGGAGCATGTCGGTGCAGTTCGCCTCGGGCGACACCCTGGGTCCGGAGGGAGAGGCGTTGATCGGCCACGGCGTCTTCCCCGACGAGGTGATCCTCCCCCGGCAATCGGATCTCGTGGCCGGCAAGGACACGCTCTTCGAGGCCGCCCTCGCGTGGGTGAAGCAGGAGATCGCCAAGTGAGCGCCCGGCTTTCTTCCGTGCTCGGGCTCGCTCTTTTGGCCGCGCTCGCGGCAGGCTGCGACGATGACGAGGTGCTCAATCCGGTCCCACCGGCAGCGAGCCCGTCCGACGCCGGTCCCGACGCGCCGCCTCCTCCCCCGCCCGACGCGGGCCCGTGGAAGCGCGCGATCCTGCTCCGCAACCCGATCGGCGGGCCGAGCGGAAACCTGCTGGTCGACGGCGACGCCGAGCACTCGACCCAGTACAGCCCCGGCGCGCAGGTCGGCTGGCGGGCCTTCTCCAGCGACGGCACCGGGGAGCTCGAGCTCGAGAACGAGACGGGCGGCCTCTGCCGATCCGGCCTGCGATGCGCGATCTTCGAGCCGAAGACGCTCCACCTCATCCGCGGCACGGCCGCGCGCGCGACGGGCAACGTCGCGTCGATCTGGGCCAAGATGCCGCCCGGCTCGACGACCTGCAAGGCCGTGCAGCCCATCTTGATCCTCATCGACACCTCGACGGCAATCGCCCCGCTCACGGGAGACAAGACGCCGGACGCAGACGGGCAGTGCCATTACACGCTGCGCGTCGGGCAGCGGTCGGACGCCCTCGGGATCTACCTGCAAAACAGCTTGAAGCCCGGCACCACCGCCCTGCTCGACAGCGCCTTCCTCGGCCCGGACGACGGGACCATCCAGCCCTATGCAGCCGAGTTCTGGGCGCCTCCGCCCGAGATCGCGGCGCGCGTTCAAGCGGTGGTCGAGGCGGCGCGCCGGTCGTCCGCACCGCCGCGCAGGCTCCCGATCCAGGCCTCGCCGTGAGGTGACCCGCCTTCGCGGAGAACCCTGCCGCAGCGTGAGGTGACCCAGCGCACCGGCTTTGCGCGATCCCATGCTTCTCTGTTTACACCGGCGATGGACTTTTCTAGGGTCCCGGCCCATGCATATCCATAAGAATCATGTTCAGTGGCTTGGGGTCTTCATCGCGGCGACCGGCCTCCTCGGCACCGCGTGCGGCGGGGGCGGCGGCACCACGGGCTCGGGCGGAGGCAGCAGCACCACGAGCACCACCACCGGGAGCGGCGGCAGCGGGGGGACGGGAGGCGGGCCCGCGGTCTGCGGCGACGGCCGGGTCGACGCCGGAGAAGAGTGCGACGAGGGGGACAAGAACAGCGACACCGGTGCATGCACCAAGGCGTGCAAGAGCGCGAGCTGCGGCGACGGCCTCGTGCAGGACGGGGTGGAGGGCTGCGATCAGGGCGACAAGAACAGCGACACGGGCGCTTGCACCAAGGCGTGCAAGAGCGCGAGCTGCGGTGACGGCCTGGTGCAGGCCGGCGTGGAGGAGTGCGATCAAGGCGCCCAGAACAGCGACACCGGCGCGTGCACGAAGGCGTGCAAGAGCGCGAAGTGCGGTGACAGTCTCGTCGAGGCCGGCGTGGAGGACTGCGACCTCGGCCAGGACAACAGCGACACCGGCGACTGCACCTCGGCGTGCAAGAGCGCGAGCTGCGGTGACGGCTTCGTCCACGCGGGCGCGGAGGAGTGCGACCAGGGCGCGATGAACAGCGACACCGGCGCGTGCACGAAGGCGTGCAAGAACGCCGTGTGCGGCGACGGCCTCGTCGGCCCGAACGAGCAGTGCGACCTCGGCGCGCAGAACAACGACATGGGCGCATGCACCACCCAGTGCAAGAGCGCGAGCTGCGGCGACGGCTTCCTCCAGGCCGGCGAGCAGTGCGATCAGGGGATGAACAACAGCGACACCGGCGCTTGCACGACCATGTGCAAGAACGCGGCATGCGGCGACGGCTTCGTGCAGGCCGGCGTCGAGCAGTGCGACCAGGGCGCGATGAACTCGAACACCGGGGCATGCACGCTCGCCTGCAAGAACGCGGCATGCGGCGACGGCTTCGTGCAGGCCGGCGTGGAGCAGTGCGACCTCGGCGCGATGAACGCCAACAACGGGGTATGCACGCTCGCCTGCAAGAACGCGGTGTGCGGCGACGGCTTCAAGGGCCCGAACGAGGCCTGCGACGACGGCAACATGGTCAACGGCGACGGCTGCAACAACAACTGCGTCGTCTCCGGGACGCCGCTCTGGACCCAGACGTACAACGGCGCCTCCAACGGGGCAGACTTCTGGTCGGCGGTCGTGACCGACGCCCAGGGCAACGTGTACGTGACCGGCGGCGAGCCGGTGGCCGGGCAGAACTACAACATCCTCATCCGCAAGTACGACGCGAACGGGGCCATCGTCTGGACCCAGAGCTACAACGGCGCCGCCAACGGCGAGGACGTGGGGCAGGGGATCACGATCGATCCGATGGGCAACGTGATCGTGATCGGGTACGAGACCGTGGCCGCCCAGGGCAAGAACATCTGGCTCCGCAAGTACACGAGCGCCGGTGTCCTCGTCTGGACGCAGAGCTACGACGGCCTCCTGCACCTCGACGACTACGGCTATGGCGTGGTGACCAACGCCGCCGGCGACCTGTTCATCGCCGCCTCGATCCAGAGCGTCGTCAACCAGGGCCAGGACATCCTGGTGGCCAAGGTGGCCGGGCTGAACGGGAGCCTGGGCTGGTTCGACACCTTCAACGGCGCCGGCAGCCAGGCCGACGAGGCGATCGGCATCACGCTCGACTCCGCGGGCGCGATCGTGGCCACCGGCTACACCCGGACGGCGGTGAGCTTCGACGCGTGGACGCGCAAGTACACCGACAACGGGGTGAGCAACACCATCCAGTGGACCCGGACCTACGCAGGCGTCGCGGGTGGGACCGATTTCGGCTTCTCGGTGGCCGCCGACACGATGGGCAACACCGTGGTCGCCGGCGCCGAGACCGTCGCCAACCAGAACTTCAACGTCTGGGTTCGCAAGTACGACACGATGGGCAACACGGTCTGGACGCAGGGCTACGACGGCGCGGCCCACCAGAGCGATCAGGGCCTCGGCGTGGCCATCGACGCGGGCGGGAACGTCATCGTGTCCGGGACCGAGACCCTGGCCAACATGACGAGCGATGTCTGGGTGCGGAAGTACACCTCGTCCGGGGCGACCCTCTGGACGCAGACCTACAACGGCGCCGGCGACGGCAACGACGTGGGTAACTTCGCGGCCGTCGACGCGAACGGCAACATCCTCGTCTGCGGCTCCGAGACGACCGCCGCCGCCCAGGGCATCAACGCCTGGCTCCGCAAGTACGCGCCGTGAGCGCCCGTGATGCCCCGGCTCTTCCCCTGTGGGGAAGGGCCGGGTGCATCACCGCTCATGCAGCCATACGTTCCAGCAATCGCCAACGCCACCCGGAACAGCACCGCGACCGGAAGGGAGCGGACCGCGCAGCCACCGGGTCCAGTCCTCCATCACGCCACCAGGCACAGCACCGCTCCCAGCCGTCAAGCGCCTCGTCTTGGCTCCTGACATGGTTGCGACCTTGCAGGTAACGCCTGCTCGGTCCGCTCCCTTCCGGTCGCGGTACTGTGGTTGTGCTGATCTGCGGCGCTGAATCAAGAGGATCAGCGATCCACCGCGTAGACGAAGCTCGCCCGCGGGGCGCGCAGCCAGCGCTCGGTGATGACCGCGCGCAGCTTGCTCCAGTCGCCCTCGCGGTCGACGAACTCGGCGACGAGCTTCTGGGCAGAGGCCTTGTCGCCGCGGCCCTTGATGCCGAGCACCGTCTTTTCGAGCTCGGCCACGGCCCTCGACATCTTGGCCGGGTTGATCTCGAAGCAGCCCTTGTCCTTGCCGTTCGGGGCCATCTCGTCGGCCTTCCACACCATCGCGCCCGCCTTGACGAAGGTGCCGGCCTGGATGGAGGCGAGCTGGGCGTAGGGCTTCGGGTTCTTGTCGGCCGTGTACATACCCTCGGCGATGTGGCCGAAGGCCCAGGCCATGTCGCGGGCGTGGGACATGCTCGCCTGCTTCTTGTCGAGGAGCTTCTTGTCGGCCAGCCAGTCGGCGAAGAACATCGCGCTCGTCTGGGCCTTCAGCTCTTCGAGCGTGCTCGCGAGCGGGCCGCCGAAGACCTCGCGGTCGGGCTTGCCCTTCACCTTGTACTCGTGGGCCGGGCCGAGGTTGTGGGCCGCCTCGTGCAGCACCGTGCTCATGGTGAGGAGCGGCGGATCGAAGGGCATGAGATCGGCCGTCGCCTTGCAGAAGATCGAGGCCGTCTGCTCCTTGTACGAATTTTCGCTGTCTTTATCGGTGTAGAGGTTGGTCATCGCCACGGTGCGGCCGCGGCCCTCGTTGGCCACCGGGCCCACGTTGGGCAGGCTCTGGCCGATGGTGGCGCCGAGCGCGGAGCGGGAGTCGCCGGCGTTCAGCACGATGTCGATGAAGTCGGGCAGGTGGAAGGTGACATTGCGCGCCTTGTACGGAGCGCCGGCCATCTTGGCGAGCACAGCCTCCATCTCCGTCTTCACCGGCTCGAGCTTCTTTTGCCACATCACCGAGTCCTGGTTGATGCGGGCGAAGCTCACGTGGAAGCCCGCGTGCAGGCTGCACGGCTCGAAGTAGACCTCGTCGGGGGCGATCCGCAGATACCACTTCGAGTTGTTCACGTTCATCTTGGCCCACGCCTCGTCCGAGGGGACCCAGTTGTTGTCCTTGAAGGACTGGGCCGCCGCGGCGAGATACGCCTTGAAGGGCGCCTCGTCCGCGCTCTTCACCGCGTCCGCGGCGGCGGAGAGCTCGCGGCTGATGGCCTCCATCTCGTCTTTGTAGACGATGTTGTACGGAACGGGCTTGAGGTCGCCCCCCTGCTCGGTCACGGCCGAGAAGGTGTCGAGCAAGGTCTTCTGATCCGGGCGGGCCTGGAGCGTCTCGCAGAACTTCGGGTCCTTCTGGACGCTCGCCGGGTAGAGGCCGGAGATCTTCGCGGGCTTCTGCGGCAGCGCGTTGCAGTTCGGGTCGTTCTCCGTCTTGGGCGCCTGGCACCAGGGGCCCTGGTTCCGATAAAAGGCCATCTTGCTGGCGGGGTCGTCCGCGGGGATCTGCGCCTCCATGCCAAAGCTGCCGGTCTGCTTGGCGAAGATGCGCTCGATGATGGCCGCGGCCTTCACCACGTGATCGACCACGGCGCGGTCTTCCTCCGAGGACTTGCGGAAATCCGAGTGGACGAGGGCGGTGCGGCCGCCGGCGAGCTCGGCGAGGATGGCGCTGCGGCGCTTCTTCTCGGCCTCCGGGAGACCGGAGAGGGGATATCCCTCGGCCTTGATCTTGAGCATCGCGCGGTACGCCTCGTAGAAGGCCGGCGTGAAGCTGCCGCCCTCGGTGTACGCCGCGGGCTTGTCGCTGATGCCCCAGAGGGTCGCGGTCTCGTCCGGGTCGATGAAGCCGGGGTTCTTGGTGTCGTCGATCCAGAAGAGGGGCAGATCGAGCTGGGCGGCGATCCGGTTCCACTCGAGGCGGGGGATCTGGTCGAGCTTGGGCGGCGGCGCGGCGGGGGCCTGCGCGACGGAGGCGCTCACCGCGGGGGACGGCGCGCTCGACTGCGCCGTCGGCGGAGGCGGCGTGGTCGGTGTGGTCGGCGGCTGGAGCGGCTCCTCGCAGGCGGCGAGGAGGGTGAGGGCGAGCGGGCTTGCGAGGAGGAGGCGGGTGCGCATGGGGCGCGGAGCTTAGATCAGAGACGCCCCGCGATCGCTACGGTTTTCGTCGCCCATCACGTTCCTTCCGGGTCGGGCAGCCCTTGCTTCGCGAGGTCGAGGAAGATCGGGTCCTCCCCGTCGAAGAGCGAGGCGTTGCCCTGGATCAGCGCGCGGGCGAGCTCGTCCTTGGCCTTGCCGCGGTTGCCGAGGAAGTGCTCGACCTGCCCGAGGCGCAGGTGGAGGAAGGCGTTGCCGCCCGCGCCCGGGCAGCGCATGGCGTCGTGGATCGCGTCGCGGGCCGCCACGTAGTCCTGCTTGAAATAGTGCGTCTCGCCGAGCGCGGTGAGGATCCACGCGGTCGCCTTCCACGAGAAGATGGGCCGCGGGATCAAGGCGAGCGCGGCCCGGTAGCGTCCGATCGCCTCGTCGTAGCGGCCGTGCTCCACGTCGTCGTCGCCGCGATCGCAGAGCTCGGTGATCTCCGCCACCAGCCGATCGTCGAGCTCGTCCGCGCCTCTGCGTTGGTTCATGCGCCGAAGGTACCCCGGTCCCTCGCGCGTGCGAAGCCGCGTCCGCCCGCGGTGAATGTATACTCGGCCGCCGATGTCGCTCCTCCCCCTCGCGGCCACGGGAAGCTGCCCCCACTGCGGAGATTCGCCGCTGACCCCGGACCCCGACGGGAGCGCGACCGCGCGCTGCGCGCGCTGCCAGGGCCTTTGGCTACCGCAGGGCGAGCTCGCCGCGCGCCTCTCGCTGATGGCCGATCACCCCTTCCTCGTCGAGCACCGCCGCGCGGCCACCGCGACCGCGCGCCGCTGCCCCGCATGCCGGGCCTCGATGCTCAGCAAGATCCGCCTCGGCAAGAGCTTCACGCTCCAGGTCGATCACTGCATGACCTGCGAGGGGCACTGGATCGAGGCGACGCAGATGCCCGCCGTGAGCGCCGCCGCCGCGTCGCTGCCCCGCCCCGACGGCCCCTCTCGAGGTCCGCTCCGCTCGCCCGCCGCGGCCGCCGCCGAGGGCATCTTCAGCGATCGCTTCGCCTTCGATACCCCGCTCGTCAACGCCGCCGCCGTGCCCGCCGCGCTCGCCCTCGCCCTCCTGCTCGACGCGACCTGGCTCAAGGACCTCGTGTCGAGCTTCTTCATCAACATGTGGCTGCACGAGCTGGGCCACGCCGCCGTCGCCTGGATGAGCGGCTATTACGCGCTCCTCCTGCCCTTCGTCACGTTCACCTTCAACGACGAGAAGAGCCTGCTCACGTCGATGATCGTGGCCTTGCTCCTCGGCGCGGCCCTGATCGCCGGCCTCTCGGGCAAGCACCGGTATCTCGTCGTGCTCGGCGGAGGGGGCCTGTTGCTCCAGGCGATCATGACCTTGATCATCCCCCGGCGGCTGACCTTCGAGTGGCTGACCTTCGCCGGCTGCGGCGGAGAATTCGTGTGGAGCACGCTCCTCATGGTGAGCTTCTACTATCGCCTGCCCGACCGGATCCGCTGGGATTTCTGGCGCTACCTGGCCCTGCTCATCGGCGCCTTCGGGCTCGTCCACGCCGTGTCGATGTGGAGCGACGTGAAGCACGATCTCTCGCTCTTGCCCGTGGGGACCGCCCTCGGCGGGCGGGACGACGGCGACGGGGACATGAACAAGCTGATCAACCTCTACCACTGGACCCCGAAGAAGATCGCCCGGACCTACCTGACCATGGGCTATGTGGGCCTTCTGGTGGTCGGAGGTCATTATGCGGTGTTCTTGCTCCGGGCGCTCCGGCGCAAGCAAGAGGAGTGAAGGTCGATGACGGCCCGCGCGCGCTTGTTGCCGGCCCTCGGCGCTGCCCTCGCGCTCCAGGCCTGCGCAGAGGCCCCCGCGGGCCCGCCGCGCCCGGCCCCGGCGCCGCCTCCCGCGACCGCGAGCGCGACAGCCCCTCTCCCCGAGCCGCCGCCTCCACCCGTCGCCTATGATCTGGTGATCCGCGGAGGCCGGGTGATCGACCCGGCGAGCGGCCGAGACGGGCGCTTCGACATCGCCGTACAAGGTGATCATATCGCGAAGATCGACCCCTCGATCGACGCCTCCCGCGCCTCCCGCGTCCTCGACGCCACGGGCCTGATCGTCACCCCCGGCCTCCTCGATCTGCACACCCATGTCTTCGCCGGCACGACGGGGAGCTACCTCTCGGAGAGCACGCTCGCCGTCATGCCCGACGACTTCGCCCCCGCGAGCTGCACCACCACCGTGGTCGACGCGGGCAGCGCCGGTCACCGGACCTTCGCGCGCTTCAAGGCCAAGATCGTATTGCCCTCGCGCACCCGCGTGCTCGCCTTCGTCAACATCGTCGGCGAGGGGATGCGCGGCGGCGCCTACGAGCAGAAGCTCGCCGACATGGACGCCGAGGCCACAGGCCGCTTGATCGAGGCCGAGCGCGACATCCTCGTGGGCGTCAAGGTCGCCCACTACGCCGGGCGCGGCTTCGAGCCCATCGATCGCGCCGTCGCCGCGACCCGGGCCGGCGGACGGGTGATGGTCGATTTCGGCGAGCACAAGCCCCCTCTCTCGCTCGAAGAGCTGTTTCTCCGGAGGCTCCGCCCGGGCGACATCTTCACCCATATGTACGCCGATGTCCCGGGACGCACCGCGCTCGTCGACGACAAAGGCATGCTCCGGCCCGAGGTCGTGCGCGCCCGCGAGCGAGGCATTCTCTTCGATCTCGGCTACGGCGGGGCGAGCTTCGTCTTCTCGCAGGCCGAGCCGGCGATTCGACAGGGCTTTTTGCCGGACACGGTGAGCACCGACACCCACCGGACGAGCCGCCGAGGCTCGATGGGGAGCTTGCTCAACGTGCTCTCCAAGCTCGAAGCGCTGGGGATGCGCCTGCCCGATCTGATCGCGCGGACCACGAAGATGCCCGCAGATGCCATCGACCGCCCGGCGCTCGGCCGCCTCGCCGAAGGGGGCGTGGCCGACATCGCGATCCTCGCCGAGGAAAAGGGCACCTTCGATTTCACCGACACCCGCAAGGGCAAGATCACCGGGACCACGCGGCTCTCCTGCGCGATGACGGTGCGGGCCGGTGAGGTGCTCTGGGAGCGGGCGGGCAAGCAGGCTGTCCCCGCCGTCGAAGGCAGCCTGTGCCCCGCGGACATGATCGAGATCCAGGGCGAGTATTGCACCAAGGTCGAGGAGACTTGCCTGAAGAAGCGTAACCCGAGGCAGTGCGCCGAGTTCGAGCAGCCGACCCGCTGCGTGGGCCCGTCCGTCTCCAAGCACTACTGCGTCGATCGATACGAGTGGCCCAACCAGAAGGGCGCGCTCGCCACGGTGATGGTGTCGTGGGAAGAGGCCAGGACGAGGTGTGAGGCGATCGGCAAGCGCCTCTGCACGGACGCCGAGTGGACGCTGGCCTGCGAGGGGAACGAGCGCTGGCCCTTCCCCTACGGCTACACGCGCGACTCGGTGGCATGCGCCATCGACAAGCCCTCCCCCAAGGTGAACGAGGCGCGCCTCTTCTCCCCGCGCACCCAGGACGCCGAGCTCGCCCGCCTCGACCAGCGCGAGCCCTCGGGCGCCCGCGAGCGCTGCGTGAGCCCCTTCGGTGTGCGCGACCTGACCGGCAACGTCGACGAGTGGGTGGTGAACGAGCGCGGGGTTCCTTATGCGAGCGCGCTCAAGGGGGGTAACTGGGGAGAGTACCGGAACGCATGCCGGCCCACGACGCTCGGGCATGCCGAGGGGTTCCGGTATTACCAGATCGGTTATCGCTGCTGCCGGAGCCTGGAAGAGGGGCCGTGAGGCGTCGCGCGACAGGCCGCCGGCCGTCGCGCGACCCGTCGTTCAACCGGCCTTGTCCTTGGGCGCCCCGATGGGCCCTGTCTTCCCTTTGACCGCGCGCAGATAATCCGCCGGAAGAAGGACGATCTGCGTGCCTCGCACCCCCGCCGAGACGGCCATCAAATCGAGGATCTCCACCGTCTCGTCGACGTACACGGGATAATCCTTCTTCGCCCCGAGGGCGGTGACGCCGCCCCGGATATACCCCGTGAGCGGCTGCACCTCCTTGAGCGGGACGGTGTCGACCTTGCGATCGCCGGTGAGCTTCGCCAGGGCCTTGAGGTCGAGGTGGGTGTCGGCGGGGAGGACGGCGAAGCAGACGCCGTGGCGGTCGCCGCGGGCCACGAGGGTCTTGAAGGTCTGCTCGGGGAGGAGCCCGACCAGGCGGGCGACGGTGGCAGCGTCGAGGTGCTCGTCATCGACCTCGTAGGTGCGCAGCTCGTAACGGATGCCGAGGGTGTCGAGGATGCGGGCGGCGTTGGTCTTCATTGTCTTGTTGGTCGGGTGACAAGCGTGGGAGCCTGCGTGGGGTGGGGCCCCGGAGGTGCCGCAGGGCGCAGGGCACCGGCGCGCGAGCGCGCACGGCGGCGCATCGTAGCCACGTTCTCGCCGGCGCGCAGCAGGCGTTCGTCCGCGCGCCCGAGGTCGCTCGTCGATGGCGTCGTGGGATACCGCACCGTGAGCCGGGCGCTGCGCCCTTTACACTTCATGACCAGGGTGTACGCTCTGCGATCAATCCGAGCGGTTCCGAGAGAGGCCCCCATGTCTGGCATTCCCAACGCACTTCTCCCCGGTCGCGCGATCGCGGATCGCTACCTGGTGGAGCGGGTGCTCGGGCAGGGCAGCATGGGGGTCGTGGTGGCGGCGGTGGATCGGCGGGACGGACGTCGGGTGGCCATCAAATGTATGCTCCCGTCACACGCCGACAGCCCGCGTGCGTCCATGCGCTTCCAGCGCGAGGCCGGGGCCACGGCGCGCCTCCGGAGCGAGCATGTTGCGCAGGTGTTCGAGGCCGGGAGGCTGGCCGCCGACGAGGACGGACATGCGCTGCCTTACGTGGTGATGGAGCTGCTCGAAGGGCGCGATCTGTCGAACCTCCTGAGAGAGCGCGGGCGCCTGCCGCCGAGCCTCGCCGCGGAGTATGTGGCCCAGGCGTGCACGGGCCTGTCCGAGGCCCACGCGCTCGGGATCATCCACCGGGATCTGAAGCCGGCGAACCTGTTCGTCGTGGAGCGCGACGACGGCAAGGAGATCGTGAAGATCCTCGATTTCGGGGTGGCCAAGTTCGAGAGCCCGAGCACCTCGGGAGACGACACCGACATGACAGGTGCCTCGGACATGATCGGGTCGCTTCAATACATGTCCCCCGAGCAGATGCTGGACGCAAAGGGTGTGGACGCGCGGGCCGACGTGTGGTCGCTCGGGGTGGTGCTTTATGCGCTGATCACGGGCGAAAAGCCATTTCAAGGGGGAGACGTGGCCGACGTTGCCCACAAGATCCTGACGGCGGCGCCCCCGTCGATCCTCGGCCTCGCGCCCGAGGCGCCGCCCGGGCTCGCCGCGGTGGTGAAGCGCTGTTTGACGCGGGATCGCGCGGGGCGCTACGCAGGCGCCGTCGAGCTGTTCCGGGCGCTGACGCCCTTTGCCTACAAGGGACATGGCTCGGGCCCCCGGGCCGATCTCGCCCGGACGACGGAGCCGCTGCCGGACGAGCTGGTGCATTTGTTCAAGGACGCGATGCGGCGTTGATGCCGCTCCCTCCGCCCTGGGCACTCGGGTGCTCGTGAGCGCGTTCGAATCGTTCAAAGAGCCCTCGAGACAACGAATCTCGGGAGGCTATCCGTATCTCCAGGATCGCTTCGTATCGAGATCCGCCGCTCACCACGGCGCGATCATCGCCGCCACCCGCTCGGGCGCGCGCACCCCCTCGCGCACCAGCCATTCGTCGCAGGACCAGAGGAGCGCGCGGCCCTCGTCGCCGCCGAGCAGCTCTCCGCGGCGCCGGGAGGCGATGGCGGCGTGGAGCTTCATCCCCGTGCGCGCAAATGACGTCTCGGCCTCCTGGAACAGGGGGACGGCCCTGTCGCGCTGCCCCCGGTAGGTGCACACGATGGCGTGGACGAGGTTCGCGGCGCCGCGCGCGGGAGGGGCGCTCTCCTTCGCGAGGAGGCGGCCGTCGCGATCGGCCGCGGCGAGCAGCTCGTCCCGGTGCGGCGACCAGCGGGACGCGGCGCATGCGGAGAGGGCGCGCAGGGTCATGGCCTCGACGCGGATCGGCTGGATCTCCAGGGAGCCGGAGCGCTCGAGCGCGGGCCACGAGCGGGTGAGCGCCTCGTGGGCGCGCGGCGCGTCGCTCTCGTACAGGTACGCGGACGCGCGGGAGAGGAGCTCGGCGGCGTGGAGGGTGGTGAAGCCTCGCGGGGCGAAGGTGCGCAGGGCGTCCTCGGCGTCGGCGAGGGCCTCGTTCGGGCGGTCCTCGAGCAGGTGCGCGCGGGCCATCAGGCCGGTGCGCAGGGCGATCGCGTCGTAGGCGGGGCCGAGCGCCTCGGCGCGGTGGAGGGCGAGGGGCACGCGGTGGCTGAAGAGGTGCAGATCGCCGCGGGCGAGGAGGCTCGGGAAGAGCGCCTGCCGCTCGATGGATGCGACGGCGCGCGAGGCCTCGTCGTCGTGATCGCGGACGAGGGCAATGGCCGACGCGGCATGCTCGATCGCCTCGCCGAAGCGGCCGGTGAGGAGCGCGAGCTCGGCGCGGGCGGCGAGCAGGGAGGCGTGGAGCGCCGGGCGATCGAGCCCCTTCACGACATCGCGCGCGCGATCGAGGAGGGCCTGGGCGCGATCGCCTTGCGCGGCGTCGCCGCGGGCGAGCCGGAGAGCCTCCGCCGCGAACGCCTCGGCGAGGCGCGTGGGCTCGCCTGCGCGCAGCGCGAGGAGCAAGAGGCGCAGGTGCAGCTCGACGGCGCGGGTCGGGTCGAAGGGATCGAGCGCGCGGGCGAGGGCGCGGCCGGCGTCGAGGCGCGCTTGCACGGCTGGATCGAGGGCAGGCGCGGCGCGCGTGCCGAGGCCGCGCAGCGAGAGCTGGGCGCGGCGGAAGAAGAGCGAGAGCCGGGCGCGGCCGTGCGACGAAGCGAGCGGTAGATCCAGCGATGCGAGGAGCGACTCCGCGGCGCGGAGGCCCTCGGCGATCTGCCCTTCATCGAGGAGCGCGCGTGCCGCCGAGGCGCGCTGAGCAGCGCTCTCGCCGGTGGTCCCGCGCGCTGTGGGAGAGGAGAGGCGAGCGGGCTCGGCGGGGGGCGCGGCGGGCTCGGGAAGCACGGCGATGGACGCGCCCTCGGCCGCGCAGAGGGCGAGCACGCGGCGCGGGATGCCCCCGGATTCGCGCGCGATCTTGGCGAGGAGCGAGGGCTCGGCGCGCGGGCCGAGGTGGAGCCGGGCGAGCGTCCTCGCCTGTCGCGTCGAGAGCGGATCGACCAGCACCTCGCGCAGATCGCCGACGGTCTCGCCGCGGGCGAGGCGGCGGCGGAGGGTGACGATGAGGTCGATGGTCGAGGCGCGTTCGCTCCGGAACGCGAGGAGCAGGAGGAAGGGCGGCGAGGGCGCCTCGGGATCGTCGCCGGGCTCGCGCAGGTCGGCGAGGAGGGAGGCGCCTTCCGGGGTCGCGTGCTCCAGGCCGTCAACGTTGATGACCATCGGTTCACGCTCGGACACACGGCCCAGGATCGCCCGCAGCGCGAGGATGGCGCGCCGTCGCTGCTCGCGGGGATCGGGCGGCGCGGGGAACGCAGGCAGCCGGGCGAGCGCGGGGACCTGACCGAGCGCGGGGAAGAGTGGGAGGAGGTTGGACGCGTCGGGGGGGAGGAGCGCCTCGGCTTCGGCCTCGGGCAACGCGCGGAGGTGATCGGCGAGCGCGTCGATGAGCGTCGCGATCCCCTCGCAGGGGTGGCTCGATCCGGCGCGGCAGGGGGCCTCGAAGATCAGCGCGCGCCGCTGCTCGTGGAGCCGGTCGAGGAAGCGGCGGACGAGGGCCGTCTTGCCTGTGCCCTCGCAGCCGTGGATGAGTGCGGTCACGGGCGCGCCGGCGCGCGCGGTCGAGAGGGCGTCGTCGAGCGATCCGAGCTCGAGGGTGCGATCGAGGAAGGGGACGCGCGCTTCCCACGCGGTGAGCGCGGCGGAGCGCGAGGGAGGCGCGGCGCCGAGCGCGGCGAGCACGGTCGCGCCGGTGGGGCGCAGGAGCGGCGAGGGGCGGAGGAGATCGACGGCGAGGTCGGCGAGATCGTCGGGCAGGTCGGGCACGAGCAGGCGAGGGTCGACGGGCTCGCCGTGGAACGCGGGCTCGACGCTGGGCGCCCACGGCTCGGCGATGGGCGGCTTGCCCGTCAGCGCCTCGAAGATCAGCGCGCCGAACGCGTACCAGTCGGCGGCCGGCGAGGGCGGTTGCCCCTCGGCGATCTCGGGCGCCTGGTAAGGCGCGAAGGCCGCGTCGAGCGGCGGGCCGTCGCGCGCCGTGCGCGGCGGATCGAGGGGCGCGGCGCGCGCCGAGGGGAGGAGCGTGACCTTGCCCGCGGGGTCGAGGAGCACGGCGCCCGGGCGGAGATCGAGGTGCAGGGAGCCGGACGCATGGAGCGCAGCGAGCGCCTCGGCGATGTCGCGCAGCGCGGCGCGCAGCCCCTCGACGCGGGCGCCCGGATCGAGCGAGCCCGGCGCGATCAGCGCGGCAAAACCCTGGGCGAGCGGCTGCTCCAGGCTCGCCGGCGCAGAGGTCGCCGCCGGCTCGCTCAGAGCTCGTTCACCCGCTGGATGATCGTGGCGCACGCGTCGGCCGCCTTGGCAGGATCCAGCTTGAAATCCGGGGCGCCGTACTTGCCGTCGACCCGCACCATCCGGAACTTGCTGGCCGTGCCGTCGACGTCGAACGAGGGCAGCGAAGCCACCGTCTGATCGACCGAGATGGGCGTGCCGGCGAGGTAGATGTCGGCGCCGACGATCGAGTAGTCGATGCCCGAGTCGACCGTGCCGATGACCTCGCAGGAGCTCTTGGTCGTGCCCTTGAAGGTCGGCGTGACCTCCATGGCCATGAAGGCCTGGCCTTGCAGGGTGACGCCGGGATCGTCGGGCTTGGCCGCGTGGCAGGCGACGCCGCCTTGCTGATCGGTCTGGGTGAGGCCGCAGACCTGGAGCGTGACGCCGGGGAAGCCGTCGCCGTCGTCGTCGCGGAGCGCGGCGCAGTCGTCGACGCAGGTGGGCTCGCACGTGGCGGTGTTGCCGAGGTTCGCCGCGGAGCACGAGGGGCCGTCGAGGTCCCAGCGCGGGATGCTCGCGCCTGTCTTGCTCGATCCGATGGTGACGGTGATCCCGCCGAGGGAGAGGTTAGATCCCTTGCTCTTGCCGTCGAGCGCGCCGTCCACCGGCGCGTTGATCAACGTGGGGAGGGCGGCGATGAGCTGATCGGGCGGGAGGATCTGCGTGTAGACCAGGTTGCCCGAGTCCGGGTTGCACTGGCCGACGAGGGCGCTCACCGTGGGCAGCGCGATGGAGCAGAGCGTCGCGTGGATGTCGGTGAGCTTGGTCGCGTCGGCCGGATCCTGCTTCATCGTGAGCATGATGAGGAGCTGGGCCTCGCCCACCTGATCGGCGGGGCAGATGTTGATCGCGCCGTCGGGCGAGCCGATGAGCTTGACCGCGAGCGTGCCGTGCGCGGCCCAGGTGCCTTCGAGCGCGAGATCGGCCGGGGCTCCTTCACAGGCGATCTCCTGCGGGCCTCCGCCGCCTGTCCCGCTGGTGGTGCTCGCGCTGGTCGAGCCTCCGCCTCCGCTGGTGGTGCCGCCGGTTCCGCCGCCCCCGCAGGCCGCGAGGGCCGCGCATGCCAGGATGCCGATGGTGCGCTTCATGCGCACGAGCATATCCAAATTCGACGCGGAAGTGCCGGAAGGGCACGTCGCGCTGATCGCGCTAGTCGTAGCGCTCGGTGTGGACATGCTTGCGGGGCATGGCGAGCGTCTCTCGGAGGAGCTCCTTCACCGACGAGACCATCCGGTCGAGCCCGCAGATGTAAGCGTGGGGCTCGGCGCCCGGGTATGCGGCGCGCAGCTCGGCGAGGAGCGCGGGCACATGGGCCTGCACATGGCCGGCGCGGCCCGTCCAGGTCGCGGGCGGGCGGGAGAGCGTGATCTCGTGGCGCACGGTCGGGTGCTCGCGCGACCAGCGGGCGAGCTCGTCGCGGTAGAGGATGTCTTCCTCGTGGCGGGCGCCGAAGAGGAGCCAGAGCGGCGCGCCGGATCGGCGGGCGAGGGC
>JAXLYT010000053.1:0-84224 GCA_046351295.1 Byssovorax sp.
CGCCGAGGTGGTTCTGCCGGATCACCTTGTGACCGAGGGCCTCGAGCACGCGGGCGATCGCGTCGCCGAGGATGGTGCTGCGGATGTGGCCGACGTGCATCTCCTTGGCCACGTTGGGCGAGGAGTAGTCGACCACCACCGTCTCGGGCGCGGGCGCGGTCGAGAGGCCGAGACGCGCGTCGGCGAGGAGCGCGCCGACCTCGCGGGCGAGGGCCTCGCGCTTCAGGGTGAGGTTGAAGAAGCCGGGCCCGGCGATCTCCACCTTGTCGCAGAGATCGGCGACATCGAGCTTCTCCTGGATCTTCTGCGCGATCTCGCGCGGCGGGCGGCCGAGCTTCTTGGCGAGGCCCATCGCTCCGTTGGCCTGGTAGTCGGCCCGATCGGAGCGGCGGAGCATCGGATCGGCGCCGGCCGCGTCAGGGAGCTCGGCGCCGAAGGCGGCGGTGATGGCGGAGAGGAAGCGGTCGTGGAGGAGCTTTTGCGGATCGGCCATGGGCCGTCCTGCTCTACCGCTTCCCTTCGAGCCTGGCTACCGTGCGTTCGAGCGCGGCGACGGTGCGCTTGAGGTTGTTCACCTCCTCCTGCGTCGCGAGGCCCATGCCCTTCGCGAAGGTCTCCTTCTGCTCGGCGGTGAAATTCGAGACCCTGCCGGGCATGGCCATCGCCGCCATCACGAGCTTCATGAAGCGCTCGTCCTGCATCAGCTTGGAGACCGCGGGGTTGGTGGCGAGCTTCAGCCCTTCCGCGACCAGCTTGTCCTTGATCGACATGCGCGGAGATTACACTACCCGCCCCGCGATCGCCCGCGCTCAGTGGGGCTGGGTCGCCCGCGCGCGTAGCCACGAGTCGATGAGCGGCCAGATCGTCAGCGGCGCCTCGCGGCCCATGATCAGGTCGATGTGCCCGCGGGGAAACGCCCGGTAGGTCTTGTCGTGCGAGCGGCTCTGCTGGAACGCGGGCTCGACCGAGGCGGGCGGCGCGAGGTCGTCCTCGGTGCCGGCGATGATCAGGAGCGAGACGTCGAGCGCCTCGAAGCGGCGGGCGTAGCCGGTGAGCCCGCCGAGCCGGTGCCCGCTCCGCCGGGACTCGGCCGCGTCGAGGAACATGTTGCGCAGCACGGTGATGCTCCCGCTGTCCATCGCGAGCGACATGTGCTGGGCGAGCACCTCGGGCTCCATGGAGCCGGGGCAGAAGCCGCGGATCGGGAGGGGGAAGATCGGGCTCTCGATGAACATCCGGCTCAGGCGCATGGCCTCGCCGAGCGGCTTGAGGCCGAGCGCGCCGTGGCCGATGTGGACCCGCCGATCGAGGGCGAGCATCGTGTTGCCGAGGAGACGCAGCGACCACGATCCGCGGGTGAACTGGTACGGGCTGCCGATGGAGACCACGCCCGCGATCGTCCCGCTCTGCGACGCGGCGGTGGCGTAGCCGACGAGCCCCCCGAGCGAGTGGCCGACGATGAAGACCTTGCGCCCCTCCGAGTGCCTCTGCACCTCGGCGATGGCCGCGGGCACGTCTTCGCGGACGAAGTCCGTGACGTGGCTCGGCCGGTGCGCGCCGAGGTGCCGCGAGCGCCCGTGCCCCCGCAGATCGAGGTTGAACACGTCGTAGCCGGCGCGCGCGAGGTAGTTGGAGAAGCTCCGCGCCGGCAGGTGCCAGGCGTAGCGATTCTGCCCGTAGCCGTGCACGAGGAGCAGGGGCGCGAGGGTCGGGCCGGCGGGGGCGCGCCGCTTGCGGACCATCGCGAGCGGGATCTCGGCCCCCGTGGGGCTGCTCGCGTGGGTGACGACGAGCTCCTTGATGAAGCGGCCCCGCTCGTCACGGTCCACCGCCTGCTCGATGTCGGTCTGGTTGAGGATCATTCAGCCGGCGACGGAGGCGAAGCCTCGTCGATCACGGATTACGACCCGAAAGCGCCGCGAGCGCAAGGCGTGATCGGCGAGGATGAGGTCCCAGGTCCGCTGTGACCGGCAAATGGCCGGATCTCCCGGCCTTTTCGCCTCTCCTCGCGAGGGGTGACGAACGCCTTCGTCTGGTGTAGCCTCGTCTCTGGTCACGATCGGTCGCGTGCCATCTCCTTCGCGGTGAGGGCACGGTAGCTTCGAGCGCGGCGCTCCACCCGTGGACCCGCGCGCCTCACACAGGGAGTACGACGATGGGCTTCGAGCGCACGGTTCCCAAGAATTCAAGCGAGCTCCAGGACTACATGCTCAAGCTCCACGAGAGCAAGAGCCACGTCAAGTCGGTGAAGATCAACCAGTCGAACGCGCACCTCGAGGTGGATCTCGACTGGCTCGCCAACACCAAGTTCCCGGATGTCTACATGCCGATCAAGCGAGCGCGGCTCCACGACGCGACCGAGCTGCTCGCCAAGATCCTCCGCGAGTCGAACAACGGCTTCCCGCCGAGCAACGCGGACGTGCAGGCCCTGTTCGACATGATCGATCCCGCGGGCCAGTAAGAGCCCCGGCTTCGAGCGCGGGCGCCCCTTCGTCTTCTTCGCAAGACGAAGCGAGGCGCCCGTGTCCATTTCAGCGATCGGGTGACGCGCTCGGGCGTGGGGAGCGATGGCGTGAGGCCGGTCGTCTGCGATTGACCCACACGGATCCGGTGCGTGTAAGCTGCGCGACCTGGCACACCCCGGCACTCCCATGGGCACAACGTTGACGCTCCCGCTGCGCTACGAGCCGATCGCCCCGCTTGGCAAAGGGGGCGGCGGCGAGGTGTGGGCCGTGCGCGATCGGATCACCGGGCGCACCGTGGCGCTCAAGGCGCTCGGCGAGAACGCGGACGAGCGCGAGGTGCTGGCCCTGGTGCGCGAGGCGGTCGCGCTCTCCGGGGTGGAGGGCCTCGGCGTGCCGCGCGTGCTGCGCTTCGGGCGCCTGCCCATGCCCGCGAGCGACGGCAAGCCCGCCGGGCTCGGGCGATCGTACATGGTGCGCGAGATGGTCGAGGGGAAGAGCCTCGCCGATCGGATCCGCAAGGGCGACGATCCGCTCGGCGCGATCCGCGCGATCGCCCAGGCCGCCGATCAGCTCACGCTGCTCCACCGCGCGCTCCTCTTGCACGGGGACATCAAGCCCGCCAACATCATCGTCAGCGACGCCGGCCGGGCCACGCTCGTCGACCTGGGGCTCGCCACGGCGTGGCGCGACGGCGGCGGCAAGCCCGAGGGGCTGACCCCGCGGTACGCCGCGCCCGAGCTGCTGAACGGGGCCAAGCTCACCGTGCGAGCCGAGGTCTACGCGCTCGGCACCACGCTCGCCGAGGCCCTCGGCGCGGCGGGCGATCGGCTGACGAGCGAGGCGCACGAGGCGCTCGCCCAGGTGGTCACGCGCGCCACCGCGGAGGATCCGGAGGCGCGCTACCCGAGCGCCGACGAGCTCGCGAGCGCCGTCCGCCGCGCGGCGCGCATCGAGGCGCCGGCCGATCGCGCGCCCGCGAGCGACGAGCAGCGGGCGCTGGCCTGGCCGATCGTCGGGCTCGATGTGCCCTCGATCCAGCTCCTCGCGCAGATCGCCGGGCTGCGCGAGGGAGGCGGGATCGTCGTCACCGGGCCGCGGAGCTCGGGGCGGACGACGCTGCTCCGGCGCATCGCCTGGTCGCTCGGCGTGGAGCGGCAGGTGGCCTGGATCGAGGCCGGATCGGTGCCCGATCTGCGCGAGGCCCTGTCGATCGAGCTCGGCGCGCCCGAGGCGGAGAACGGCCGGCGCCTCGATCGGGTGGTGATGATCGACGACGCCGATCGCCTGGGCGACGCCGACCTCGACGCCCTCGATCAGGTGCGGGGCGAGGGCGCCCGCCTCGTGCTGGTGGTCGGCGCCGAGGGCGCGGGCCGCTCGCTCCCGGGCGCGACCTTCGAGGTGTTCACGATGACGCCGCTCGACAACGAGCAGGCCGGGGAGCTCGTGCGCCGCACCATCCCCTCGTTGAGCGACGCGGTCGTGGCCCACGTGGTCGCGCGCGCCGAGGGCTGGCCGGGCCGGATCCGCGCCATCGTCTCGCGCCTCGCCCGCGCGCCGGTCGTCGCGCCGGCCGACGTCGATCGCCTGCTCGAAGAGGACAGCGCGCCGGCGACCGGGCGGGGCGACATCCACCGCCTCCTCGATCGCGGCCATTTCGACGAGGCCGCCGAGGTGCTCGGCCGCTACGAGGACGACCCTTCCCCGTCGATCGCGGTCGCGCGCGCCCGCCTCTACACGAACCGCGGCGACGCGACCCGCGCGCTCGTGGAGCTCGGCCGCGTGGAGGCGAAGGTGCAGGCGTCGAGCGACGCGGAGCTCAACGCGTACTGGCTGCTCACGGCCGCGCGCGCGCACCTCCGCGCGGGCGACTACGAGAACGCCGAGAAGCGCGCGGCCCAGGTGGGCAAGCACCTCGGCATGCCGGGGGAGGCGCCCGCGGCCGGCGAGGTCGATCGGACCGTGCTCGCGGCAGGCGCGATCGGCGCCGCGGAGCCGGCGTGGCAGGGGCTCTCGCCCAAGGCGCGGGCCACCGCCGCCGAGGCCGAGGCGGTACGCGGGCTCGCGCAGAGCTTCGCCTCGCGGCATGCCGAGGCGCGGGCCACGCTCGAAGGCGCGGTGCGCCTCGCGCGCAGCGTGGGCGAGCCGCGGATCCTCTCGGTGGCGCTGGGCTCGCTGGCCTTCGCGCTCCAGCGCGACGATCACCTCGCCGAGGCCAAGACGGCCTATGAAGAGGCGCTCACCGCCGCGGAGGAGGCGGGCGACGCGGGCAGCGTCGCGACGACGCGCCTGAACCTCGCGGGCATCGCGCAGACCCAGGGCGATCTCGGCGCGGCGATCCGCAACCTCGAGGCCGCGGTCGACATGGGCCGCCGCTCCGGCCGCATCCCCACGCTGCGCCAGGCCTTGCTCAACCTGGCCAACCTCGACCTCTACCTCGCGCGTCTGGCCCGCGCGCGCGTCTCGCTCGACGCCCTCTCCCGCGAGCGGAGCGACCTGCCCCCGCAGCAGCATGCGCAGCTCCTCACGCTCGAGGCCTCGTGGGCCGCGCAGTCGGGCGACGCCGCGCTGGCCGATCAGCTCTACCAGGCCTCGGCCGACGCCTACGAGGCGATGGGCCGCGCCCTCGACGAGGCCGAGGCGCGCCTCGAGCGCGTGCTCTTCCTCGCCTCGCTCCCGCCCTCCGTCACGACCGTGGCCGCGGGCGATCTGGGCGACGAGATCGCCCTCGCCGAGCAGCACCTCGGCGACATCACCGCGCACCGCGCCTTGCTCGCCCTCGCCAAGGGCCGCGCAGCGCAGCGGCGGGGCGAGGAAGACAAAGCGCGCGCCTTCTTCGACGAGGCGCAGAAGGCCGCGCAGGCCGCGGGGCAGAAGGACTGGGTGTGGCGCGCGCTCGACGCCCGGGCCGAGCTGCTCCTCGCCGCCGGGCAGCCCCTGCTCGGCCGCCGCGACCGCGAGGCCGCCCTCGCCGTGCTGGAGGAGATCGCCTCCCGCCTGCCGCGCGACCTGCGCGAGGTCTACTGGAACGACCCGCGCCGCAAGGCCGTGCGCGCGAGCTGCCTCGCCGATTTCGCCGCCGCGCCCACCACCCACTTCGGCGTGCCGGGAGAAGACCGCCTGGCCCGCGTGCTGGAGATCAACCGCGCCATCGCCGGCGAGCACGACCTCGGCCGGCTGCTCGGCAAGGTGACCGATCACGCCATCGCGCTGCTCCGCGCCGAGCGGGGCTTCGTCATCCTCAAGCGCGGCTACGCCCGTGGCCCATCGTCCCCATCGTCCACGTCGTCCACGTCGTCGACATCATCCACGTCATCCACGTCATCCACGTTATCCACGTCGTCCACGTCGAGCCACGGCGTGGCCGACGGCGACGAGCTGTCGATCTTCGCCTCGCGCGATCAGGCCGGGGACGACCCGCATGCCCGCTTCTCCCAGTCGATCGCGGAGAAGGTCATCACCACCGGCGAGCCCGTCGTCACCGGGAGCGCCCGGGAAGACATGCGGATGGCCGACTATGTCTCCGTCCACCAGCTCATGCTCCAGTCGGTGGCATGCGTGCCCATCCGGGCGAGGAGCGGCGCGGTGATCGGCGCGCTCTACCTGGAGACGCGCCTGCGCCCCGCGGGCAGCTTCGCCCAGGAGATCGGCACGCTCGCCGCGCTCGCCGACCAGGTGGCCATCGCCATCGACACGGCGCGCCTCGTGGGCGAGAACGAGCGGCGCGCCGCCGAGCTCGAGCGCGCCAACCTGGAGCTCGTGGCCGCGCGGGCCAAGCTCGAAGACCTGCTCGGCCACCGCACCGCGCAGCTCATCGCCACCCGCCGCGACCTGCGCTCGACGCGCGCCGTCCTGCGCGGCCACTTCGGCTACGAGGGCCTCGTCGGCACGAGCGAGGCCATGCGCCGGGTGTACGCGCTCATCGATCGGGTCAAGGACACCGACGTGCCGATCCTGATCGCCGGCGAGAGCGGCACCGGCAAGGAGGTCGTGGCGCGCGCCATCCACAACGCCGGCCCCCGCTCGAAGAAGCCCTTCCTCGGCATCAACTGCGGCGCCATCCCCGAGCACCTCCTGGAGAGCGAGCTCTTCGGCCATGTGCGCGGCGCCTTCACGGGCGCGGACCGCGATCGCAAGGGCCTCTTCCGCGAGGCGACGCAGGGCACGCTCTTGCTCGACGAGATCGGCGAGATGCCCCAGAAGATGCAGGCCGGGCTGCTGCGCGTGCTCCAGGAAAAAGTCGTGCGCCCCGTGGGCGGCGCGCGCGAGGAGCCGGTCGACACGCGCCTCATCGCGGCGACCCACCGCGACCTCGGCTCGATGGTCGAGGCCGGCGCCTTCCGGGAAGACCTCTACTACCGCCTCCACGTGATCGAGGTGCGGGTGCCGCCGCTCCGGGAGCGGCTGGAAGACATCCCGATCCTCATCGATCACTTCCTCGGCATCTTCGCCGCGCGCTACAGCCGCGATCGGCGCAGCGTCTCGCGCTCCGCCCTCAAGCGGCTGATGGCCTACGGCTGGCCGGGCAACGTGCGGCAGCTCGAGAACGTGCTGCTCAACGCGTGGGTGCTGAGCGATCACCCCGAGCTCGAGATCGAGGACTTCGAGCTGCCCACGGGTCGCGTCGCGCGTGCGCCCGAGGCCGCCGCCGTGCCCGAGCCGCGGCGCAGCGAGACCTCGCTCGACGCGCACAGGAACAGCGAGAAAGAGCGCATCCTGGAGGCGCTTTCGAGCTGCAACTGGAACCGGGTCAAGGCCGCGCAGAAGGTGGGCCTGCCGAGGCGCACCTTCTACCGGCGGCTCAAGGAGTACGGGATTCAATGAGCGAAGCATCATCGCGCCTCGCCGTGCTGATCGACGGAGCCCCGCTGCCCGAAGAGGAGGCGCGCGCGCTGTGGGTCGCGTTCAGCGAGCACATGGATCAGCACCGCGGGGACTTCGCCGGGTTCGCCGCGCTGAAGGGGTGGTTCTCCGTCAAGCCCGAGCACCGGCAGGGCAAGGCGGTGCTCGTGGTGCAGACGAGCGAGACGGCAAAGGTTGCGCCGCCGCCCGGGCCTGCGCCGCCCAGGGCCGGAGCTCGCGCTGCCGGAAAAGCGGGGAAGCCTCATGGAAAACCGCGAGGCAAGGGTCCTCCCCCGGGGGGAAAGCCGCCGAAGCGAGGCCCTGGGTCCGGTCGTTGACGGCCTTTTTCATCGGCTCACGCTGGACAAAGGCCCTCTCATCGTTGACAGTGTGAGCCCGATGACCAAGCTCGAACCGAACCTCGCCGCCTCTCTCCTGCGGGCCCGCGAGGCCTCGGCCACGATCACGGTGCCGATGGTGGAGAGCGCCACCGAGGCGAGCGCGGGGGAGGACATCGAGGACGAGGGCGACGGCGCCTGGGTGGACGAGGTGACGACCAACGTCGCCGCGCTCTGGGCCGGCCGGCGCGCGAACGTCTCGTTCGAGTCGGCGATGGCCTCCGTCGAGTCGCGGAGCCGGCGCCGCCGCCTGTAGCTGCTCGCTCCTCACTGTTGCCCATCGTCGCCTACCGTCTCCGGGGGTTGCTCGACGAGCTCCCGTGTTGATCGCCGTGGCACGGCGTCAACAGGCCGCGCCCCCGGTCTGCCCGGGCGTGAGCCACGAGGCCTGGAGCTCGTCCCAGCTCGGGTAGCGGAGCCCTTCGATCTTCGGCGTTTCCACCCGCCAGCCCTGCGATCGCTCCCAGGCCTCCCAGACCATGATCCGCGTCGCCAGGGCCTCGGGCTCGCGGCTGCCGGAGGCGGGCACCAGGTCGTCGCCGGGGGACGATCGGAGCAGGGGCCAGCCGGCCATCGCCAGGGCGAGGGCCAGGGTCGGGGCGGCCTGCGCGATCACGGCGTGCGTGAGGCCGGCCGCGCGGGCGTCGAGGAGCGGCGCGCTCATCCGCAGCCGATCGCCGCAGCGCTCGGCCTCGATCACGCGGCGCTCCTCGCCCTCGATCAACACCGAGAGGTGCGCCCTCTCCGCGCCGATCGCGACGCGGGGCGCGGGCGCGGCCGGGTCCCACGCGAAGCCGAGATCGTGACGGAAGTCGCTCACCCACATGCCGAGCCGCTGGTAGAAGCGGATCGCGCGCTGCCAGGTCCAGAGCGTCTCCAGCGAGAGGCCGAGGCCGCGCCGCCCGAGGCGCTCCATCAGCGCGAGCATGAAGCGGCGGCCGGTGCCCCGGCTGCGGCGATCCGGGAAGACGTAGAGGCTCGCCAGGCGCACGCGCTGCGCCTCTCCCGGCGCATGCGACAGCGACACCGTCCCGCGGGGCTCGCCGTCGTCGAGGATCCAGAAGCACCGCTCGCGGCGCTCGCGCAGGAGCAGGCGCATGGGCGGCTCCAGGGTCGCCTTCGCCTGCCACTCCCTGCGCGCGGCGTCGTCGAGATCGAGCGGCGATCGATCGACCCCGAGGCGGTGCTCGGCCAGCGAGGCCAGATCGCAGTCGAGCCAGCGCTGCTCTTCTCGTCCGCCCTGGATGACCGGGGCGAGCAGGCCGCTCCGGATCAGCTCGTCGTGCCAGGCCACGCCCATGCGCGCAGGGTAGCCTCGCCGCGGAGGTGAGACCATCCCGCGGTGGTGCATCGCTTGCGCGATGTGCGCTGCTCCTGCGCAGCGGTGCGCCGCGATCCGTTCGCGACGAGGCGCGATCGGCGCGCAGCAAGGTCCGATGCGCCCGGCACAGGCCATGCTGCACGAGGAGCAAGCGAGCGTCCTGTCTCGTGCTCGCGCCAAGGCCCGTGACCGATTCTCCTTCTCCGCCGGCCCGCGCGCTCCTCGACAAGGGAGCGCTCGGGGCCTTGCTCGACGCGCTCCGCCGCCGGGGGCACGACCTCATCGGGCCCACCCTCCGGGACGGCGCCATCATGCTCGATCCGATCGATGGCATCGACGCGCTCCCCGCCGGGATCGGCGACGATCAGGCCCCCGGGCGCTACCGCCTGCGCGCCCGCGAGGACGGCGCGCGCTTCGGCCACACGGTGGGCCCCGCATCGATCAAGCGCGAGCTCTTCGTGCCGAGCCTCCGCCTCTTCCAGATCCGGAGGAGCGCGTCGGGCCTCGCGATCGAGATCGACCCGCCCCCGTCGCGGAAGATCGCCTTCGTGGGCGCGCGGGCCTGCGATCTCGCGGCGATCGCGGTGCTCGATCGGGTGCTCCTCGGCGGCCCCATGGTCGACACCGACTACGCCGCACGCAGGAAGGACCTCTTCGTCCTGGCCGTCCACTGCGCCGAGCCGGGCGGCACCTGCTTCTGCGCGTCGCAGGGCACGGGCCCCACGGCGACCGCGGGCTTCGATCTCGCGCTCACCGAGCTGTGCGGCGGCGCGGGCCCTTCCCCGCGTTACGTGGTCGAGGTCGGCACCGAGGCCGGAGCCGCGCTCCTCGCCGAGGTGCATGCGCCCGAGGCCTCCGCGGACGATCGCGCGCTCGCCGAGGCGCAGCACGCGGCCGCGATCGCGAAGATGGGCCGATCGCTCGACACCGCGGGCCTGCGCGATCTGCTCGCGCGCAACCTCGATCACCCGCGCTGGGAGGACATCGCCTCCCGCTGCCTCGGCTGCGCCAACTGCACCCTCGTGTGCCCCACCTGCTTCTGCTCCACCGTCGAAGATCGCACCGACCTCGAGGGCGCGCTCGCCGAGCGCGTCCGCCGATACGACTCCTGCTTCACCCTCGATCACGCGTACATCCACGGCGGCAGCGTGCGCCCCTCGCTCGCAGCCCGCTACCGGCAGTGGCTCACCCACAAGCTGTCGAGCTGGTTCGATCAGTTCGGCACCTCGGGCTGCGTGGGCTGCGGCCGCTGCATCACCTTCTGCCCGGTGGGCATCGACATCACCGCCGAGGCGGCCGCGATCCGCGCCGCCGACGGCAAGGGCGCCCGCCCCTCGACCTGAAGGAGAAGGCCTCGCATGGAAGACCTCACCCGCTTGCTCAAGGCGCACCCCTTCCTCGAAGGCCTCGACGCCGATCAGGTCAAGGTCCTCGTCGGCTGTGCCAAGAACCTCCGCTTCGACGCCGGTCAATACCTGTTCCACGAAGGCGACGAGGCCAGGACGTTCTACCTGATCCGCGAGGGACGCGTGTCGCTCGACGTGCACATCCCGGGCAAGGGCGCGCTGCGCGTGGAGACGGTCGAGCCGGGCGACGTGCTCGGACTCTCGTGGATGTTCCCGCCGTCGCGGATCCACCTCGACGCGCGCGCCGTCGACGCGGTCGTCGCGCTCATGCTCGACGGCACCTGCCTGCGCGGGAAGATGGAGGCCGATCCCGTGCTCGGCTTCGCGCTCACGAAGCGCCTGCTCGACCTCACCCACCAGCGCCTCGAGCGCGTGCGCCTCCAGCGGCTCGACGTCTACAAGGCATCATGATCGCCGCCCCGCTCCCCCTGCTCCACCCGATGATCCCAGCGCTCTACCGGTTAAGCCGGGTCGTCCGCGAGCTCCCGGGTGTGTTCACCTTCCACCTCGACATGCGCGATCGGCCCGGAGGATTCCCCTTCTCGCCCGGGCAGTTCAACATGCTCTATGTGTTCGGCGCCGGCGAGGTGCCGATCAGCATCAGCGGCGATCCAGCAGAACCCGGCGAGCTCGTCCACACGATCCGGGCGGTGGGCGCGGCAACGCGGGCCCTGGAGAAGCTCGATCGCGGTGACGTGATCGGCGTGCGCGGCCCCTTCGGCGCAGGGTGGCCGATGGCCGAGGCCGCCGGAAAGGACCTGCTGATCCTCGCGGGCGGGCTCGGCCTCGCGCCCCTGCGCCCCGCCATCGTCCACGCGCTCGCCCATCGCAAAGACTACCGCCGGGTGATCGTCCTCTACGGCGCCCGCACCCCGGGCGACATCCTCTATCGCGCCGAGCTCGAGCGCTGGCGCGGTCGCTTCGACACCACGGTCGAGGTTACCGTCGATCGCGCCGAGCCCGACTGGCCGACCCATGTCGGCGTCGTCCCGGCCCTGCTCTCCGGCGTGAGCTTCGACCCCGAGAACGCGGCGGCGATGATCTGCGGGCCCGAGGTGATGATGCGCTTCTCCGCGCGCGAGCTCGAAAAGAAGGGCCTCTCGCCGGAGCGCATGTTCGTGTCGATGGAGCGGAGCATGAAGTGCGGCGCGGGCCTGTGCGGCCACTGCCAGCTCGGCCCGAGCTTCGTCTGCAAGGACGGCCCCGTGTACCGCTTCTCCGAGGTCCAGCGCCTCTTCTACACGCGGGAGGTGTGAGCCATGAGCCACCCGAAGAAGAAGAAGCTCGCGGTCTTCAAGCTCTCGTCCTGCGACGGCTGTCAGCTCAGCCTGCTCGACTGCGAGGACGAGCTCCTCGCGGTCGCAGGCGCGATCGACATCGCCAACTTCCCCGAGGCGTCGAGCGCCGTGCTGAAGGGCCCGTACGATCTCTCGCTGGTCGAGGGATCGATCGCCACGGCCCACGACGCGGAGCGCATCCACGAGGTGCGCGCGCAGTCGAAATTCCTCGTCACCATCGGCGCATGCGCCACCTCGGGGGGCATCCAGGCCCTGCGCAACTTCGGCGATCACGCGTCCTTCATCAGCGCCGTTTACGCTCGCCCGGAGTATGTCCGCTCCCTCGCCACCTCGACGCCGATCGCCGATCACGTGCCGGTCGATTTCGAGCTGCGCGGCTGCCCCATCGACAAGGGCCAGCTCGTCGAGGTGCTGAGCGCCTTCCTCCACGGGCGAAAGCCCAACGTGCCCGGGTACCCCGTGTGCGTCGAGTGCAAGCTCGCGGGCAAGGTGTGCGTGATGGTGACGCAGGGCATGCCCTGCCTCGGGCCGGTCACGCATGCGGGCTGCGGGGCCCTCTGCCCGGGCTACCAGCGCGGCTGCTTCGGCTGCTATGGTCCGAGCGAGGCGGCGCACCCCGCGCCGCTCGCGAAGCGCTTCCTCGCCCAGGGCGTAAAGCCCGACGAGGTGCGCCGGCTCTTCCTCGGCATCAACGCGGGCGCCGCGCCGTTCCGCGACGAGGGCCTCTCCCATGGCAAGTAGAACCATCCAGGTCGACTACCTCTCCCGGGTGGAAGGCGAAGGCGCGCTCCTCCTGCGCTTCGAGGGCAAGCACGCGAAAGAGGTCCAGCTCCGCATCTTCGAGCCGCCCCGCTTCTTCGAGGCCTTGCTCCGTGGCCGCGCACAGCTCGAAGCGCCCGACATCACCGCGCGCATCTGCGGCATATGCCCCGTGGCCTACCAGATGAGCGCATGCCAGGCGATCGAGGACGCCCACCGGATCGCGGTCGAGCCGGCGATCAAGCACCTGCGCCGCCTGCTCTACTGCGGCGAGTGGATCGAGAGCCATGTGCTTCACATGGTGATGCTCCACGCCCCGGATTTCCTCGGCTTCCCCGACGCGCTCACCATGGCCAGGGAGCATGGCGACGCCGTCAAGCGCGGCCTCCGGATGAAGAAGGCGGGCAACGCCATCGTGGCCCTCCTCGGCGGGCGAGAGATCCACCCCATCAACGTGCGTGTCGGCGGCTTCTACCGATCGCCGAGCAAAAGAGAGCTGGAGTCACTCCTCCCCGAGCTCTACTTCGGCCTCCAGGCCGCCCTGGAGAACCTCCGCTGGGTGAACGGCTTTTCCTACCCGGACTTCGAGCGGGACTACGAGCTCGTGGCCCTCCACCACCCGGACGAATACGCGGTGTGCGAGGGGCGCCTCGTCTCGAACAAGGGCCTCGACATCGACGTGCACGACTACGAGTCTCACTTCGAGGAGCAGCACCTGCCCCACTCGAACGCGCTCCACTCCATCCACAAGGGCCATGGCGCCTATCTCTGCGGGCCGCTCGCCCGGATGAGCCTCAACTTCGAGCAGATCCGCCCCGTCGCCCTCGACGCCGCCCGCGAGGTGGGCTTCTCTCCCCCGTGCAAGAACCCCTTCCGGAGCCTCATCGCCCGCGCGATCGAGACCATCCACGCCTTCGACCTGGCCATCGACCTCATCGAGCGATACACGCCGCCCATCCACCCGTTCGTCGAGATCCCCGCCGGCGCCGGCCTCGGACGCGCCGTCACCGAGGCGCCGCGCGGCCTGCTCTACCACCGCTACGTGGTCGACGACGCCGGCCTGATCACCGACGCCACCATCGTGCCGCCCACCTCGCAGAACCAGAAGACCATCGAGGAAGACCTCTTCGATCTCGCCCCGGCGCTCGCCGAAATGCCCCACGCCGAGGCGCAGGCCCGCGCCGAGCAGGCCATCCGCAACTACGACCCTTGCATCTCCTGCGCGACGCATTTCCTCACGCTGACCATCGAGCGAAGCGATCCGTGAGCACGCGTATCATCGGCCTCGGGCAGCGGTTCGGCGGCGACGACGCGGCCGGCCTCGCCGTGCTCGACCGGCTGAAGCGCATGCCATTGCCGGAGGGAGTCACCCTCGCCGAGGCCAAAGACGGTACGGCCCTCGTCGAGCTCCTCGCCGGGGTCGATCGCGCCCTCATCGTCGACGCGCTGCTCGGCCCCGGAGCGCCGGGCCGCATTCATCATTTGACCCCCACGCAGCTCGGCAAGGGACAGATCGCCGCCTTCTCGACCCACGGGCTCGACGTGGGCGCGTCGATCGCGCTCGCCGGGGTGCTCTACCCGGAGACGGTGGTCCGAGAGATTCACATCGTCGGCATCGAGATCGCCCGGGCGGAGCGCTACAGGCAGGGACTCTCACCGGCCGTGGAAGCAGCGGTGGACGAGGCTGCGGACATGGCGCTGAGATTTGTCTGCGACGGAGCCGATCGATGATTCGAGGGCTCTCTTTTGAAACGCAAAGTCGCCAAGGCGCAAAGACGCAAGAAGAAACAAAAATTCTCCCTCTTCTTGCGCCTTTGCGTCTTTGCGCCTTTGCGTTAAAAATCCTGGGGAATAACGTTTTGGCGACAAAGAGAGAGGAGCTGCGTCATGCATGAAGCATCCATCGCCCGGCAGCTCGTGACCGCAGCGATCGCGCAAGGGCACAAGAACGGTGCCCGGAAGATCACCCGGATTGCCGGCTGGGTTGCGGAGACGGAGACGCTCAGCAAAGAGAGCATCACCATGCAGGCCGCAGCGCAGGCCGTGGGGTCGATCGCCGAGGGCGCCGCCATCGACCTCGATGTCTTCCACGTCGAAGCTCGGTGCTCGACCTGCGGAGAGGTGTACCGGCCGGAGCACCACCTCCTGCTCTGCCCGAAGTGCGGTGGGACAGACGCGGCGCTGCTCCGGGAGGTCGGGATCGGCGTCCAGGCGATCGACGTAGAGTGAGCACGCGGCGGGTCTCGGCCCTGGTGCGCGGCGTGGTGCAAGGCGTGGGGTTTCCGGCCCTTCGTCCACCACCTGGCGACAGCGCATGGGCTCACCGGCTGGGTGAGCAACGACAGCCAGGGAGCGCGGCTCGAGGTGGAGGGGGAGGACGCGAGGATCGATCGGTTCCTGAGCGAGCTTGTGAAAGGGCCTCCTGGATCGTCGGTCGCCTCGGTCGAGGCCCGGGAGATCGAGGCGCTCGGGGACACATCGTTCACCATCGTGGACAGCGTGACCGGGGAGGCGCCGGCCCCCTCGCTCCCGGCGGACATGGCGCCCTGCGAGGCGTGTTTGCGGGAGCTCGAGCAGCACGGGGAGCGACGGTTCGGCTATCCGTTCACCAATTGCACGCGATGCGGACCGCGGTACACGATCGCGATTGATCTGCCGTATGACCGGGAGCGGACGACGATGAATGGGTTTCCGCTCTGCGAGGCGTGCGCGCGCGAGTACGGGGATCCGGAGGACCGGAGGTTTCATGCGCAGCCGATCGCGTGTCCGCGGTGTGGGCCGCATCTCCGGGTGATCGAGCCTGCCGGCGATCGACGGGAAGATGCGCCGATCGTGCATTGCGCGCGCCGCCTCCGCGAGGGCCGGATCCTCGCGCTCCAGGGCGTGGGCGGGTTCCAGCTGCTGTGTGACGCGCGGGGCGAGGCGGTCGTTCGGCTGCGGGAGCGCAAGAGGCGGCCGCACAAGCCGCTCGCGGTGATGTTCCCGTCGATGGAGAGCTTGCGGGAGCACCTGATCGCCTCGGTGGAAGAAGAGGCGCTCCTCCGGTCGGCGGCGGCGCCGATCGTCCTGCTGGACAAGGGGCCTTCGTGCTCGCTCTCCGCGGCGATCGCGCCCGGGAATGGGGCGATCGGGGCGATGCTCCCCTCGTCTCCACTTCATCATCTGCTGCTCCGCGAGGTGGGCGCTCCGCTCGTGTGCACGAGCGGCAACCTGGCGAACGAGCCGCTCTGCACGGCGGAGGGCGAGGCGCTCGAACGGCTCGCCGGGGTCGCCGATCTCTTCCTGGTCCACGACCGGCCGATCGCCCGGCCCGTCGACGACTCGGTAACTCGTTGGACCTCCAACGGCCTCCAGCTCCTCCGGCGGGCGCGGGGGTATGTGCCCCTCCCCTTGCCGCGCCCGGGAGGCGGGCCGGTGGTGCTGGCCCTCGGCGGGCACCTGAAGAGCACGATCGCCCTCGCCGCCGGGGACGAGGTCGTGATGAGCCAGCACCTCGGCGATCTCGACAACCCGCTCTCGCGCGCTTTGCTCGAACGCACGGTGGACGATCTGCTCCGCTTCTTCGACCGGCGGCCCGAGATCATCGCCTGCGATCGCCACCCCGACTACGCCTCGTCGCTCCTCGCCGAGCAGCTCGGCGCGCGCTTCCGCGTGCCCGTCGAGCGCGTCTCGCACCACCACGCGCATGTGGCCGCGTGCATCGCCGAGCACGGGATCGAGGGGCCGGTGCTCGGCCTCGCGTGGGACGGCGTCGGGCTCGGCGACGACGGCGATCTCTGGGGCGGCGAGGCCCTCCGCTGCGAAGGGGCGAGCTTCTCCCGGATCGCGACGCTGCGCCCCTTCCACCTGCCCGGCGGCGAGACGGCGATCCGCGAGCCCCGGCGATCCGCGATCGGCATGCTCCACGCGATGGGCGCGCCCCTCGACGCGCGCTCCGCACCGTGGTTCCCGCCCGGCGATCTCCCGGTGCTCTCGGCCATGCTCGATCGCGGCGTGAACGCGCCGCGCACCACCAGCATCGGCCGCCTCTTCGACGCCGTGGCCGCCCTGCTCGGTCTCCCGGCCGTCACGAGCTTCGAGGGGCAGGCCGCGATCGAGCTCGAAAGCCTCTCCACCTCCATCGGACCAGCCGACCCTTACCCCTTGCCGCTTACAGGCAGCGCGCCCCTCATCGCCGACTGGGCTCCCCTCCTCCATTCGATCCTCGCCGATCGCGACCGAGGAATCTCCGCCGCCGAGATCGGGGCGCGCTTCCACGCGTCGCTGGCCGCGCTCGCCGTGGAGATCGCGCGCCGCGCCGGCCTGCCGCAGGTGGCGCTCACGGGCGGCTGCTTCCAGAACCGGCTCCTCGTCGAGCGCACGGGAGAGAGGCTCACGAGCGCCGGTTTTCGCGTCTTTGCTCCCTCGCGCGTGCCTCCCAATGACGGCGGCCTCTCGCTCGGCCAGACCTGGGTCGCGACGCGGCGCGCGGCGGTGCCACCCTCTGCGCGGCGGTGGTAGGAGATCGGCATGTGCCTCGGCATCCCCGGTGAGGTGATCGAGATCCGCGAGGCCGACCTCGCGATGGGGCGCGTCCGCTTCGCTGGCATCGTCAAGGAGATCTGCCTCGCCTTCGTCCCCGAAGCGAAGGTGGGCGACTACGTGATCGTCCACGCCGGCTTCGCCATCAGCCTCCTCGATCCGGAGGCCGCCGCGCAGGTCTTTTCCACGCTCGACGAGGCGGCGCGATCGCCCGCAGAGGAGCCGTGAAGTACGTCGACGAGTACCGCGGCGGCGCCGAGGCGGCGCGCTACGCCGAGGCCATCCGGCGCCTCGTCACCCGCCCGTGGACGGTGATGGAAGTGTGCGGCGGGCAGACCCACGCCATCGTCCGCTTCGGCATCGACGCGCTGCTCCCCCCGGAGGTCACGCTCCTCCACGGCCCCGGCTGCCCCGTGTGCGTGACGCCGATCGAGATCATCGATCGCGCGATTTACATCGCGGCCCGCCCCGAGGTGATCTTCTGCTCGTACGGCGACATGCTCCGCGTCCCCGGAACAGAGGCCGATCTGCTCTCCGCCCGCGCCTCCGGCGCCGACGTGCGGATCGTCTACTCGGCGATGGACGCGCTCGATCTCGCGCGGAAAAACCCCGATCGCCGCGTGGTCTTCTTCGGGGTCGGCTTCGAGACCACCGCGCCGGGGCATGCCATGGCCGTCTTCCAGGCCAAACAGCAGCGGATCGACAACTTCTCGCTCCTCTCCGCGCATGTGCGCGTGCCGCCCGCGCTCCTCGCGCTCCTCGGCGAGCCGGACGCGGCGCCCGGCACGCGGCGCGTCGACGCCTTCCTCGCGGCGGGGCATGTCTGCACGATCATGGGGAGCGCCGAGTACGAGCCGATCGCGGCGCGCTACCGCGTGCCGATCGTGATCACCGGGTTCGAGCCGCTCGATCTGCTCGACGGTCTCCATCGCGCCTTGGCCCAGCTCGAAGCGGGACGCGCCGAGGTCGAGAACCAGTATGCGCGCGCGGTGCGGCGCGAGGGGAACGAGGCGGCCCGGCGCATCCTCGCCGAGGTCTTCGAGGTCGCGGACGCGAGCTTCCGCGGCATCGGAGAGATCCCGGAGAGCGGCCTGCGCCTGCGTGACGCCTACGCGGCGCACGACGCCTCGCTCCTCTTCGACGCGCCGCGCCTCGCGCCGCGGGACCCCGGCGAGTGCCTGAGCGGCCTCGTCCTCAAGGGCGAGATCAAGCCGACCGCATGCCCGGCCTTCGGGACGCGCTGCACCCCGGAGCGCCCGCTCGGCGCCACCATGGTGTCGAGCGAGGGCGCATGTGCGGCGTACTTCCGCTACCGGCGGGGAGAGATCGCGTCATGAGCGTCGATCCGCGTTCGCTCGCATGCCCTGCCCCGATCGTGCCGGGCACCGTGCAGCTCGCCCATGGAGGCGGAGGGCGCCTGATGCGCCGCCTGATCGAGGAGATCTTCCTCCCCGCCTTCGGCGATCCGGCCCTGCACGAGCGCCATGACAGCGCGGTGATCGAGGCCGTAGGCGAGCGGCTCGCGCTCACCACCGATGGCTACGTGGTGCGCCCGCTCTTCTTCCCCGGCGGCGACATCGGGCGCCTCGCGGTGTTCGGCACCGTCAACGATCTGGCCATGGCCGGGGCCCGCCCGCTCGCCCTCACCGCCTCGTTCATCCTGGAAGAAGGCCTCCCGCTCGACACGCTCGCGCGCGTGGCGGCGTCGATGCGCGACGCGGCCGACGCATGCGGCGTGCGGATCGTCACGGGTGACACCAAGGTGGTGGAGCGGGGCAAGGGCGACGGGATCTTCATCAGCACGGCGGGCGTGGGTGCCGTGCCGCCGGGCGTCAACATCGGGCCACGCTGGGTCCGCGAGGGAGACACCGTGCTCGTGAGCGGCGACCTCGGCCGGCATGGCGTGGCCATCCTCTCCGTGCGCGAGGGGCTCTCCTTCGAGTCGCCCCTCGAGAGCGACGCGGCCTCGCTCGCTGCGCCCGTGGCCGCGCTGATCGAGGCCGGCGTCGAGCTCCATGTCCTGCGCGATCTCACCCGCGGCGGGCTCGGCGCTGCGCTCAACGAGATCGCCCTCGACGGGGGTGTGGGCATCACGATCGATGAGGGCACCGTGCCGCTCTCGGCCCCGGTGCGCGGCGCGAGCGAGCTGCTCGGCCTCGAGCCGCTCTACCTGGCCTGCGAGGGGCGGATGCTCGTCATCCTCCCGGAGCGCGAGGCCGAGCGCGCGCTCTCGATCCTCCGCGCCTTCCCCGTGAGCGAGGGTGCAGCGCGGGTCGGGAAGGTCACCCGAGGACCGCGAGGCATGGTCACGCTCGTGACCACCCTCGGCGCCTCACGCGTGCTCGACCTGCTCGCGGGCGAGCAGCTTCCGCGCATTTGCTGACGCCGGCATTGCACTTCTGGGACTCGCCCTGGGGCGCGAGAAAACCGCGCATTTCGTGCGCCGCGCCCTCTAGACAAAATGCAAAGCACCATGGGACATTGGGAAAATCCATGTCTTGCACCCGTATGACGAAATGCGGGTCCGGAGGACCAACCAATGTCGAAGCGCCTGTCTCTCGCGGCACCCCTGCTCCTCTCGGCCCTCACCCTGGCCGGGGGCGCGCGCGCTGCCGATCCGGTCATCGTGGGCGATTTCACCGACTGGGACATCGACCCGACCCACACCGGCGGGAGCTGGATCGACCCCGACCTCGACGGCACGGTCTGGTTCACCGAGCAGTACAGCTCGATCCTCGCCCACCTCGATCCGAGCACCAACGTCATCAAGGAGTGGGCGGTCAACGCGCCCGGGACTGCCATTGACGGCGTGGCCGCCGACGGGCTCGGCAATGCCTATTTCACGACGCCCTCGCTCAACGGCGGCGGGCCCAACACCATCCAGCGCCTCGATCCATCGACCAACAACTTCACCAAGTGGACGCTGCCCTACGGCACCACGCCGGGCTCGTTCCTCCTCGACTGGTCGGGCAAGGTGTACTTCACGATGTACAACGTGGGGCGGATCGCCCGGATCGATCCGGGCACCAACACGCTCACCGAGTGGGCCGTCCCTTCGGCGTCGAGCTTCCCGGAGGACATCACCGTCGCCGGCAACGGCCTCGTGTATTTCACCGAGGACAACAAGCACAAGATCGCCGAGCTCAACCCCGCGACGGGCACCTTCCGCGAGTGGCTGATGCCCGCGGGCGGCAACCAGAACGACCGGATCATGCTCCGGATCGACGAGTTCACGGGCGACATCTGGATGACCCTCAGCGCCACCAACCAGATCCAGCGCCTCCGCCCGTCGACCAACACCTTCACCCGCTGGGCCGCGCCCACCGTCAACTGCCCGGCCGGCGGCTGGGACTGCTACGCGTACGGCATCGACGTCGACGCGCAGGGGCGCGCCTGGTTCTCCGATTACGTCGGCTTGATCTGGATGCTCGACCCCGCCAAGGACGCCGGGACGAGCAGCGTCTCCGCGCCGGTGAGCACGGTGAAGGCGCCGCTCAACACCGCGCTCGTGCCCACCATCATCAACGTGGCGCCGGCGATCTCGGTCGTCGCGCCGCGCACCTCGTCGAGCCCGCCCACCGTCGTGGGCGCCTTCACCGGCTGGCAGGTCGGCCTCGTCGACAGCGGGCCGACCTCGCTCCGGCTCGGTCCGAACGACGACGCCTGGTACGGCAACTACGGTGATCCGCCCGGCATCGGGAGGCTCCATATCCACCCCGACTTCGCCCCCACGGCGGTCATCGGCCCCGTCGGCCAGGTCCTCACCGGCGTCGCCGTCAACCTCGACGGCACGGGCAGCACCGACCCGGAGAACGATCCGCTCACCTACCAGTGGACGCTCGTCGGCCCCGCCGGGAGCGCGGCCACGCTGTCGAACGCGAGCGCGTCGCAGCCGAGCTTCACCCCCGACGTGGCCGGCGCCTACCAGGTCACGCTCGTCGTCACCGACTCGCACGGCGTGGCGTCAACGCCCGTCACCATCGTGCTCAACGCGATCTCCCCCATCTGCTTGACGATCCAGCGCGGCACGGCCGGCGCGGTGAGCGACGCCCAGATCGCCCACAAGATCGCCTCGTCGCCGGTCCTCGACGTGCAGGGCAACACCAACTACGGCGCGCTCGCCACCGGCGCGATCGGGCGCCTGCCGAACAACGTGGCCACCAAGCTGCTCGTGCGCTTCGACCTCGCCGCCGTGCCCGCCGGCGCCCAGGTGCTGTCCTCCACCCTCACCGTGCAGACGAGCACCACCTCGGCCGGGACGGTGAGCCTCTACCGCTCCAAGGTCGCCTGGAACGAGGCCACAGTGACATGGCTCAACTTCGGCACGGGCCAGGACTCCGTGCTCCAGGCGAGCGCCTTCGACGGCGGCGCCGGTTACAACGGGGCGATGAACTTCGACATCAAGCCCCTCACGCAATCCTGGGTGAGCGGCGCCCTCGCCAACAACGGCCTCGTCCTCTCCGGCGAGGCCTTCCTCACCACCACCTCGACGAGCGAGACCGCGACGATCGGAAACCGCCCGAAGCTCGCCCTCTGCTACATCCCTCCGCAATAGCCCATCAACCGATCGCCGATCCCCCGGGCAGCCGCTCGATGATTTGAAGGGTCGGATTTCAACGCAAAGTCGCAAAGACCGCAAAGACGCAAGAAGAAAGAGAGAGCCCTCTTCTCCCTTCTTTTTGCGCCTTTGCGCCTTTGCGTTAAATAAAATGCCGCCCAGATCAGCAAACGGCTCCACGAGCCGAGCGCGCTCCGTCCTCAAATCCCGTACTGCCTGAGCTTCTTGTGCAGACCCTCGCGGGTGATCCCGAGGGTCTTGGCGGCGTTGGTCTTGTTGTTGTTGTGCTCGCGGAGCGACTCCAGGAGAAAGTATTTCTCGACCGAGTCCATCATCTCCTTGAGCGTGCCCTTGGCCACGCCGGCGCGGCCCACCAGGCCCTCGACCTGGCGGATGCGCGGGGAGAGCAGCTCGGGGGTGGCGAAGGCGCCGGGGTCGAGCTGGATCACCAGGCGCTGCACCTCGTTCTGGAGCTCGCGCACGTTGCCGGGCCAGTCGTAGCCCATCATCAGCTCGCGGGCTTGCTGGCTGAAGCCGCCCACGGGCTTGCCGATCTCGCTCGCGTAGCGCTCGAGGAAATGGTCGGCGAGGATGGGGATATCTTCACGCCGCTCGCGGAGGGGCGGGAGGCGGATGGGGAAGACCTTCAGCCGGTAGTAGAGGTCTTCCCGGAAGCGGCCGCGGGCCACCTCGTCTTCGAGGTTCCGGTTCGTGGCGGCGACGATGCGCACGTTCACGTGCTTCGGCGCGGTCGCGCCGACGGGCCGGATCTCCCCCTCTTGCAAGGCTCGCAGGAGCTTCGACTGGAGGGACATCGGCGTCTCGGTGATCTCGTCGAGGAAGAGCGTCCCGCCGTCGGCGATCTCGAAGAGGCCTTTTTTCTCGTCGACCGCGCCGGTGAACGAGCCCTTCTTGTGGCCGAAGAGCTCGCTCTCCAGCAGGCTCTCGGCGAGGGCCGCGCAGTTCTGCGCCACGAAGAGCTTGTCGCGCCGGCGGGAGCGGTAGTGCACCGCGGCCGCGATCAGCTCTTTGCCGGTGCCGGTCTCGCCCTCGATGAGCACGGTGACGCGCGTGTCGACCACCTTGTCGAGGTGCGTGATCACCTTCTGCATGGCCTCGCTGCGGCCGATGATCTCGACGTCTTTCCCCCCGCCGCGGCGCTTCTGCTCGCGGCCCTTGAGGAAGCTGTTCTCCTTCTGGAGGCGCTCCTCGGCGTTCACCAGGCGCTTGATCAGCCGGGCGTTGGCGACGGCGAGCGAGGCGTTGGCGGCGAGCACGAGGAGCAGCTCGACGTCGCGGGCGTTGAGCATCCCGGGGGCGCTGCGGTTGTCGACCTGGAGCACGCCGATGATCTCGTCGCCCTTCCAGAGGGGCACGCCGATCGTGCTGCGGATCGAGGCGCCCATGATCGACTCGGTCTGGCCCACGTCGCTCGGGGCGTCGGCGGCGAGCACGGCGGCGCGCTCGCGGATCACCCGGCGGTAGACGCTCCGCGTGATGGGCACCGGGCCGCGCGGCGGGCCGCTCTCGCCCGAGGGCAGGCGCACGCGGGTCATCACGGGCACGAAGGCCTGCGAGCCGTCGCCCTGCCCCTGATCGTCGTCGCGCAGGACGATGGTGACATGCGTAGCGTTGGGGAGCAGGCCGGCCGCGGCGTCGGCGACCTCGATCAGCACGCGGTCGAGATCGCTCTCGGCGCCGATGCGCTTCTGCGCGTTGTAGAGGGCCGTCAGCACCCCCGGATCGCGCTCGAGCTTGGCGGCGGCGGGCGCCACTTCGTCGAGGCGGCGCATCGAGACGATGTGCGCGAGGTCGGCGTCGTCGGCGACCGTCACGCGCAACGAGACGAGCTCGTCGCCCATCCCGAGCTCGATCACGTCGCCGCTCTCGAGCGAGGCCGAGCTCTCGGCGCCCGAGAGACGCCTGCGCTCGCCGAGGTGGATGAGCGTCGTCCCGTTGGTCGAGCGCAGATCGGTCAGCACCACGTGGCCCGGCTGCACCACCACGCGGGCGTGCTCGCCGGAGACATGCGTGTCCTCGAGGACCACGTCGTTGTCGGGCCCGCGCCCGATGCGCACGACCTCGCCGGGCAGCTCGAAGGTGCGGCCCGCGGCGAGACCCTGGATGACTTCGAGCAGGAGCATCCGGGGCTATCCGTGGCGGTGGGGGGAGATGAAACGCCCGCACCGCCCCGGGGGGAGGCGGCGCGAGCGAGGGAGGTCCGTGCGCGGAGCGAGCCTCACTGGGCGCGGGCGGTGAGCCGGTAGATGACGGTGCGGAAGGGGCTGTTCAGCTTGATCTTCTCGGCGTCCTTCGAGGCCTCGCCCGCGTCGACGATCTTCTGGAGGGCGCTCGCGATGTTGGTGTCGCCCTTCGGGGAGAGGAAGTCGACGACCGAGACGGCCGCGAAGCGGACCGCGCCGTTCGTGAGCTTCGGCATCATGTCGATGATCTTCTCGCGCGCCGCGGGGTTGCCGAGCTCGCCGATCATGTACGCAGCCTTGATGCCCTGGAACTGCGTGTCTTCCTTCTGCGAGGCGGGGTCGCCGAGCTTGTCGAGGTAGCAGTCGAGCTTCTCGCCGCAGGTCGTGGCCACGTCCTTGGCGAGCTTGAACTCCTTCTCGTAGCCCTTGCCGAGGATGCTGGTCTTGCCCTCGGTGTTGACCTTGGTGTTGTAGAGGTCGTCGAGGAGCTTGAACTGGTCGGCGGTCGCGAGCTTCATGCAGGCGGCGAGCGAGGCGGCGCGGATCGGCTCGAGGTCGCTCTCCTCGCCCTTCATGTCCTTCGCCTGCTTCAGGATCCACGGCACGAAGCTCGGATCGTAGAAGGTGCCGGCGGCCTCGAGGAGCACCTCGCGCGCGCCCTGGCCCGCCGGGGGCAGGTCGAGGCTCACGGTGGACTTCTCGAAGGCCTCCTGGAAGGCCTTGATGGTGGCCGGGCTGCGCGGCACCTTGGCGAGCTCGCGGGCGATGATGGCGCGCGAGGTGTCGTCGGCCTTGCCCGCGACCTCGATCAGCGGGGCGGCGACCTCGTCGCGGCCGATCGTCGCGAGGATGAGCGCGGCGGCGCCGATGTGCGCCGTGGCCGCGGCCTTCTCGGCGTTCTTGTCGCCGCCGGCCGCCTTGGTCTGCTCGATCTTCGAGTACTCGACGAGCTCGTTGTCCTCGCCCTTAAGGAGCGCGACCGTCGGGCCGATGGCCGGCTTGCCGATCTTCATCAGCGCGAAGATCGCCGTCATCGCGCCGGCGGCCTTGTACGGGGAGAGCACGACCTTGATGAGCGGCTTGACCGCGTTGGTGCTCTTCATCAGCCCGAGGACCTGGGCGGCGGTGATCTGCCAGAACATCTCGTCGGTGACGGTGGCCGGCACCTTCGGGTCGACCGGGCGGCCGAGGTAGGTGATGAGCTGCTGCTCCCAGCTCGGATCGACGAGCTCGATCATCGCGTCGGACACGTCGCGGTAGACCGTGGAGGCCTTGGGCTTGGAGGCGCGGATCTTGGTGAAGACCTCCATCAGCGGGCCGGCGGCGGACTTGAGCTTGAGGAACTTCACGGCGCGGGCGGCGGAGCGCACGTCGTCCTCGGTGGAGTCCATCTTGTAGTCCTTGAGGGCCTTGATGATGCAGGGCTCGCTCCGCGGGTCGCGCGTGTCGGAGAGGAACTTGATGAGCTTCGAGTTGGTGCGCTCGTCGAGGTCGCCGGCCACGCAGGTCTCGGTCATCGGCTGGACGATGAGGTCGAGGAGGGGCTTGACGGTCGGCCCGTTGCGGTCGTCCTTGTCGCGGGTCATCGCGTCCTCGAAGAACTGGATGAGCCGGTTGACCGAGGGGGTGCGCGTCGCCGCGTCGGAGAGCCGCTTCACGTGCGTCGCGGGGTCGTTCTCGTCGGCGCAGCCGGCGACGGTGCCCGTCACCCCGACGACCGCGGTGGAGGTCATGGCTCCGAGTAGGAGGGCGCGGAGCAGCGGGGCAATTCGGCGAGCAGAGCGGGACATGGTGATTCCTCCGATGTTCGTTCGTTCTGGCGCGGGGAGCACGCGGCGTTGACGAGGTGCTGACGAGGGATAAAGCCGGGTCGGTCGGCCGCCCGGCAGGCCAAGGGGGCCGGCCCGGGATCCGGAGGCCGCGCACGCCGTTGGGGCTGCTGAATCTCGGGAGGGGACGCTATTCGGGTACGACAGACCTGTCAACGCGAGCGCGGCGGAACGACATCGCTCACCAGGGGCGAGCACGGCGGGCTCGGGGAGCCGGCGCAGGATCAGCGCCCCGTGGCCGGGGATGCCGCGCTGCGCGATCCGCGCCCCGCCGGTGGAGACGCGGCCGGTCTAGCCGATGATCATCGACTCGGAGAGGAGCTTGCCTTGCTTGAAGCGGCGCAGGTTCCAGCGCTCGAAGAGGGGCAGGTCGGTGCGCTCGGTGAGGTGCTGGGCGATGAGGCGGCCCATCACCGGGGCCATCATGAAGCCGTGGCCCATGAAGCCGGAGGCCTGGTAAAAGCCCTCGATCTCGTCGACCTCGCCCACGATGGGGTTGGCGTCGGGGGTCAGGTCGTAGCAGCCGGCCCACTGGCGGAGCACCTTGACCTGGCCGAGGATGGGGCAGGTCCGGACGAGCGCCTTGCCGTAGAGGCTGAGGAAGCGGTGGGAGGAATTCATGTCGAGGCCGTGGGGGACCTCGCGGTTCGTGATGCCTCCAACGATCTCCCCGCGCATGGATTGCGAGAAATACAGGCCGTTCGAGAGGTCGGCGACGAGGGGCTTGAGCCAGGGCTTGAGCGGCTCGGTCGAGCAGATCTCGTGGCGGTGCGGGCGGTTCGGCAGGTCGACCCCGAGGAGGCGCGCGACCTCCGGGCTCCAGGCGCCGGCGGCGTTGACCACCATGCGCGTCTTCACCTCGCCCTTGTTCGTCACCACGCCCGTGATCGCCGAGCCCTCGGTGCGGAAGCCCTGGACCTCGGTGAAGGGCGCGATCTCGACGCCGAGCTTCTGCGCCTCGTGCGCGTAGCCCCACACGAAGGGCCAGGGGAAGACGACGCCGTCGTCCTTGTTGTAGCTCGCCGCCACCACCCCCTCGATGTCGAGCTCGGGCACGATCTCCCGCGCCTCCCTGGGCGTGAGCACCTGCGTCCCGAGGCCGCACTCGTTCTGGATGGCGACGCTCTTCTCGAGGTTCCGCCGGCCCTCCTCGCTCCGCACGAGGAACAGGTAGCCGCCCTGGCGGAACCAGACGTTGATCTTCATCTCGCGGGCGAAATCGCGGCAGATCCGGATGCTCTCCTGCATCAGCCGGATGTTGCCCTCGCTCCCGAACTGGGCCCGGACGCCGCCGCCGTTGCGCCCGCTCGCCCCGCCGCACAGGTAGCCCTTGTCGACCACGAGCACGTCGGTCTTGCCGTGATTTTTCGCCAGGTTGTAGGCGATGCTGAGGCCCATGATGCCGGCACCGACCACGACCACCTCGGCCCGATCGCGCATGGCGGGAACGTACACCGGTTCGCCGCCGGCTGCCGTATCATCCCGCGTGCCCGTGGCCGGCGCGTGACCGGACGGGGCAAAGGAGCGCGCGATGCTGGCCGGAAGAATGATGGATTTCCCGCTGACGTTGACCCATCTCCTCGAGCGGGCGAGGACCTTGTTCGGCCGGTCCTCCATCGTCAGCCGCCTGCCGGACCGCTCGCTCCACCGCGCGACCTACGCGGATTTCCACACCCGCGCCTCGAAGCTCGCCTCGGCCCTCGCCCGCCTCGGCGCCAGGCCCGGCGACAGGGTCGCGACCCTCTGCTGGAACCACCAGCGGCACCTCGAGCTCTACTTCGGCGCGCCGTGCGCCGGCCAGGTGCTGCACACGCTCAACCTGCGCCTGCACCCGTCCGAGATCGGCTACATCGCGACCCACGCCGAGGATCGCTTCGTCGTCGTCGATCGATCGCTGCTCCCGCTCTACGAGAAATTCGGCCCCGGCGTGCGCTCGATCGAGCGGCTGATCGTGATCGACGACGGCGCGCCGAGCCCCATCCCGGGCAACGCCCTCGACTACGAGGAGCTGCTCAAAAACGAGCCCGATCACTTCGATTTCCCGCGCCTCGACGAGAACGCGGCGGCGATGATCTGTTACACCTCGGGCACCACCGGCAACCCCAAGGGCGTCGTCTACAGCCACCGCTCGACGGTGCTCCACACGCTCGTCGCGTGCATGAACGACACGCTCGGGATCTCGGAGGGAGACATCGTGCTCCCGGTGGTGCCGATGTTCCACGCCAACGCGTGGGGCCTCCCGCAAGCGGCGATCTGCGCGGGCAGCGGCCTCGTCTTCCCCGGGCCGCACCTCGACCCGGCGAGCTTGCTCGACCTGATGGCGGGCGAGAAGGTGACGGTCGCCGCGGGCGTGCCGACCATCTGGCTCGGCATCCTCGCGATGATCGATCAGGAGCCGAAGAAGTGGGATCTCTCGACGGTGCGCTCGATGGTGATCGGCGGCTCGGCGGCGCCCGCGGCGATGATCGACGGCTTCCAGAAGCGGCACGGGCTCACCGTCACCCACGCGTGGGGGATGACCGAGACCAACCCGCTCGGCACGCTCGCGCGGGTCAAGCGCAGCATGCAGGGCGCGAGCGACGAGGAGAAGCTCTCGGTGCGCGCGTCGCAGGGCTTCCCCGTGCCCTTCGTCGAGCAGCGGCACGTGAGCGAGGACGGCAAGATCCTCCCGTGGGACGGCGAGACCATGGGCGAGCTCGAGGTGCGCGGGCCGTGGGTGGCCTCGTCGTACCTCGGCGGCGAGGGGCCCGATCGCTTCACCGCCGACGGGTGGTTCAAGACGGGCGACGTGGTGACGATCGACCGTGAGGGCTACCTCCGGATCACCGATCGCTCGAAGGACGTGATCAAGTCCGGCGGCGAGTGGATCAGCTCCGTGGCGCTCGAGAACGCGCTGATGAGCCACCCCGCCGTGCTCGAGGCCGCGGTCTTCGCGGGGCAGCACCCGAAGTGGGCCGAGCGGCCGATCGCCGCGGTCGTCCTCAAGCCCGGGCAGAGCGCGACCAAGGACGATCTCACCGCGCACCTCGCCGGCCGCTTCGCCAAGTTCTGGCTCCCCGACGAGGTCGTGTTCATCGCCCAGATCCCGCGGACCTCGACCGGCAAGTTCCTCAAGACCAAGCTGCGCGAGGACTACGGTCACCTGCTCCTCGATCGCCAAGAGCCCGAGGGAGCGGCCTAGGCGCGCCATGCGGGTCGATCTCGATCTGGTGCTCGGCGTGCTCAACGGGACGGTGGGCGACTACCTCCACCGCACGAAGAACGGCCTCTCGACGCCGATGGAGCTCGTCCAGAAGGGCCGCCCCATGCCCCTCGATCGCCCCGGGCTCGCCGAGACGATCGTCGATCCGAAGCCCAGGGTGGCCCTCTTCGTCCACGGGCTGATGAGCACCGAGGGCGTGTGGGAGCATGCCGACGGCTCGACCTACGGATCGCTCCTCGCTCAGGATCACGCGCTGACGCCGCTCTACCTCCGCTACAACAGCGGCCTCCACGTCTCCGAGAACGGCGAGGCCCTCGACGCCCTGCTCGGCCGCCTCGTCGAGAGCTACCCGATGCCGATCGAGGAGCTCGTGCTCATCGGCCACAGCATGGGCGGGCTCGTGATTCGAAGCGCGACCCACGCCGCCGCCGAGAAGGGGAGCGCGTGGCTCTCGATCGTGCGGCGCGCCTTCTACCTCGGGACACCGCACCTCGGCGCGCCGCTCGAGCGCTTCGGCAACGCCCTCGGCTTCGTGCTCGGCGCGATCGGCAACCCCTACACCGACCTGATCGCGCAGATTCTCTCGCTCCGCAGCAGCGGCGTGAAAGACCTTCGCTACGGGAACCTGCGCCGCGAAGACTGGGAGGGCGCCGACGCCGATGCCCTGCTCCAGAACCGTCGCCACCCGGTCCCGCTCTTGCCCGAGATCCGCCATCACCTGATCGCCGCGACGCTGTCGAACGATCCAACGGTGTCGATGCTCTTCGGCGACGCGATGGTGACGGTGCGGAGCGCGACCGGGCAAGCGCGACCGGGCGATCGCGCCGCGCCCTTCTCGAAGGAGCATGTGCGGGTGATCCCCGGGCTCGGCCACCTCGTGCTCGCCCACCACCCCGAGGTGTACGCCCAGATCCGCGCGTGGTGCGCAGAGGAGATGTCATGAAGCGCTGGCGCGGCCTGAAATCCCTGGTCGTCGACGCCGTGGAGCACGGCTCGCGGGCCGTCGAGAAGGTGCAGATCGAGACGATGAAGCTGCCCTTCTCGCTCTTGGAGCAGGTGGATCCGATCAAGGTGCCGGTGCAGGGGATCCGCGAGATCCATGACACAGCGGTCACCGGCGTCCACGGGATGATCCGCCTGGTCAACAAAGTTGTCGGCGCGACCCTCGACGTGGTGATCGACGAGGTGGAGAAGAGGCAGGACCCGAAAGACGCGTGAGAAGGTCGCGCTGCCGGGGCGCTAGGACAGCTCCGGCATCCACGTGCGGCTGAGCTCTTCGGGGAAGCGGCGGAACCAGGTCGAGACGAGGAGGATCTCGTCGATCTCGTGGACGCGGATCGCCGCCTGCGGGGGCTCGCCGGGCTGGTAGATCTCGTCGACCTTGCGCTGGAGGGCGAGGCGGTCCGGGGTGGCGCGGGGCGCGGGCAGGTCGGCGCGCACGGTGCCGCGGCGGATGAGGTAGACGCGGTCGTCGCCGCCGAAGCCGGGGACGGGGTAGATGAACGACAAGGACTCCAGGGCGAAGCGCACGCGGCCGAGCTGTTCGCGCAGCGCTTCGAGGCGGCGGAGGCGGTCGCGGTAGAGGGCGGCGCGCTCGTACTCCTGGCGATCCTTGGCCTGCTCCATCAACCGCTGGAAGTGCTCGATCGGGCCCTGGCTCCGGCCTTCGAGGAAGGCGCGGGCGAGGGCCACGCGCTCGTCGTACTCGGCGGCGGTGCAGCCGGCGACGCAGGGGCCGAGGCAGCGCTTGATCTCGTGGCGGATGCACGACGGGGCGCGCAAACCGAGCGGGATGAGCGGGGGCTGGTCGGCGTAGTGGATGGGGACGTCATCGCTGCAGTCGCGGAGGCCGAGGGCGTCGGCGAGCTCGCGCGCGGCGTCGGCGACGATGCCGGGGCCGATGAAGGGGCCGTAGTAGATGCCGTCGCCGGCGGCGCGGCGGCGCGCGACGGTGACCTTGGGGGCCTTGCCCGCGGTGATGCGCAAGAAGGCGTAGTGCTCGGCGTCGCGCTTGCTGACGACGTTGAATCGCGGCCGAAGGTGCTTGATGAGGCGCAGCTCCTCGCGCAGCGCGGCGAACTCGTTGGGCGTGTAGCTCCACTCGATCTCGCGCGTCTCGCGGAGGATCTTGGCGCCCTTCTCGCGCGGCTCGCAGCGGAAGTAGCCCATGAGGCGGGCGCGGAGGCGCTTGGATTTGCCGACGTAGAGGACGCCTCCGTCCTCGGAGATCATGCGGTAGACGCCGGGGCGTGCGGCGGCGCCCTCGCGCACCTTGCGGGCGAGGGCAGCGAGCTCGTCGGCGGTGGTGGGGCGGCCGCCGCCGGGGAGTTTCTTGGGCGATCGCGCCATGCTTCGCGTCCGAATTCATGCCCGGCCGCGCGCTCCGGTCAAGAGGCGCGCCGCCTCCATCCACCGCGAAGTGACGCGGCGGCACGGTGCGAGCCTCCGACAAAGGCACTAGGCTCGGCGCTGTCATGGCGCTGCTCCGGCTGCTCACCTGGAACGTGTTCCTGCTCCCGAGCCTGGCCCGGCAATCGCCGAAGAACGACGCGCGCGCCGCCGCGATCGCCGACGCGCTGCTCGAAGCCGACGTCGACGTCATCTGCCTGACGAAGGCCTTCGACAACAGCGCGCGGCGGTTGATCGAGCACCGCTTGCTCGCGACCCACCCCTACCAGGTGGGCCCCGTGAACGCAGGGCGGAGCCCGTTCTCGATCCACGGGGGCGTGATCGTGCTGAGCCGCCTGCCGCTCCGCGATTACCAGGAGATCCGCTTTCACGAGACCGCCGGGGTCGAATCCTTCGCGCGGAAGGGCGCGCTCTTCGTGCGCGGGACGATCGAGGGGCAAGGCTTCCAGGTGATCGCGACCCACCTGAAGGGCGACGACGGCCCGGTGTTCGACGAGCGCTTCCAGGCGATCCGGGACCACCAGATGGTCCAGATCGAGGAGGAGCTGTGCCGGTCCTGCGTGGATGCGAGCATGCCGCTGTTCGTCTGCGGAGACCTCGGGACGCCGCGCTGCTCGGAGGAGGATCGATCGAAAGAGACGGGGTGCTACGCGGGGATGCTGGCGACGTTCGGCGCGGAGAACGGGGCGGAGAGGCGGATCACCCTGGACGACGATCTGAGCGAGAACGATCTGGCGGTAGACAACACGGGGAGGCGCGCGGAGCTCGACTACATCCTTTTGCGGCGGGGAGAGGCGAAGGTGCACGCGCGGTGGGAACGGTTGGTGCTCCAACGAAGTGGGTGGGACGGTGAGGCGGGGCGGCGGGATCTTTCGTATCGCTATGCGGTGAAGGTGACGGCGGAGATCGGGGGATGAGCAGGCTCAGGCGCGCTCCGCGAGAGGCGCGACGACCTCCGCCGCGGAGGTGACGGTCGCCGCGCGGGCGATCCACCGATCGAGCGTCGGCGCGTCTTTGGAGGCCACGATCTGCGCGCGGATCTCGCTGCTCACCGCGACGCCGCGCGCAGCGAGGACCGCCAGGACCGCGTCCGTTTTGGCCTTGATTGCGCCTTCGGTGAGCTTGACTTCGCCGTACTCGCGAGCCTGCTGGATCTCATCCATGACCTTCTGGTAGGCGTCGCGCTCCGCCTGCGTGAACGTGGCCTCGTTGGCGAGCTCCAGCGCCTCGCGGTAGGGGCCCGGGGGCATATCGGTAGGCACCTCGGTCAGCTCCGGCGCATGGACGAAGAGCCACGCCCAGTACGCCGCTCCCCCCGTCTCCGGCTTGTGCTCCGGGAGCTTGGGCAGCTCGAGGAAGGCATATTGAACCTGCAAGAGGCCGTGGTTGCCCGACTTGTGCTCAGTCATGTTCCAGCGGCTGAGCATCGGCACGATCGGGAGGCCTTGCCGCACCTGCTCGGCGTCAGGCCAGAGCTCGAAGTCGCAGATGGAGATGGCCACGACGTCCGCCAGCCCGGTGTACGGCTTGCCCGCCTTGAGCTGGCTCACATACGCCTTGCACGCGTTGTACACCACGCGATTGATGAAGCCGGGGACGTGGATGAGCTGCATCTCGACCACGAAGGTGGTGCCCGCCCGATCCTTGCAACGAACGTCGAGGATCGAGAGCTTCGCCCCCATCACCAAGGGGAGCTGCTCGCTCGGGAGGTACTCGACGGAGGCGATGGTCTGCTCGCCGCGCCGATCGAGGAGGTCGTTGAGGAGCCCGCGGAGGATGTCCGGGTGCGTCGCGAAGACGCGCCGGAAGACGAAGTCGTTCTTCAGATCGGCGAAGACCATGCCTTCTTCCTACCGGCGCCCGGAGTGGGAGGCAAGCTGGGCCGGCGACGACACCGCCGAGCATGCGGCTGCGAGATTTGTTATCGACGCGCTCGCCGGTCAACAGTGTCGCGTTGAGTCGGGGTCATGGGCGCAGTCGCCCGGGGGTAAACCCCCCGGGCTACACAAAGGAAGCCGGCCTTCGCCGGCTTGCCTCGTGCTGAACCAGGAGCGCGTTCTGTCGCCAGCGCGAACGGTGCGAGAAACGGGCGTACCGACTTACCGCACGATGCAGGGAAGGGCAGCGCGCAACGACGCACTGAGGCGTGCGTGCGCTCGCGTGCTGCGAAAGACTTCCGCAGCAGGGCGGCCGCGCGATGGATCCGCGTCGAGCTCAGCATCGCGGCGCACGGCCTCCTCTGCCCAGAGGCGCCGGTGCTCGTCCTCCGAGAGCGCATCCAGGCTTTCGAGGAGGGTCTCGGCGAGGCGTGCGCGCTCATCAAAAGGCAGCTTCAGCGCTTCGGTTTCCAGTTCGAGGAGGTCCATCGGCTCCAGTATGCCGTACGGTGCGGAGAGAAGCTGCGCACAACGGATGGGATGGCCAATAACGCGCGGTCCCTCTCGACACGGCAGGCTTCGCGGGCAATACCGGATGGCGTCGCCCGTGCACTCCACAGCGCAGCGCGGTAGGCTGGCGCCATGCTCTCGCGGGACGACATCCGGCACGCTCTGCTGCTCCTCGCAAGCGAGCTGACGGGTCTGCCGTCCCGGTGCGAGATCGTGGTCGTCGGCGGCGCGGCCCTGGTGCTCCTGTACGGCGCCCGCGAGGCGACGAAGGACGTCGATGCGCTCATCCTGAGCCGCGTCGAGCCGACGCTCATCCGCACCGCCGTCCAGCGCGTGGCGGGCGCGCTCGCCCTGCCCGACGATTGGCTGAACGACGCCGCCAAGGGCTACATCCACGGCCTCGCGCTCGGCGAGGTGCTCATCGACGAGCCTGCGCTCCTGGTGCGCGCGCTGGCCCCCCACCAGCTCCTCGCCATGAAGCTGTGCGCGTGGCGAGACGATGTCGACATCGAGGACGCTCGTCTCCTGTTGGCCAAGCTCCCCGCGAATCGGGACGAGGCTTGGGAGCTCGTCGTGCCCCATCTCGTTCCTGGACGCGAAACCAAAGCTTATTTCGCCTTTTGTGATCTCTGGGAGTCAGAACATGGAACTGCCTGACCTGGTGCGCGCCCTGCTGTCCTTCGACGCTCTCACCGCTCGGCAGTGGGTTTTGGACAGTCTTCGAGAGGGGCTCATATGGGCCTCCGTTCCGGCCCCGACCGATCTCGATCCGGTCGGTCTCGGTGTGGCCGCCGGGGTCGCGGAGCTTCTGGCCGAGCGGGCTGGGCAGCCTCCGCCGTCCTGGGCGAGCATGGTCGGGGCGGCTCCGATGCCCGTGTTCCTGGTGAAGGCTGCTCGGACAATGCCCAGACTTCGGGTGCTGTGCGAGCAGGAAGGGCCGGCGCCCTTGCGGCGCAGGAGGATCTGGGCGCCACCGGAGTTTTTGAAGGTGGCGTGAACATGCCGGCTCACCCGCGAGCAGCGGAAGACCGGCCGCGCGTAGCGCACGGAGTTGCTCCGTCGGCGTACCGTGAGTTGGACCGCTCTTTTTCCGAGCAGCATGATACCTATTATTCGTCCGTTGTGGCAGTGCGAAGGTCGTCGCATTCGCTCGATGAGCCAGTACTCGAGCAACTTCATGCAGGTTTCTTTTCGGTCTCCGGCAGGGGGTGGCGGTGCGCGGTACCCACGGCGCCGGTTTCGCGAGGGTCAATGAGAACTTCCTAAGTCCTTTACGAATCCCTACTTGGGGTGATTGTAGGTCTTCACACCCTTATTGTGACAGAGCCCGCCATATGATCGCGTGGCCCGCACTCATCCGCGAGGCGCTCAATCGTCCCTGATAATGGCGGAACCATCCGTGCTCAGCGTATTCGCGCTCCGCTTCAAAACGAATCAACGATCTCACAAGTCTGGCGGAGGATCGGGACTGCTCTCTGTGCGCTGTTGAGTGCGTACAGTTCGAGGATTTCCTCCAGGCGATCGATTTCAGTAGTAAACTCAGCGTGTTGCCGAAAGGCGTTCACGGTAGCGGGATCTGATCGCAGTAGCTTTTGTAGTGCGCTAAGCTCTGGCCACCACACATCTGTTCTCTCAAGACGAGTCTCGTCGAGCTGCTTGGGCAGAGCTTGATGAATCGCCTGTATTCAAGCGATTGCTGTTGGGATACCCATCTTTTTCGAATACCGTGACTGGAATTGCAGCAGCGCCCGGCGGCCTCAACCTCCGTCCGAAGCGAGGATCAGCACGACCTTCGCACTCTCTAGGCTTTTGGAAAGCGCTGCCGCTTCGAAGTGTGCACGACGCACGGCGCCTCAACATGTCTCGGCAGTCACGCAGAGAATGCCAAACGGTGAGGCTTGGAGCTCGGGCGATGTCCGTAGACCAGCGCGCTCGTCTTGTCGATATGCAACTGCAGATCTAAGGTTCGAGCGTTTGAATGACGGAAGGGAGCCAGTCACGAATGATGTGAGAGCGGCCCGATGGCTCATTGACTACGACCAACTAATAAAAACTTTCGTATAAATTTTTCCTCACGCATTTGTTCTGCAATGTCAATAGTTTATCAGACTAGGCCGTGAATGCTTTGCACCGAGGTATCGTAACGCGTGCGCTCTGGGTTTCCCGCCCGCAGGGCACCTGGACGGCAACTTTGCCATCGAAGACGCCGTTCGCCAGCATGGACATGCTCGCGAACGAGTCATTTCTGCTCCAGCAACCTCCGGAGCATAACGCCTGACCTACCAACATATGGCGGAGCCGCAATCTCGGTCCGTGATTCCTTCCAGAGGCCGACCTGTCTCTCCTGGCTCATTATCCCGCTATGCCGTCCGCCTTCCGCCCCTCGAACGAACCATCCGCCCGAAGCGCAGCCGCGATCCTCCGTGGCACTTCGCCCATTTGCAACCCCTTTCGTATCCCCCGGCCGATTTATGCAGGTCCGCCGATCCCGCCAAGAGCATCCCGCCCACCCCGATAGGCCGACCGGCATGACGGCTACCGGTCCACCTACCCATTCTCACCTTCGCGCACATGATCCCCGCCGATGCTCGCCACCCGGACCCCGCCTCCCCTGTATCACTGGACCGTCCGGTTGAACCGCCTCTGAAGGCCGAAAATAAGCCTGAAGTCGACGTCTTGCTCCCCTTCGACGGGTACATCGTCGTCCTCGATGACTCCTCGCTGGTTCTCGACGGGTACATCCTCCCCATCGAAGCCTCCTCGCCGGTCCTCGACGGGCACATCTCCGTCATCGAAGGCTCCTCGTTGGTCCTCGACGACTCCTCGTTGGTCCTCGACGTCTCCCCGTTCCCCTTCATCGCCGACCCTCTCTCCCCCGCGCATGCTCAAGGCAACCGCCGCAGCGCCCGCAAATCCGCCAATCGCTCCGGGCTCTTCCGCTCCGCCCGCATCTCTTCATACGGCCCGCACACACTCCGGTAAGCGCACCCCTCACACGCACCCCGCGCGGGCGCAGCCGGCAAGAACCCCTCCCGCAGCGCCTTCCCGATCACCTGGGCCACCTGCCCCGCCGCCTTCCGCGCCTCCTCGTCGAGCGGGATCGGCACCTCCTCGAACCCCCCGGCCGAGCTGCACGAATAAAGCCTCCCCTCCTCCACCCGCGCCTCGGGGAACATCTCCTCCAGCGACAGCGCGTAGAGCACCGGTTGGAGCAGCGATCCCCCGCCCACCACCGTCACGCCCTTGCGCGCATCCACGCGCCCCGTCTTGTAGTCCGTCGCGCGCAGCGCTCCATCCGCGCGCCGCTCCACCAGATCGATCGACCCGCGCAGCGCGAGCCCGCATCCCAGGTGCACCGCGGCGCGCTGGCTCGCGGGATCGCGCGCCCCGTGATCGTCCACCCCGAAGCCCAGCTCGAAGTGGATGGGCACCCAGCCGGGGCTCTCGGCGGCTCTTCGCAGCCACTCGCGCAGATCGGCGCGGATCGAGGCCACCCCGTCGTCCCACACGCGGGCGATCACCGGCGACAGCTCTTCTTCGTAGCGCGCGGCGGTCTCGTCGAGCACCTGGTCGAGACGCGCACGCGCGGCGTCCAGGCTCGCTCGTGTCACGGGCAGCGCGCCCTCCGATCGCAGCGTGTCGAGCAGCGCGTAGAGCGCCTCGTGCATCAAGGCGCCGCGCTGCACCGGGTCCATCTCCTCGATGCCCTCGGGGCTCGGACGGTGACCGAGCCGGTGGATCGCGTGCAGGAAGAACTTGTACGGACATGAAGCGAACGTTTGCAACGCGGTCACCGCGTACGCGCGCGCTTCGAGCGTGAAGCGATCGAGCGCGGCGCGGGCGGCGCCGGTCGGGTCGACGAGGCCGTCGGTCGCGTGCCACTTCTTCACCGTCCACCGTCGTGCCCGGAACCGCAGCGCGCGCGCCAGGTGCTCGTTTTGCCCCAGCAGATAATGGGCCGTGCCCACGGTCTCGGCTTCGGGGCGATGGAACAAAGTCTCGAGCACGGCGAGGTCGTACTCGGCGTCGTCGATCGATTGCTCGATGCGCGGTGGGGCGGGCCAGCCGATGCGCGCGCCGGTCCGCAGCTCGGCGCGCTGGGCGAGCTCGTCGAAGCCGGGCAGGCGGCCCTCGGCGGCGCGGATCACCTCGAGCCCGTAGAAGGACGGCACGCGCGGGCGCGATTGATCCATGTCGACGCGCGGGTAAGACAGCAACAAACGCTCCTCGGCGGCGCCGGCGGCGAGGCGCAGGGCGAGGCGCTCCTCGGCCACGCGCTCGTGGTTCGTGTCGAGGCCGAGCGGGGTGCGCAGCCGATCGAGCAGCACCGGGTCTTCGCTCACCTTCTGCGGGAAGAGCTTCTCGGCGAGGCCGGGGACGAACACGGAGCGGAAGCTCATCCCGCGGGCGGACTCCACCGGGGCGACGAAGATCCGGCCGGACGAGCGGCCCTCGGGGAGCACGAGCAGCTCGGTCAGGCGGCGGCCGAGGACGAGGCGCACCTCGTCGAGGGGCACGGGGCCCACGCCGCCCATCGGGGTCAGCTCGGCGAGCACGGCGAGCACGCGATCGGGCTTTCGCAGGGCGCGGGTCGCGAGGGACGAGAGGCGATCGAACCACGCGCCCCAGGTGTCCTCGGCGGGCAGGGTCGCGAGGTCGCGCAGGAGCGGCAGGGCGAAGCGGCGCAGGCCGTCGAGATCGGCGAGGTCCCGGCGCAGGCGCGGGGCCTCGGGGGCGCCTCGCTCGTCGAGGCCGCGGAGCTCGAGGAGCAGCTTGCGTTGCAGGGCGGAGAGGCGCTTCTCCCAGCGGTCCAGGCCGCCGATCACCGCCGACTCGACGAGCAGGCGCTCCCAGCGGCGCGGGGCGCGGAGGGTGCCCGCGGTGGCGGGCGGAGGGAGGGACATCGACTCCGGCGGGAGCGGCTCCTCCTCGGGTGGGAGATCGTTGGTGCTCAAAGCATCGGCCGGGGGGAGGCTCGCATCGAGGGCCGAGGCGGTGCGGCAGAGCTCGTCATCGGGGTGGGTCCAGCGGTCCTCGGCGGGCACGGCGGGCGGGGGAGCGCCGTCGCCGCCGGGGTCGGGCACCTGGCCGAGGGAGAGGTACTCGGCGAAGCGGCGGGCGGAGAGCTTCTCGGCGGCGCATGCGAGCAACGCGAGGAACGCGCGACCCGCGGGATCGGGGCGCACCGTGCCCTTGGCGAAGAAGGCGGGGACGCCGGCGCGGCGCAGCGCCTCTTCGAGGTGGGCGCGGTACTGCGCGGGCGCGCGGAGGAGGATGGCCATCCGGTCGAAGGGCACGCCGCGCGCGGCCTCCTGCAGCACGACGCGGACGATCTCGACGCACTCGCGGCTCTCGCCGGGCGCGGAGAGGACGATGACTTCGTCGCCGAGCTCGCCGCGGGGCGCGCTCTCCTCGGAGAAGAGGTAGTCCTGGAGCCTGCGGAGCGAGGAGCGCGATTCGCCCTCGGTTGGCCGGGCGGGGAGGTGCTCGGGCGCGAGGTCGAGGGCCTCGCCGAGCTGGGTGATCGTGCGCGCGTCGCCCGCGGGCACGGTGGCGAGCACGTCGGGTGAGAGGCGCGCGATGGCTGCGACGAGCGAGCGCTCGAGCGCGGCATGCACGCGCACGTCGAGCAGGAGGAGCGGGACGCGGAGGATCGGGCCCACCCCGGACGCGGCGCTCGCAGGACGCGGCGGCGTGACCTTGCCACGGGCCACCTCGGCGGCGATGCGCAGCACGAGCGCGCGATCGGCGAGCTTGGCGCGCGCGAGCTCGGCCTCGTAGGCCTGGTGGGCGCGGGCGATCTCGGGGCTGCCCTCGGCGAGGAGCGCCTCGGGATCGAGGCCGGCGACGCGGATCTCCAGGAGCGTCTTGGCGAGCGCGCGCGGCAGGCCGGGGAAGCGCGCGACCTCGGTGAAGCGGCCGAGGCTCTCCTGTCGCGCGAGCGTGTCGACCACGCGCGCGGCGAGGGCTTCGAGCGGCAACGCGCCCACGGGGGCGAGATCGCGCGCGGCCATCTCCGGACCGGCGAGCGCGGCGGCTACCTTGCCGAGCGTCGCGCGGTGCCAGCCGAAGGAGGCGCCGTTGATGCGCGCGACGCGCCGGCAGAGCTCGCTCGCGGCCTCCCATGTGGCGCCGATGATCAGCACCTCCTCGCCCTTGTTGCGCGCGGCGAGCCAGCGCGCTGCCCGGTCGAGGCGGTGCGCGGCGAGCGGCGAGGTGACGAGCGATCGAGGCAAGGCGGGCGGATGCTACGGGATGCCGCGCCGGCGTAAAGACGCGACGGCCCCGGCGACGCGCGCTCGCGGGATCAGTCGATGGCGAAGGAGTCGATCGCCTTCTTCACGCGCTCCTCGGCGGCGCCGGTGAAGCGCTCCTTGTCGCCGCCGGCCTCGATCACCCACACGCGATCGGCGGTGACGAAGACGGTCATCCAGAAGCGGTAGGTGCGACCGCCGTCGTCGCGCGTGTAGCGGAGCTGCTTGCCGGCGAGGCCGCCTTGCGCCTTCACGTCGCTCGCCTGGCCGTCGGGCATGTAGCGCGTCTGCCGGAGCTGCTGATCGAGCGCGCCGGCCCAGAAATCGAGCGTGCTCTTCGGGCGGTTCTCTTCGGTGCGGATGGCCACGACCACGCCCTCGGCGCTGGCGGCCCGGTAGACGTAGTCGGTCTGCTTGTCGAGGGCGGCGAAGCCGTCGGGCGTGGTGAGGTGGGCGGCGGGCGGCGGTGTGCAGCCGGCGAGCAGCGCGGCGCCCAGGGAGAGCGCGGCGAGGGCGGCCGAGAGGAGACGACGGGCGGACATGGGCGGGCTCCTTCGCGGATCAGCGGGGATCAATGGAGGTTCAAGAGGTTGTCGAGGCCCACCTTGGGCAGCCACGGGATGGGGAGCGAGATCGGCCGGATCGGCGGCGGAGGCGGGGGCGGCGGGTCTTTCTGCGCGACGACGACCACGGGCTTGGGCTTGACCTGGAAGGCCACGGTCACGAGCGAGAAGGCCGCGCGGCTCCGGAGGAAGCGCATCTTGCCCTCGATCGCCTCGATCTCGCCGGCCACGCGCTCGAGCTCGCGGCCGACGGTGAGCATGTCCTGGATCGAGCCGGACTTGGCGAGGAACTCTTGCAGGCGCTTGTGCGTCGCGCGGAGGTTGGCGAGGCGCACCTCGAGATCGCTGTACTGCTCGGAGACATCGTCGGCGGTGACGGAGCGGTGCAAGACCTCGGCGATCTGCTCGATGCGCGTGAAGCCCTCCCGGAAGTACGCGGAGGGGATGCGCACCTGCACGCTCGTGTCCTTGCGGCCGGCGAGGTAGCCGCCGAGCGTCTCGGCGACATCGATCACCTTGTCGATCGACGCGGGGATCGCCGCCTCTTCGAGCACCTGCATCTGCAGGTCACCGACGTAGATGAGCAGCGGCGCGGCCGGCGTGGTCGGCCCCGGGGCCTTGTCGGCCGCCTTGTCGTTCGCGGGCGCTTTGTCTGCGGTCTTCGCGGGCGGAGGGGCCTTGGCAGGCGGCGGTGGTGTCTTGGCGGGCGCGGGCGGCGCGCCCTTGGCGGGCGGCGGCGCGCCCTTGGCCACGGAGGCCTTTCCTGCGGCCGCGGGGGCGCGGGCGGGGGCCGACGCGGGGGCGGCCTGCTCCTCGTACATCGCGGGCGCGGCGCCCGGAGCGACGGGCGCAGGCGCAGGCTGCGCGGGAGGGGGCGCCGCGGCCGCGGGCGCATCCGCGGGCGGCGGCGGAGGCGCGGGCATCGCCATGCCGCCGGGCGCCTCTCGCATCACCGGCGCATCGGCCGACATGGGGGGCGCGGCGCCGCAGCCGGTGGACAGCCCCAGCATGGAGAGCTGCATCATCAAGGTGACCAGCAGGCGGCGCATGCCTGTGCCGGTGCGACGCGGGGAGCGGAGGAGGTCGTGCATCGGGATCCCTCGGTGGATCGTGGGCGATTCGTGGCGGAGGAACGCCGCCTCGCCGGGCCAACTTACACCGCCCGCGCCTCGCCGCGATAGCGCGATGGAAGGGCCGCGCCGGCGAGCCCGGAGCGGTGGTACAAGCAGATCATGCGCTCCTCGATCGCCCTGCCCTTCCTCGTCGCGCTCCCCCTCGCCGGCTGCGGGAGCGACTCCACGACCCCGCCCACCACGACCGACCCGCCCGCGATCGCGTATCCGGCCTATGGATCGACCTCGGCGTCCTCGGGCAAGGGGAGCTTCCGCTTCGGCGCGTCGAGCGCCGCGACGCAGATCGAGGACAAGAACACCGCGACCGACTGGTGGCTCTGGTCGTCCCCGATGCCCGACGGCATCGGCAAGGGCACGCCGGTGGGCGACGCCTCCAAGGGCTATACCCTCGCGCTCGAGGACATCGATCTCCTGACGGCGATGCACCTCGACTCGTACCGCTTCAGCATCGAGTGGGCGCGCGTCGAGCCGAAGAAGGGGATGATCGACGAGGACGCGCTCAAGCACTACGACGCGCTGATCGACGCCCTCGTCGCCAAGGGCATCAAGCCGATGATCACGATTCACCACTTCTCGAACCCGGTGTGGGTGGACGACCCGCGCGACGGGAAATGCGCGAACGGCCCGACCGACGAGAACCTCTGCGGCTTCAACCACCCTGTCGGCGGGCCGATGGTCGTCGCGGCGCTCGCCGCCCACGCCAAGATGCTCGCCGCCCGCTACGGAGACCGGGTGGACGACTGGTGCACGGTGAACGAGCCCGTCAACTACATGCTCGCCGCCTACGGGGCCGCCACCTACCCGCCCGGCAAGTTCGGGCTCCTCGATCCGCTCAAGAAATTCGTGCCCGCCGTCAAGACGTACATCGACGCGCATGCGGCCATGTACAAGGCGATCAAGGAGGCCGACACGAAGGACGCCGACGGCGACGGCGTGGCCGCGAGCGTGGGCTTCACCCACGGCGCGCAGGAGTGGGTGCCCGCCCGCAACAACGAGGTGAGCGACCGGAAAGAAGACCTCGACGCCCGCGATCGGTTGATGTGGGTCTATCAATATCTGTTCGTGGAGGCCCTGCGGCAGGGCGCCTTCGACCCCGACCTGAACGGGAGCCTCGACGAGCCCCACCCCGAGTGGAAAGGAACCCTCGACTGGCTCGGCGTGCAGTATTATTTCCGCGGCGGCGTGACGGGGAACAACGGCCTCGTCCCGGTGCTCGATCTCACCCCCTGCTTCGGCACCTTCGACGGCGGCGCCTGCGTGCCTCCGCTCGACCCGACCTTCGTGGTGCCCGCAATGGGCTACGAGCACGACCCGGCCGGCCTCTACACGGTGCTCCACGATTTCTCGACGCGCTGGCCCGATCTGCCGATGACGGTGACCGAATCGGGGATGGCGACCGACGTGGGGACGCGGCGCGCGGAGATGATCGTGCGGGCCCTGGAGCAGATCGAGAAGGTGCGCGCCGAGGGCGGCGACGTGCGCGGGTATTACCACTGGAGCGTGTACGACAACTACGAGTGGTCCTACGGCTTCGCCCCCCATTTCGGGCTCTACCGGGTCGATTTCAACTCGTACTCGCGCACGGCCACGGAGGGCGCGACGGTGCTCGGGGAGATCGCGGCGGCGCGGAAGCTCACCGTGGATCAGCGGAAGAAGTACGGCGGCAACGGCGCGATGACGCCGGAGACGGCCTCCAAGTAGGAGGGGCGTGCTCTCTGCTGCCCAACGAATGGGCATTCCTCGCATTTTTTAAACGCAAAGGCGCAAAGGCGCAAGAAGAAAAATGGGTCTCTTTTTCTCTTCTTCTTTTTTGCGCCTTGGCGCCTTTGCGCCTTTGCGTTAAATTATAACCGTTCGATCATCGAGCGGCTCCCCGGGGAACCCGACGAAGACATCAAGCCTCCGCATCCGCGAGCTTGATGTCCTTCAGCTCCGCGCCCAAGAGCTCGATGGCCGCAGTCACCAGCGGGTGCTCGGCCACGGCGCGGCGGGCGGCGTCCATCTTGTTGCGCCGGTCGGCGGTGTCGACCTGCGCGACCGACATGATCCCGTTCTGCGGGGAGACCGTCGAGAACACGAGCTCCGGGGTCGCGCCGAGGTGCGTCCGGCAGGCCGTGAGGAGCAGCTCCTTGCTCATCGGCTCGGTGGCCTGACCCACGAGGAACGAGCCGGGCTCGAAGCCGAGCTCGACGCGCAGCGGGCCGAAGGCGAGGAGCACCGCATGCTCCAGCACCGAGGCGAGGGCGGGGCGCTTCTCGCGCACGAGCTGGAGCACGGCGCGCCACGCGACGATCTCCTGCGGCGGCAGGCTCCGCGAGGGAGGGCTGCTCGGCGCGCCGAACGACGAGGGCGGGTTGGAGGGGCGGCGCGGCGCGGCGCCGTTCGTTGGAGCTCCAACGGTCTGCGCGGGGCGGGCCGAGGGCGGGCCCGACGCAGGGGGGCGCGGGGCCGGGATCGCGAAGGGGTTGGGCGCGCCGGGAGGCAGGGGCGGCGCGGACCTTCGCGGCTCGGGGCGCGGCGACGGAGGCGCAGCGGTCGCAGGTGCAGCAGGCGCAGGCGATGGAGCGGGCTCGGGCGCAGCGGCCACGGGCGCGGCAGGCGCAGGCTCGATCGCCGCGGGCGGTGGGGCCTCGCGCGCTGGTGGAGGTGGGGCGGGTGGAGGCTCCGCGGCGGGCTCGCTGTGGAGGGTGCGCGCGATCGAGGCGCCGCCTCCGCTCTCGTGCGCGGCGCCCTGCATCGGGCGGCGCGGCGGCCCGGCGTTGCCGGCGGGGGGCGCGCCGCGCTGGGGCGCTCCACCGCCGGGCGCGGGGCCTCCGCCGCCTCCGCCGAGACGCCGCTCGAGGTCACCGAGGCGGCGGAGGAGCTCGTCGACGGGGAGCAGCGGCGGGCGGCGGGCGAGGCGCACCAGCGTCATCTCGAGCGAAGCGCGGGGCTGGCCGCTGCGCACGATGTCGTCGAACGCGCGCGAGAAACCCTGGTGGAGGCGGAGCAGATCGTCGGGCTCGGCGTGCGCGACGAGGGCCTTCACGTCGGCCACCTCGGCGTCGGCGAGATCGAGGAGCGGCGCGGGATCGGGCGAGACCTTGGCGACGACGAGGTCGCGCAGGTGGGCGAGGAAATCGCGCGCCACGTGGGGCAGGTCGTAGCCCTCGCGCGCGAGCTGGCCGACGATCCGCACGGCCTCGCCCGCGTTGCCCGCGAGCACCGACTCGCCGAGGCGGTGGAGCACCTCGCGATCGGCGACGCCGAGCACCTTGGCCACGCCCTCGCCCGTGAGCCGATCGCCCTCGGTGCCGACCCACGCGATCACCTGATCGAGCAGGCTCATCGCGTCGCGCATGCTGCCGGCGGCCTCGCGGGCGATGGCGGCGACGGCCGCGTCGTCGGCCTGCACGTTCTCCTGCCCGAGCACCCAGCGCAGGCGGGCGGCGATCTGCTGGGCGCTGATCAGCTTGAAATCGTAGCGCTGGCAGCGGCTCAAGATCGTCACCGGGACCTTGTGGACCTCGGTCGTCGCGAAGATGAACTTCACGTGCGGCGGCGGCTCTTCCAGCGTCTTGAGGAAGGCGTTCCACGCCGCGTTCGAGAGCATGTGGACCTCGTCCACGATGAAGATCTTGAAGCGGTCGCGCTGCGGCCGGTACGGCAGGCTCTCCTGGAGCCTGCGCACCTCGTCGACGCCGTTGTAGCTCGCGCCGTCGATCTCCTGCACGTCGACGTCGCTGCCCGCGGTGATCTCCTTGCACTGCGGGCACACCTGGCAGGGCTTCGCCGTGGGGCCGTTCACGCAGTTGAGCGCCTTGGCCATGATGCGCGCGCTCGTGGTCTTGCCGACGCCGCGGACGCCGGTGAAGAGGAAGGCGTGGGCGACGCGGTTCTGGGCGATGGCGTTGCCCAGGGTTGTCGAGACGTGATCCTGGCCGACCAGGTCCTCGAAGGACTGCGGGCGCCACTTGCGAGCGAGGACGACGTAGCTCATGCGGGCGATCGCCCTAGCAGATCCCGGAAGGCGCGTCCCCCCTCGCCCGCGCGCGCTCGCCTACATCGGAGCAGGGCCGCGGAAGATCCGCATGGATCCATGATGAACCAGGGGTCCGGCCGGCCCGGCGATCGAAAATCTCCTGGAAATCAAGGCCAAGCAGGATGGCACGCCGCCTGCTCAGGGGGCGAGCATGAGCGCTCGCACCTCTTCCCTCCTCGCCCTCTCGTGCATGATCCTCTCCGCCTCCTTCGGCCTCGGCTGCGCGGCCACGCCCGGCGAGCCGGACACCGTGACCGACGAGGCCGACGGGCCGGAGCCCGACGAGAGCCTGGCGCAGGAGAGCGACGCGGTGAGCGGTGGGACGGTGGCGCAGGCCGCCGACAACAGCTGCACGACGGCGAGCGTGAAGGGCCTGAGCCTCCAGATCATCGCCGAGGGCAACTGCCTCTCTCCCGGCGCCTACGCCAAGGTGCCTTCGCGGTCGAACCTCACGGTGGGCAGCGCGGTGTTCCCCTACCTGGAGAAGCCGGCGCGCGATCAGCTCCTCGGCTCGCTCGACGCGCACAAGAGCTGGCACATGACCGTCAACTCGATGCTTCGCACCATCGCGCAGCAATACCTGCTCTACCGCTGGTACCAGCAGGGCCGCTGCGGCATCGGCCTCGCCGCGAAGCCGGGCAACAGCAACCACGAGACGGGCCTCGCGATGGATATCAACCCTGCGTCGACGTGGAAGGGGTCCCTGGAGAACCACGGCTTCCACTGGCTCGGGAGCTCCGATCCGGTGCACTTCGACTACGTGGGCTCGGGCGCGGTGAGCCACAAGGGCCTCGACGTGAAGGCCTTCCAGCGCCTGTGGAACCACGCGCACCCGGGCGACAAGATCGATGTCGACGGGCAGTGGGGCCCGCAGACCGAGGCGCGGATGAAGAAGGCCCCCGCGGCCGGCTTCTCGGCGGGGCCGACCTGCGGCGAGAGCGCGATGGTCGATCTGGTGGATCGCGAGGACGAAGGGGGCTGATCGATCGGATCGGCGTCACGATCGGCACGAGGCAAGCCCGCGAAGGCGGGCTTCCTTCGTGTAGCCCGGGGTTTTAACCCCGGGCTACTACACCGTTTCTCACGGGTTCGGGGGGATGACCGCCACCGGGTCTTGGCCCTGGGTGACGGTGTAGCGATAGCCGGCGACGAGCTTGAATTTCTGGGTGGTGAGCGTCGCGTCGGGCCAGCGGACGGTGACGATGGCTTCGCAGGCTTCGCCGAGGCCGAAGTGGACGGTCAGGTCGTCCTGCATCCCGTAGTGGCCGTGGCCGCCCTCGACCTCGCGGGTCTGGGTCACGCCGCCGGCGGTCAGGGTCACGCGGGCGCCGATGGCAGCGCGGTTGGTGTTCGGGCCGCCGGTCAAGGTCAGCTCGACGGAGTTGCCGCCCTGGCCGATCACGTTCTCGAAGAAGCGCACTTGCTGGGTCGGGTAGCAGTCGACGGGCTCGCCGCAGCGAGCGCGGCTGTGACCCACCACGATGTCGAGGTCGCCGTCATGGTCGAAGTCGGCCACGGCGCTCCCGTGGCTCCGGTGGTGATCGATGCCGTCGGCGGTCGGCACGGCCTCGAAGTGGCCCGGGGAGACCTGGTGATAGAGCAGGCCGTAGTTGCCGGGATAATCGCTGTTGCCGAGGTAGAGATCGAGCCAGCCGTCGTTGTCGAAATCGAAGGCGGAGCTCGTCATGATCCCCTCGTTCCAGCCGTTGATGTGATCGCGGGTGAGGCCCGTCTCCTTGATTCCAGGCCGGGTGAAGTGCACGTCGGCCTCGCCGGTGTTGAGCATGATCTCGGCCTTGTCGGACGACTGGCCCACGTCCCAGTGCGCGATCTCGCTCGTCACGAGGTCGATGTTGCCATCGTTGTCGAGGTCGGCGCAGAGGGTCGTGCCGCTGTTGCCGCCGAGGCGGAAGGCGTTCCGGTCGTACTGGTGGTCCCAGCGGAAGGCGTCGGCGTCCGTGGCGCAGGGGATGTACATGGGCGGCGGGACGCCGTCGCAGTCCTGATCCGTCGGGTGGAGCTTGCACCAGCAGCGCGCAGACTCGTTGTCCGACCAGTTCTGGTTGTCGTCGAAGGCATAGCCCGAGACGACGCCCCGGTTCTCGAACTGGAAGGAGGCGGAGCTGCCCTTGGACTGCCAGAGGTGGTTGGGGGCGCGGCCATAGGAGGCGGCGAGCAACTCGGCGTTGCCGTCGTTGTTGAGGTCGCAGGCGGCGGCCGACCAGGCGTTCGAGTGGGCGAGGCCCTTGTTGAGGGCGTCGATGCCTGAAGAGCTGTACGACCAGGCCTTGGTCTTGAGTCCTTGAAGGACGGTGACATCGGTGAACCCGCCCTTGCCATCGCCCTTGTAGAGGCGGTCTTGCTGGGGGATGCCGTTCGAGCTGTTCTGGGTGACCCAGATATCGAGGAGGCCGTCGCGATCGAAATCGATGAAGGAGGCGCCGGCGGGCACGTCGTAAATCGGCGGCTTGGCGCGGAGCGCGCTCGCCTCGGGGCCGAGGGAGAAGGTGCCGTCACCGTTGTTGATCATCAGCTCGCTGGTCTCGACCTGGGGCTTGGCCTTGTCGTTGGTGAGGCCGGTATAGGCGTCGAGATCACCGTCGTTGTCGACATCGCCGAAGGCCACGACCTCGCCGGGGCGGCCGAGGTTCGGATCCATCACCGTGCGGTTTTTCCGGAAGCCGGAGGCGATGGTCACGTCCTCGAAGGTGCCGTCGTGCTTGTTGCGGAGCAGCCAGGTCTGGCGGCCCATGGGATCGGCGAAGTTGTCGGGGGTGATGCCGCCCTTGCGGACGATGAGATCCGCCCAGCCGTCCCCGTCGAAATCGACGGCATCGAGCCGGGTGCCATACACGCCGATCGTGTCGAGCTTCCAGGCCGCGGTGCTCTCCTTGAAGGCCGGTGTGCCCGCCTTCCACTTGGTGCCGCCCGCGTGGCAGATCGCGGGAGGCAGCGGGTTCATGGGCTCGGGATCGCCTCCCTGGCCGCCGGTCCCCCCGGTGCCGGTGGTCGATCCGGTGGTGGATCCTGTCGTGGTGGAGGAGCTTCCCCCGGTTCCGGTGGAGCTCGTGGAGGCGTCGCCGCCGCAATGGATGGCGCCGAGGGTGAAGAGGGAGCCGACAAGCAAGAGGGACGTTCGAGGGCGAAATTGGGGCATGGAGGTCTCCGAAGCCCCGGAGCGTATCACGAAGCGCCCGGCTACTTGCGCATCTCGCGGGCGAGGAAGGCCACGAGCACCTCGCGGTCGCCGGCCGAGAGGGTGTCGCGAAAGGCCGGCATATGGCCTTCGAGGGTCGGAGCCATGGCGCCCTTCGGGTAGGTCTTGCCGCTCCCGGGGTCGTCGATCTGCGCGGCGATCCAGGCCTCGCTCGCCCAGCCGCGCAGCTCGGGCGCGAGGGAGTCCTCGTCGTCGGTCTTGCCGTCGAGGCGGTGACACGCCGTGCAACGCTGTCGCACGATGGTCTCCCCCGGCAACCCCTGGCCACGCTCGCCCCGGGCCTGGGCCGTGAGGAAATCGGCCACCTTGGCCTGGTCGTCGGCGCTCATGGCCTTGAACAGGGCCTGCGCGGCCGGGTCCCTGGGCGGGCGGGTCATCGAGGGCATCGAGCCGGCGAAGGGGGTGTGGCCAAAGAGGGTGTTTGCGTCGGGGTCGTCGAGCACGGCGAGGACCCAGCGGCGGGAGCCGAAGCCGTCGAGATCGGGGGCGGCGATCTCCTCCGCGGGAGGGCCGAGCGCGCCGAGGCGATGGCAGCCGGCGCAGGCGCGCGCAAAGACCTCGGGGCCGCGCGTCTCCGGATCGGCGCGCAGCATGGCGAGCGGGCCCTCGGGCGGCACGCCCTTCTGCGCGAGGACGAGCGCGCGGGCGGCGCGGGCGCTGGCCTCCTCGCGGGCGCGGGCAAAGGCAGGATCGGCCGCGTCGGCGGAGACCGATTTCAGGCCGAGGCCGAGCGCGCCGAGGCCGAGGAGGGCGAGCGGGACAAGCAGCTTGAGACGGGGCTTGAGCGCGCGGCTCGGCCCTTTGTCGAGGAAGGGCAAAGCCACCAGATACCCGAGGACGAGGGTGGGAATCCCCACCGCGCCCACCGGCTCGAGCGCGCCGTGAAAATGCTTGAGCAGCTCGAAGAGGGGGAGGAAATACCACTCGGGGCGCGCGGGGTAATTGCTGGCCGGGTCGGCCGGGGCGTCGAGGGGCGCGCCATGGCCTCTCGCGCTCAGGGCGAAGAGGAGGACGAGGAGGAGAAAGCCGAGGAGGAGGTCTTTGCCCACCTGGGCGGGGTAGAAGCGATCGAGCTTTTTGGGGTCGGACGACTGGACAGGGGTGAGCCCGTGGCGGCGAAAAAGGGCGATGTGCGCCGCGACGAGCAGGAGCGTCATCGCGGGGAGGAGGCCGACGTGGAGGGCGTAGAAATGGGTGAGGGTCGCGTGGCCGTATTGCGCGCCGCCGACCAGCGTGCGCTCCAGGAACGCGCCGATGAGCGGAACGGTGCCGGCGATGCCGGTCGCCACCCTGGTGGCCCAGTAGCCTTTTTGATCCCACGGGAGAAGATAGCCTGTCAGGCCGAACGCGAGGACGATGCCGAACAGGGCTAAACCGAAGAGCCAGTTGAGCTCGCGCGGGCGCTTGTACGCGCCGGTGAGGGCCGTTTGCGCGAGGTGCAAAAGGAGCAAGACGACCATGGCCTGCGCGCCGAAGTGGTGCATGCCGCGGATGAGCCAGCCGGCGCGGAGGGTCGTCTGGATGTACGCGACGCTGGCCCAGGCGGTGGTGGCGCTCGGGGCGTAGGCGCTCATGAGGAGCCAGCCCGTCACGGCCTGGGTGAGCAGGGTGAGGATGAGGGCGCTGCCCCACGCATAGGCGAAGCGCGCGCCGCCGGGGATGGGCTCGTCGAGGATCACGCGCAGCAAGGCGCGGTGCCCGGCGCGCTCGTCGAGCCAGTTACCGAGCTTGCTCACGCGCCCACCTCGACGCGCTCGGCGATCCCCTGGCGGAAGCGGCGGAGGTCGACCTCGACGACGCCGGCCGTGACGCGGACGGCCAGCGGATCGAGGGCGCGCGGGGCGGGGCCGGCCTCGGGCGTTCCATCGAGGGCGAACCGGGAGGTGTGGCAGGGGCAGGTGAAGCTCTTCTGATCGGCGGCGAGGTCGACGGCGCAGCCGAGGTGCGGGCATGCGGCGCTCCACGCGCTCACCGATTCGCCGCGGCGGAGGAGCCAGACGGCGCCGAGGGGCTGGTCCGCGCTGAGGGTGAAGGCGTCGCGCAGATCGCCGCGCAACGCGACGCGCACCGGGCGGCCCTCGGGCAGATCGGCGAGCTTGCCGGCCGGGAGGAAGCGCGCGGCGCCGGCGCCCGTGTCACTCGCATCGCCCGCGGGCGACGTGAGGAAGCGGGCCGCCGGGACGGCCAGCGACGCGGCGTAGAGCAGGCTTCCGGCGGTCACCAGGGTGCGGAGCGCGCCGCGGCGCTCGGGCTCGGCGGGATCTGCGGGGGGAGGTGCGGGCGAGGGCGGCCCGGCGATTGCGTCGTCTCGCTCGTTCTCTGCCATGCTAGGCCTCGTTGCGGCCCGCAGCGCGGGGCCGCAGCGGCGCGAGCATAGCGGACCTCCCCCGGTGAACCCCAGACCTCGGCGCGAAATCCTCGGCGTGGCGCTCGCGGCGGCCTTCGGCCTCGGGCCTGGCCAGGGCTGCGTGAAGAAGCCCTACGCCGTGGAGACCTGCGCGCGGCAGGACCTCTCGGGGTGCCTCGTCGAGCGGCTGCGGGCCCTGGACGCGCACAAGATCGATCCCGACGCGATCACCGAGAAGATCGCGACCGTGGAGACGGGGCGATCGCTCGGCGGCGTGCTCGAGCATGTGCCGATCCTGAGCATCTGGGACCGGCTGACCGTGTCGTACCACCGCTACGATCCGTTCGTCCTCGAGCGGGATCTGGCGAGGGTCGAGCGCTATTACCGGGCGCGCGGCTACTACGAGGCCCACGCGCGCGCAGGCCGGGTGGAGCGCGTGAGCGAGGGCGAGGTGCGCATCGAGATCGCCGTCGACGAGGGCGAGCCGGTGCGGATCGACGACGTGAAGGTCACGTGGAAGGACGACGGGCCGACGCGCATCCGGGTGGAGATCCCGGTGGACGAGGCCAAGCAGACGCTCAAGAAGGGGCAGATCTTCGAGGAGGCGCCGTTCGAGGAGACGAAGAAGCTGCTCCTGCGCGCGATGACGGATCACGGCTTCGCGCGCGCGAAGGTGACGGGGCGATCGACGATCGACCTCGGGACGCACAAGGCGAGCGTGGTCTACGAGCTGGAGCTCGGGCCCTACTGCCGCTTCGGCGAGCTGCGGATCGAGGGGCAAGGCGAGCTGCCCACGGCGCCGCTGCTCCGCGCGCTGGGGATCCGCAAGGACCAGGAGTTCTCGACGGCGGCGCTCGACGCGGCGGAGATCGCGCTCACCGACTTCGGCACGTTCGGCTCGGTGGACGTGCTCCCCGACCTCGGCAAGGAGGGCTCGCGCGACGCACAGATCCCCGTGCTCTTCCGCGTCCACCCGACGGCGCTCCGCTCGGTGAGGCTCGGCGGCGGCGTCGAGATCGGCAGCCGGGTGGAGCAGCACCTGCTCGCCGCGTGGGAGAACAAGAACCTCTTCGGCGGGCTCCGGCACTTCCTCGTCGAGGGCAAGCCCGGCGTCGTGTACTACCCGAAGAGCTTCGACAGCCTGGCGAGCAGCGAGAAGGTGCACGTGCTGCCCGAGCTCCGCGTGCGCTTCGAGCTGCAGCAGCCCGCGTTCATCGAGGCGAGGACGGTGGGGATCTTCGGCGGCTCGTACGGCCACTACCGGCCGCTCAGCACGAGCTCCGTCGCGGGCAAGCCCTACACGCGCTCGGACAGCGCGCTGCCCGGCGGCGAGGTGCTCACCTCGATCGGCCGGCAGAACACCGACGAGTTCGTGGTGGGCTACAACGAGGTCACCGCCGTCCTCGGCGTGCAGCGCCCGTTCTGGCGATCGCGGATCAACCTCGGCCTGTTCACGCACCTGCAGCTCGAGTCGCCCTTCGCGTACATCACCGACGCGACGCCCGACGGCTACAAGACGCTGATCATCCCCTACGCGCAGGCGACGGCACAGCTCGACCTGCGCCTCGATCAGAACGGCAAGCGCACCAAGCTGAGCCCGCACAGCGGCCTCTACGTCGCGACGGACATCCAGGGCGCGTGGGGGCCGGACACGACGGATTTCCGCGTCCTCCCCGAGATCCGCGGCTACGTGCCGCTCCCGCGCGGGCTCACGCTGGCGCTGCGGATGAGCCTCGGCTTCCTCTTCCCGATCAACTACCAGTTCATCGACCCCCAGGCGTGCGGCGAGGACAAGAGCCTCGACAGCGCGGCGCAGCTCGCGCGTGACCTCGCATGCGCGCGGAGCCTCCAGATCGCGCAGTTTCGCGCGTTCTTCAGCGGCGGGCCGAGCTCGAACCGGGGCTACACGCAGAACGGCGTGGGCCCCCACGCGCAGATCACGTCCGCCAGCGCCGACCTGCTCGGCACCGGCGGCAACCGGCTGTGGGAGGCCTCGCTCGAGCTGCGCTTCCCGATCGCCGGCAAATTCGGGAGCAGCGTCTTCCTCGACGCGAGCGACGTGAGCCGCGACCTCTTCAACGCCAACACGCCGCACCTCTCGACCGGGATCGGCCTGCGCTACGACACGCCGGTCGGCCCGTTCCGCGCCGACCTCGGCTACCGCATCCCGTGCATGCAGGTGGTCGGCGACTGCCGGCAGGTGTTCGACGCGCTGGCGAGCACCAAGACGGGCTTCAAGCCGGGCGAGTACCTGCCCTCGGGCTTCGGCGAGTCAGGGACGGTGCTCGGCCTCCCGATCGCCGTCTCGGTCGCGATCGGCGAGGCGTTCTGAGACGTGGGAGAGAAGCCTGCGGCGTCGCGATCGACGAGACGTAGGTGCTGCGCCCCGCTCCCTGGCGGTCGCGGTTGGGTGGGCGACCTGGAGCGCGTCGGTCTCGTGGATCACGAGACTGCGTCACCGCGCGGCCCCCTCACGGGCGCGGGTTTGTGTCGATGGCGGTTCGGGGTGAATCGAGCGCGGGTACGAGGCCGGCGCGGGCGCGCTAGCCTTCTTCTTCCTCGACGCTCCAGGCGGCGAGCGCGGAGATACCGATGCGGGTCGCGCAGCGTTCGCAGAGCGCGGGCTCTTCGAAGCGGGCTTCCCCGCCTCTCGTCCAGATGTAGAGACCTCGACCGGCCGGCTCGCCCTCGATGGGGGCATTACACTGATCGCAGCGGAGCTCGGCCGCGCCGGCTTCGGTTTGCTGAACGGAGAAGGAAGCATCGGCGACCGCGTCGATCGAGACCGACATCGGGCGCCTGTGTTTGCTGTGGGTCTCTAGGGCCACCGCTCACCTCCGGGTGACTTGGGCGATGCTAGCGCAGGCCGCCGGGGAAAGCACGACGAGCGTGCACCGCGGCTTCGGACGGGCTTGCCTGGTTGACGCAAGACCGGCCCGGATCCTTCAATGTTTTCGCGGTGTCCGGGGGGCACACGCGAAACGGCCGAAAAACCCGGGCCTGGTCGCCCGTTCAGGGATTGGTGGTGGGAGAAAGATCAAGCTCCGGCGGCGCGGGCTGCGGGCGCGGCGCGCGGCGGGTCTTGCGGCATGGCGGCGCGGACGCCGATGGGCTTGTCGAGCGCGCAGCTCTCTTCGAGCAGCTCCACCACGTCGAGCTGGCGGATCTCGTCTTCCTTCTCGTGGGCCTTGAGGCCGTCGGAGATCATCGTCTGGCAGAAGGGGCAGCCGGTGGCGATCGTCTTCGCCTCGGTCTGCAGGAGCTGGAGCGTCCGCTTGACGTTCATCCGGTCCTTGTTCTGCTCCTCCATGAACATCTGCGCGCCGCCTGCGCCGCAGCAGAGGCCCTTCTGGCGGTTCCACCCCTCGGCCTCGACGAGCTCGAGGCCCGGGATGCTCTTCAGGATGTCGCGCGGCTGCTCGTACACGTCGTTGTAGCGGCCGAGGTAGCAGGAGTCGTGGAAGACCACCTTGCCCTCGACCTTCTTGCGCGGGATGAGCTTCTTCTCCGCCACGAGGCCGAGGAGGAAGTCGGTGTGGTGCACGACCTCGAACTTGGCGCCGAAGTCGGGGTACTCGTTCGACAGCGTGTTGAAGCAGTGCGGGCACGCGGTGACGATCTGCCGGATGCCGCCCTTCTCCTTGTAGCCGTTGAGCGTCGCCACGTTCTGCTCGGCGAGCTGCACGAAGAGGTACTCGTTGCCGGCGCGGCGGGCCGGATCGCCGGTGCAGGTCTCCTCCTGGCCGAGGATCGCGAACTCGACGCCGGCGGCCTTCATCAGCTTGGCCGTGGAGCGAGCGACCTTCTTGGCGCGGTCGTCGTAGCTCGCCGCGCAGCCGACCCAGTAGAGCACCGGCGCGTCCGGGTACTCGGCCATGGTCGGGATGCCGAGGCCCTCGGCCCAGTTCGCGCGATCGAGGCGCGAGAGGTTCCAGGGGTTGCCGTTCGACTCCATCGCGCCGAAGGGCCCGGCGAGCTGGGCGGGGAACTCGCCCTTCACCAGCACCAGGTTCCGGCGCATCTCGACGATCTTGTCGACGTAGCTGATCATCACCGGGCACTGCTCCTCGCAGGCGCGGCAGGTGGTGCATGCCCAGAGCACGTCGGGGTGGATGACGTTGGCGACGAGATCGATCGGCGCGCTCGCGACCTCCGGGATCGGGATCGGGTTCTCCGGGTAGACCGGCTCGTGGTGGCCGTGATCGTCGTGCCCGTGATCGTCGTGGCCGTGATCGTCGTGGCCGTGGCCGTGATCGTCGTGCCCGTGATCGTCGTGGCCGTGCTCGTCATGCCCGTGCGCGTCGTGCCCGTGCGCGTCGTGCCCGTGGCCGTGCGCGTCGGCGACCTCGCCCTTGGGGCCGCCGGGCCGGTTGAGCAGCTCGTGCTCGCGGCCGTAGAGGTGATCGCGGAGATCGAGGGTGAGCTGCTTGGGGCTCAGGATCTTGCCGGACTTGTGGGCCGGGCAGTTGTCGGAGCAGCGGCCGCACTCGGTGCACGTGTAGAAGTCGAGGATCGCCTTCCACGTGTAGTGCTCGATGCGCGAGACGCCCACGGGGGCGGCCGTCTCCGGCTCTTCGACGGCCTTCATCACCAGCTCGCCGATCTGCTCCGAGCTCGCGGCGACGAGGGGCAGGCGGCCGCGCGGGGTGATGTCGCGGGTGAAGACGTTGGGGATGGCGGTGATGATGTGGAAGTGCTTCGAGTGCGGGAGCAGGTTGGCGAAGATGAGCACCAGGCTCGAGTGCACCCAGAAGCCGACGTGGCTCAGCACCACGAGGTTCTCCGGGCCGTCGCCCTCCATCATCTTCGCGACGAGCGAGCCGGCGGGGCTCGGGAACAGGTGCCACGCGAGCGCCTCGTCGCCCGGGGAGGCGCCGAAGTGGGCCGTGATCGTCTGGATGCTCTCGCAGAGATCGGCCTGGTCGGGGTTCGCGCAGACGGGGCCCTGGTAGGTGTGGAAGAGCACCATCGACGCGCCGTCGTAGAGCATGTCCGCGAGCATCATCGCGACGATGATCCCGAGGATCAGGATGCCCTCGCCCGACAGCGTCATCCGCGCCTCTTGCTTGACGATCCGGTAGTAGAGGAAGACGAGCGCCCCGAGGACGACCATCGAGGCCACGACGTCCTTCACGAACTCGTAGATGTGGCCGAGCGGGATCGCGCCGATGACGGGGAGCGTCACGGGCTCGGGGCCCAGGATCCACATGTTGAAGGCCGGATCGAAGCCGCGGCCCCAGAGCGTCAGGGACCGGAGCAGGAGCACCATGAACCCGACGAAGATCATCTTGTGGGCGAGCCCGGCGAGCGGGTAGTTGCCCATCTTCTTCTGGACGAAGGCGTACTCGTACGTGCCCTTGAGCCGCTCGATCAGGTTGTCGGTGCGATCGGCGGGGCGTCCTACCTTGAGGAGCTGCCACCTGCGGTTTGCGCTCCACGCGAACGCCGCGGAGAGGGCGACGAGCATGGTGAGCATCCAGGTCGGGTTCATACGAGGCGTTTCTCCGGGGCCCGCGCGCGGCGGGAACTAGTCCAACTCGGCGCAAATTCGCCGCCAATCCTTGGCGAGACGAGCTGCGTGAATCGAAGGGGTAGCGACCATCGGGAGCGTAGGGGCGGAGCCCCTAAATTGCGGTACGCAGTACTAGATCGGTGCGGTCTTTTAGGGGTAGTGGTGGCCCGCCGTCAACCAGCGCGGGTGCCTCGGCCCAGGTGCCTGCCAGGCCCGCGAAGGCGCGCAACCGTTGCGTGCGTTGACCGCTGGGCCGAAAACCGCGATGGTCCCTCCATGCACGGAAAACGCTTGCGCCGCGCCGCGATGACGGCCGCCTCGGCGCTCGGCCTGGTCTCGGGCCTCTGGATCATGGGCGCGCGTTCAGCGTCGGGAGAGCCGCCGGCGGGCCCGCCGGACGACGGCGTTCCCTCGGGGACGGTCGCGTTCTTCGCGGGCGGGAAATGCCCGGACGGATGGAAAGAAGCCGAGGACGCCCGCGGGCGGCTCATCGCCGGGGTGACCCTGGGCGACAAGGCCGGCGTCACCGTGGGCGAACCGCTCGGTGATCGCGAGGAGCGCGCCCACCAGCACGGCTACTCGGGCCAGGTGACGATCGCCGACAAGGCGATCGCCGCGGCCGATGGCCCGAACCAGAGCGGCGCGGCCGCCAAGACCTACGACATCCAGGGGACGACCACGAAGGACGTCTCGGGCCTCCCCTTCGTGCAGGTCATGGCCTGCGAGAAGCCATGAGGGCCGCGCGTGCCTTCGCGGCGCTGCTCGCGCCGTGTCTCCTCTGGGCCTGCGCGGCCGGCACCGAGGCCGGCCCCGCCTCGTCGTCCACCGGCGGCGGCAGCGGCACCACCACCGGCACCGGCGGCGGAGGCGCGGCCCCCACGGGCGACGCGCTCCCGAGCGGCGCCGTCTCGTTCTTCCGCGGGCCGAGCTGCCCCGAGGGCTGGAAGCCCTTCGACGCCGCGGGCGGGCGCTTCTTGCTGCCCACCCTCGGCGCCGCCGCCGGCGGCACCAAGTACGGCGACCCGCTCGCGAGCGGCGAGGATCGCGCCCACACGCACGCGATCAAGGGCTCGTTCAACGTGCCGAGCACCTCGTTCGCGGGCGTCGCCGGCGGTGGCAACCACGGCGTCGGCGTGGCCGGCGTCGTCCCCTTCGCGACCACCTCCGATCCTGCGTCGACCAACCTCCCCTACCTCCAGCTCCTCGTCTGCCGGAAGGCCGCCGAGGCCGCGCCGCGGATGACGCCCTTGCCCCACGGGATGATGGTCTACTTCGACACGCCCACCTGCCCCGCCGGCTGGAAGCAGGCCGAGGACACGCAGGGCCGCTTCCCCGTCGGCCTGCCGAAGGACGCGCCCGCCGATCTCTCCTTCGGCGGCGCGCCCCTCTCCGGCCCCGACGCGCGCGCCCACGGCCACGGCAAGAGCGCCGTGCTCAAGACCGAGAGCCACGGCATCGCCCTCGCGAGCGGCTGCTGCGGCGACGGCTACGCCGGCAACGGGATGTACATCGCCGGCGAGAACACCGACGAGAGCGAGACCGGCCTGCCCTACATCGAGCTCCTGCACTGCCAGGTGCCCTGATACACCGGAAATTCAGCCTCCGCCGGTGCCCGGGAGCGTCGCGCTCGGGAGCCACTGAAAGCCGTCGAGCAGCGCCAGGGAGTCGAAGGCGAAGTCGCCCACGTCCCAGATCGAGAAGCGCAGCTCGACGATGTCGCCCGGGATCACGTTGCCCGCGGTGGTCAGCCAGAACGTGCCGCCGCCGATCGTGCACCCGCCCGAGGCCTCGAAGCCCGTGCCGGTGAGCTGCCCCTTGCCGAGCGTGCACGAGGTCGCGCTCACGTCGGAGTCCCAGCAGCCGGGGTTCGACATCTGCGACTCGCACACCGAGAACAGGTTCGTCCCCTTGGCCACGTTGATCCCGATCGGCCATTTCTGCCCGCCGTTGATGTACGTCATCAGGTTCTTGTCGATCGGGTTGGCGATCGGCGAAGGCGCGCCCGCCGGTGTGTCCACGAGGGCGACGAACTGATCGTTGAACGTCGAGCAGACGAACTCGGGGTACTCGGCCGAGAAGAAGTACGAGTTGAACGAGAAGGCCCGGCTGTTCGTGGGGGCGCGCAGGCGCAGGTAGAGCATCACCGAGTCGCGCGCCAGGCTCGGACCGCCGGCGCTGCCCGAGCCGCAGCCGGGCGCGACGGGCAGCTCGTTCGCCTGCTTGAGCGGCGGGTTCGCCGTGGAGAACCAGTCCTTCAGGCAGTGGGGCAGGACGCACCCGCTCATGTCGGCGGTGCTCTGCGGGTTGTGCGCGGTGCTCACGTTCCCACCGCCGGGCGCGCCGCCGTTCGGCCCGGGGTTCGTCTGCACCCCGTCGGAGGCGATGCCGCTCGAGATCACCATCATCCGCTGCCCTTCGAGGGGCGCGGGCGAGACGCTGCCGAACACGCCCCGGAGCGAGATCGCGCGTGAATCGCCGAGCGGGCTCCCGTCGGCGCGGAGGATCTGCGCGTCGATGAGGCCCCAGGTCTTCTGCTGCTTGGTCGGCGGGCTCTCCACCGTCTGCCGGCAGATGCCGATGGCCTTGGCGTAGTCGACGGGGTTGTTCGAGTTCGACGCGAGCCCCGCGTCGCACGACACGGTGTCCTGCATGTCGAAGAGATCGACCTGCCCGTTGCAGTTGTCGTCGATCCCGTTGCCGACCACCTCGATCGCCCCCGGGTTCACCTTCGCGGGCTCGGAGCCGCAGAGCCCCGGTTGATCGCAGCAGTCGCCCTCGGAGACGAGCCAGCCGTCGCCGTCGCAGTCCGTCGTGGCGCTGTTGCACGCCTGGCACATGCTCCCCACGCAGCTCGACCCGGGCAGGCACGCGCTGCCGCACCCGCCGCAGTTGGCCTCGTCGGTCGTCGTGTCGACGCAGAGCGCGCCGCACTTGGTGAGCCCGGCCGCGCACGATCCGCTGCACGATCCGAGCGAGCAAGCCTCGTTGGCCGGGCATGCGACGCCGCACCCGCCGCAGTTCTTGGGGTCGTTCTTGGTGTCGACGCAGAGGTTATTGCACTTGGTGGTGCCGCCCAGGCAGACGACGGCGCACGCGCCCGTCGAGCACACCTGATCGGCCGGGCAAGCGTTGCCGCACCCGCCGCAGTTGTTCGGGTCGACCTGCGTGTCGGCGCACTTGCCGCCGCACTTGGTCGTGCCGGCGCCGCAGGTGGGCGCGCACATGCCGCCCGTGCAGACATCGCCCGCGGCGCATGCGTTGCCGCACCCGCCGCAGTTCGCCGGATCGTTCTTGGTGTCGGCGCAGGCGTCGCCGCACTGCACGGTGCCCGGCCCGCAGCTCGGCTTGCATGCGCCGCCGCTGCACACCTGGCCGGCGGGGCAAGCGTTGCCGCACCCGCCGCAGTTCGCGGGATCGAGCAGGTTGTCGACGCACTTGTTGCCGCACTTGCTCGTGCCGGGCCCGCAGGCGAGCGCGCAGGCGCCGCTGTTGCACACGAGACCCGCCTGGCACACGTTGTTGCACATCCCGCAGTTGGCGGGGTCGTTGCCGGTGTCGACGCACTTGCCGCCGCACTGGGAGGTGCCGCCGGCGCAGGTCAGCGCGCATGCGCCGAGCGAGCAGACGAGCCCGGCGGGGCAGGTCAGCCCGCACCCGCCGCAGTTCGCAGGATCGTTCTTCGGGTCGACGCAGAGCGCGCCGCACAGGGCGCTCCCCCCCACGCAGGTGAGCGCGCAGCCGCCCTGCGAGCACACCTGGCCGTCCGGGCAGACCTTGCCGCACCCGCCGCAGTTCGCGGGATCGACCGACGTGTCCGCGCACTTCTGGCCGCACTGGGCGGTGCCCCCGGCGCAGACCTGGGCGCAGAGGCCCTGGGAGCAGACCTGCCCGCCCGGGCATGCCTTGCCGCAGCCGCCGCAGTTCGCAGGATCGTTCTGGAGGTCGACGCAGAGCGCGCCGCATGCCGTGCTCCCGCCGCCGCACGATCCGCCGCACTGCCCGGCCGAGCAGAATTGCCCTGCGGCGCATGCCTTGCCGCAGCCGCCGCAGTTGCTCGGATCGTTCTTCGGGTCGACGCAGAGCGCGCCGCACTGCACCGTCCCGCCGTTGCAGGTCGCGCCGCACAGGCCGAGCGAGCAGACCTCACCGGCCGCGCAGACCTTCCCGCAGCTCCCGCAGTGGGCCGGATCGTTCTTCACGTCGACGCAGAGCGCGCCGCACTGCACCGTGCCCCCGATGCAGTCGGCGCCGCACTGCCCGGCCGAGCAGAGCGCGGGCGGCGCGCAGGTCTTCCCGCAGTCGCCGCAGTTGTTCGGATCGTTCTTCGGGTCGACGCATGCGCCGGCGCACGCCAGCGTGCCGCCGGAGCAGCCGCCCGCGCAAGCGCCGGCCGAGCAGACCTCGCCCGACGCGCATGCCTTGCCGCACTCGCCGCAGTTGCCTGGATCGTGGGCGAGGTCGACGCAGACCGCGCCGCACTGGGCGGTGCCGCCGTTGCAGGTGAGGCTGCACATGCCCTGGGAGCAGAGCTCGCCGGCGTTGCATGCCTTCCCGCAGCTCCCGCAGTTGTCGGGATCGAAGTCGAGCACGGTGCATGCGCCCTCGCACTCCACGGTGCCGGGGCTGCACACGAGCGCGCCCGTGTCGAGGGTCGTGGCGCCGCCGCAGCCGGCCCAGATCAGGGCGCCGAGCAGCGTGAGCGAAGCGAAGGCCAGGGCAAGCTTCGAGGAAGTCACGGTCCCGCGGCTCCTTTCAAGAGGGCGATCAAACGGTCGAGCCCGCCGCCTGTACCTTGAGGCGCGGCGACGCTCACGTCGAGCAGGCCGGGGTTCCCGCCGCGCTCCTCCTCGAACATGTTGCGGACGCATGCCGCGAAGTGGGCGGGCGCGGGACGGCCGTCGCGATCGACGGTCACACCGGTGGCGGCGAGCGGCACGCGCAGCGTGTCGTTGCCCTGGAAATCGAGGGAGAAGCGCTTCACCTGCCCGCCGCCTTGCACGCGGGAGAGGGCGTCGGGCAGGCAGACCCAGAGCAGGTCGCCGGGCTTGTACCCGGCGTCGAGCTTCACCTCCAGATCGACGGCGTCGAGGGCATTGAGCCTCCGCGTCGTGGCCCCGTTGCGCAAGAGACGGATCGAGATCGGGACGCCGGCGTGGAAGGCCGCGAAGTCCTCCTCGACGAGGCGGCTCACCTCGACCGCGACGACGCCGTCCTCGGCGCGGATCGACTGGATCTCGCCGGGATACGCGAGCGCCTCGGCCCGGGACAAAGGCTTGCCGTCGATCACCGCGCGGCCCTTTCCGCCGGTGATTCCGGCGGCCTGGAGCTCGGTCATCAGCGCGATGGCCGCCACCGAGTCGACCGTGGAGTAGAGCCTCCCCTCGGGGCCGATCTGGGTGATCACCGCATTCGCGAGGGCAAGCGCGTGGGCGAGCGACGCGCCCCCGCCGGCGCGAAGGAGGGCCGCGGCTCCGTAGGCCAGCTCGGCGCGCTCGAGCACGGCGCCGAGCGCGCCCCGCCGCCCCGAGAGCTCCGCGGTGCGCTCCTCGACGAGCGCCACGGCATGCGCGCCTCCCTTGCCGAAGCGGATCACCCCGTACGCGTCCTCGCAGGTGGAGAGGCGGCGCGGCGGCCACTCGAGCCCGTAGGCCGAGGTCGCGTCCGCGGCCATCGCGAGACCTTCGTCGATCGCGCCCGCGAGCGCTCGCCCCGGCGCGGCCTCACCGCGCAGATCCTTGAGCAGGGCGAGGTTCCACAGGTAGCGCGCGGCCTTGGGACCCCAGTAGTCGTCTCGCTTCGCGGCCGACTCGGGGTACATCTTGAAGCCCTTGCCGCGGAGCCACATCGACGCCTCGCGCTTGATCCCCGCGATCATGATCGCCTCGGCGCGATCGCGCCGAGATCGCTCCACGGAGAGCGCGTACATCGCGCAGGCCGAGAGCAGCTTGGCCGCGGTCTGCTCGCAGCATGCGTGGCCGTAGTCCGCGGTGGCGTCGACGAGGGCCTCGAAGGGCGCGTCGAGCCCGGGCAGCACGCGCAGCCCGACGATCGCGGGATCGTCGCCGCGCGCGATCTGCTCGCCCGGCTGGAGCAGGCGGAGGGCCCGCGCGGTGCGTCGAAGCCGGCCGGGGATCTCCACGTCGCGCGTCGCATGCTCGACCGCGCCCGAGACGTCTTCGACCGTGGCCACGAAGCGGCCGGGCCCGGCGACGAAGACGAGCTCGGCGCGACCGGCGGGGATCGATTCGCCCCGGCCGAGCGGGCGGCCCTGGAAGAGCAGCGGGATCTCCGTGCCGTCACGGCTGACGCGCACCTTCGCCCCGCCCGGCGAGGCGAGGTAGAGCTTGCCGACCGCGCCGTCGTCCGGGTGGACGAACGCGGGCAGATCGAAGGTCGCGAAGAGCGCGCGCTCGGCGTGGAAGCGGCCCTCGATCGGGGCCCAGTCGCTCCCCTGGATCACGAACGCCGAGACGAGATAGTCGGCGACATCGGGCCCGAGGCGGATCGAGATCGCGCCCTTGCCACCGCGCGTCTCCACCATGCCCGCGAAGAGCACCTCGGGCTCCTCGATCACGGGCGAGGGCGTCACCGGAGGAGCTTGCCGGTACGGCCCCGGCCCGCCGGGCGCGGGGGGCGCGTGCATGACGGGCGCGGGCTGCGGGCTCGCCATCACGAGGCGATCCACCGCCGGGGGCGCGCCCGGGGCAGCGGGCATGGGCATGGCCATCGCGACGACGGGGGGCGGCGCGCCGAAGGCAGGAGCCGGCGACGGAAGTGGGCCGAAGCCGGCCTGCGGCGGCGGCGGGCCGAAGGCGCCGGGCGGACCGAAGCCGGCCGGCGGGCCGAAGGCGGGAGCGGGCGGAGGCGGACCGAAGGCCCCTGGAGGCGGAGGTCCGAAGGGCGGCGGCGCGCCGCGCGGCGGCGGGTTGTACGGCGGCGGCGGGCGCCCTCCGATCGGCGAGCTGCGCGGGTCGTACTGCGCCGGCGGAGGCGGCGCAGCCGGCGGGAGCGCCTCGGCCAGCGTGAGCGACGGAGTCCCCCGGCCGAGCTCGTTCCCGGCGATCGCCGCGAGCGCCTTGAGGCCGCCCGCGAGGCGGCTCTCCGGCGTATCCGCGGTGAGCAGACGCGCGTCCTTGACGACCAGGTACACGGAGACCGCGTCGTCGGCGGCGCCGGTGTCGACCGCGACCTGCACGAATTCTCCCGGCGCAGCCCGCTCGGGAAGGACGAGCGCGGGCGAGAGGGCCGGCGGCGTGATCGTCGCAGCCCATCCCTCCCACGGGGCGTCGTTGACGAAGACGCCGATCGAGAGGATCGCCATCGGCGAGGGGACCTCGAGCTCGAACGTCTTCCCTGCGGGCACATCGTCGAACACCGTCTCACGCTGTCCACCGCCGGCCTTGATCGCCTCGTAGGGGCCGTAGCCGCGGAGGCTCGCGAGGTCGTCGTCCCGGGTGAGCAGCTCGAAATCGGTCCACCCATCGCGGATCGCGGCATGGAGCGAACGCATCGCCCGCGCCTTGTCGCCCTCGCGGGCGAAGCAGCAGGCGACGTAGTAGGCGTAATTCGGGTGGAGCGCGTACGGCGCGGTGGCCAGCACCTCCTCGAAGACGGCCCGCGCCTCGGCGAAGCGGCCGGCGTGGAAGAGCTCTTCCCCGCGGCGGTAGTTCACGTCGGTGGACGCCGGGTGCGGGCAGGTGGCGACATCGACCGCGCCGGGGCGCTTGCCGGGGAAGGTCGGGTCGATCACCACGACGCGCATCGTCTCGATCGCCGCGGTGGCGGTGAGCCGCGCGCGCGTGCAGTCGACGCGCTCTAGGCGGATCGGCGTGTTGCGGATCGCGCCCTCCGTCAGGTGGACGCCGCGCACGGCGAAGGAGCCCTCGGCCGGGAGGAGCGAGCCCTCGACCGCCACGCCGAGGTTCGAGAAGGTCGTGCGCTCCCGCTCCGCGGCGCGGCTGCCGACGATGGGCACGGTGGCGGTGCGCGAGGGGTCGGTGACGAGCTGGAGGTTCAGCGAATGCGGGCCCTCGCCCTGGAGGACGAAGCTCCCCTCGACCCGCCCGCCGCGCGCCTCGGCCATCAGCTCGCCGGCGCGCCGGTTGCGATCGAAGAGCTCGATCTTCACCGCGCCCTCGACCGGCTGGCCGAAGCTCTCGACCCGCACGGCGAAGGCGAGCCTCACCCCTTCGAGGCGGCGATCGATCATCGACGCCACGAGCGGCGCGAGGCGGTACGCGGCCACCGTGAACGCGCATGCCGGCGCGCTCTCGGGCGCGCCCCGGAGGCGGACCTCGTGATCGCCGGCCGGCAGATCGCGCAGCGTGATCGCCGCCACCCCGCGCGCGTCGAGGCGCGCCGGGCGCTTGCCGGCGTCGACCCCTTGGTGCTTGAGATCGAGCACGACCTCCTCCCCCGCAGCGAGGGGATCGAGCACGAGGAGGCGCACGTCGTCGCGGCCCTCGCGGTAGAGGGCCTTGTCGCTGGTGACCGACGCGAGCAAGAGCGAGGGCAACGGCGCCGGCTGAACAGTGGCGCCGGGGAGCGGGACGGGCGCGCGATCGAGCAGCGAGACGATCTGCGCGCGCCGCCCAGCCCCCCGAGCAGCCGCTGCACCCGCGAGAGCCCTTGCTTGCGGAAGGCCTGCTTGCCGATGAACGCGAAGGCCCGGCCGAGGACGATGTCACCCGGCTCTGGGCAGGCCCGCCGCGTCGGTGACGGTGACGGGGCAGCCCTTCAGCAGGGCCGCGACGGCGCCGCCGAGGGGCGCTCCCGCGGACAGCTGCAGTACGTCTGGGAGGGGGTGTTGGGGGCGCCGCGGCGAGGCAGATCATCGGGGACCTCGGCGAGGGTGGTGGGACGGGGGGAGCATACACGGGCATGCAGAGTGGGCGCTAGGATTTGCGGGCCCCATGGTAGAGGAAACAGAGGCCATGGAGCAAGCCGTAGACCGCGATCCGAAGAGCACCCCTCGGGCGGAGCGACGAGACGTTCCGGCGCGACATCGCACCTCGCTCCCGCACGCGCGTCGGGCTCGGCTGAGGCGCGCGCGGGCTCGGCATGAAGCCTTCGCCTGGCTCGATCGTGGGCGGCAAGTACCAGCTCTTGCGGGAGCTCGCGGCCGGAGGGCATGGGGTCGGTCTGGATCGCGCGCGACGAGCGCCTCGACATCGAGGTCGCGGTCAAGTTCATGTCGGCCGAGGTCGCGACCGCCCCTTCGGCCGGCGCCCGCTTCGAGCGCGAGGCGAAGGCGGCCGCGCAGCTCAAGAGCCCCCACGTCGTCCACATCTACGACTACGGCCTCGAGGACGGCGCGCCCTACATCATGATGGAACTCCTCAAAGGCGAGGACCTCGCGACCGTGCTCGAGCGCGAGCCGCGCCTCTCGCTGGCCCGAGCCGCGGACATCATCGGCCAGGCGGCCAAGGCGCTCCGCGCGGCGCACGAGGCCCGCATCGTCCACCGCGACATCAAGCCGGGGAACCTCTTCCTCGCGAAGGTCGGCGACGACACCGTCGTCAAGGTGCTCGACTTCGGGATCGCCAAGGAGACGCACCTCGCCCCCGATCGGCGCGGGCCCACCACGACCGGCGCGATCCTCGGTTCGCCGCTCTACATGAGCCCCGAACAGGCCCGCGGCGGCGCCGTCTCCGATCGCAGCGATCTCTGGTCGCTCGGCGTCGTCGCCTTCGAGATGGTGACGGGCGCCCAGCCCTTCCTCGGCGCGAGCCTCGGCGACGTGATCGCCAAGATCTGCGGCGACGAGCTGCCCGTGGCGTCCCGGTACGCGCCCGATCTCCCGCCGGCGGCCGACGCGTTCTTCGCGCGCGCCCTGGCGCGCGATCCTTCCAGGCGCTTCGAGTCGGCGCGCGCCCTGGCCGACGCGTTCGCCGAGGTCGGCAAGGCGACCGTGACGAGCGAGGTCGCGCCGCCGCCCGCCGCGGCCGCGCGGACGAACGCGTCGCACCTCGACGAGACGCTCCCCGCGCCGGCCCCGAAGGAGAATCGAGATCACACCGCCGCGACCATCGCTGCCACCGCGCCGCTCCTGTCGAGCACCTCCTCGGGCCTCGACAGGCCGGCCGCGCCCGCGGCAGCCCGTCCCGGCGCGCGGCCGCCGCGGGGATCCGCGCTCGCGCTCGCCGGCGTCGCGATCGTGAGCGTGCTCGCGCTCCGCGCTCCGTCGATCGATCCGACCCGAGATCCGCCGCTCGATCCGCGCCCCGCGTGTATCGTCTACCGCGGCGGCCCGGGCCGATCTCGCGCGCCCGCGCAGGCGCCGCCGAACAGCGCTCGGCGCGCCCATCGAGCCGGCGGTGGTGCCCGCGCCGCCGCTCCTCCGCCTCCGCCGAGCGCCGTCAGCCCCCCCGAGCGCCCCCTCGCCCGCCGCAGGGCACCGCGGTCCCTCGCCCGCCGCAGGGCGCCGCCCCTCCGCCCGCCCCACCGCGTCGCCCCGCCCACGGTGGATCCCATCTTCGGCTTGCCGAAGTAGCATGAGCCCATGGCGCGCCCGGCCTCGCTCCTCGCCCTCGCGATCCTCCTCGCCGCCTCGGCGGCCGCCCTCGACGCCTCCCGCAGGCGACAGCGATCGCGCGGTGCCGCTCGGGATGGAGGCGCTCTCGCTCTACAAGAGCGGCGATTTCAGCGAGCGCCTTCGACAAGGATCCGCATGGCCGACGGCGCCGCCCACTCGCCGGTGTTCGTGCTCTACATGGCCCGCTGCAAGCGCGACGCAGGCGATCTCGTGGCCGCGCGCGACCTCTTCGAGGGCGTGGTGCGCGAGCCCGTGCCCGACGGCGCACCCGAGCAATGGCACAAGGCGCACGACGACGCCTCCAAGGAGCTGTCAGCGCTCGACACGCGGATCCCGGGCGTGATCCTGTCCATCCGCAACGCGCCCCCCGAAGGGGCCGCCGTGACGCTCGACGGCAAGCCGCTCCCGGTCACCGCGCTGCGCGCGCCGATCCGTCTGAACCCCGGCGAGCATGCCTTCGCCGTGAGCGCACCGGGGCGCAGGAACGCGGCGGAGAAGGTGAAGCTCACCGAGGGCGACGAGCTTCGCAAGATCGAGCTCACCCTCGCCCCGCTCGCCCCGTCCGCGCCCGCGACCACGCCGCCGATCGCGCCGCCTCCTCCGGTCGCGCCGCCGGCCCGAGGCCCGCTCTGGCCGAGCTTCGTCGCGTTCGGCGTCGGGGCCGCGGGGATCGCCGCAGGCGCCATCACGGGAGTCATCGCCAAGGGCCGCGCCGACGAGGTGAAGGCCAACTGCATCGATGGCCACTGCCTCCGATCCGACGCCGACAAGGCGAGCTCCGCGACCACGCTCGCCTCCGCCTCGACGGCGACCTTCATCGTGGGCGGCGCGGCCGCGGCGGCGGGCGTCGCGCTCGTCCTGCTGCGCCCCGGTGGGAGCAGCAGCGCCTCCGCGGCCCTCTCGCCCGGCCCCGGCGCGCTCATGATCCACGGCTCGTTCTGAGCCCCTGTCTCCCTTGCTTTCTTCGCGACCCCGCGAGGGCTCGCGCCACCTTCGAGAGGCCCCGATGCATGCGATGAGCCACGGCAAGAAGACCTGGATCGCCCGGATGACCCCGCTCCTGTGCCTCGGCGCGGGCTGCTCCGTCGGGCTCGACGGCCTCACCTTCGATCGGGAGCCCACCGGCGGGTCGACCACATCGTCCACATCGTCAACGACGGGCACCGGTGGCTCCGGCGGTGCAGGTGGAGCGGGCGGCTCCGGCAGTGCAGGCGGCTCCGGAGGATCGGCCGGCTCCGGCGGAGCGTGCGCGCCGATAGGCACCCTCTCGGACGACTTCAGCGCTCCCTCGACCCTCTCGGACTGGCAACTGCTCACGACCGCGGAGTCGACGCCTCCCCTGCACAACCTCCTCGACATCGGCACGACCACCCCTGGCCAGCTCTCGATGCGGCCCATGCAACTCGACATGAACGGCTGGTTTGCGAGCTACCGGGGGCCCTTTCTCTACAAGCAGGTGACGGGCAATTTCCTCATCGCAGCGCGGGTCTCCGCCGGCACGCTCGCGAACGCCGGCGTCGCTCCCTCGCACCTGTTCAACGTCGCCGGGGTGATGGCCAGGAACCCGGCGGGCGCACCGGCCAACTGGGTCCTCGCCGACGTGGGCTACCAGAACCCGGCGGACGGCGACATCGCCAACCTCGAGGTTGGCGTCCTCGCCAAGGACACGCACAACGGGAACACCACCCGTGTGCCCTTCGCCGGTAGCCATCAGGGCTGGATCGGCATCTGCCGTATCGGCGCGACCTTCGGGATCGTCCACCGGCTCGACGGCGAGGCGTCGACGACCATCCTCACCCAGTTCAACCGGCCCGACCTGCCTGCCGAGCTCCAGGTGGGCCTGGTCGTGGGGACCTGGACGGCCGACAGCGACGTCGTCGGACGCTTCGATTCGGTTCACTTCATGGTGCCGAGCTCACCGGCCGACTGCGAAGCCTGCTTGACGGAGTGATCTCCACCGCGGGCCGCCTCCCACGCCGCGGCGGCGTCGACGCCGAGCCTCGCGAACCGCGGGAGATGATCGCGCGCCACCGAGCGCCCGAGCACGTCGGCGTAGCGCGCCCCCGACATGAGCCCCCACGCCCGATCGCCCGGGGAGATCTGCGCGTCGTCGCGCGTCTCCGGCGGCGCGTAGCTCATCGCGAGCGTGGCGAGCATCCGCGGGAGCTCCTGCGCGAGCAGGGCCCGCACCGACGGCCCCGCGGGCTGATCGAGGAGCCACGCGAGCAGCTCCCAGCCGAGGTCGCGGTGCCTCACCTCGTCGCGCAGCACGCGATCGAGCGCGGCGCGCGCGGGCTTGATCGAGCAGCCGGTGCGCAGCGCGGAGAAGAGGCGCACCGCCACCGTCTCGCCGAGGCAGAAGACATCGACGGCGACGCGGGCCACGTCGAGCTCGAGCGGATCGGCCGGGTGGCGCGTGAGGCCGAGGCTCGCCCTGTCGAGGACGGGCACCTCCACGCCGCCGGCCGCCGCGTACACGCGCCGCGCATGCGCCGCGTGGACGAGCTCGTCGCGCGCGGCCCGCTGGCTCATGCCGACGAGCGCGGCGGGCGCGCCGATCTGGATCAGCCAGAGGCCGAGGTGCTGGGCGATCGACGCCGATCGATACTCGGCCTCGATGCGCCTCCGCCACTCGTCGCGGACGCGATCGGAGGCAGGTCGCGGCGCCATCACTTGGTCGGGCAGCGGACCTTGCGCGGCGGGGGCGGGTTGCAGGTCATGCCGGGCGGGCAGGTGAAGCCGGAGAGATCGGGGTACTCGGTGCACGAGCCGTCCGGGTTCGTCTCGACGCGACCATGGCCGGTGGGCGGCGGGAGATCGTTCCCCGCGATCTGCGCCGTCGGCTTCGCCGTAGGCGGCGGGGTCGCGAAGGTGGCCGTCGGCGGGGCCGTCGGGATCTCCTGCGCCGGGGGGTTACGGTGGATCGGCTCGGGCGGCGGAGGGTTCGGCGGATACTCGGGCGTCGAGCCGCAGCCCGACGTCGCGACCGCAGCGATGGTGATGACGATCGGAGCGCCGTAGCGAGCTCGCCGGGGCTTGGCCATGGGAGGACGATACACGGACCGCGGAGCTTGCGGGAGGCCGTTCCTCCGCGTCCCGCCGGAGGCGAGCGCGTCCGTCCGGCGCCGACCCGCGATCGCGACCCAACGACTCGCCCTTGTCGCGCGCTCCCCTGTAGACTCTCTCGGGACGATGGCTCGCGGCGCACGCTGGATCTGTTCCCCGCGGGGCTCGCCGCATATCCCCAGCGCTCTTCTGCTGGGCGCGTCGCTCTCGCTCACCGCCTCCGCCCGCGGGGACACCGAGCTCGATCGCTGGCTCGTCAAGGGGCGCGCCCTCTTCGCCGAAGGCCGATACGCCGAGGCATGCGTCGAGCTCGATCTCTCTCCGGACGAATCGATCGGAACATGGCGGCTGCGCGCGCGCTGCCACGAAGAGATCGACGAGCTCGCGAGTGCGCTCGCGGCGCTCACCCGGGCGCGCGACCTCTGCCGGGCGACGCGCGATCGACGCGAGGGCGAGCTCGCCGATCAAGCGCGGGCGATGGCGGCGCGCGCCGGCCGGCTGCGGATCATCGTGAAGGCCCCCGAGGTCGAGGTCCGCGTCGACGGCGCGAAGCTCGATCCGAGGCGCTTCGGCGAGGCCGCGCCGGCGAACCGTGGCCCCCGCAAGGTCGTCGCGTCGGCGAACGGCCGCGTCTTCTTCGAACGAACGATCCTCGTGGAGGACGGCGTCGAGGCGAGGATCGAGCTGCCTCTGCCCCCCGCGCGATCCAGGAGAGAGCCCAGCGCGGGGGCGCGTGACCTCTCGGCGACCACCGTGGCCGGCATCGTGCTCGGCGCCGCCGGCGGGGTCACCCTGGGCGCCGGGATCGTGTCGGGCAGCGTCGCCGCGGCGCGCGAGTCACCGGGCGCACGAGACGCGGCCATCGGCCTCTCCATCACCGGCGGCGTCGTCGCGCTCGCCGGCCTCGCCCTCGCCCTCGAAGGGAAGAGACCCCAGGATCCGCGGCAAACCTGGGTCGGTCCGTCGCTCTCGCTGTGGTAGCGTATCCGCGTGGAGCGGTACCTGACGAAGGACGGCGACTGCCTCTCCAGCATCTCGGCGACCCACGGTTTTCGCCGCTCGGGGAGCGTCTACGACGACAGCGTGAACAGCGTGCTGCGCCGGAGGCGACCCGACCGGAGCCAGCTCCTCCCGGGCGACGTGGTGATGATCCCCGACCCGCAGGAGCGGGCCGAGCCGGCCGACACCGGCAAGCGAACGACCTTCTTCGTCGTCCGGGAAGAGCGCACCTTCCTCCGCCTCGTCGTCCAGTACCGGGAGAAGCTCAAGTACCGTGTCACCACCGATCTCGGCACCAGCGAAGGCGAGACCGACGGCTCGTCTCCGATCGAGGCCGAGGTGCCCCGCACGGCGAGCAAAGCCACCATCGAGCTCTGGCCCTCCGCGCAGGCCGAGAGCCCTCCCGGCGGCCCCTCGATCACGTACGAGATCGATCTCGGCCGGCTCTCTCCGCTCGACACGATCCGGGGCGTGCAAGGCCGCCTGCTGAACCTCGGCCATTATCGCGGGCCCCTCGACAACACGCTCACGGCGGCGACCAAGGCGGCGATCCTCGCGTTCCGGGTCGCCCGGGGAAAGCCCGCGAGCGACGCGCTCGACGACGACCTCCGCAACCTGCTCGCCGAGGCGCACGATGGCTGACGACGCCCTGCAGGGCCTCCTGCCTCGCGGCGTGGTCACGATCACTGTGACGCGCCTGCTCGGCCTCGACGCCGCGCCGAGGCCCAAGGCGGGCACGACGATGTACGCGGCGATCACGATCGGCGGGCATTTCCTCGGGCGCACGGTGCCCTTCTCCGGCGGAGAGCAGCTCTCCCTCGACGGCCTCTTCGAGCAGGTGCTCACGCCGCCGGACGACGATCCGATCGTCGTGCTCGCAGAGCTCTACCCCGTCGAGGGCACCGCGGAGGAACAGGCCACGCCCTTCTCCGAGCTGCGCCTGTCGATCGCTTCCCCGTGGTCGAGCACCCGGACGACCTCGGGCGGGACCTTCGCCCTCGAGGTCTCGGTGGTGACCCGCCTCGTCCCCGACGCGCAGCGGCAGGCCGTGGCCGCGCGCGCCATCGAGGGCACGACCACCCAGTCGACCATTGCCCTCTCCGACGCCCTGATCGCGCTCATCATCGACGTGGAGGGCCTCTATCGGCCGACCACGGGTGCCCTGGAGCTCGGGGCCCGCGCGGCGGAGCGCAAAGAGGGCTACACGAGCGACGATGATCGCGGGCGCGTCTACCTGCGGCACGATCGCGCGGGCGAGCGCGTCGAAGTCGGGCAGAGCGTCCTCCTCTGGGCGCGCGTCATCGCGCTCGGCCCGTTCTCGCCGCCTCCCTCGGTCCGGCTCCGATTCCGGTTGATCGACAGGGACGACCCCTCGGACGACTGGCCCGTCATCCGCAGCCCGTTCCGCGGCTACCTCGACCCGAACGATCACGCGCCCCGCGGGACGAAGCCCTTCGCCACGCCGCTCGGCCCGCACGGCGGCGACAACGAGGGCGCGCCCACCGCGAGCCCACCGTGGGAAGAGGTCCCGGGGTTCTCCATCGTCGAGCGCGACGCCACGACGGCGCTCGCCGAGGCGACGGTGGTCTCGAAGACGGTCTTCGAGTCCAAGATCGTTTTTTTGTGCCCCTCGACCGCGGGCGACCACTTCGTGCTCGAGGTCGAGCCGGTGGCCGACCACGCCGAGGGGTTCGTCGCGCGCACCGGCCTCGTCACGATGTGGCATCGCTTCGACGTGCAATGTTACGCCGCCAAGGACGCCGGGATCCCCGACCTCGGGCGGGTGCGCTCGATCGCCGAGCCTGCCTGCGTACAGCTCGACTTCGCCGCGGAGATCGTCCCCATCGAGCACGAAGGGCCGGTGTTCACGGACAACTTCAACCACAAGCTGCGCGCGTTCTTCCACGGGTACGATCGGCACTTCGAGGAGCCCGGCTGGTTCTCCGTCACGTTCGTGACCGGCATCTACAGCGATGGCGAGGTCGAGACCAAAGAACACCTGTTGTTCGACGGCACCGCCGAGCTGAAGAAGGGCGATGTCCCGGCGCTCGCGGACGGCGACCCGGAGAGCCTCGCCGAGGCCCCCGTCTCGCAATACATCGAGGTATCCCTCGCTCCCATCCCCGCCGGCGAGAAACCGCACCTCCGGATCGACATCAAGCACCCCGATCGCACCCTGCAATTCTCCCCGCTCGGAACGGAGTCGCTCGCCGGCGGCAAGACGCGTATCTGGCTCGCCGGGCCCGGGCTCACCCCGGAGTTCGTGGCAGGGACGGGATCGATCGACGACGCCACGTCGAGCATTCGCTGGTGCCTCCCGACGTTCCACCACCGGCACGGCGTGGTGCTCGGGACGGGGTTCGGCTTCCACGAGGGCGACGCGCCGCCGATCAAGGTCTACCACGACTCCAAGACCGACAAGCCGTCCGGAGGCGGGACGGCCGGGGTCTGCGGATCGAGGCCCGTCAACGGCCGGAGGCACTTCGCCAACTTCATCTTCGTGGTCGTGTTCAAGAACATCTTCTCCGACGCCGAGCCGATCGTCGCCCACGAGCTCGGGCACGCGTTCGGGTTCCCCCATCGCTGCGGCTATTCGAGCCTCACCGGCGGCTCGTGCGTGATGAACTACGACGTGGACTGGCACTTCACCGACGAGTCCCTGGAGACGCTCACCCCCCACCCCATCGGCGCTTGGGACATCACCACGTATTGCGCGCGGCACGCGAAGGAGATCCGCCGCGTCATCCCCGAGAAGAACCCAGCTTATCGCTGGAAATACGGCGGTTCCGCGTGAGCGCCGCGCCTCCCCACATCGCCCTGCGCGCCGAGCCCGTCGAGCCTTCGATCTTCGAAGGCGGCCCGGTCCTCGTCATCCTCGAGCTCCGGGTGGTGACGAGCGCCCTGTCTGCCCATATCCCGAACGTCCTCGATCCGACGTTCCTCTGCCCTTCGGGCCTCGGCCTGCGAGCGCGCGAGGAGGGCGAGCCGCCACGCACCGTGTTGCCCTCCCTGCCCGACCCGGAGTGGCACCCGGTGCGCGATCTCGACTCCACCGGATCGCGGCGCGCCGTGGTCGATCTCTCCCCGTTCACAGGGAGCGTCCGCCGGGGCAGGCTGTCGCTCCGCGTGCTCGCGGCGACGCCCTTCGGCGTCACGTCGAGCGACGAGCTCACGCTCCCCGTGACGCCCCCGAGCGGCCCCGTGGCCGAGCTCTTCTCCGCGGTGCGGCGAGAGCTGCCCCCAGGCGGAGGCTGGCTCGACTGGGTCGAGCTCGAATCGCCGTCCCCGCTCGACGCGCGCCCCCTCGCCGACCTCGGCCCGCTCGCGCTCCACGGCCTGCTGCGCCGCCTCCGCGCCGACCCCGCGGCCGTGCGCGAGGCCGATCTCGCCGCGCTCGGACCAAAGCTCGCCCCCGAGCAGCTCGCCTTCCTCGCCGAGCGGGCGGCCGCCATGGGCGACGGCGCAGCGGCCGCCCGGTGGATCGCGGCGGCCCGCGCGGTCGCGCCGGGGCTCTGCTCGTGGCTGGACGATGTGGAACGACGTCGCACGACGTGGACAGGCGCGGGCCTCGCCGCAGGGCGCGGTGGGCCCAGGGCAGCGTCGCGTTGAGGCCGGGCGCTGCGCCTGGAAAGGCGGTCCTCGCCTCATGATGGGACCGTTACCCGACGATGACGGCGGCGGCGTCGGTCGGGGTCGACTGGGTCAGCGGCCTGGACGCGGTCGCACAGGTGGTGCAAGCCGAAGACGACCTTCTTCCTGGTCGCCCCGCGCACTGCCACCGCGGTCTTGCTGCCGTCTTGCGCGGACGTGTTTCTGAGGAGGGACGTCCTCCTTCGAAAGGAGGGCGACGATTTCGTGGACAAGGACGTCGTCCTTCCAAGAAAGGGCGTGTACCAATGGATCAGTGTCAAGCCTGCGTTTTCGATACCAGACGGTAAGGATGAGCACGATGAGCACGATGGAGGGATAAGAAGCCAGGTCTTGTCCGGTTCGGGAGGTGGGGGTGGTGGTGTGGGCGCGATCGTGCCGGCAAGGGCGCTCTGCTCGGGAGGAAGGCTGTTTTGAATGGTGATGCCCAAAGCGCCTCCTTCAAGGCGAATGGGCTTGACGCTCAAGGCGTTGTCCGGGCCGGCTTTCCAGATAAGCTGGCCCGCGGTGATGGGCTCGTCGGTCGACCCGGTGTCATGGTTGCACCGGTGGGAGCCGCGGAGGGGGTCATCGTTACATCGATGAGGTGCGCCGGGGGGCCGGCGCGGTAGGTGACCTGGTAGGTCTGGCCTTCGAGGCTCATGGGGAGAGGTTCGAGGGCGGTGGCGCGGTGGAAGCTGAGCCCCGGGGCGGCGGGTTGGCCTTCGATGTGGGCGGCGAGGAGGTCGACGCGGGCGGCGTGGGGGGGCGGAGAGGGGATCGCGCTGGGCAAAGACGACCGGGCCGGTGCCAAGGCCATGACCACCAAGGCCATCCGCGTCCCCATGCGCACCATGCCTGTCGGCCACTATCGCATCGAAGTACGGCCCTGCACCACCGGGAAAAACTGCGGAGAGGAGAGCCCCGCCGTCATCTGGGCATCAACCTCTGACGCGTCGAGCTACCCTGACCTCCATGAACACCCCCGCGATCTTGATCTTCCTCCCCGGCGATCGAGACGTCTTCCAGCGTGACGAGGAGATGCGCATCCTGGTACGTCTGGACAGAGGACGACCGCCGGGCAGGGAGGTGCAACTCTCCCTCGGCTGGCGTGTCCGCGGCACCGGCGTCGCGGCGGGCCCCGAGTACACCTTCGATCTGACGCTCCTCGCCCATCACACCCCATATCGCTATCCCTTCACCCTCCCCCCGCCGCCGGTGGCGGACCTCCTCGACGAGGCCGCCATCGGATTCTACGCCGAGGTCAACGTGGAGGCCGAGCTCACCGATGGCACGCGGCTCCGAGCGAGCCGACAGATCGTATTGCTGGTTGGAGACGACGACCGGCGGGACTGGACGTATCGCGACTCGCAGCACTCCCCGGCGGACGAGGAGACATGAGGGCCGGGCGCCGCGGGGCCTGCCGCGCCGAAGAAGGCGCCGCGCAAAGGACCGGCGGAAAGACCTGGGCGGCCGCACCCGCGAGACCGGGCCGCGCAGCCGGAGCGGTCACGATCGAGGCTCGCCGGGGGTCGCGCATGGCGACGGCTGCCGCGAAGCGCAAGGGAGGGCGATCCTCCGCGCCCCTGTGCGGGCGAGCAGCATCCATTCGGCGCGGAAATGGGATAGGATGCGGCCATGAGCAACGAGAACCACGAGACGTTCTTCCGCCGGATCGACCCCTTCTTCTCGCCCAGCGAGCTCCGGAAGATCGATCTCGCCTACATGCTCGCAAAATACGCCCACCGCGCCCAGACCCGCAAGGAGACGGACGAGCACGGCGAGCCCCTCCGCTACTTCGAGCATGTCCGGCGAGCGACGCTCATCGGCCTCGACGAGGCGCGGATCGTCCGCCTCGACACGACGATAAGCTGCTTCCTCCACGACACCCGCGAGGACACGAGGCTCTCCGCCGAGCAGATCGAGGACTGCTTCGGCGCCGACGTGTGCAACATCGTCAAGGTGCTCTCCAAGGTCCCCAAGGAGGGATACCTCGATCGCTTCTACGTGTGCACCGACTGGCGCCCTTACTTCGTGAAGGCCTGTGACCGGCTCGACAACCTGCGCTCCCTGTCCCAGGCGACCCCCGAGTTCCGCAAGAAGCAGGTCGCCGAGACGCGCGACAAATATTACCGCCTCTTCGACCGGATGGTGGTGCTCACCCCCGAGGGATACCGCGACGGGGTGCGGCGGTTGCGTGAGCTGATCGAGGTGACGACGGAGTCCATCCCGCTCGGCGTGATGCCGACGGCGGCGCCGTCGATGTCTTGAGGGTGCTGAGCCACCGGTTCCGTGCTAGGCTTTCGACGTCATGGATAAGGTCATCCAGGTGTTCCAGAGCTTCGAAGAAGCCGACGAGGCCGACCTGGCGTACTACGCTGGGCTGACGCCGAGAGAGCGCGTGGACATCCTGCTCGACCTCATCTCTGCCTACAGGGAGTCGCTCGGTGAAGCTGCAGCAAGACTTGAGAGAGTTTGTCGCGTTGTTGAGCTCGAGCGGAGTTGATTTCATCATCGTGGGCGGTCACGCCGTGGCCTTCCATGGTCATCCGCGGTTCACCGGAGACATCGATTTCCTCGTCCGTTCGACGCCCGAGAACGCGGAGCGCATCGTCGCCGCGCTCGATGCGTTCGGTTTTGGCGGTGTCGGCCTATCTCCTCGTGATTTTACCCGCCTCGGCTTCGTCGTTCAGCTCGGCCGACCACCGAACCGCATCGATCTGCTCACGTCGATTTCCGGCGTCGACTTCGAGGAGGCCTGGGCGGGTAGGATCGCAGGCGAGATCGACGGCCTTGCCGTGTTCTTCCTGGGTCTCGATGCTCTGTTGAAGAACAAGCGAGCCTCGGGGCGCGACAAGGACCTCGCGGATGTCAGGACCCTGCAAGCTATAACGGCGAAATCGGGACCTGCTAGAGGAACATGACGCAGGCATCCTCACACTGACCCTCACGGCGCGGCGCGAGCCCGGCGTATCCCGAGCAACCAGCCGGCGACGCCGAGCACCGCGAGCGCCGCGGCAGCGCCCGAGAGCCCGAGCCTGCTCGACAGCCAGGCCGCGAGCGGCAGGCCCGCGGTCGCGCCGATCGGCGAGATGCCCCGATGCGCGGTCAGCCACAGCCAGTAGACGCCATAGCACACACCTTCCAGGCTGCACATCAGGTACAGCGGGATGAGCTTCAAATTACGCAAGGCCGCCATCGGGCCCTCCTTTTCATGATCACGACGAGGGGCTGAATCCGGGGGATCGAGCCGTCGTGAGGAGGGCCGCGCGCGCGGGCTGTGGGCTTATCGGATCACGGGTGGCCGCGGGTGCTCGTCATGAAAACGAGCGTCACGCGACACGGGGGCGCTCGTCAAGCGTCCTCGATGGGGCCGACTGCGCGATCTGCGCCCGTGCGAGGCGCTTGTCCAATGGGCCGCCCCTCGCCCGTCCGTGCGCCGGGACAGCCATGAGCACGAGCCCCTCAAGCCTGAAACGACGACGCCAGCAGCCGTGAGCGTCCAGACGAGGTGTCCACGGCGGCGCCGCGACACGCGCCGCCCCCCCAAGCGAGGGTCTCATCATGAACCGCCAGCAGCGCGAGGCCGCCAAGGCCCGCCACGCATCGATTCACCAGTCTCATGTGGAAAAGAACGCCCAGCGCGCCGCGCGCGAGGCGGCGCTCGAGACCGCCATCGCCGCGGCGAAGGCGCGCTCGGCCGCCGAGAAGCGCGGCATCGCGCGGCGCGACGAGCACGATCCGCTCCTCGCGATGGTCCCCTTGGGCCTCAAGACGCCGGCGTTCTTCGAGCTCGCGCGGGTCGTCGAGGACAGGGCGCCGCGCCTCCTCGACGCCGAGATCCTCCGCGCGCTCGCCTTCGTCGCGGCGCTTCCCGCCGTCCGCGACGTCTCGGCATGGGCGCCGCAGGGCAAGAGCCGCACGACGCTCTTCCGCTCGCTCGTCGCGCACCTGCTCGCGCGCTACCCGATGCCGGCGATCCTGTGGAATGCGTTCTTCGAGAACGACGCCGGTCAGTTTGCGCCGCTCGTCGCGCATGTCGCCGCGGGCGGGTCGCTCGCCGTCTTCGCGCGCGAGAGCTTCCCCGTCCCGCTCACGCGCGCGATGTGCCACGAGCTGCTCGCGACGCCGGCCACCTATGGCTTCCTCGACGCGATCCGCCTCGTGCAGGCCCGGGCGGCCGGCGCTCCTCGCCGGCTCTTCGAGGCCTGGCGCAAGGCCGCCCCGGCGCGCTCGATCGGCACGGACGAGGACGAGGCCTTCTGGTTCACCGTGCTCGCCTGGCTCGCGAAGGCGGCGATGCTCGACATGTCGCAGGTCGGCCCGATCTGCGATTACATCCGGCATCGCCGCGGAGAGGACCCGGCGTTCTCGATGAAGGGGCGCAGCGTCGTCGCGCTGCTCCGCGCCATGCAGTCGTGGCACGGCGCGCTCACCTCGCGCGAGCGGTTCCATTTCGTCGCCTACGCCGCGAGCGGCCTCCGCGAGGCCGATTTCACGGACATGGTGCGGCACGAGCCCGATGGCTCGGCCGTCAGGGAACAGTGGCATGTGCGCGAGATCCTGTCCTCGCGGGCGCTCTTCGACGAGGGCGAGCGCATGGAGCACTGCGTGTACTCGTACGGATGGCAGATCGAACGCGGGATCGTGTCGATCTGGTCGATCACCATGCACGACGGCCGCGGCCCGACCGGCACCTGGGCCATGGTCACGGTGGAGGTCGACAACGCGAAGCGGCAGGTGGTGCAGGCGCGCGGCAAGCACAACCGCCCGATGACGACGCGCGAGCGGTCCGTCCTCGGGCGGTGGGCCGGCATGAACGGGCTCACGCTCGCGCTCGATGGATGATCAGGGGCCCCGGAGCGGCGGGCACGCTCGCACGCCGCTCTGGGCGCCGAGGGCCTCGGGTGCAATACTCCTCCGCGCCGGTCCCCGCACCTGCGAGCTCCCTTCGATCCAGCGCCGCGAGAGAATGCGCCGACCTCGATGACATCTCCCGCCGATCCCTGGCGCAAGAACGCCGCCCAGTGGCACCGCATCGGCCCGCCGCTGCGCCCCGTGGCGGACGATCTGGCGATCGTCGAGGAGGCTGCGGAAGAGTGGCGAGCGGCACACGCGGGCCGCCCGCTCCGTGCGCTGATCCTCGGCGTCACGCCGGAGCTCTGCACCTTGCCCTGGCCCGCGGGGACAGCCCTCGTCGCCGTCGATCGCTCGCCGGACATGATCCGCGAGGTCTGGCCCGAGACAGGGCTCCCCAAGGGCGCATCGGCGATCGCCGCCGACTGGCGTGATCTACCCTTTCCGGACGGCGCCTTCGATCTGATCGCGGGCGACGGCTGCTACAGCTTGCTCCCCTTCCCCGACGATTATCGCATCTTCGGCACGGAGATGAGGCGCGTCCTCGCCCCCGAAGGGCGATTCCTGATGCGGGCCTTCGTCCAGCCCGCGAAAAGGGAGAGCGCGGACGCCGTCGGAGAGGCCCTGTGGTCGGGGCGTATCGGGAGCTTTCATGCATTCAAGTGGCGTCTCGCCATGTCGCTTCAACCCTCCACCGCGCAAGGCGTCCGCCTCGCGGACGTGTGGGATGCCTGGCATTCGATCTGCCCCGATCCCGCCGCGCTCGGCGAGCGGCTCGGCTGGCCGCTCGACACCATCACCACGATCGACGCGTACCGGGGCGCGCCGGCCCACTACAACTTCCCCTCCGTCGCCGAGCTCCGCGCGATCCTCGCCGGACACTTCATCGAGATCGCCTGTCACACACCCTCGTACGAGCTCGGGGATCGGTGCCCCACGCTGGTCGCGCGGCGGAAGGATTCATGATGTCAGTCACCGGCCGAGGAACGCGGTGATGCCTTTCGAGAGATCGGCCATGCCTGCCTTGAGGGCCTCGAGCAGGTTGGGGGCCATGGCGGGGGTGCGGTTCACGTCGAAGAGCACCGGCTTGCCTTCGTGGAAGGCGAAATCGAACTTGCCGTAATCGAAGCCGAGGCGGGCGCGTACGAGGCGCAGCTCGTCGGGGATCGGCACGGGCACCCGCTCGATCACGTCCTCTGCCTTCACCACGGGGTGCGGGCCGAGGACGCGGTTGCACCGCTCCCGGTCGCCGAAGAACACCCATGTGCGCATGTAATAACCGCGCTCGTCGCGCTCGGGGCAGAACCGCTCCACGACCAGATCCGGATCGCTCCACGCGGACTTCGGGACGGCGGACGGCGACGCGAAGATCGGATATCGACCGGGCATGATGCGCGCAGGGCGCGCGGGGCGGAGGCCGCGCTCGATGTCGAGGCGCAGGTGGTTCCACTCCGGGATGCCGCCGGCGTTGAGGTCGGTCTTGAGGATGACGGGCCCCTCGTAGCCGTCGCCGGGGGCCACGATCTGCTGCGAGAAGCGGCGCTTGCGGATGTCGACGGCGCCGCCGTTGATCACGACCGGGTAAGGCCGGAGCGCCTCGCGGTAGGGCTCCGGGACGACGGAGAGATCGACGTGGAGCATCGCCACGTCGGCCCTCGGGAGCCCCGTCACGCCCTGGTGGACGATCACCCGGTGCCCCATGCCGACCCAGTGCTCGAAGAGCCCTTGCACCATGAAGGCGCGCTCCCGGAAGCGATCGTGGGTGTGCACGAGCACGAGGATGGTCGCCATGGTGACGCAGGGGCACCTCGTATCTCGACCTGAGCGAGGACGCCAGGCCCGGCAGATCGCGTCCTTTTCGCCCGGCGGGTGAGCCCGCAGGCTTGCCCTGCGCGCGCCGATGGACGATGGTTCCTCGTCCGTGCGCCCGAGCTCCGACGAAGACCTCCAGATCGTCCACACGCGAGCAGATCACGTGATCCTCGGCTCACCGCGCCTGTTCATCTCCATCCATCACGGGCCGGCCACGCTGGCCTCCGTGGCGGCCGAGAGCAACTATGCCCGCACGCGGATGAGCCGGGAGCCGGCCTCGGTTGGTTGCCTCGTGGTGCTCGGCGGCGACACCACCCCGCCCGACGGCGAGGTGCGGGCGGTCATGCCTCGCCTCTTCAGCGACATCGCCCCCGGCTCCGCCGGCCTGGCGATGGTCATCGAGGGCGGCGGCTTCCGGGTCGCCGCGCTGCGCGCCGCCTTCGCCGGGCTCCGGATGATCGGCAAGATCACCTACCCCACCGCCGTGTTCAACAGCGCCGCCGAGGCGCTCGCCTGGCTCTGCCCTCGCGTGGGCCTCGACACCGGCGCGATGACCAGGCGCCTCGCGGCGCGGCGCGCCGAGGTCAACATGACCGAGCCTGCGAAGTGAGCGCTCACCCCGAGGGTGCTTGTTCGAGATACCGGCGCAGCCCGAGCTGGAAATAGGTCGCGTCGATCTCCGCCGCAAAGGCCCTTCGCCGGAGGCGCCGGGCGGCGAGCGAGGCCGTGAACAGGCCGCCGAAGGGCTCCCACACCACGTCTCCCTCGTCGGACGAAGCGGCGATGATCCGCTCCATCAGATCGAGGGGCTTCTGGTTCAAATGGACGGCCCGCCCGCGGCCCACCCTCACCCGCTCCGCGCCGCGCACCGCGCCTCGCTCCCACACGTTGGTGACGCCGTGCGGACAGTGGAACTTGGCGCGCATCGCCGCCCATTGCTCGCCCGAGACAGGCGCTCTCCCGTCGAGCGAGAAATAGGGCCTGCCGGCCCGGAGGCCGTGGCGATTGGCATACTCGGCGATCTTCTGCATCGCCTCCTTCGGCGGGAAATACCAGAGGTGGCTCTGGGTCATGTACTTGCGCGTGGCGGCGTCCTTCACCCCGCAAGCCTGGTTGGCCTTCGCGAGGGGAAGGCCGGTGCGCCTCCACTCGTGAAGGAGCCAGGCCTTGAGGGATTTCCCTTGTACGCTCGGCTCTCGCACGTACTGGACGCAAACCTCGGTGACGACCGGGAAGCGCCGGAGCGTCGGGGTGTTGACGTTGCCGGCGACATGGGAGACTCCCTTGTTCCAGATGTTGCAGTGGATATAGCGGAACCCGTGTTTCTCCAGCACGGGGTGGGCCGTGGCCCAGCCGATCTCCGAGCTCCAGAACCAGAGGGTGGTCCCGGGCGTCGCGCGGGCGGCCCACGCCTCGACATGGGGCTCGTACCAGCCGGGGATCCCCAGGTGATTCGAGGTGTCGCCGTCGAAGCCGAGCACGCCGTAGGCGCCGTCGGAGACGATCACCGTCGGGGCTGGCCAGCTCGCGTAGAACGAGCGGGCGTCGCCGAAGAAGAGCGATACGCGATCGTCGGCGTGATGTGTCACCGCGGGCGCCTCCGCCAGCACCACGGCCTTGCCCCGGCCCACGGCGCGGGTCGAGGGGGCGCGTTCGGCCGGCGCGTCGCTCAGGGGGGACCTCCCTGGGCGAGCTGATCGAGGACGCCGGCGAGGTAGAGGGTGCGGGCGTTCTCGGGGACGGCGGAGAGGAAGGTGGAGCTTCGCACCGGGTCCTCGATGCGGGCGGCGCGGGCGAGCAGCTTGTCGCGCGCCGCGCCGATGGCCGCGCGGGCCTCGGCGATCCGGCCGGCCGCGTGGAGGGCCTCGGCGTGCACCAGCCGCAGGTACGGCTCGCCCTCGTCGATGCCGCCGAGCGCGTCGAGCACGGCCATCGCCTCGCCCGCGGCGGCGAGCGCCTCGCCCGCGCGCCCGCCGAGCAGGTGCGCCTCCGCGAGGGCGGCGAGCGCGTGGGCGCGCATCGGGGCGAAGCCGGCGAGAAGGGTGAGCGCCGCGCGTGATTCACGCTCGGCGGCCGCGAGATCGCGCGCGGCGAGGTGGAGCAGGGCGAGGTAGTTGCGCGAGGCGCCCTCCATCCGGATGTCCTTGTGGGCGTGGAACATCGCCGCGGCCTCGGCCTCGATGGCGATCCCCTCCGGGAGCTGACCCTTGCGGCCGAGCACGAGGCCGAGGTTGTGCTTGGCGGTGGCCGCCACGGTCGAGAGGCCGAGGCGCTCGGCGGCAGCGAGGGCCGGGCGGAGCGACTGCTCGGCGCGATCGTAGTCGCCGAGCTCGAGCAGGCCGAAGCCCACGTTCACCCGCTGCATCGCGGCGTTGCGGAGATCGCCGGCCTCCTCGTAGCTCTGCGCGGCGGCCGCCATCGGCTCGATCAGGGCGGCCGGGTTGCCCCGGACCGCGGCGCGGATCGCCCGCGCGTAGAGGATGCGGGCGCGCAGCCCCGGGTCGGTGGCGGCGAGCAGGCCGGCCTTGATCTCGAGCGCGGCGAGCAGCGCGTCCGCGGCGGCATGCTCGCCCGAGAGCAGGAGCGGGACGGTCGTGCGCGCCGCCACCATGAGCGCAGCCCTCTCGACCTTCCTCTCGCCGACGATCGCCTGGATCTCGCGGGCCGTGGCGAGCAGATCGGCGGT
>JAXLYT010000054.1:0-83442 GCA_046351295.1 Byssovorax sp.
AGAAGATGCTCGCCCTCTCCGCCGGCGGGGGCTTCGTGATCAAGGGCATCGAGACCGGCCCCAAGTTCGAGGAGATCGCGGGCAAGGCCGCGTCGAGGTAGCGCCTTGCTCTTCAACTCCTTTCACTACCTGGCGTTCTATCCGCTGGTCCTGCTGGTCTATTTCCTCACGCCCGTGCGCATGCGCTGGGCGCCGCTCCTCCTCGCGAGCTGTTATTTTTACATGGCGTTCATCCCCAAGTACATCTTGGTGCTGTTCGCCATCATCCTCATCGATTTCTTCGCCGCCATCGGCATGGAGAGCCTCCACGGCGCCCCCGCGAAGAAGCGCCTCCTGCTCCTCGTCTCCATCCTCGCGAACCTCGGCATCCTCTGCGTCTTCAAGTATTTCAATTTCTTCGCCGACAACGTGAACACCCTGGCCGGGCGAGAGCTCGTCCCCGCCCTCGGCCTCATCCTCCCCATCGGCCTCTCGTTCCACACCTTCCAGTCGCTCAGCTACACCATCGAGGTCTATCGCGGCCATGTCCCCGCCGAGCGCCACCTCGGCATCTACGCCGTCTACGTCCTCTATTTCCCGCAGATGGTCGCCGGCCCCATCGAGCGCCCGCAAAACATCCTCCCTCAGCTCCATCAGGTCCACCGCTTCAGCCACGAGCGCGCGGTGTCCGGCTTACGGCTCATCCTCTTCGGCTTCATCAAGAAGGTCGTCCTGGCCGACCAGCTCGCCGCCTTCGTCGACCGCGTCTACCAGCACCCCGGCGACCACCAAGGCCCGGCCCTGCTCGCCGCCACCTACGCCTTCACCTTCCAGATCTACCTCGATTTCTCGGGCTACTCCGACATCGCCCGCGGCAGCTCTCGCCTCTTCGGCATCGAGCTGATGCGCAATTTCGACAGCCCTTATTTCGCCACCTCCCTCTCCGAGTTCTGGCGCCGCTGGCACCTCTCCCTCTCCACCTGGTTCCGCGATTACCTCTACATCCCCCTCGGCGGAAACCGCGTCCCGCCCCTCCGCCGCGCGCTCAATCTGCTCATCGTCTTTTTGGTGAGCGGCCTCTGGCACGGCGCCAACTGGACCTTCGTGATCTGGGGCGGCATCCACGGCGCGGTGCTCGCCGTCTCCGACTATGTCCGCAAGGGCGAAAAGCCCCGCCCCGGTGTGCTCGCCTGGCTCCTGACGTTCCACATCGTGGTCCTCTCGTGGGTCTTCTTCCGCGCCGCCTCGATCGCCGACGCGATCACCGTCCTCCGCCGCATGCCCCTCGGCTGGGGCCGCCCCGGCGCGATGGCCGATCTCGCCGCCACCGCCGGGAGCGCCTCGCTCTACGTCCTGCTCGGCGCCCTGCTCCTCGCCGTCCTCTTCGTCGAGCGCCGCCCGCAAGCGCCCCTGTTCGGCCGCCTGCTCGCGCGCCCCGGCCTCCGCTGGACAGCCTATTACGCCGCCCTCGCCATCCTCGCCTTCTTCGGGAAGTCCGATGCAAAGAAGTTCATCTACTTCCAGTTCTGATCGCCCGCCCAGCGAGGGTGACGAAGGCGATATGGGCCTCGCCGGCTTTCGCCGCTTCGTGGCCCGATTCACCCTCTTCCTCCTCCCGGCCGCGGGCGCCGAGCTCGCCCTCGAGGCCAAGCTCGCGAGCGTCGAGAACTCGTATTCCCTCAAGCGCCGGAGCCTCGAAGAAGACGCGCCCTCGCTCGAGGTGCTGATCCTCGGCCCCTCCCACGCCTACTACGGGATCGACCCCGACCACCTGTCACGTCCTTCCCTCAACCTCGCCAACGTCTCGCAGAGCCTGCAAATCGACGCCCAGCTCGCCTCGATGGTGCTCGCCCGCGCGCCCCGCCTGCGCCTCGTCCTCCTCTCCTTCGGCTATTTCTCCCTCGGCTACTCCACCGAGACGGGCGGGGAGCCCTGGCGCAACGGCTTCACCCACTTCTTCTACGGCATCCAGGGCGATCAAGAGCCCTGGATGCTCCTCCACCCGAGGAACTATTCCCTGCTCGCCCTCTACGGCCCCGAGCAGACCCGCGGCATGGCCCTGCGCGGCTTCACCTCGACCCTGGCCGACAACGTATCACCCCGCGGCTTCTACGCGGCCGAGCCGCGCCCGGCGTCGCTCATCCTCGACGAGAAAGACGGCGAGAAGCGGGTGCGCACCCACGAGTCGCTCCAGTCGGAGGAGGCGAGGGGCGCGAACACCGCGGCGCTCGGGGCGATGGTGGCCGCCCTCGGCGCGCGGAGCGTGAAGGTGGCGTTCGTGACCTTGCCCGTGCACGCGACCTATGCGCGCTTCATGGATCGAGAGGTGTGGAAGCGATCCCAGGCGGTGATCCGCGGCTTGGTGAGAGAGGGCGCGGTGAGCTACCACGATTACCTGGAAGACGGGCGCTTCGGGGTGGAGGACTTCCGCGATCACGATCACCTGTGCGCCGCGGGGGCGGCGAAGATGACGCGCATCCTTGAAGAAGAGGTGGTGAAGGCAGCGCTCTCGCCCTGAGCGGAATCTCGCGGACGCCGGCCGGGGCGCGGGGACGGCGACCGGAGCGCCTCGGCCGCGGTCGCGGTAAAGACGGCCCGGAAGCGTGATCCGTGGGATGAACGCCGCTGCCGGCAGCGAGCGATGATACCGTGCCCCCGGACGACACGAGCAGGGATCGACCCATGGCCGCCCACCAAGAGATATCCATGGCCCCTCTGAAGACCATCGACGACACCTTCTTTGCCACCTGGCAGAGCGCCGCCCTCCGGCCCGGGGAGCTCCAGGAGCATGATCCGGCCGCGCCTCGGCGCTGGGGCCCGCTCCTCTTCGCGATCACCGTGGGCGCCGTCTCCCTCTCCGGTGGCCTCTTCTTCGAGGCGCTCCTCGTCGGCGCCTCGACCCGGAGCGCTGGGCTCTTCGCCCTCGGGGTGCTCGTGGCCAGCCCGTTGATCGTCGCGGTCTCCGCCTACGCCTCGGCGATCATGGCTCACCTGTGGCTCCGCCTCCTCGGGGGTGCGCATCGGCCCTTTCGCGACACGTTCGCCTCGGTCTGTTACGCGACGGCGCCCGCGCTCTTCAACGTCATCCCGCTCCTCGGCGGTCTGATAAGCTCAATCTGGCAGCTCTGCGCGCTCGTCATCGGTCTCCGGCGCGCCCAGCGCACCTCCTTCGGTCGCGCCCTCTTCGCGACCGTCATGAGCTACGGAACATCCGTGGTGCTCGCGGTCGCGCTCGCGCTCGGGATCCGCGTCGGTGTCGTCGAGGCCTTCAAGATCCCTTCAGGTGCGATGATGCCTTCGCTGATGATCGGCGATCACGTGTTCGTCACGAAGATCGGCCACGCAGGCGCCGCGCCGCGCCGCGGCGAGGTCGTCGTCTTTCGTTTCCCGGAGAACCGCCAGCAAGACTTCGTCAAGCGGGCCATTTCGCTGCCAGGTGATACGCTCGAGGTCATCGAAGGACGCCCGATCATCAACGGGCTCCTCTTGCCCCACTGCCGGGTCGGCACGTTCGACTACGAGGGGCGGCGCGCCGAGATGTTCGTCGAGTACCTGGAGGACCGCGCCTACCTGACGCTCTTCGACGCCAATCCCGACGAGCTGACATGCAAAGATGCCGCGGATTGCGGCGCCGGCTCCTGCCGCGGCGGCATCTGCGGCGTCCTCCAGGGGCCCTATCATGTGCCTCCGGGCGAGACCTGGGTGATGGGCGACAACCGCAACAACAGCCACGACTCGCGTAGCTGGCGCGGCGGTCGCGGCGGCGGCGTGCCCTTCGACGACATCAAAGGGCGCGTCTCGCTCGTGTGGATGAGCTTCGGGCCGCACGGTGGGGTCGCGCAAGATCGGCTCTTCGTGGACCTGAACAAGACGCCCGTGGTTCCGGGCACGGACGCGGCGCTGCAGGTTGCGCTCGCCAGGTGCCTGAGCGAGCGCCCACCCGTTGCGTCGGCCACGCCGCCGCCCGGGGAGAAGCGCTGAGCGCGGTCGAGCGACGCTGGAGACATCTCCAGGCCGGAACGTCAACGAGCGCTACTTCACCAGCGCTCGCAGCTCGTTCAGATCGATCGCGTCCGCCGCCGTCTCGCCGGCATAAATCGAGGCCAGGCGCCTCGGATGGTACATGTCCCCCGGCCGCGTGATCTTCGCATAATCGAGCACCGCGCCCTTCATCCACACCTCGGAGGGGAAGGCCGTGGTCGCCTTGTTCTGCGTGAACGGCGTGTACATATCGATGAATCGCGCCTTGATCGCCGGCGCCTCCGAGGCGAGCTCGCTCACGGCCGCCTTCACCCGCTCGACGAATCGGTGCTTCTGCTGCGCCATGTACGCGCTGTCGCTGGGATCGCCGGAGCCGCCCCGCTGATCGTCGGGCATGTGGCCGGTCACGTAAATCAACGGGCTCGACTGGCAGCTCGACCCCGCGGCGAGAGCCTTCACCAGGTCCTTGAGTCGCGTCTTGTAGTCATCATCGTTGTCGTTACCGAAGTCGTTCCCGCCCCGCGAGGCGAAAGCTACGTCGTAGCAGTGCTTCTTGCTGTCGAGCTCGGCTTTCCGCTGCGCCATCCAGCTCTCGATGTCCGTTCCGGAGATGGCCGAGGTCGCGCCCGGCGTGGACGACGGATAGGTGCCGTCATAGGGGTTGTCATCGGCGTCGAGCCAGGTCTCCGTCCCCACGAAGGCCACGGTCACGCCGCTGTCGCGCAGGTGCAGCCGGTCGGCGAAGGGCACCGACCAGCCGTACTCCTCGGGATCGTTCCTCGCATCGCCCCCGCCGCGATCGTTGAGCGCTCCCGCCGCGGCGAAGGGAGCCGCCACGAAGCGATTGCGACGCTCGATGCTCTCGCCCGCCACGTACACGCGCACCGTGATCTTCGTCCCGGAGCCCCCGCTGCTGCTCGACCCGGCGCCGCTGCTCGTGCTGCCCGTGCTGCCGCCGCTGCTGGTGGTCGTGGTGCCGCTCGACGCGGTGGAGGCGCCGGGCGTGCAGGAGAGGACGAGCGAGGAGAGGGCGAAGGCGAGGGGAGCATGTTCGAGCAAGCGCATGCCCCGCAGGATACCTCGGCCGCCCGTCCGCATGCGATGATGTACCCATGCCCGATCGAGATCGATTTCGCCTCTCCTCGACGGCGATCGTGTGGCTCGCCGCGACCCGCGCAGCCCTCGACTACGGCGCCCTCCTCCTCCCGCAGAGCCTCGCCCGCGTCCTCAGCCACGAGGCCTTCCTCACCCTCGCCCAGCTCCTCACCACCGCGCTCGGCCTCGGGCTCGCGGCCGCGCTTCTCCGCTCTCCCCGCGACGCGCTCGGCCTCCGGCTCGGCAGCGCCCGGTCGCTCGTGCTGTCGGCCCTCGCCGCGCCGGCCGTGTTCGTGTTCGCGATGGCGGCTGGGATCGCCGTCGCCTTGCCGACCTTGCTCGCCGAGCTCCGCCAGGGCGGCGCCGCGGTGAGCCGGCAAAACGTGGGTGAGCTCGGCCGCGCGCTCGAGTCCGCCTCGCTCGGGATGACGCTCTTCTGGGCGGTGATCGTCGCGCCCTTCGCCGAGGAGCTGCTCTTCCGCGGCGGCGTGTGGTCGGCGATTCAATCGTTCTTCGCGCCCCGCGCGGCCGATGCTGCGCCGGAATCGGCGGAGAGCTTGCCGCCGGAGCTGCTCGACGAAGGTATGTTGATCAAGGCCTTTCGCCGGGTGGGGCAGGGGCTTCGAGGTGGAGGGATATCCACGCTCGTCTCCGCTGCGATCTTCGGCGCGATGCACCTCGGGATGCCGGGCGGCTCCGGCATCGTCCGGGTGGTGTCCGCGACCGGGCTCGGCCTCGCGTGCGGCATGGCCCGCCACCTCGGCGGGACGGCGGCTGCGCCGCTCGCGCTGCACGTGGTTTATAATCTGCTCTCTGTGGCGCATAGCCGCGGATGGCTGGTGAGCGAGATGTTTCCCAAGCTCTTTGCGTTGCCGACGCTGGCGATGTTGATCGCGGCGATCTCGACGGTGGCGGCGATCGGCGTTCTGGTGCGCGGGCGTTTGCGAGGGCGTGCTCTCTCCAGGGCTTGAGTGGTTTTATTTTTAGCGCAAAGGCGCAAAGGCGCAAAGGCGCAAGAAGAAAAGAATGGCTTTTTTCTCTTCTTCTTTTTTGCGCCTTGGGTGCGCCAGGCAAAGCCTGGGTGAGGAGGATGCCGATGTAGAAGCAGAAACTTCACGATGGAACCCACGGAGGCCCCGCGAACCTCCCCGGCCAAGGCCAGCCCCCAGCCGGTAAGCGAGCCTTGCGTGGCCCGAGAGCAACCCCGGGCTGCGAAGCGTAGGCAGCGAGCGTGAAAGCCTTGTATTGAGCCTCGAAATGCAATGATCGCAGGTGCCCAAGCTGTCCAAGAAGTGGAAGGCAACACCGTCGCGCTGGAACGCCGCGAGCGGCGAAGGGCTCGGCGCGCTGGACCTGCCGGGGTCGGAGACCAGGGCGTGCACGCAAGGGTTCCCCAGGAACCTGGGAGGCCTCGTGGTCTCCGCGCAGGGAAGGTCCCGTCAGGGAAGGCGGGAGCGGTACGGCCGAACGAAGGAAACGAAGTGAGGCCGGAAGGGCCACGAGGAGTCCGAGCACGCAGTTGTACCGAGGAAGCAGGGGAACCGACCCGAGGGACCCTGTGGAGGGAAAGGCGTGCCGGGACATGGAACTGCTGGAGGGAAAGATGAAGGAGACACCGGGCTCCCCGAGCATCTCCACGAAACTCGAGCAGATAGCGAAGCTGGTGGGGCTGGCGATCACCAGCAAACGCGGCCAGGTGACGAATTCGGGCGATCACGGGCGGGGGCGGATCCAGCGACGAAGACGTTGCCGATCATGAGGGGCGCGCCGTCTGCCGACGGCGCGTAGCGCCGCGTCTTACGACGAGAGGACCGTGCGCGCGGACGCTGACGAGGTGAGAGGTCAATCGGTACCGGCGCTCGGGCGGAGGGGCGAGCGTTGCTGGTGGCCTTATTCTCGGCCTTCTCTGGCTTGCGGCGCTCGCGTGCGGCGGCGCGTTCGCGCTGACGCGCTCGGCCGTCGCGGAGACGGTAACTTCGTCACCGTCGATGGTGACGATCTCCGACTTGTGCATGAGCCGATCGACCAGGGTGACCACGCACGAGGCGTTGGGGAAGGTCATCGGCCACTCGGCGAAGGGCCGGTTGGTGGTGAGCAGAATGGACCGACCTTCGCAGCGGCGTGGGAGACGATCTCGAAGAGCAGGTCGGCGTGGCGAGCGTCGTAGGACAGGTATCCCACCTCGTCGATGCAGAGCAGGTGCGCGCGCACGTAGGCGGCGAGCCGCCGGGCCCGCGCCTCGGAGGACTTCGCTTGATGAGGTCGGCGAGCAGATCGCTGGCGCTGCGCACGACGACGGCGTGTCCGGCGTGCAGGGCGCGGTGGGCGAGGTTGCGTAAGAGCATGGTCTTGCCGACGCCGTTGGGGCCGAGGAGGACCACGTTGACGCCCTCGGTGACGAAGCCGAGGGAGATCTTCGACCAGCACGCGGTCGATCTTGCGCGGCCACTTCCAGTCGAAGTCGGTGACCGGCTTGAAGGGCCCGATGCCGGCGAGGTGCGCGCGACGCGCCAGGCTGCGGCGCGTCTTCTTCGACCTCGATGGCGAGCACCTCGGCGAGCCAGGGCTTGTCGCGGATCTGTTCGATCCGGGCCAGCAACCCGAACAGGCGTAGTCGCTGGAGCGTGGCGGCGAGCTCATCCGTCTTCATCGGCGTCTCCTCGCCCGCGTGGAGCCGGTCGTAGGTCGAGAGCGCATGCGGTCGGACCTGGGTGCGAGCGCGGAGGTCGGCGGTCACGGCGACCGGGGTGAGCGGCGGGCGAGGCCGGCCTCGTAGCGGAGACGATCGACCTCGTGCAGCGCGCGCAGGGTGAGCTGGTCTCGGGCGACGATCTCGACGAGCGCCCGCTCGAGCAGATCAGCTCCACGCGGTCGAGCAGCTGGAGCAGGCCCGAGGTGGCCGCGCCCAGGTTGGCGCCGCGATCGGCGAGCCGCTCCATCATCACGCGTGCCGTCGGGGTCGCAGAGAAGAGCCGGTCGAATCCGCTCGCTCTGATGGGCGTGGCGCTTGGCCTCGACGAGGGCGCGCAGGTGCTCGCTGTTTGACGCGCTGATCGCGGTCGTAGCTGCGCCGATGGTCGGCGAGCGTCACTGCGGGTGCTCGGGTCGAGGATGCGCACGCGATCGTCGGTCGACGATGACCAGAGCGCGCTGGACGTGGGTGTAGGGGACGCCGTAGTCGTTTCGGTCGAAGCGCACGTAGGGTCTTTGCCGGCGCGGGACGGCGACGCCCTCGACGGGAAAGTGATCAGTCGGGCAGTTGCTCGATGAGCTGCGCTCTTCGAGGTAAGCCTCGGCGAGGGTCTTGTCCTTGGCGTCGGGGACGCGGCGCTCCTTGGCGATCTGGTCGCAGAAGGAGCGCGCCTGGGCGTTGAGGTCGTCGAGCGAGGTGAAGGTCCGCGCGGAGAAGAAGCCCTCGCGCACGTCGCGGATGGCCCGCTCGATGCACTTCTTCTCGTTGGGCCGGTAAGGCGCGCAGGCCCTCGGCTCGAACCGTAGTGGCCGGCGAGGGCGAGCAGGGTCGGGTGGAAGCGCACGGCGTCCCCTGCGCGCTCGAGCACGGCGCTCTTGAGGTTGTCGTAGAGGATCACGCGCGGCACGGCGGAGAAGAAGCGGAAGGCCTCGACGTGCCCGCGCAAGAAGCCCGCGCACGCGGCGCGCATGGCGAAGGTCACGAAGCGCAGGCGCGAATAGGACATCACCAGCGACGAAGGCGAACAGCCCGCTGCGCCCGGCCCACGGTGATCCTGCCAAAGTGCGCCCAGTCGACCTGCGCCTCCTGCCCGGGCAACACCGCGCGCCGCACGTAGGCCTCGGCGGCCGGACGCGGGCGCAGGCGGGCTGATGGCGCGGAAGCCGCTCTTGGAGCCGGTGTACCCGCGCGCCTTCACCCATGCCCCACAGCCGGCTCGCCCGCAGGCGCGGATATTTGGCGAGCGTCTCCTCGATGAAGGGCAGATAGCTGTCGACCTTGCGCGTGCGCTCGATCTGCTTGCCGACCGGCAGACCGCTGTGCGCGAGCACGCGCCTTGATGGTGTCATGGTGGCGGTCGAGCTGGTCGGCGATGGTGCCCACCGGCCAGCCTCGACATGATGCAGCCGGAGGATCGACGCGGACTCCTCGGCGCTCACGGGCTTGTGCGTCGGCCCACGCGCACCCTTCTCCCGACGCCAGCAGGGGCGCGCGGGCGGCGCGGTCTCCGGCGCGCGAGCCACGAGCCGCTCGCTCGGGCGCAGGAAGGCCGACAAGATGCGATGACAGCAGGCGCATCGAAGGGGCAGAGAACGACGGAACGGTGATCTCGGAGCATAGGCTTGGCTCTCCTCGTCGCGCCCCGGTCCCTCCGTGGACTCGGCGGCGACGGGGGTGGCGTCGGCGAGCGCGCCGCCTTCGTCGAGATCGGGTCCGTTACGCCCCGCCGCCGAGCACGAAAGGCCGCCTGCTGCCGCTCGTCTGAAGCCCGCCCCTCCGCCGTCCGTGACCACCGCCGGTTGGCCTCCCGATGCGTCGCCGCCCGCTGCCGCCTCGCACAGGGGCGCAACGCGCGCGAACCGACGCGCACGGGCCGCAGAAGATCTCGCATGTTCCGACACCCGACGCACCAGCCAGACCGTCCATCCACATCGACGCCGCTCCTTCACGGAGCGGCTGGACAGCGGCCTCCAATCCCCGACACGCTGCCCACCGGCGGACGCGTTGCAGCGCGTCCACCGCGAAGGCTCGGTGTGTCCTCACCCGGGCCTTCACTTTCTCCGACACCCTCGACCTACACCCTACGCGAAGAGCGCATCGGCGCAGCGGAAGGTGCGATCGCATCGGACTTCGTCAGATTCTGCGCCCTCCGGCTGTCGCTGACAGCTGGCGAAGGAAGCGCCGACCATGGCGTTTACGACGCTCGCGCACCACATCGACATCGAGTGGATGCGCGAAGCGTACCGGCGCACGCGCAAGGACGGAGCTGCGGGCGTGGACGGTCAGACCGCGGAGGAGTATGCAACGCACCTGGAGGACAACCTCCGGTCGCTGCTCGAACGCGCGAAGTCGGGCACGTATCGCGCGCCGCCCGTGCGGCGAGCTCACATCCCGAAGGGAGACGGGTCGCAGATGCGACCGATCGGCATCCCCACCTTCGAGGACAAGATCTTGCAGCGTGCCGTCGTGATGGTGCTGGAGGCCGTCTACGAGCAGGACTTTCTACACAGCTCGTACGGGTTCCGGCCAGGGCGCTCAGCGCACCAAGCGCTGGAAGCTCTGCGAAACCAGACCATGGACATGGGCGGGGGTACGGTCGTGGAGATCGATATCAAGAAGTTCTTCGACACTCTCGATCGTGCCCACCTGCGGGAGATCCTTCGCCGGAGGGTACGCGATGGCGTACTGCTGCGACTCATCGACAAGTGGCTGCACGCGGGTGTACAGGAGGGCGGGGGCGTGTCCTACCCCGACGCCGGTACACCTCAGGGCGGCGTGATCTCGCCGTTGCTGGCGAACGTCTACCTGCATGAAGTCCTGGATGCATGGTTCGAGGGAGAGGCAAAGCCGCGCCTGCGAGGGCGCGCGCACCTCATCCGGTATGCGGACGATGCGGTCATGCTCTTCGCGCTGGAAGAGGACGCTCGCCGCGTCATGGACGTGCTTCCGAAGCGGTTCGAGAAGTACGGGCTGACGCTCCACCCGGAGAAGACCAAGATGATCAGATTCCAGCGCCCGTCCGAGCCGCCGTCCAACGACGACCCCGGGTCGGGTCCGGGTACATTTGATCTGCTGGGCTTCACCCACTTCTGGGGCTTGTCTCGTCGAGGCAAGTGGGTGGTCAAGCAGAAAACAGCCTCCGACCGCTTTCGCCGTGCGCTGAAGCGGATCACCGACTGGTGCCGGCAGAACCGGCACGAGCCGATCGGAGAGCAGCGAGAGACCCTCGCGCAGAAGTTGCGAGGTCACTACGGGTACTTCGGCATCACCGGGAACTCGGAGGCGATCTGCAACTTCCGCGAGAGGGTGATCGGCATCTGGTGCAAGTGGCTCGGTCGTCGCTCTCAGCGGGGGCAGATCACCTGGGACCTCAGGCACAAGCTGCTGGAACACTACCCCTCTACCACCCGCCTGGCCGCGAGGCCACGCCCGTGCGTAGCGAACCTGCACCTCGAAGAGCCGGATGCGGGAAACCTGCATCGTCCGATTCAGGGGGGCCCCGGGAGGGTAATCTCCCGGGGCTACCCGAGCGCCTTTGCGTCTTTGCGTTTTAAAAATGCGGGGGATCTGCGGACGGGCCCTCGAGGGCTTTTGTTCAGCTCGTTCGATTGTCGGCGAGGTCGACCAGGATCATGTCCTTCAACCACGGCAGCACCTGGCCCACCGAGCGATAGAGGCCCTGGGCGATTCGGCGCGTGCTCGGGTGGCTGCCTCGGGCCGAGCGCAGCTCGATCACGTGGAAGAGCTCGCGCAGGTCGAGGGTGATCAAGGTGCGCAGCTTGTAGCCGAGGGGCACGGCGTACTGGGCTTCGTGTGGGTCGCGCGCTTCCAGCCGCTGCCAGGGCTCGTAGGCGGAGATCAGCGCGTCCTGGTAAGGATCGGCGAGGCCGAGATCCAAAAGCTCCGTCGGCGTGTCGAAGCCAACACGGCAGCCGAGGCGCTGGCTCGCCCGGGACACGAGCCGGTGCCGTTGCAGATCGCGATAGGCCCCGTAGTCGAGCATCAGCTCGAAGGTCAGCGAGGTCGCCTCGAAGGCGCGGGGCGCGGCTGCGCCGGGCGGGCGGCCGGTGAGGGCGCTCTTCACGAGGCCGGTCAGCTCGGCGGCCGTCCCGAGGCGCAGCGCGTCGGCGAGCCCGTGCGCGTGGGCGCGACCGTCGCTGTCCTCGTAGGCGAGCGCGAGCGCTACACGCTCGAGCGCGTCCTTGTCGTGGCGGAGCAGGCGCACGGGCTGCGTCACCACCATCGTGGTGTTGCCGCGCGGATCGGGGGGCGAATAGAGCATCCGGAGCGGCTCGGCCACGCGGGCGGCGAGGCCGGCTCGGTAGGCGTCCGGGCCCACGGCCTCGAAGAGCGTGGGGGACACGGCGCGCGCCGCGGTGAGCATCGCGCCCGCGAGGTCGCGCACCTCGGCGAGCGGGTGGCCAAGGAGCTTGCCGAGGTGCAAGGCGAGGGCGCGGGCGTTGGCGGTGAGGCCGAGGCTCGTCCGGGCGCCGGCCGGGAGCAGCCCGCGCAGCAGATCGCCGGCGCGGCCGCGGAGCGCCGCCTCGTGGGCCGGGTCGCTCGCGCCTCCCGGCCGCGAGCTCTGCGCGCGCAGGGCCGCGACCACCTTGGGCAAGAGATCGGCGTGGGTGCGGAGCAGGCGATCGGTGATCGCCCGGTAGTCCGCGGCGGACGCGGGATCGGCGGCGATGCCCGGCGGCACGACGGCGCCCTGCCCATCGAACGCCGCGTGGCGCGTGCTCTTCTCGACGAACGAGCCCAGCCGAGAGTCCTCGATGGCCTTGGCCGCGAGGATGCTGACCCCCTCGATCCCCAGCGTCACGGGGACATGCTCGGCGATGGACGGGTGCCCGTACGAGGTGAGGGCGTCGCGCAGGGCCGGGGAGAGCGCAGACGGCGTCGAGATGCGCGTCGAGACGGGCGCAGCGGAGGTCGTGGCGAGCAGCGCGGCGAGCAGAGGGCGTAGCGCTGCACGGCTCCGGGCATGCTCGGCGAAGAGGAGCGCGATCGTCTCGGCGGGTAGGCCGGCGAGGGCGAACACCTCGCCGTCCAGCGAGGAGACGAAGGGGGCGATGCGGGCCCGCGCAGCGTCGTCGAGGAGCATCGCCCGTTTGTACCCCATTCCGCCGCGGAGCGGGACAGTCAGCGCCGGGCGAAGATCGCTGGATTACAGGGAAGCCATGACCGAGAAGGGACTCGGGAAGATCTCGGAGCTCTGGAGCTTGCGGGTGCGGCGCGTGAGGACCTCGCAGCCGTTGCGGGTCACCACCAGGGCATGCTCGAACTGCGCGGAAAGGGAGCGATCGGCCGTCACGGCGGTCCACTTGTCGGGGAGGATCTCCACCTCGAAGCCGCCCAGGTTGATCATCGGCTCGATGGTGAAGCACATCCCGGCGCGGATGCGATCGCCCTTGCCGCGCACGCCGACGTGGGAGACCTGCGGCGGCTCGTGGAACTTGCGGCCGATGCCGTGGCCGACGAAGGCGCGCACCACCGAGCAGCCCTCGCCCTCGGCGAACTCCTGGATCGCCGCGCCGATGTCGCCGAGGCGGGCGCCGTCGCGCACCTGCGCGATGCCGATCTCGAGCGAGCGGCGGGCCACCTCCGTCACGTGCTTGGCCTCCGGTGAAGGGGTGCCGATGTAGAACGTGGCCGAGGTGTCGCCGTAGAAGCCGTTGTAGATCGTCGTGACGTCGACGTTGATGATGTCGCCCGGCTCGAGCACCTGCGGCCCGGGGATGCCGTGGCAGACCACCTCGTTGACCGAGGTGCACACGCTCTTCGGGAAGCCGTGGTAGTTGAGCGGCGCCGGGTAGCCGCCCCGCTTCAGCGTGTCCTCGTGGACGAAGCGGTTGATGTCCTCGGTCGTGATGCCGGCGCGGATCATCTCCCCGACGCCGTGGAGGGTCTCCACCGCCATCTGGCTGGCGACGCGCAGGCCCTCGACCTCCTTGACCGATTTGATGGTGACGTTGCTCAAGTTCCCGAAAGCTCCTGAAGCGCCACCGCTTCCTTGACGGCCGCCGCGACGGACTCGGTGTCCGCGGAGAGATGAAAGTGCACGTGGGCCTCGCCGTCCGCGCCCTGGAACCTGCGGAGGAACCCGATGAAGGTCTTGTCGCGCAGGCGGGCGTCGAACGATTTGACCAGGCCGAAGGCAGGGTCCTTCGTGCGGATCTCGATCTCGACTGCGCTGTCGGGGATGCGCGGCTGGGCGAAGGCCGGGCGCCCGATGAGCAGGTTGAGGTGGTAGTGCTCCTGCTCGCCCATCGTGTCGAGCGTGACCGTCTGCACCTTGACTCGCGCGACGATGTCGGCCTCCTTGGCGCGGTCGCGCAGGTTCGGATCCGAGCGGCCGCCGGTGGGGCCGTCGAGCGAGAGGCCGACGGCGGCCGGGTCGATCGTGTCGTCGAAGAGCTGCGCCCCTCGCCCTTCCCACACGGGGAGGGGACCGGCGGGGCCCGGGGTCTGCGCGCCCGGGGTCGGCTCGCCGCCGCAGCCCGGCCCGGCGCCTCCGGCGAGGAGCAAGGTGGCCGCCAGGAGGCCGGCACGCAAACCAGCGCAGACAGCGCGACGAGGGAGGACAGGAGCGGTCATTCCAGGCTCTCTTCGTTGCGTGTAGCACGGGTCGCCGGGGGTGTCAGGACCTCCCTGGCGGGCCGTCGGACGGCGAAGCGATCGGATCATGACATCGAATCGGCGCGAGGTCCGTCGAACCTCGGTGGTAGCCCCGATCGAGCTGGGAGGAACTTTCTCCCACCCTGGCACTGGTGCTAGGTTTTGCTCCGCCGGGGCCGGATGCTCCGTATTCGACCCGGGCTCGCCGCGCGAGCCCACCCGGCAGGACCCCGAGGCCCGACGAGGCCACGGGCGGAGGAAGGACGATGAAGGCGAACAGGCTCGCGAGCGCATGGCTGGCCATCGGGCTCGGTCTCATCACGATGACGCAGGCCGCCGACGTGCTGGCGGACAAGGGCAACAAGCCCAAGAAGGGGGAAGAGGTCGTGGCGGCCGAGCCCCCGGACGCCAAGAAGGGCATCACGCTGCCGATCGCGGGCCTCGCCTGGGGCATGTCGCCCAAGAAGGTGGCCGAGGTCATCGACAAGATCCTCGATGACGACTACCGGCCGCTCTACAAGGACACCCAGCCGGGCGTGAAGATGAAGGCCCTCGACGCCCAGCTCGCCGAGGAGAAGGACCAGTTCCGTCGGAGCCGTATCGACTTCGGCAAGATCCCGACCGGCATCGACTCGACCCCGCTCCGCGGCGAGTACACCTACCAGAACAAGGAGGCGATGCTCAGCCTCACCCGGCAGGGCGAGACGAGCTACTTCTTCTTCATCCAGGAGCGGCTCTGGAAGGTGATCGTCGAGGTGAAGCTCAACGACAAGTCGCCCCTCGGCAAGACGTTCACCGAGGCCGCCGTCAAGCTCTCCACGCAGTACGGCATCCCCGGCCGCGTGCTCCAGCCCGACGCCAACCGCGCCTCCGTCGAGGTCGACTGGAAGGACGCGAACACCCACCTGCGCGCCATCCAGCGCAGCGACACGGCCCTCGCCCTCGCCTACGAGGATCTCGGCACGCTCGCGAACCTCTCGGCCCTGCGCAGCTTCAAGCCGGTCGAGGACAACGGCATCGATCCCGATGTCGCGGCCGCCATCCGCGGCAAGGCGCCCGAGCCCCCGCCGCCTCCGCCGAAGGACGACAAGAAGAAGCCCAAGAAGTGATCCGCGCGGGCGCCGCGAGCGCCCGCCTGTTCACCCATCTTCGACACGTTCTCCACGTGACGAGCGCGCCCTCCCCCGGGGGCGCGCTCTCGTTTTTTTTGTCGCGCCTCCTGCGCCCTACACGAGCAGCGACGCGCCCTCGGGCACCCGGGCGCCGCTCGTCACCACGACGCGCGCCGACGGGGCCACCGCATGCACCGCCGGCTCGATGACGCCGCGGCTCGTGAGCACCGCGCCGGGGCAGCCCGCGCATGTCCCCGCGAGGTGGAGCGTGAGGTGGTCGGGCTCGACCGCGACGACATAGACCTCTCCGCCGTCCGCGCGGACGAGGGGAGCGATGACGTCGCGGCATACCTTGAGGAGCTGATCGATGGTCGCTGGCATGCGAGAGGAGGAAGGTGGGAGCCCAGGGCCCGGTCGAGCCGACATGCCCGCGCGCGTTCGAGGCGCAGAGGCGAGGAGAGCCGAGACCTCGGAGCTTAGCACGGGCCCGGCCGCGCCGCGCACAAGCCATCGTTCGAGGCCGCCGCGCCCGGGGGCCTCGAACGGTTCATGGACCGCTTATTGAAGCGATTTGCAGTCGGCGGCGCAGCCGTCCCCGCCGTTCGTGTTCCCGTCGTCGCAGACCTCGCCGCCGTCGAGGATGCCGTCGCCGCAGGCCGGGATGGTGCAGTTGAGGCGGCAGGCCGACGGCGTGTCGAACGCCTTGATCACCAGGGCCTGGTTCATCACGAGCGAGGTGGGCACAGCGTTGGTGCCGTCGAGGAAGTCCCAGGCGTTGATACCCGTCACGAAGCCCGGGGTGACGGTCATCGACCAGTTGCCCGGGAAGGGCAGCGCGGAGACGACCCCGCCGTCCGTGTGCCCCTGCCAGTTCCAGTTGCCCGCGATCGTTGTGGGCGCCGTCTGCACGAACTGCTGGGCGTCGTCGGAGAGGCTGACGAAGGCCGCGAGCGGCACGTTGGTGATGTTCATGGTCGCGTGGCCGTTGCCACCGCCGCCGTCGATGTTGTGGATGACGAAGAGGCTGAGCACGCCGTCGTTGGTGTTCCGGTAGAGGAAGATCCGGCTCTTGTTCGCGGCCTCGAGCCCCGTGTGGGCGCTCGACCCCTGGTATTTGTAGAAGGCCGTCGACGTCTGCGCGTGATCGTTCGGCTTGACCGATTTGGTCAGCGCCCCCTGGACGATCTGCAAGGCCGGCCGGTCGGCGTTCATCGCGCCGAGGTCGCATTGCTCGTTCGGGTTCTGCACGCCGTCGCCGCAGATGGGCAGCGTGCATGCGTTGGTGCAGCCGTCGTTGTTGTTCTGGTTGCCGTCGTCGCACTGCTCGGCGCCCGCGAGCACGAAGCCGTCGCCGCACTTGGCGGTCTTGCAGCCGGTCACGCAGGCGTCGGTGTTGCTCGCGTTGCCGTCGTCGCACTCCTCGCCCGGATCGACGATGCCGTCGCCGCAGCCGGGGAGCTTGCAGTTGTTGCGGCAGCCGTCGCTGTTGTTCTGGTTGCCGTCGTCGCACTGCTCGACGCCCATCTGGACGAAGCCGTCGCCGCACTTCGCGTTCTTGCAGCCCGCCACGCAGGCGTCGGTGTTGCTTCCGTTGCCGTCGTCGCAGTCCTCGACGCCGGCGTGGACGAAGCCGTCGCCGCAGGAGGCGAGCACGCAGGTGGAGAGGCACGCGTCGGTGTTGCTCGCGTTGGCGTCGTCGCACTGCTCGACGCCCGCGTGGACGAAGCCGTCGCCGCACTTGGCGTTCTGGCAGCTCGCCGTGCAATCGTCGGTGCCGATCAGGTTGCCGTCGTCGCACTGCTCGCCGGCCTGGACGAAGCCGTCGCCGCAGGAGGGCAGGGTGCAGTTGTTGCGACAGCCGTCGTTGTCGATCTGGTTGCCGTCGTCGCAGGCCTCGACGCCCATCTGGACGAAGCCGTCGCCGCACGAGGCGAGCACGCACATCGTCAGGCAGGCGTCGTTGTTGCTCCCGTTGCCGTCGTCGCACTGCTCGACGCCGGCGTGGAGGACCCCGTCGCCGCACTTGGCGATCTGGCAGTTCGACAGGCACCCGTCGCTGTTGTCGGCGTTGCCGTCGTCGCACTGCTCGCCGACCTGGGTGATCCCGTCGCCGCAGGTGGCCAGGGTGCAGTCGTTGCGGCAGCCGTCGGCGTCGTTCTTGTTGCCGTCGTCGCACTGCTCCACGCCGGCCTCGAGGAAGCCGTCGCCGCAGAACGCCAGCTTGCAGCCGATGCATGCGTCGGCGGTGCTCTGGTTGCCGTCGTCGCACTGCTCGCCGGGCTGGACGAAGCCGTCGCCGCAGAAGGCCGGGCCGCCGCCGACGTTGCCGGTGCCGCCGCTGCCACCGACGCCGTTGCCGCCGTTACCCCCGACGCCGTTGCCCCCTGTGCCCGTGGTGGTGTTCCCGCCGCTGCCGCCCGCGCCGCTCCCGGAGGAGCCGGAGGCGGCGGTGTCGCTGAGCAGGGTGCGCGAGCAGGCGGAGGCGCCGAGGAGGGTGAGGCAGGTTGCGAAGACAAGGGGGCCGAGCGTGGCTCTCTGCATGGTTTATCCTAGGATCGACGGGCCGCGGCGGGCAAACCGGGCAAGCTCAAGGGACGGTCAAATTTCGCTGAGGAGCACGGCGACCGCGGCGTCGTCGCCCAGCTCGGGGGTGCGCTGGGCGGCGGCGCCGAAGACCCGGCCGGTGATCTCGAGGCTCGTGTGGAACGGGCCGCCCGCGGTCTTCTCGACCACGTTGAGGCCCTCGATCGCCTGGGCGTTCACGTCGGGGGTGAGGGGCGCGCCGTAGGCCGTCTTGCCCTTCACGGCGAAGACGTAGACGATCGGGTTGAGCTTCTTGCCGGCCTTCTGCGCGGCGTCGGCCACGTGCCGCTTGGCCGTCAGCTCGAGGTGGTAGGCGAAGGCGCGGAAGGACCAGCCGGTGAGGAACATCCCCTTCACGGCGCCCTTGTCGTCCTTGATCGGGTGGCCCACGGCCCACGCCAGATCGGGCCCGGTCTTCACCCCGCGCATCTCGGGCATCTCGCCGAAGACCTCGACGTTGCCGCTCGCGGGATCGAGCGCTTTTTGAAGGCCCGGCAGGGCCTTGACCACCGATTTGCCGGCGAGCAGATCGGGGTCGCCCTCGCTGCGCACCACCGTCCCGGTGGCGTCGACATACGAGAAGAACGTGCTCTTGGCGATGGCGAGATCGGGCACCGAGGCGCGGGCGCCGGCCACGGCTTTCTGGAGGGCGGCGGGCGCGCTCAGCGTGTCGGCGTCGAGCGCGGCGAGCTTCTTCGCGCCCTCGGGCAAGCCCTTGCGGATCTGCTCCACGTCTTCTTTCACGACGGGGGCGAGCTGGGCCACCTCGTCGGCGGCGCCCTGCTCGGAGAGCTTCTTGTTCTCGTCGCAGCCGGCGAGGGCGGGGAGCGCGGCGAGCGCGGCCGCGAGGGAGAGCGAGGACAGCGGGCGCGCGAAGGTGGAAGGCTTGTGCTGGAACATGATCACCTCGTTTCGCAGCTCAGTACGTCTCCGGGGTCACGAAGATCACCTCGACCCGGGCGTTGCGCGCGCGGTCGGCGCTCGCGGGATCGGCCACCGGAGCGACATTGCCGGCCAGGATCGGTTCCACCTTGGCGCCGGCGGCCTTGCCCCCGACCGCGCGGGCCACGGCCTCGGCGCGGGCGCGCTGGGCCGGCTCGTCCTTCGGATCCAGGGGTTTTTCTTGGTGGAGCACCACCTGCACCGGAAAGCCGGGGTGGGCCGCAGCGATGCGGCCGAGCTCGGCGAGGCGCGCCTCGCCCGCGGCGCTGAGCTGCGGTGATCCCTTGCCTCCCTTGTCGGCGAAGAGCCCGCGCAGCGTTACCACGACGCCGCGATCGTCGCGCGAGGGGGAGAGCGATCCCATGGCCGAGATCTCGGCCAGCAGCGCGTCGCCCGCGCCGGGCGCCCGCGTCACCGGCGCGCGCGCCCGCCGCACCGCGGTGAGCGCGGCGAGGCAGCCGGAGCGGGCCCGCGTCGCCTCGTCGATCGGCGCGGCCGCGGGGAGGACCTTCGGATCGGCCGGGTTGAGGAACGCGTCGACCTTCGCGTGCGCCGCGGCGGCCTCGTCGACCAGGGCGACGAGCTTCTCGTCCGGCGCGGGGCTGCCCGCGGGCGGCGCCGTGCCGAGCAGGAGGCGCGCGGCGCCGCAGAGGAGCTTCGCCTGGAGCGAGAGCGCGCGCGCCGCGGCGAGGCGCGCCTGCTCCCGCGCGGGCTCGGCCTTGCCCGAGGGCTGGATCGGCTGGGCGTCCCGCGCGACGCGCACCCGCAGCTCGAGCGCCTCGGCCTCCGCGGCCACCCGCGTCTGCTCGGCGTCGATGCTCGACAGCTCGGTCTTCGACGCGGCGAGCTTGCGCTCGGCCTCGTCGGCGCCGGCCTGGGCGCGCGCGATCCGGGCGAGGGCCGCGGCGTGGGCGTAGGCCGCCACCGCGCGCTCGCCGAGCAGCTCGGCGCCGGCCGAGTCGCCGGCCGCGAAGGCCTCGTCGGCCTGGGCGCGGAGCTGCTCCGCGTGGGAGAGCGCCTGGGGCGCGAGCGCCTTGGCCTCGGCTGCGGCGGCGCCGCCCCGGATCTGATCGAGCTCGCCGAGCACCGGAGGGCGAGGCACCGGCGCGCACGCCGCGCCGAGCGAGGCCAGCGAGAGCAGGAGCCCGAGGCGTACCTTCGTCGCGGCCCACGTGAGATGCGAGCGCGCGCCGCTCATGGCGAGCCTTTCTTGCCCTTGGGCTTGGGATCGCCGGCTTTTTTCTTCGGCGGGGCCTCGCCCTTGCCGCCGCCCTTCTTGTCCGCCGGGCCCTTCTTCGCGGCCTCGATCCGCTGCTGCTCGGCCGCGGCTGCGGCCTGCGCCGCCTCCTTGGCGTCGGCCTCGGCCTTGGTCAGCTCGGCCGCGGCCCGCCCGCGCCGGGCCTGCGTCTCTTCGAGCAACGTGCGGGCGCGCTCGACCTGGGTGGCCGCCTCACGCGCGCTCTTCGCGGATGCCTGCCCCACGTCCTCCGCCGCCGCGGCCCGCTCGAGATCGCGCGCCGTCTCCGCCCACTCGAGCGCGAGCCCGTCGAGCATCCGCGCGTGCGCCGCGTCGCCTGCGGTGCGCGCGCCGTGGGCCCGCTCGAGCGCCTTCTGCGCGCGCTCGATGGGCGCCTTCACCACCTCGGCCGCCTTCGGATCGTGGGCGACGCGCGCCTCGATCTCCGCGATCAGCTTCTCGGCCGTCGCGCCGTCGCCGGGCGGGGCAGGCGGGCGGGGCAGCGCCTTGAGCTCCTGCCCGCCTCCGTGGGCCAGCGCCGGGCTCGACGCGCCGAGGGGCAGGAGGTTCAGCGCGATCGCCAGCGCGAGGGGCCCGCCGGGCAGGCGGCGCCGCGAAACGGCCGGATCCAGGGGGCGTTCGGACACGGATCGCTCGTAGCAAACAGGGGGGCTTGCAGCAAGCGGCGGCCCCTCCGGTCACGCCGAGCGGCCTCTGCGGGCCGCCGCGCGGCGCCGCCTGCCCGGCGGAGCGTTTCACTTCTGGAGGAAGTTCTTGATCGACCACTCGATCTGGTCTTGCTGCCGCTCGACCTCGGCCTTCTCGCCGCCGGCCTCGAGCACGAAGATCTTCTTGTCGGTGACGAAGATCGTCACCCAGTAGAGGTGCGGCACCTTCCCCTCGTCGTGGCCGAAGCGGAGCTGTGTGCCCGTCAAGCCGCCGCGGTTCTGCACGGTGCGCTTCTCCAGCAGCGCATAGCCGCCGGACTCGCGCATCCGGTTCTCGAGGGCGCGCACCCAGAAGGCGAGCTCGCCCTTCGGCTCGTTGTCGTAGGCGCGGATGCCGATCACGGCGCCGTCCGCGGTGGTCGCGCGGTACTCGCCGTCCGGGTAATTGTCGCCGAGGTCCACGAAACCGGGCGGTGTGGCGGGGGCGAAGGGGCGCCCGCAGCCCATCAACGTGGGCAGCACGAGCAAGGAGAGCGCGAGCGCGCCCGCGAAGACGGAGCGGATCATAGACGGAGCAACCTCCCCAGGCCGAGCTCGTAGAGCCAGCGGCCCGGCAGGCGGAAGGGGCCGCTCGGGCCCATGTCCTTGGGTTTCGCCTGGAAGCCGACGGTGATCGTCGAGTAGGCGGCGCGATCGCGGAGGAACTTCATCCGCCCCTCGACCCGATCGATCTCGCCCGACACCCGGTCGAGCTCTTTCTCGATCAGCACCGACTCCTCGACCTTGGCGGCCTTGGCGAGGAGCTGCGTCAGCCGCTCCTGCACCGCGCGGGCGCTCCGCAGGCGCACCTCGAGATCGCGGAACTCTTCGGTCACGTCCTCGGCCGTGACGTTGCGGTGGAGCATGTCGCCGACCTTCTCGATCCGCTTCACCGCGTCCTCGAACTTCGCGACGGGCACGCGGATCGTGATCGAGCTGTCGTCGCGCTTCGCGAGGAAGCCGCCGAGCTCCTTGCCGATCACCTCGACCTGCGCGAGCGAGGCGTTCACCTCGAAGACCGACATGGTGATCTGCGCCGTGTACACGAGCAGCGGGCCGCGGACGACCGCGACCTCCGAGGCCGGCGTAGGCGTCGCGGGCGGCGTCGTGACGACCGGCGGCGGCGCGCCGGGCTGCGCGGGCGCGGGCTTGGGCGGCGGCGGAGGAGGCGAGGGCGGCGGGCCCATCTCGTCCCCCTCGCCCGAGTGGAACGCGATCTTCTCCTCGGCCGGCTCGGCCATGGAGCCGGGCAAGGCCTGCACCACGCGCACGCTCTCGGCGTAGCTCGCGCCGTTGCGGTAGCCCGTGCTGGCGACGGCCGCGTCCATCGTGGGGGACGCCGGGGCCATCTCCGGCGTGGCGCCCCCGCCGCTCACCGCTGCGCAGCCGGTGCCGAGGAGCATCACGAGCCCCAGCGCGCCGGCCGTTCGAACCTCTCGTCGTCGCATCGCTGCTCCTCGGCCCGCCGCGTCGGCGGGGAGACGTGGAGACCCTACACCATCGCCGAGAAAAAAGGGCATTTTCGCGCAAGAGGCGCGGGCCCCGAGCGACGCGGCGCGCGCCCTTACCCTCCCTGGCCGGCCATGCTATCGACACACCCTGGCCAGGCGGCGTCCCTGGCGTTGGACAGAGCAGCGTGGCCTCGCATCTCGTCGCAGGAACCGTGGTCGCCGACCGCTTCCGGCTCGTGCGTCCCCTCGGACAGGGGGGCATGGGCGAGGTGTGGCTCGCGCACCACCTCTCGCTCGACATCCCCTGCGCCATCAAGTTCATCTTCGGCGAGGCCGCGTCCTCGCCCGAGCTGCGCGCGCGCTTCGATCGCGAGGCCCGCGCCGCGGCCCAGCTCCGCAGCGCCAACGTCGTGCAGGTCCTCGACAACGGGGTCTGGCAAGACGCGCCCTACATCGCGATGGAGCTGCTCGAAGGCGAGGACCTGGCGCAGCGCCTCGAGCGCGTGGGGAGGCTCGATCCGGCGGCCACCGTGGCCATCCTCGGCCAGGTCGCCCGCGCGCTCGCCAAGGCCCACGGCGCCGGCCTCGTCCACCGCGATCTCAAGCCCGCCAACATCTTCCTGGTGCGCGACGACGACCAGGAGATCGCCAAGGTGCTCGATTTCGGCATCGCCAAGAGCAACAACCTTTCCCTCGGCGAGGGCGCGCTCAGCAAGACGAAGACGGGCTCGCTCCTCGGCACGCCCGTGTACATGAGCCCCGAGCAAGCGCAGGGCACGAAGACCGTCGATCACCGCTCCGACCTGTGGTCGCTCGCCGTCGTCGCGTTCGAGTGCCTCACCGGGCGCCTCCCCTTCGAGAGCGCGGCCCTCGGCGACCTGTTCATGAAGATCATGGTCGAGCCGCTCCCGATCCCCTCCCAGCGCGCGCCCTTGCCCCCCGCGGTCGACGCCTGGTGGGCCCGCGCCGCCGCGCGCAACCCCGATCACCGCTTCCAGTCGGCCAAAGAGCTGGTGGACGCGCTCGCCGCGTCGCTCGGGCTCGGCGAGCCGAGCGCGATCGGCCTCCGGCTCAGCGGCCCGTTCTCGAGCGCTGCGCTGTCCATGCCCGGGGCGATGCCCTCCGCTCCGTACCCCGATCCGACCGCCGCCCACGCCGCCACCGCGCTCTCGCCCCAGGCGCCTCTCGGCGGCCCCGCGCGGCCGTTCACGGTCGGCGCGACGGTGTCCGCCATCACGCCGGGTCCCGTGCCTCCGCAGCGCCGCTCGCTCGCGCTCCCGCTCGCCGGCGCCCTGCTCTCCATCGGCCTCTTCGGCGGCGTCGCCTTCCTCGCTCTTCGCCCCTCCGGCGTCGATCCGGGGGCCGATCCCGGCGCATCTCCCCCCGCGTCCACGCCTGCGCCGCCGAGCGCCGCGGCGCCCTCCACCGCGCCCTCCGTGGAGATCACCCCCGCCACCTCGACCACCGCGCCGTCCGCGAGCAGCGCCGCAAAGCCACCCGCGCCCACGCCCAAGGGCCCTGCCACGGCGAAGCCCCCGCCGGTCAAGACGAAGAAGCCCGATTTCGGCATCTGAATCCCCGAAAGCCCGCGATGAACCGACCCTTGCTCGCCGCGCTGTTCCTCGGCTGCACCCTCGCCGCGCTCCCCGCGGTCGCCGATGTCTCCGACGCCGATCGAGGCACCGCCCGCGCGCTCGCGCTCGAGGGCCAGGAGGCGCTCGACAAGGGCGATTTCAAGAAGGCCGCCGACCGCTTCTCCCGCGCCGATTCGATCATCCACGCGCCCACGCTCCTGCTCGGCCAGGCGCGCGCCATGGTCGGCCTCGGCAAGCTCGTGACGGCGCAGGAGATGTACAACCGCATCCTGCGCGAAGGCCTCCCGCCCAGGCCCCCGCCGGCCTTCGAGAAGGCCTTGAAAGACGCCGCGCGCGAGCTCGACGCCCTCGTCCCGCGCATCCCTTCGGTCGTCATCCAGGTGACCTCCGCCGCGTCGCCCTCGGTGACGCTCGACGGCACGCTGGTCCCGAACGCGGCGCTCGGCGCCAAGCGGCCGGTGGATCCGGGCAAGCACATGCTGCGCGCCACCGCCCCCGGCATGGACGCGGCCGAGCTCTCGCTGACCGTGAAGGAAGGCAAGCAGGAGTCCGTCACCCTGGAGCTCAAGCCGGCCGGCACGGCCCCGCCGCCCGGCCCCACCGGCAGCACGCCTCCTCCGCCGAGCTCGTCCGGCAGCGGCGGTCCGCCGCCTCCGCCGCCTCCCGCGGGCCGCACGCCGACCTTGAAGATCGCGAGCTACGCCGCCTTCGCCGTCGGCGGCGCAGGCGTCGTGGCGGGCGCCGTCACCGGAGGCCTGGCGCTCGGCAAGCACGGCGCGCTGGCCGATCAGTGCCCGGGCGGCGTTTGCCCTTCCAACCAGTCGAGCGCGCTCGACAGCTACCACCTGCTCGGGACGATCTCGACCGTGGGCTTCATCGTCGGCGGCGTCGGCGTCGCCGGCGGCGTGGCGCTCTTCCTCGCCGCGCCCTCGGCGAAGCCCGCCGAGCGCGCGACGATTCGACCCCTGCTCGGCCCCGGCTTCCTCGGCGCCGAAGGAGCGTTCTGATGGTCCGCCTTCGTTCTCTTCTTCCCTTGCTCGGCGCCCTCTCCCTCGCCGCGTGCACGAGCCTCCTCGGCGATTTCACGCTCTCGAACGGCACCACCGGCACCGGCGGCGCCGGGGGGACGACGACGAGCACGAGCGCCACCGCGACCAGCGGCGGAGGCGGCGTCGGCGGTGTGCCGGCGAGCACGAGCGGCACCGGCGGCGGCGTGACGACGAGCGGCACCGGCGGCGTCGACGGCACGGGCGGAGCCGGCGGGAGCATGACGTGCGTGACGGACGGCGACTGCAAGCCGCTGGCCACACCCTGCGTCCTCGCGCACTGCGATATGTCGCTCTGCAAGCTCGAGTACGTCGCCGCCGGCGAGGGCGTCCTCTCGCAGATCCCCGGCGACTGCAAGACCATCACCTGCGACGGCGCCGGCAAGACCCAGCAGACCTCCTCCGATGTCGACATCGAGGACGATCACAACCCGTGCACCAACGACAGCTGCGGCAACGGGGTGGCGATGCACAGCCCCCTGCCTCCCAGCGCGCCCTGCACCGATCCCGCCAACCCGAAGCTCAAGGTGTGCAGCGATAAGCACGAGTGCGTGCAGTGCATGAACAACTCCGACTGCGCCGCCGCCACGTGCTCGAATAACCTCTGTGTCGCCGCGAGCTGCTCGGACGGCGTGCAGAACGGCGCGGAGAGCGACGTCGACTGCGGCGGAGGCTGCGTGCCCTGCGCGGCAGGGAAGAGCTGCAACAACCAGAGCGATTGCGACAGCTTCGACTGCGACATCGGCGCCCACCAGTGCATCGCGGCGAGCTGCTCCGACGGGATCAAGAACCAGAACGAGACCGACGCCGACTGCGGCGGCACGATTTGCCCCGCTTGCTCGGCGGGCAAGGTGTGCAACGTCGCGGCCGACTGCGCGAGCAACGTGTGCAGCAACGGGACCTGCGAGGTCTTCACCTGCAACGACGGTCTGATGGATGGCACGGAGTCGGACGTCGACTGCGGGGGAGGAGCCTGCGCAGGCTGCGAGTCCGGCAAGATCTGCTTGGTCAACATGGATTGTCTGAGCAATCATTGCAAGCCGGGCTTCGTCTGCGAGTAGGCAAACACCACTCCTCCAAGCGCCCATGCTCTCCTCGCGCCCGCTCTCGCTCCTCCCCGCGCTCCTCGCGCTCTCGCTGTCCGCGAGCGCGCATGCGGGCGAGCCGGGCCCGCAAGACGAGGCGGAGCGCCTCGGCAAAGAGGGGCAAGCCGCGCTCGCGGCGAGGGACTTTGCGACCGCGATAGACCGCTTCTCCCGCGCCGAGGCGCTCGGCAGCCTTCCCCACCTGCTCGGCCTCGCCCGCGCCCAGGCCGGCCTCGGGCAGGTCCTTTTGGCGCAGCAAACCTACGAGCGCGTCCTGCGCACCGGCAGCGCGGCCGGCGCTCCTTCGACACAGGCGCTCCTCGCCGACGCCCGGCGTGAGCTCGATCAGCTCGTCGCGCAGATTCCCACGCTGACCATCGACCTCGGCGGCGCCCCGGTGGCCGAGCTGTCCCTCGACGGCGCGCCTCTGCCGCTCACCGCGGTCGGCCAGAAGCTGCCTGTGAGCCCCGGCAAGCACCTCGTGCGGGCGAGGAGCGCCGGCGGGGCCGCCGCGAGCGTGACCGTCACCGTGGACACCGGAAAGCACGAGACGCTGTCCCTCGAGCTGTCCCCGGGCACCCCCGCGCCTCCGCCGGCCTCGCCACCGGCCGCGCCCCCATCTCCGCCGCTCGCTCCCCCGCCCGGCCCGCGCGCCGTCGTGAGTCCCCCGCTACCGTCCGCTGCCGGCCCGATATCCGCCGATCCCGGCGCGGGCCAGCGCAAGGTCGCCTACGTGACGTTCGGCGTCGGCGGCGCCGGGCTCCTGGTCGGCGCGATCACCGCCGTCGTGGCAGCCAACAAGCATTCCGAGCTCGCCGCGCTCTGCCCCGGCGATCGCTGCCCCGCGAGCGCGGTGCCGCAGATCGACAGCTATCACGCGGTGGGGACGGCCTCGACGGTGACCTTCCTCGGTGGGGGAATGTTCGCCGCGGCGGGGGCGATCCTGCTGCTGACCGCGCCGAAGGCGGGTGAGACCGCAAAGCCCGGCGCGAGCGTGTCAGTCGGGCCTGGATCGCTCGGGATCACCGGCCGGTTTTGAGCTCGGCGCGGGCGGGCCGGCGCCGCTTCAACCGTGGCTCTCCAGCGCCGCAAGGAGCCCGTTCTCATCCACCTGCCGCCCATCGAGCACGCCGCCGGGCATGTCGGGCGAGAGCGTCAAGGCCACGGGCGGCGAGCCTCCCGGGTATTTCCGCATCACGAGCCTGATCGACCGGGCTTCCTCCTTCACCTCGGCGAGATCCCAGAGGCTCCCGTGCAGATCGAGCAACACGCGGCCGGTCTGCGTATCGATCACCCGGGGGCAATCGATCCAGTGTGACATGCGCATCTCGCTGCGATCGAGATCGATACGCAGCCTGCCTCCGAGGTAGGTCGCTCCCGGGGACATCAATCGAGGGTCCAGCCGGTCATGACCTTGAAGCCCCAGGTGTTGTCGAAGGCCTGGCCCAGCGGCTTGTCGACCGGGAGGAGCAGGCCCAGGCGGAGCAGCAGCGGGTCGTGGTAGAGGCGGAAGAAGAGCTCGAAGGCGCCCTGGTACTGATCGTTGCCGATGGCCTTGGTGCCGAAGACCATCCCCTGGTACCGGAGGCCGCCGCCGATCTGATGACCGGCCTGGACCTCGAAGGCGTGCTGCACCCCGAAGAGATGATCGACGCCGCTCCTGTGCGAGATCCCGAAGATCGGCTCGAGCTGCGCCCGCATCTCGATGAAGCTCATATGGGTCTCGAAGGCTGCGCGCAGGGCAAAGGGGACCGTGGTCACCGCGAACTCCTGGAAGTCCCAGACCGCCCTCGCCGCGCTGAAGCCGTCGTAGGTGGTCACCAGCGGAAACCCGAAGGCACCGCCGAGGGTGAGCCAGGTCCGATCGGACGGGGCCAGCACATGGTGCACGCCCATCATCGGGTTTCCGAGCCCCACCAGGCTCCCGCTGAAGCCTGCTCCGATGATGTTCACGAAGCCCAAGGGGAGGATCGCGTCGACGAAGGTGTGGGGGCGGATCGGGATCTTGGCCAGAAAGTCGAGGGTCCCGACCTGGACGCCGGGGCTCGACAGGCCCGCGCCGTCGAGGAACACGCCTCCACGCTGGGAGAGCGGGAGCCCTTTGGCCGTGATGCCGTCGCTCGCGGGCGGCGGCGCTTCGGGAGGCGGAGCCCAGGGTGGCGGTGCCGACGGAGGCGGGGCCCACTGCGGCGGTGCCGACGGAGGCGGGGACCATTGCGGCGGCGGCATCTGGGCCTGCGCGGCCGCGGGAAAAAGGAGGAAAGCGCCAAGGAACCCCCCCAGCGCGCGCCAGAAAGTCTGTCGAGCGTTCATGGCCGACAACTTCGGTGAATCTCTGGCAAGGTGCAAATTTGTAGCAAGACGAGGCAATGCTCGGGGCGAGCACGATGAATGCTCGCCGCTCGGCCGGCACCCGACGACGATGATGAAGTCCATCCTCCGCTCCATGAGCCTCGCGCTGCTCCTTGGCTCATCGCTCTCGCTGCTCGGCTGTTCGTCGAGCAAGAGCTCCGGCAGCACCGGGGCCGGGGGAGCCTCCACGACGGGCACCGGCGTGGGAGGAGCCGCCACGACAACGACGGGCACTGGAACGACGAGCGGCGGCGGAGGGGCCACCACGGGAACGGGCGGAGGAGCCACCACGGGAACCGGTGGAGGCGCGGGCACCGGTGGCGGAGCGGGGGGCAGCTCCACGACGGGCACCGGCGGCACGGGCGGCGCTCCAGGGACCGGTGGTGCAGGCGGCGCCAGGGACCGGTGGCGCAGGCGGCGCAGGCGGCGCGCCGGGATCGCCCGGTGGCGAGACCGTCTGGTCCAAGGTTTTTCTCGTCCAGAATCAGTTGAACCAGCAAGTCTCGGTCGACGCGATGACCACCACGGTCACGGGCGATGTGGTCGTGGCGGGCACCCTGAGCGGCAAGTTGTTGTTCGGCAATACGTTGCTCGCGGACGACGGGCCAAACTCCTCTCTCCGGCCCGCGTTCATCGCCACGGTCGGGGGCGCCGCCGGCGATCCCCTCTTCAGCACCTGTTACGCGAGGCCTGTGGCCTCGAACTACCACACCGGGCGCGTCGGGATCGACGGCACGGGCGTCATCCATGCTGCGCTGGACGGCGTGATCGAAGTCAACGGGACCGTCGGCGCCATCGCCGCGCTCGGGGCCGCGCCCTGGGCGAAGACGTTCGGGAACGCGATCGTCCCTCAGATTCACCTGATGGGGCTCGCCGTCGACGCGGCCGGGAACAGCCGGGCTCTCTTCATGGATGGGATCGGCGGGGGGCTCTCCCCGAGCTACGATTATGGTGGAGGTCCGATCGCCAATCTGGCCCTGGTGGCCTTTGACCCGGCGGGGCAGCACCTCTTCAGCAAGTCGGTGAGCACGTACCCCGACACGTGGATCAGCGGGACCGCCGCCGGAGAGACCTATCTCACGAACTTCGATCTCGGCGCGCTCAGCAAGCTCGACGCCTCCGGCAGCATGCTCTGGTCCAAGGTGTACAAGGTCCAGGGCTCGCCGGCCGGTCGCTTCGACGTCGACCCGACCGGCGCCCTGTGGTCCGTGTTCTCGTCCGACGCAGTCATCGACTTCGGCGCAGGGGCGATCGCGACCGGGCCGGGCAAGGTGATGGCCGTCGTGAAGCTCGACCCGCAAGGGAATCAGGTCTGGGTCAAGACCTTCCCTGTCTCCGCGAACTTCGCCGTGAAGAACATCCAGTATGCCGTCGGGAGCGCGGGGCTCGCGATGATGGTGACCTTGACGGGATCGGTCGACTTCGGCGGCGGGATATCGAACAGCGGCACCTACCTCGTGAAGCTCGGCCCGTCGGGCGCCTTCGAGTGGCAAAGGGCGCTCGTCAACGGGCAGGCGCTGGCGGTCTTCGATTACGCGCTGACGATGGACCCTTCAGGCAGCGTGATCGTGGGGAGCCAGAGTCAGAAAATCGATTTCGGTGACGGGCCACCGCTGCTCAACAAGCAGGGAATCCTCCTCGTCAAGCTCTCACCGTGAGCCCGCGCTCAATCGTGGATCGAGGGGCGCGCCACCTCGGAGATTCCTTCGTTTCGAGCATGCTCTGCCCGCTCCCGATTCCCCACGCCCACGAGGGAGAGGGTCGCGGGAACGGGAGCGGGAGAGGGGAAGTCTCGGCGAGCAGCGAGCTGCTGATTTCAAACCACCCTCGCCGCCTGTGGTCGCTTGAGCTCCCTCACCCAGTACAGCACCCCTGCGGCGGTCGCCGCGATCGCCGTGACCACCAGCGCCGCTCCGAGCAGGCTCGGCGCAGCGATCGCCAGGATCACCGTCACCACCTGCGCCACCGTCGCCACCTTCCCGGGCAGGTTGGCCCGCGTCTCCCCCACGGGCTCACGCTCCCTGTGCCGCCGGATCAGCACATAAGCGATGAGCGGCGCCTCCAGGATCTCCCGCCCGAGCAGCGCCGGGATTCCCCACCACGGCAGTCGCCCGTCGGCGGCCAGCGTCACCACCACGGTCAGCGCGAACACCTTGTCGGCCACGGGATCGATGATCGCCCCGAGGGCCGTCTCCGTGTGGGTCCGGCGGGCCAGCCAGCCGTCGAGCACGTCGGTCAGGCCGGCGGCGGCGAGCACGGCCAGCGAGGCGGGCACCGAGCGGGATACGAAGGGGAAGAGCGCGCCGAGCGGGATGCGGGCGAGGCTCAGCAGGTTGGGCGCGCGGAGAAGGTCGGCGGCCCGGATCATGGGGAGGGGGCGGGGGTGTCGGCGTGGAGGGTCACGACGGGGACGGGGCACTCGCGCACCACCCGCTCGGCCACGCTCCCGAGCAGGGCGTGGGCCAGGCCGCGCCGCCCGTGTGTGCCCATCACCACCATCCGCGCGCCGATCTCGTGGGCCACGGCGACGATCGTGCGCGGCACGTTGCCTTGCCGGAGGAAGGTCCGGCTCACGCCCACCGAGGCCGCGAGCTGATCGAGCGCGACCTGCGCGGCGCCGGTGATGTCGGTCAGGTAGGTGGCGATCGGGGCGGGATCGAAGCCGGGGTACGTGTAGAGCGGCAGATCGAAGACGTGCAGCAGGACGACTTCTGCGGAGAGGGCGGAGCCGAGCTCCTGGGCGAGGGCGATCGCCTTGCGCGACGCGGGCTCGAAGTCGACCGGGACCAGGATCGTGGGCTTGTCCATGGTGCGCTCCTCGTTCGATCGTAGGGCCTCGGCCGGGGGGCGCAAGCGCTGATCGGCGCGAAAATCAGGGCGAAATCGGCAAGGTTTTCGCGCCCTTCGCGGCGCTCTCGGCCCCTGGCCCCGGGGCGGAAAACGGCTCGAAATCTGCCTTTTTCGGACCCCCGCGCTACGGTGATCCTCGCCGTGACCTCACGCTTCGAGCCCAACCTCCGCACCACCATCGTCCAGGCCTTCGCGCGGACCGTCCTCGACGACTCCGCGTCGAGCGCGCCCCTCTCTGAGAGCGGCGGGCGGGCCTCCATGCCGCCGATCTCGATGGTCTCCCTCCCCCGGGTGGGCGACCGGGTGGGCGAGCATTACCGGCTCGTCAAGCTCCTCGGCCAGGGCATGTTCGGCAAGGTCTACGTCGCGCAGCGCGAGGACGTGCCGGAGCACCGCGTGGCCCTCAAGCTCCTCCCGCGCGCTCTTTATGCCGGCCGCAACGTCGAGCGCGAGCTCGTCATGCTCGCCACCGTCGGCCACCCCCATGTCGTGCAGCTCAAGGACCATGGCACGACGGCCGAGTACGTGTGGCTGACCATGCCCGTGTACGAGGGGGAGACGCTCGCCGAACGCCTCAGCCGCGGCTGCCTCACGCTGCGCGAGGCGCACGACATCTTCCTCCCGATCGCCCGCGGGCTCTCGGCGTTGCATGCGGCCGGGCTGCGCCACCAGGACGTGAAGCCCGAGAACATCTACCTCGCCGATTTCGGCGGCTTGTTGCACCCGATCCTGCTCGACCTCGGCGTCGCGGTGGAGCGCGAGGCGCCCTTCGTGGCGGGCACGGCGCTCTACGGCGCGCCCGAGCAGGTGGCGGTGCTGAGCGGCGGGGTCCCCGGGATCGTGCCGATCAGCGAGAAGATGGACACCTACGGTCTCGGCGCGACCTTGCTGGTCGCCCTGGTCGGGCCTTCGCGCTTCCCGGGCGAGGAGGCGCGCGACCGGAAAGAGCTGCACGACGCGCATCTCGTGCGCGCGCGCACCCCCTTGCACCGCGATGCCTTGCCGGAGCTGCGCGGCGCCCTCCGCGCCCGGCTCGATGCCGCGTTCGCGCGGTGGATGGCGATGGAGCAGGACGCGCGGCCCTCGATGGGCGAGCTGAGCAAGGAGCTCGACATCTTGCTCGAGCCGGAGCGCGAGGCGGAGCGGGCGGTGGAGCGCAAGGCGATCCAGCAGAAGGCCGCGCTCCTGCGCTTCAAGATGGCGGTCGGCGCGCTGCTGCTGGCCGGCGCGGGCGCCGCGGCGGTGGTGTACGGCAAGCGCGAGACGCTGCGGGTGGCCGGCGAGCTCGAGCGCGTGCGGCGCGAGGGCGAGAAGAGCTTCGACAAGCTCGAGACCTGCGCCGCGGCGCACCGCGTGGCCGTCGGCGAGCGCGCCCGGATGAGCGCGGAGCGCGACGCGTGCGCGGCGGCGCGCGACAAGGAGCGCGCCGAGTTCAAGCAGATCCTCGACGACGTGGAGCGCTCCGGATCGAGCACCGAGGCCGAGCGGGCGAGGCAGGCGCAGGCCGCCGCGGGCAAGCTCAAGAGCTGCGAGGACGCTGCGTCCGCGGCGCAGAAGGCATGCCTCTCCGACCAGGCGCGCCTCTCGACGGAGATCGAGCAAGGCCAGGCGGAGCTCGCGGCGATCAAGCAGGAGCGCGCGCAGGACCGCGCGCAGATCGAGGCCGAGAAGCGGCAGATCGCCGCGCTGGAGCAGGAGCGCGATCAGTGCCGCGCCGAGAAGCTCGAGTGCAGCGTCGATCGCGACGCGCTCAAGGTGCTCGCCCGCAACGTGCTGAGCCCCGTCCCCAAGGCGCCTCCGCAGCTCCCCGGCGCGCCGGGCGATCTCAAGCCCGCGGAGCCTCCGCCGGCCGCGCCTCCATCGGTGCCGGCCGTGCAGGCGCCGCCTCCGCCCGCGGCGCTCCCTCCCGCGCAGCCCGCCGCGGCGCCGCCTCCGCCCGCGGCCAAGGTGCAGTCGACGGGGACCTGAGCGCCCGATCGCGCCCCGGCGCTCCTCGCCTCGTCACTCGATCGCGAGCCCGTCGAAATCCTCCGCGCGCACCGGCAAGGTCAGGCGAGGCGCGCTTACCCGGCTCACCTCGCCCTGGATCACCCGCGGCGCCGAGCGGAACCGGAGCGGGTAGTAGTTGCGGTGGAAGATCAGGTTCATCGCGCGCCGGTCGAGCGCGGGCTCCTGCCGCAGCTCCTCGCGCACCGGCGCGTGCTGGCAAGCCTCGATGCCCGCCTCCACGCCGGCCTCGTCCCACGCCGTCGGCGTGTAGATCTCATCCTCATCGGGACGCGCGGGCCGCGGGTCGTTCCCCTCGCGCCAGAGGCTCGTCTCGCCCGGCGCGGCGAACGGGTCGGCGGTCTCGCCGTCGAGCCACACGTTGAAGTGCACGTGCGGTGCGCTCCACGGGAAGGCCGTGATCGCGTCGAGCCCCGAGTACGCGGAGAGCGCGATCGGCTCGGCGCGGCGCACCACCTGGCCGACCTCCACGAGCGACCGACCGAGGTGGTTCGAGGTCGTGACGAGGCCGCCGCCGTGGTCGATGAAGATCTTCAGCCCGCCCCGATCGAGCTCGCGCGAGATCCGCAGCACCTTGCCCGGCGCCGCGGCCACCACGATGGTCCCGATGGGCAGGATGAAATCGGTCCCGTTGTGGCTGTCGTACGTCAGCGAGCCCCCGCGAAAATCGCGGACCTGCGTCTTGCGCACGCTCCACCCCTCGCTGACCGGGGTCGGCGTGCGGTTGACGAGGTTGTAGATCGGCACGCGGCGATCGGCGCGCCGCTGCCCGAGCCAGGTGCGCACGCTGAGCGCCGGCATGAAGATGCCGAGGCTCGTGTGGTCGAAGCGCGAGGGCAGCACCCCCGGCTCGCCGCGCACCGCGCGCAGGGCCTCGCGGGCGCGCTCGCGAAGGGGAGAAAGGCCGAAGATCTCGGAGAGCCGCAGCGAATTCACGAGTCCGAGTATAGTCGTGGCCCGCGTGAACGCGGGAAATCTCCCACCTCTCCGGCGCCCCTCCCACCCAGCGCACCCTTGACGGTCCCCTGAAATGTCGGTGTAATCGGAGAAAATCCCCTCGCTCGAAGGAGGATCATGAAAAAGATCCTGGTGGTTGAAGACGACCCCGTCAACGCGATGATCCTGCGGGATTTCCTGCACGCTTACGGCTACGACCTCACGGTGGCCACCACGGGGCTGGCCGGCCTATCCCGCTTCCACGAGGAGAAGCCCGACCTCGCCATCGTGGACGTGATGCTCCCGAAGCTCAATGGTTTCGAGGTCTGCTTCGAAATGAAGCGCTCCGCCCACGGCAAGAACACCCCCGTCTTCCTGATGAGCGCCATTTACAAAGACCTCGCCCACGCCGAGATCTACGCCAAGCGCGATTTGAAGGCCGAGGCCTACCTCGTCAAGCCCTTCGATCTACGCGACCTGCTCAGCGAGGTGCAGCGCTTCCTCGGCGAGGCTTGAGCGCGCGTGCCGGAGCAGGGCCGCTCGTATCCGCCGTACATCGCCGAGCTGGCGCTGCCGGAGAACCGGTGGAAGCTCCGGGCCAGCGTCAACGCGGGCTACGCCACCGCGCTCGTCTTCTTCGGGATCATCGTCGCCGCCGAGCGGTCGGGCTTCGTCATCGCGGGCTGGGCGCTTTACCTCGTCATCGCCTTCAAGCTCGCCACCAACGCCTTCGCCCACCTGAGCCTCGCCCGCGAGCGCCTGCTCATCGAGGCCGGGACGATCAACGTCACGGCCGACGTGATCGCGATGACGGCGGCCGTGTACTTCACCGGCGCGCACGGGAGCCCCCTCATCGCCCTCTATGCCATCGAGCTCTCCGCGGTGGCGCTCCTCACGAACCGGCGGATCACCCTGATCGTCGCGGCCGGCACGTTCGTCATCTACGCCACGATGCTCATGCTCGTGTATTCGGGCGTCCTCTCGGTGCGGCCGAGCCCGCTCGCCATCGGCGCGGCGCTCACGCCCGTGTATTTCGCCGTCGACCTCTGTCTCGTCGCCGCCATGCTGGGGATTCCCACCCTCCACACCGCCTCGATCCTGGACATCCTCGGTGACAAGGAGCGCGCGCTCGAGGAGCGGAATCGGGCGCTGCTCGAGGCCGGCAAGCAGAAGAGCCAGCTCATGGCCAACGTGACCCACGAGCTGCGCACGCCCATCCACGGGATCTCGGGCCTCTGCGACCTCATCGAGAGCGGCATTTACGGCCCCTTGACGGACAAGCAGCGAGAGGCGCAGCGGACGATCAAGCAGAGCGCCCGCTCCCTGCTCGGGATGATCGACGATCTCCTCGAGCTGTCGCGCGCCGAGGCCGGCAAGCTCTCGTTCACCCCCTCGAAGGTCGATCTCGCCGAGCTCCTGCCCTCGCTCCTCGCCACCGCCCGGTGGATGCAGGGGACGAAGGCGCGGCACCTCGAGACGAGGATCGACTCCGACGTCCCACCGATCGAGACCGATCGGGACAAGCTGCAACACGTGGTCTTGAACCTCCTCTCCAACGCGGTGAAATTCACCGAGGAGGGCGGCCATATCACCCTCCTCGCGCGCCGCGCGGGCGAGGGGGCGGTCGCCGTCTCCGTCGAGGACGACGGCATCGGCATCGCCGAGGAAGACCGCGCCCGGATCTTCGAGGCCTTTCACCAGGTGGACGCCTCGGCCGAGCGGCAATACGGCGGCGCGGGCCTCGGCCTCTCGCTGGTGCAGAGGCTCCTCGCCGGCATGGGCGGGGCGGTGGTGGTCGAGAGCGAGAAAGGCAAGGGGACGGTGTTTACCGTCACCTTGCCTGTGCGGTGGGGAGAACGGTGAGAGGAGCGGTGATGTCGCGCTCGATGCCGCCGATCACCGGTGGTGATCGTCGAGCAGCCCGAACGTCCCGCCGTAGGCGATGTTGCGGATCGACTCGCTCGCCAGGAACTCGTGGGGGAAGCCGAGGGGGATCGCGCTCAGCTCGTCGAGGCGGGCCCGCTGCTCCGCGGAGAGGGTGACCTTGACGGCGCCGAGCTGCTCGGTGAGCTGGGCCGCCGTGCGGGCGCCGAGGATGGGCACCACGCAGGGCGCCTTGCCGCGCACCCAGGCGATCGCCACCTGCGCGGAGGTGGCGCCGAGCTCCGCGGCGATTTTGTCGACCTCGGCGGCGATCGCCAGGTTCTTCTCGTTCATCCGGTTCGCCGTCCAGCCGGTGCGCTTGGTGTCCTCGGGCGCCTTGCCGGACGCGTACTTGCCCGTGAGCAGGCCCGCCCCGAGCACGCCCCAGGGGGTGATGCCGAGATCGAAGGCCTTCGCCATGGGCACGAGATCGCGCTCCACGGCGCGCTCGATCAGGCTCCATTGCACCTGGAGGCCCACGAAGCGCGACCACCCGCGCAGCTCCGCCATCGTGTTCGCCTGGGACACGATCCAGGCCGGCGCGTCGCTGATGCCCACGTAGAGCACCTTGCCGGCGCGCACCAGATCGTCGAGCGCGCGCATCGTCTCCTCGATGGGCGTGAAGGCGTCGTGGTAGTGGACCCAGTAGAGGTCGATGTAGTCGGTGCCGAGCCGCTTGAGGCTCGTCTCGACCGACTGCACCATGTTCTTGCGCTGGTTGCCGCCCGCGTTCGGGTCGCCCGGGCGGATGTTGAGCGAGTACTTGGTGGCCACGACGAGCCGGGCCCGCTCGGAGGCGATGAGCTCGCCCACGATCTTCTCGGACGATCCGTTGGTGTAGTTGACCGCGCTGTCGATGAAATTGCCCCCCTCCGCGAGGAAGGCGTCGAGCTGCTTCTTGCTCTCTTCGCGGGAGGCGCCGAAGCCCCAGTCCTCGCCGAAGGTCATGGTCCCGAGCGCGAGCTCCGAGACCCGGAGCCCGCTCTTGCCGAGTAGCTTGTATCGCATGGCCGGCGTCGTACACCGGGGCCTCGGGCTCCTCCAGTGAAGAAGTGTAAACGAGCGGCGCTCAGGGCGTGATGACGCCCGTGAACATGGTGGCTCGCACGTCGTGCACCGGGAAATAGAAGGGCCGGGAGAGATCGTCCTTGTCCGCTGCCACGGCCGTCACCTGCATGTAATAGAATCTGCCGGTCTTGAGGATACCGTCGGGCAGGCGCACCTCGGTCCCGGTGAGGTTGAGCACGGCGACGCTCCGCCTCCGCAAGGTCGAGCCGTCTTTCAGGGTCAGGTCGGTCAGGTCGATGACGTTCACGCGGTAGTGCGTCGGCGTGCCGAGCGACGGGGCGGACCAGTGGACGAGCGGCGCCGTGCCCACCCCGGCCGTCACCTGATCGTACGGCGTGCTCTTGCCGCCCACGGTGATGTCCTTCGGCAGCCCGAGGGTCGGCGCGAGCGGCTTGCCGTCGAGCTCCGAGGCCGGCGCCTGCACGGTGAAGAGGCCGTTGAGGTTCTCGTTCGTCATCTCCGGCAGCAGCGTCGTGACGCTCTTCTGGAAGAACAGCGTCATCGCCACGAGCTCTTGCCCGAAATCGAAGGGGTTACCGTACGAGAAGGTGTGCGCGTGATCGCCCGGGGGCCACAAGGTCCCGAGATCGCAGCCGCTCGGGCAGCCGGCCTCGTTGCAGCCGGGCCCCGCGCAGGCCGGGTTCTGGTACACCGTCAAGCTGTTCACGTTGAGCCCGAGGAGCGTCGGATATGCCCCCACGGCGGGCTCGGGCGTGCCGGCCTCGAGGTACAGGCCGATGTCCAGGTTCACGTTGTCGACGGCCAGGTCGGCGAAGAGGGCATTGAACGCCGAGCCCTTGTAATCGAGGGCGAACGACTTCTGAGGCACCTTGGTAAACTCGCCGCTCAGCACCGAGGTCCCGCCGTCCTTCATGGTGAAGCCCGGCGGTCTCCAGACCTCCTGGGTCGAGGTGAACGCGTATCCCTTCCAGGGGTCCACGTCATCGGCCATGCCCACCTGCGCCGCGACGTCGTGCAGCACGGCGAAGTCGTCTCCCTTGCTCCCGTCGACCAGCGAGAGGATGCCGAGGTCGTCGAAGCCGCTCCGCGCGTCGATCGACCACGCCGAGAGGGAGCTGTCGCCGTCGGCCGGCGGGTGATCGCCCGTGTCGCTCTGGGTGGCCGTGAAGAGCCCCGTCACCGAGGCGTTGCGCGAGACGAACTGCACGTCGTCGTCGAGGGGCTGCGTCACGTTCCCCTGCCCGTCGAGGGTGTACGCTTGCCACGGGATTTGCAGCGTCGCGTCGAGCACGAGGTGCGTGGGCTCGGTCATCGACGCGATGTCCGGCCGGCCCGAGTAGATCGCCCCGAGATCGAGGGTCCTCGACGAGGTGCCGTAGAAGCTCTTGCTGAGCTGGCCGCTCGCGAGGGTCGAGGGGAGCGGGTTGGTCAGGGAGAGCAGATAGGGGCCCTCCGGCACGCCGGGGATGGAGATATCGCCCGCGGCGCTGATGGTGCCGGCAAAGGCGGTGTAGCCGTCGCCCGCGGGGACGAGGGCCTCGATGGCCACCCAGCTCCCGGGGCTCGGCTTCTGGACCTCGCCGCTGCTCGGGCGGTAGGTGTCGATGACCTTGCCGGTGATGTCTCCCGTCTCGGCGCCGCCGCCCCCGCCGGTGCCGGTGCTGCCACCTCCGCCGCAGCCGGCGGAGAGCAGGGGGAGCCCGAGCAAGGACGCGATGATGCAGGGGAGGTGAGAGCGCATGGCGGATGTCGTACGCCGGTTCCAGCGCTGGGGGCAACGCGGAACGGCGACGGCGCCCGCCGGCGTCACGGGATGAGGTCGTAATAGAGCGCGATCGCGGCGCGGAAGCGATCGAGCGGGAGCAGCTCCGCCCGGGTGGTGTCGAGGGAGCCGGGGCCGATGGGGTAGGGGGCCCGATCGGCGAAGGAATAGTTGGCGCTCAAACGATAGGACAGGCCGGTGAGCTTCGGCACCTTGCCGGAGACGGTGGCGCGCAGCTCGGCGAGCGGGGGCGCGTAGGGCACCGGGGAGTACGTGCCGTCGAAGGCGCTCCGGGCCCTGCGCCGCGCCTCGTAGCGGCCGGCGAGGCCGAGGGTGGGCAGATCGCCGCCGAGGGCGTAGGCGACGCGGGCGTTGCCGAAGACCTGCGGGGTGATGCCGATCTCGTCCTCGGGTCCGTTCTCCGTCTCGGCTTGCCGGGCGATCGCGCCCGTGATGTTCAGCCCGTAGCGCAGCTTGCCGGAGACCGCCGCGCCCTCGAAGGCGAGGTGGTACCCGTAGCTCCTCGCGGCGGCGATGTTGCGGTACTGCTGGGCGTACTGGATGTCCGGCTCGAGCTGCCCGAGCGCCACGGCGCGCGCGATCTCCTCGGGCGTGAGCGCCTGGCTCGTCACGATGTCGTGGAACCACGAGCCGAACACCCCCGCTTGCACGCGCTGCGCCTTGAAGCGGTGCTCGACGGCGCCCTCGACGGAGCGCACGATCTCGGGCGTGAGGTCGTCCGCGGGGACCTCGAACGTGCGGTCGGCGTAGTAGCGCTCGTAGGCGGTGGGCGCGCGGAAGGCCTCGGCGTAGACGAGCTTGATCGTCCCGCCGTCCCAGGGCCGGACCGCGGCGGCGAGGCGCGGCGAGAGCCGCGTGCCGAAGCGCTGGTCCGCGTCGAAGCGCGCCCCCGCGCTCAGATCGAGGCGACCGAAGAGGCGCGCCTTCTGCTCGAGGTAGACGGCGGCGGCGACCTCTCCGTTGTTGGTCACCCCGATGCTGCCGGGGTTCGCGCCGGTGACCAGATCGGTGATGTCGGTCTTCGAGCCGGTGAGCTTGAGCCGTCCGTCGACGCCGAGGAGCGTGGTCAGCGTCCCGTCGCGCAGCCAGTCGAGGCCGAGCTGTTCTTCGAGGCCCACCCAGCTCGCCACGCCGGTGAGCGAGTAGAGGCAGCCCCGCGTCTGGCCGCTCAGGCAGTCCTCCGCGCCGAGCGTCGTGAGGACCTGGTGGTAGTCGTAGAGATCGCCGTAGAGGCGCGAGGAGAGCTCGGCGCGCGAGCCGAGCCGGGCGCGGTGGCGCAGGTCGGCCGAGAGCCAGCGATCGAGCTCGAACGACGCGGGGTCGTTGAAGGCCCAGGTGGAGAAGGGCGACCCGCGCTTCCAGAGCGCGGCGCGGACGTTGAGCTCGAAGTCGCCCACCACGAGCCGCGCGTAGCCGGACGGGAGCACGGAGAAGTTCGCGTCGTCGATCGTCCCGCCCCAGATGCCCGTGCCCGGCCCGCTCAGGTCGAAGCGCTTGGGGAGGCCGGTCACCGAGTCGTCGCCGTAGCGCTGGGGACCGACGGCGAAGCTCGGCCCGCGGCGGGTGTAATACTCGAGCTCGGTGGTCAGCTCGGCGCGGCGGCCGAAGAGGGTGAGCTCGCGGCCGTAGCCGGCGGCCGCGCGGATCGAGATCGGCAGCTCGCCCTCGAGCGCGACGTGGACGCCGCTGAAATCGCGGGCGCGCTTGGTGATGATGTTGATGACGCCGAGCACGGCGTTCGAGCCGTAGAGCACCGAGCCGGGGCCGAGGATGACCTCGATGTGATCGACGATCTCCATGGGCACGCCGGTGCCCCGCTCGAAGTACGCGGCCCCTCCCCACTGCTCGTTGACGACGTGTCCGTCGAGGAGCAAGAGCACGTGATTGCCGTAGTCGCGCGTGAAGAGCATCCCTCGCGCGCCGACCTCCAACCCCGCCTGCGACCCCTCCACCGTCATCCCGAGGGAGAGGTAATTGAGCGCCTCGTCGAGCGTGCGGATCCCCAGGGTGCGCATGTCGTCGGCGCTGAGGATCGTCGAGGTCGCCGGGGACGAGCTGGCGGTCTCCAGCGTCTTCGAGGCCGTCTGGACCACGGGCTCGGCGAGCAGGGTCTGGAGGTCGGTCCCGTCGTCGGCCCTGGCCTCCGGCACGCCGAGACCGAGCGCGAGGAGGCCGGCGGCGGCCGGGGACCAGCGGAGCTTCATCGAATAACCTGGGCCAGATCGAGGATGTCGGAGCTGAAGTCGACGTGCTGCTTCTTCGCCTGGGAGAGGTGTACCAAAAGGCGGGCTCGCCCGGAGACGAGATCGAAGCCGAGCACCAGGCCCTTCGGGACGAAGCTCGGGACGGCGGAGGCCGTGAGCACGTCGGCGCCGGCGAGGGCCTTGCCGATCGCCTCGATCTCGGCGTCGCTGAAGCCCGGCGTCACGTACACGATCGCGATCCGCTCGGCCTTGCAGCGCGCCGCGAGCGAGGGCCCGTCCGAGAAGGTTGCGGCCGTCTGGGCGTGCGGCAGGCCGGCGATCCTCCCCTTCTCGCTCAGCGCCTTCTCGGCGCGCCCCGCCACCAGGGTCGACTCGTCGTTGCCCGCCCGGGTGAGCAGGAGGATCTTCACCTGATCGCCGGCCCGCGCCGCGAGGTTGCGATCGTAGCTCGCCACCTTGGCGAGCAGGTCCATCTGATGGGCGATGGGGACCGTCACGTCGTCCGCCCGGAGCACCCTGCAAAACAGCAGGGCGGCGAGCGCGATGAGCGCCGCGCCGGACAGGAGGCGGAGGCGATGGAGCATCATCTGGCAAGGACAGACGGACGAGGCGCGGGGCCCATGCAGGGGCGCGGGAAATTTTCTATCACGGGCAGAGGCCGGCCGTCCAAGCCGCGGCGCGAGGCGGTGCGCGACGGTGGGCGCTGTTGCGCCGAGAGGCACGTTGGACTAGACGCCTCGATCCGAGCATGGATGAGATGACGAGGTGACGTTCGTATGGATGGGTTTGCGATCGGTGCGTTGCAGATTCAGGTGTCGCAGGTGCACTCCTCGCAGGCGCTGCGGCTCTTGTGGAGCGGCAAGGGCAACGACCGTCAGACCACCGAGCTCGTCGGCAAGTACCTGAACGACGCGCTCGCCCACGCCAAGGAGCGAGGGGTCCTCCTGGAGCTGCACTTCGAGAAGCTCGAATACCTGAGCTCGTCGATGTTCGCCTGCCTCGTGCAGCTCATCCGCAGCGCCTACAACGCCGGCGTGAGCCTCCAGTTCGTGTACGCCGGGTCCGTCCACTGGCAGCGCGTGAACCTGGAGGCCCTCCGGATCTTCGATCGAGGCGACGGGCGCTTCGCCCTCAACGCCGTCTGACTCACGCGGCCGCGCGGCGGCGGATGACCATGATGGAGACGTCGTCCTCGACCTCGCCGCCGGTCCAGCGCAGCGCGGTCTCGAAGAGGCGCTCGCAGATCGCCTCCGCGGGCGCGTCATGGGCGCCCTCCAGCTCGGCGCGCACGCGGGCGAGGCCGAGCATCTCGCCCTCGCCGTTCGCGGCCTCGATGAGGCCGTCCGAGTAGAGGAGCATCACGTCGCCCGGCGCGAGGTGGAGCTTCGTCTCCGGGAAGAGGCCGTCTGCCCCCTCCATGAGGCCGAGCCACGCGCCGGTGGTGCGGACGACCTCCGAGCGCCCGAGCTCGGCGCGGTGGATCACGATGTCCTGGTGGGCCCCCGCCATCACGAAATCCCCGCCTTCGTCGTGGCGGAGCAGCGACATCGTGATGTGCTCGGACTGCCCGAGCCGGTGGTGCACGTTGTCGAAGACGACCGCGTTGGCCACCTGGAGCACCCGCCCTGGGCCGGCGCCGTCCTCCATGCGCACCAGGCTCGCGATCGCGCTCTGGATCATGAGCATCACGAGGCCCGCGGAGAGCCCGTGGCCGGAGACGTCGCCCACGGCGAGCCAGCAGCCCTTCTCGAAGGGGACCACGTCGTAGTAGTCGCCGCCGACCTCGCTCGCGGTCACCATCCGCGCCGCGATGTCGAGGCCGGCGGGGGAGCAGCGGCCGGGCAGGAGCGAGGTCTGGATGCGCTTGGCGATCTCGAGGTCGCGGAGGTTGCGCGACGCCGCCTCGAGCTTCTTCTCGCGGTCGGCCAGGGACGCGGCCATCTCGTTGAAGGTGGTGGCGACGTCGCCCATCTCGTCGTCGTGGACGACGGCCGCGCGCGCGGAGAGATCGCCCTCGCCGAGCTTGGCGGCGGCGGACGAGAGGCTCGACAGCGGGCCGAGCACCGCGCGGCGCGCGCTCCAGAGCAGGAACACGGTCAGCACGAAGGCGAAGATCAGCGTCGTCACGAGCATCCGCGCGCGGGCCCGCCGGTTCGCCTCCATGACCGACTCGAAGGAGAGCTCGACGCGCACGCCGCCGAGCGCGGCGCCGGATCGGCTGGTCACGGGCCGCTCGACCATCACGCGGCTCGGCAGCACCGTCGCGCGCGCCTCGCGCGGTGCGCCCGTCACCTCGCTCGATCCGAACCACGCGCGCACCGCGGCGGAGCCCTCGGACCACACGCCGACATAGGCGATCTCCGGGTCGGTCTTGAGGCGGTCGACCACGCCCTGGATGGCGGTGTCGTCGTCGAACTCGAGCGGCGCGGCGAGGCTCCGCGCGGTCAGATCCGCGACCGTCGCGCCGGCGCCGAGCTTCGTCGCCACGAGCTGCTCCACGTCGCGCCGCCCGAGCTCCCAGAACAGGATCATCGACATCGCGGCCAGCACGCCGAGCATCACCGCGGTCGTGGCGACGATCCGCGCCCGGAGGGAACGGCGGCCGTGGGGCCGGCGGGGAGCGCGCAGGGACGCCGCGCTCCGGGCAGAGAGGGGCGCGCCGTCCGGGGCCACCGTCATCCCTGGCACGCCTGGCACGCGGTGCGGGGCCTCACGCCACCTCGCGGACCGCGAGATCCGGCCGGGGGAGCGCGCGGATGGCCCGCACGGTCACGCGCTCGCCGTCGTCCTCGTCGATGGTGAGCTCACACCCTCCTTCGAAGGCGATCCGCGCGAGGCCGAGCTGGCTCGTGGTCGACGCGGCGCTCTGCTGCTCGAAGACGCGCTTGAGCGCGGCGAGGTAGGCGCCGCCCGGATCGGAGAACGTGCGGAGCCACGCGAGCTGCTCGCGCAAGCGCGAGCGGTGGGCCGGATCGACGCGGTTACCGACACACACCATCACCGAGTCCATGTGCCGCCGCAGCGCGAAGGAGATCGCCGACTCCCCTTCGGATCGGTACTTGACGGCGTTCTCCAGGAGCTCGCAGCTCACCATCGCCAGCGCGTCGCTGTGATCGGTCCCGACGGAGATCGACACGAGGCGCAAAATCACGTCTCGCAAGGTGTCGATGTTCGACCACTCGGGGCTCACCTCGAGCTCCAGGTGCAGGGGCGTGCTCATCGTGCGCCGGCCTCCGCCCGGTCGGCCGGCGGGGCGGGTCGCGGATCGAGGACGAGAAAGGGAAGCACGGGGAGAATCTTAGCCGGGAGCGACCCGCTTTCGACGACTTTCTCGGCGCGCGCAGCGCGAGCCGAGATCAGGGCCGATCGTGGACATCATCCGCTGTCGCGTGATAGCCTGTCGCTCCAGCGCGCGGGCTGGCGCCGGTGCTCGCATGCGAAAAATTCCGAGTGATTTCACCGACGATCCGTCCCTGGACGCCGGCGACCCGACCGTGATGACCGGCCAGCCCGCCGGCATGAAGAGGGAGCTGCAGGCGCTCGGGATCGGCAGCACCGTCGATGAGCGGTACATCGTCGAGGCCGAGCTCGGGCACGGCGGCATGGGGCTCGTCTACCTGGCCCGCGACGCGTGGTTGGGGCGCCGGGTGGCGCTCAAGGTCGTCGCCCCGAGGCACACGCTCGACGCGACGATCACGCAGAGCTTCCTGCGGGAAGCGACCGCGCTCGCCGCGCTGAGGAGCCCGCACATCGTGCAGGTGTATGCCTTTGGCGCCCACGCAGAGTCGTATTATTTCGCCATGGAATACGTGTGCGGGCAGAGCCTGCGCAGGATCTTGCAGGAGCACGAAAAGCACGGGGCGGTCATTCCCCTCCACCGGTCGCTCACGATCCTCAAGCAGCTCGCCGAGGGCCTCGTGGCCGTGCATGCGGCGGGCCTCATCCATCGTGACGTGAAGCCGTCCAACGTCCTCGTCGAGGACGGAACCGGGCGTCCGGTGCTCATCGATTTCGGCCTGGCCGTCAAGGAGACGAGCGCTTCGAGGCTCAAGCTGGCAGGGACGCCGCGCTACATGGCGCCGGAGCGATTCGCGGTGCGAGGCGCCATCACCCCTCGGGCCGACCTCTACGCCCTCGGGTGCATCGCCTTCGAGCTGCTCACGGGACACCCCGCCTTCTTCCCGCGGAAGATCACCGATCTTCCGGCGCTCGCCGAGCATGCCCCCGTCCCGTCGCAGCGCCGCCCCGAGCTCTCGCCCTTCGACGAGGTGATCGCCCGGGCCCTGGCGCCGAGCCCCGCCGACCGCTGGGAGAGCTGCGAGGCCTTCGCCGCGGCCTTGCTCGACGCCGGCCGCCGCGTCAGCGGCCCATGGCCCGATCGCCAGCCCTCCTCCCGTCCGGGGGACACCCGCCTTCGCGTCCTGGTCGTCGACGATGACGCGGTGATTCGCAAGCTCGCGTCCGCCGTCGTGCAATATGCCTTCTCGCTCGAGGTGGTCGTGACCACCGCGGCCTCCGGCATGGAGGCCATCGAACGGTGCTTGAGGGATCTCCCCGATATATTGATTCTCGATCAGGAGATGCCCGGCCTCGATGGGGTCGATACGCTCTCCCGGATACGGAGCATGCGCGGCGGCAACACCGTCCGGGTGCTCGTCCTGAGCGGCCATGTCGCCGATCTGGTGCGGTGGCGATTCGGCTCCCTCGGCGTGGGCGAGTTCGAGACGAAACCCTTCGACCCTGCCCAGCTCGCCGAACGGTTGAAATCGATGCTGGGGCCGGCGAGCCAGCCCACATGAGAGGTTCTTTCACGACCTCGGGGAGAAAGCTCAGGCCCTCGCCCGCAGCACGCCGCGCATCGGCTCCTCGGGGCGGGCGGCCTGGATCAGCTCGACGGCGGCCTTCATCGCGGCCTCGGTGATCTTCGCGCCGGAGAGCATCCTCGCGACCTCCGCCACGCGCTCTCGCCGGTCCACGCGGGAGACGCCGCTCGTCGTCACGCCGCCGCCGCTCTGCTTGGTCACCACGAAGTGCGCGTCGCCGAAGGCGGCGATCGGCGCGAGGTGCGTGATGCAGAGGACCTGGTGGTGCCTCGCCACGTCGGCCATGGCGCGGCCGATTTTATCGGCCACGGCGCCGCCCACGCCGGTGTCGACCTCGTCGAACACGTAGAGCCCCGCGGGGCCGCACTCGGCGAGCGAGCGCTTGAGGGCGAGCAGCGCGCGCGACAGCTCGCCGCCGGACGCGATCTTCCGGAGCGGGCGAGGATCCATCCCCTTGTTGGGCGCGATCAGGAACTCGACCCGATCGATCCCGTCGTGCCCGAGGCGGGCGCCGTCGATGGCGAGCTCGGCGCGATCGCCGCCGAGCGGGGCCACCTCGACCACCACCTTGGCCCCGCCCATGCCCATCTCGGCGAGCTCGCTGGAGATCGTCGCGCCGAGCCGCTCGGCCGCCTTGCGCCGCCGCTCGGAGAGCTTGCGCGCGCGCTTGCCCGCCTCGGCGAGCAGCGCGTCCCGCTGCGCCGAGAGCTCGGCGATGCGGCTCTCCGCGCCGGCGATCGCCACGAGCTCCGCGCTGAGCCGCTCGCGCGTCCTGAGCACGTCGTCGAGCGTCGGCCCGTGCTGGCGGAGCAGGCCTTGCAGGCGGTAGAGGCGCTCCTCGACCTCGTCGAGCCGCGCCGGGTTGGCCTCCGCGCGCTCGGCGTAGCGGCCGGCGTCGCGCGCCACCTCCACGAGCTCGTTCCAGCACCCGTCGAGCGCCTCGGCCGAGGCCGCGAGCGCCGGGTCGAGCTCCGCCACGCCGCGCAGATCGGAGATCATCCGCGCGATCTCGTCGCAGATCGCGTCTTCTCCCTGCTCGAGCCGGTGCGAGACGCGCCGCGTGACCTCGAGCAGCTTGCCCGCGTGGCGGAGGCGGTTGCGCTCGCGGCCGAGCTCCTCGATCTCGCCCGGCCGGGGCGCGATGTCCTCGATCGCCTGGAGCTGGAAGCGCAGGAAGGCCTCGCGCTCGCCGCGCCCCCGCTCGGCCTCGCGTGCCTCGCGGATCGACCGGTTGATCCCCTCGATCCGCTCGACCTCCGCCGAGAGCGCGTTGCGATCGTCGACGAGGCGGGCGAAGCGATCGAGGTAGCCGAGGTGCGTCGCCGGATCGGTGAGCGAGACGCTCTCGTGCTGCGAGGCGACGTCCGCGAGCTCGGGCGCGAGGCCCGCGAGCTCGCCCGCCGTGCAGAGCCGACCGTTGAGGTACGCGCGCGAGCGGCCGTTCTGCGAGACGACGCGGCGGATCACCAGGTCGCCGTCGCCGCTGACGCCGGCGGCGTCGAGCTGCGCGAGGAGGCGATCGGAGCCGCGCACGTCGAAGAGCGCCTCGACCTCGGCCTCGCTCGCGCCGGGGCGCACCTGATCGGCCGAGGCCCGACCGCCGAGGACGAGCGAGAGGGCGCCGACGACGATCGACTTGCCCGCGCCGGTCTCGCCGGTGAGGACGTTGAAGCCGCTCTCGAGCGAGAGCTCGAGCTCATCCATCAGGATGAAATTCTTGACCCGAAGGGTGACGAGCACAGGCGGCGCAGCATAGGAAAAACTCGGCCGATCGTCGACCGCCGCGCGCCGCTTTCGCGCGCCCCGCGCCGATCGCCGTCAGCGAAGCGTCAGGTCCTTGGTGACGGTGACGGGCTCGCCGTCGAACGGGGGCACGGAGGCGCTCCGGAAGGCCGCGGCGATGCAGCCGCCGATGGCCGTGCCCTGGTAGGGCGCGCTGACGACCATCGACCGCGGGACCCGGCCGGAGGGCGCGAACGTCACGCTCACCCGGGCGCCCCCGCCCGGATCGTCCGCGGTCTTGCACGACAGGGCGCGCGAGGCGGCCGCGGCGAGGGCCGCCTTGGCCGCGGCCTTGTCGAAATCGGCCCCGCTCGGCGGCGGAGGGGGCGCCTCCACCGGCGGCGCCGTCTTCTCCACGGCCGTCTTCGCCGCAGGTGGGGCCTTCTCGGCCGCCGGCTCGCGCGCCGGCGTCTCGCGCACGGGCGCAGCGGTGGGCGCGCTCGACGGGGACACCTTGGGCGCGCTCGCCCCGGGGTTGGTCGCCGCCGGCGCGCCCTGCGCCTCGACCGGAGGCGGCGCCACCACGACAGCCCCGGTCTGCGGCGGATCCACGGCGGCCGCGGTCTGCGGCGGAGCCTCGACCGGCGCCGTCGGGATCGCCCGCTCCGGCCCGATCGGCGTGGCCGTCGGGCTCGTGCCCGTCCCGGCCGCCCAGCGGAAGGCCAGCGATCCGAGGCCCGCGCATGCCGCGAAGACCACGACACCGAGGAGCGGGAGCGGGATCCGCCGGCGCTCGCTTCGAGCCGCCTTCGGCGGAGGGCGTGACGCCGTGGCCGCCGGCGCCGGCAAGAGCACCGGCGCGATCGGTCGCTGCGAGGGCGAAGGCAGCGTCGGCGACGACGGGCGCCCCGGCGCCGAAGGCCGCCCGCTGCGCGGCGCCGGCTGCGCGAGGTGATGGAGATCCGGCGCGCCGAGGCCGCCCTTCGGCTCCTCGAAGAGCCCGCCGCTCAGGTTGAAGAGCGAGAAGCTCGTGCGCTGCTCGGGCGCCGGCAGAGCCTCTTCCTCCTTGGCCACGAGGGCACGGAGGTCGCGCAGACCCGAGTTGACGCTGGGATCCGAGGGCGGCGGTGCGCTGTTCGGCAGGGGCGGCACGCGTGGATCGAAGGGCGCCGGCGAGGCCGCGAAGATGTCGGACACGCGAGGGTCGAGATCGCCTACGTCGAAGAAGGGCAGGTGCGCTGGAGCCTTCTTCACAGGCGGCGCCTTGGGCTTCGCCGCCGCCTCGCCCGGCGCATCGAAGTCGACATCGACGCCGGGCTCGTCCTCGATCGACTCGAGGATCGCGCTCGACGAGACCGGCGCGGCAGGCGATGAGGAGGGCGGGCCCTCCGCGAGGATCGATCCGCTCGAGATCGGCATCGAGGACGGAGGCTCTTCCTCCTTCGGCGCGGCCTTCACCGTCGCCTGCGGCGGAGCCTTCACCGTCGCCGGCGGCGCGGCCTTCTTCGGCGCCGGCTGCGCCTTGCCGGTCTTGCCGATCAGCGGGAGCGGCGGCGCTTCGCCGTCGGGATCTTCCTCGAAGACGAGGTGTCGCACGGCCCCCGGCGGCGGCGTGGGGGTCTTGCTCTTCTCGCCCGCGGCCGCGCCCTGCTCCTGCCCCGCAGGCGGGATGGTGGCGAGGCGCGGCGTCGGGTTGAACCCCGGCGAGAAGACCGCCTCCAGATCGGTGAGCGAGACGGGCTCGCCGTCGGGCCCATCGGGCAGGGAGAAGAGATCGAAGCGCTTGCGCGAGGCCGTGACTTCCCGCAGGGGAGAGCTGACGACCTCCACATCGCGGATCGAAATCGGCACGGGCTCGCTGGAGATAGGCCCTTCGAGCGCTCTGTCCATGTCAGCCTCCTCGGCGTTCGACCGACCGCCCTTGCCAACCTGCGGCTTGCCCGGCGGTCCCGCCATGGCATGCGCCCGCGCGAAGACGCCGCGGCGCACATGGCAGCGGAGACGGTGCGTCTCCTCTGTCCAGGCCGCTCCGGCGCTACCTGCCAGGCCCAGAGGCCCGCCGTGGGAACACCGGATTTCCATGGGAGGATCCTCCCCCATCGCGGTGAGTCACGCAAATTTGCAAGATGAAGCGCACGCGGCCGGCGGAGGAGCCGGGTTGCTGTGGGGAGACGGCCAGGCGGCGCGAGAAGATGGGCCGGAAGGCCGTGGATGGGGGCCGTGAGGACGAGGAGGCGGGCCATAAGGACGAGGAGGCGGGCCGTAAGGACGAGGAAGTGGTCCGTTGGTCCGAGGAAACGGTCCGTTGGTCCGAGGAAATCGTTCGTTGGTCCGTGGCTGCGCCAGGTTGGCAACGTGGAGGCGCTCGGTCGGTCCGAGGAAATGTCAGGTTGGCGCGCGGGAAGAGTCAGGCTGTCAGTGGATAAGGTCAGATTGTCGGAGGAGGAGCACCGTTGGTACCTGGAGGTCGCCGGTACGCGGGTAAGCGGCGGCCGGGGGGTCCAGGTTGGCTGCTGGACCCGTCCCTGGGCCGGAGCGGCTTCCTTCGCCCCGCGCCAACACCCTTCAGGCGACCATCCCCCGCACCACGGCCTCCACGAGCTTCTCGGCCCTGTCCTCCGCGTGGCGGAGCTTGGCCTCGAGGTCGTCGCAGAGCTTCATCAGGTGCTCGACCTTGGCGACGATGCGCTTCTTTCTACCACGTGGATCGAAGCTTGCAGCTTGACCTCGTCCTTCGGGTCCTTCGCATACTTCGTCTGCCTGTGCTCGATCGCGCACACCCCCAAGCTACCTCGTGAAGCCCTCGATCTTGCCCTCGATCTTGCCCTCGATCTTGCCGCGATCGATGAGCCGCTGCATGAAGGGTGGGAACTCGACCTTGCCTTCGATCTGTCGCTCCATGACCAGCTTCTCCAGAGCGCGCCGCATGGGATCGCGCACCACGTTCCAGATGATCTGAAAATACACCGCGGCGTGCTCCGGGTCGAGCTGCCCGATGGCGCCCAGGGCCGCCTGAAGCACGGCGAGCCCCGAGGGGCCGTTGCCGTGGGCCATGGCGGATAGGACCGAGAGCTCCACCTCCCGCTCGGCGATCGCCGGGTCGGTCACGATGGGCAGGGTGGCGGGGCCGAGCACGAGCGGCTCGACGGTGCTGCGGCCGAGGCCGAGATCGATCACCTCGGCGGCCCAGGCGGCGACCTCGGCGTCGGGGGCGACGACGAAACTGGCCGGGCACTCCCGCTCGGCGGAGACCGCGAGGTAGACGACCCAGGTGAACTTCTTGCGCGGCTCTTTCTTGAGCAGGATTCGAGGACGATCGCGAGGACGGCTTCCCGTCGGCGTCGCGCGGCCAGGACCAGGTCGGCGCGGAACTCGACGGGGATGAGCTGATCGAGGGTGGTATCCGCACGGCGCGAACGGGCGTGGGCGGGGGTCGAGGTGGAAGAGCAGGTGGAGCAGGTGGGGGGGCGAGGGGCGAAGTTGTCGCGGAACATCTCGACGAGCCCCTGATGCTCGAGCGTCGGCATGGCCGCCACGCTATCGAGACCTCCGCGCGAACGCTTGTCGTCGACGCTCACCCGCTCGCGCGCCCACCTGCTCCATCCAGCGCCGAAACCCGCACCCCGCAGCGCTCAGCCCGCGCAGCCGAGACGTCACAGCCCTCACCAACGGTGCCAGGAACAGCACCGCGACCGGAGGGGCGGACCGCGCAGCCAGACGCCTCGAAGTGATCGCCGCCGTCACCAGGACAGCCCCTCTCAGGTGAGCACGTCCGTGATGCTCCCTGGCGCCGATGACGTTCTCGGCCCACCGGTCGAGGGTCGAAGCGTCGCTGCACGCCTGAATGCGCGCCCGGTCAGCCTCGGTCAACGCGAATCCCGCCCGGGCGAGCAACCGCAGCAGCACCTCGTGGAAGCCCCTCGAGCTTTCGGCTTGCGATCGATGAGCCGCTGCACGAAGGGGAAACTCGACCTTGCCTTCGACTGTCGCTCCATGCGGAGCTTCTCCCAGAGCGCGCCGCATGGGATCGCGCACCACGTTCCAGATGATCTGAAAGTACACCACCGACCGCGCCGGGGCGAGCAAAGGCGGTTCGAGGTGCCCTCGGCCGAGGCTCGACGGGCCCGCGGATCGCTTCGGGCGGGCACTTGGGGTAGGTCACCTTCGCCCCGTCATGCGCCTCAACGTGCAAGATGCTGGAGGACCTTCGCGGCGCTCGATCCGTCGAGGCCCGCGTGATGCTGCACGGTGCGGTCCCTTGGCCCGCGGCGCCCGTCGCGGAGTGGAGCCGGTGCCCCTGAGCTTGCTCGGGATCTATGGGCGCGGGGCCCGGGGCTGCGTGCGGCTGCTCGCAAACCTCGACCTGGTGGCTCCCGACGATCTCGGCGAGGACGTTTCCGGCCGGGCCTTACCGAGATCGGAGAGGCGCTGCCCGGCGCGGTGGCGACGTGGATCGAGCGAAATGGCGTCGCCGCGCACCTCCTGCTCCGCCAATCGTGTGAAGGACGAGGCAGCGCCGGTGCTCGGCAGGCTGCTCTCGGCCGCTGAGGCACGCTTCGAGCAACGGCGAGCCTCGACCTCTCTCCGGGTGCTCCGCGTCGAGCTGTCCGATTTTCGTGCTGTCGATCAGCTCGTCGTCGCGATGTCGTCGCTCCCCGTGAACGTGCTCGTGGGCCCGAACGGCGCGGGCAAGACCACGCTCCTCGATGCCATCGCGCTCCTGCTCTCCCACCTGGAGGCGGGGATCCGCGGGTTGACGAAACGACCGCGGGCGCTCGCGGACAACGACATCACCAACGGCTTTTCGTCGACGAAGATCGGCATCACCGTCGAGATCGACGGCCGCCCGGTGACCTGGTGGCTCTCGCATCAGCGCGGCGGCGAGCCTTCGCTCGGGGAAGCTCGCGAGGGCCTGTTCTCCCTCGACGAAGAGGTCAGCGACATTCGCCGCGCGCTCGCCGCGGGTGACGTTCACCTCCCGGTGATGGTGCATTACCCCGTCAACCGCGCCGTCCTCGACATCCCCCTCCCGATTCGTAAGGCGCACGCCTTCGAGCCGATCGAGGCTTATGACGGCGCGCTCGCGCAGGGCAGCAGCAACTTCCGCCTCTTCTTCGAGTGGTTCAGGAACCGCGAGGACCTCGAGAACGAGGTGCGCATCCACGACGCCGAGCATCGCGATCCTCAGCTCCAGGCGGTGCGCCGCGCGATGGAGGCGCTCTTGCCCGAGATCAGCGCTCCTCGGGTCCAGCGATCTCCGCCGGGCTTGCTCGTGACGAAGGGAGACTGGACGCTCTACGTCGATCAGCTCTCGGACGGCGAAAAATGCATGCTGGCCATGGCGGGCGATCTGGCCGCCGCCTGGCGATGGCAAACCCCGTTCGCCGATGATCCGCTGCTCGGAGGGCGTGGTGCTCATCGACGAGATCGAGCTGCACCTCTACCCGCGCTGGCAGCGGCGGATCCTGCCCGCGCTGGAGCGGGCGTTCCCCGGCTGCCAGCTCATCGTGTCCACCCACTCGCCGAAGGTGCTCGGACATGTGGACCACGAGGCCGGTGTTCATCCTGACCCCGAAGGCGACCGGCGTGGAGGTGTCGCACCCCGATCGCTCAGGGCATGGATGTGGGCGCATCATCGAAGACCTGCTCGACACCCCGCGCGCCCGGAGGGGAGTTCGAGGCAAAGCTCGCGGGAGATGTTCAAGCGCCTCGACGACGGCGACCTCACCGGAGCCCGCGCGCTGCATGGCGAGAACCACCCGGAACGTTGAAAGCCAGGTTATCCCGCTGCTGCATGAATTCCCCGACGTTTAGGCCCACCGCTTCACGCGCCAGCGCGGCCCTGAGCCTCCCGAGCTCGCGGAATGGAAGGCGAGCGCGACCGACGACTGGAAGCCCACCTACGACGGCTATCCTTACAAGCCGGCGCTTGCGTTGCAGCTCGCGCGCGAACAGGGATTCCTCTGCGGCTACTGCGGCGGTCGCATCGGCGTCCACGACGCGCGCGGCATCTGGACGAAGGACTGCCACATCGAGCACGTCGATCCCCAGAGCAAACGCGAGGATCGCCGGCTCGACTACACCAATATGCTCGGGTCCTGCCAGGGGAGCGACGAGAAGCCTCCGGTGCCGAAGCACTGTGGCGCGAAACGCGGAAACGAGCCGCTCCCCGTGACGCCTTTCATGCCCGATTGCGGCGACTATTTCACCTATGGGTCCGACGGCGCCATCGGCTACGCAGACGAGGATCACAAGACGCGAGCAGAGCAGGCGATCGCCGTGCTCGGGCTCGACGTCCGACGCTTGCGGGCGCTACGGAAGGCGGCGATCGACGCTGTGTTGGATGAGATCCTCGCGTTGTCTGCCGACGAGTGGCTTGCCGAGGCGGCGAGGTACGATGTGCCCGACGCAGAGGGTCGGCTCGATCCCTACTGCTTCGCCATCAAGCAGGTCCTTCTCCGCAACGCCTGACCCTCGGAGATCTCCGCGCTCACGCGCCCTTTGCGCTGCGGCGCGCCACCTCGTCGAGCACCGCGTCCCCGAGCAACGCCTCGCAGGCCGAGAACAGGTCGCGCTCCTCGAAGCGCACGTGCGCGGTGAGCATCGTCCCGAGCAGGTGCGCCGCCGCTCCATCGCCGGCCGTCGCCGCGGCGGCGGCGCTCCTCAGCCGGGCGTGGTCTTCTTCCACACGCGCGGTCAGATCCACCTGACCGGCGGCCCGGAGCGCCGGCAGCAGCAGCGTCTCCTCCACCTGGAAGTGCGGCTCGAGATCCTCCTGGAAGCGTGCGCCGAGCTCCGCGGCGTCTCTGCCGGTCCAGGTGGCGGGCCCTCGTCGTTCAAGCGCGCGCGCCAGCACGAGCGCGTGGTGATGCTCGGACGACAGCCCGTGGAGCCGCGGATCGCGCTTCATGATCCCTCGCGCGAGGCAGGGCCCTCAGCGACCGCGCCGGGCGAGCTCGGCGCGGAGCCGCTCTACCTCGGCCTCGGCCGCGGTGGCGCGCGCTTCTGCCTTCTCTCGTGCGGTGGGCACCAGATCGTCGCCTGAAGGATCGAGCGCGAGGCGCAGCCGCTGTGAGGCCGCGCCGCCCACGACCCGGATCCAGCAGCCGAGCGCGCGCGAGCGCACCCGATCGGCGTTCGTCGCCTCGACGCGCGAAAACCCTCGGCGCGCGAGCTTCCGGTAGACCTGGAAGCGAACGCCGCCGCGCCGGCGGGCGTAGCGAGGGTCGAAGATCACGAGCTCCGGCACGCCCAGCTCACCGTAGAGCGGGGGGACCACGGTGTAGTCCTTCTTCTTGCGCTTCGAGACGATCTCCAGCGCAAAGCTCGGGACGATACCCGTTTGCCACACCTTCCAGAAGTCGAACTCTTCACCTGGGGGCACGCCGGGGAGCACGTAGACATCCGGCGAGAGGACCTTCTCTCCGTCGTCTGGGTCCCAGCCGACGTACTGGTCGGCGCCGACGAACGTAGGGTTCTTCTGCGCGAGATACTCCTCGATCTGGATCCGGAGCTGCTCGGAGATGAACCGCTGGAGTGTGTTCTCCCCTATGTCGTCCTCGAACGGATCGTAGATCGCCTCGCGGTACGGCTCCTTCAGGGCTCGCGCGGCGGTGGACATGGGGCCGAGCGTAGCACGCCTCCGCTCACCCCCGCAGCGCCGGCTGCACCCATCGCTCATCGAGCCAGTCGAGCGACACCTTCGCGCTGCGGAGCGCCTCGTCGATCGCCCGCGCCGCCGGGTCGGGCGCGTGTGGCCTCGCCGCGTGGGCGCGCGCGTAGAGGATCCAGTTCGACAGCTCGTAGTGGTGCAGGAGCGGCGCGAAGCGGTGAGCCTCGAAGGCCTCCAGCGCGCGCGCGGCCTCGGTCGGCCCGGCGCAGCCGAGGAGCGCTGTTCCGGCGTCGAAGAGCAGCGCGCGCAGATCTTCGAAGGCGCGGTCGGGATCGGCGGCGATGGATTCGAGCAGCGACTCGAAGCCGGCCTCGTCGAGGCCTGCGTTCTCGGCGGCGTCGGCCATCGCGGGCACCTGCGTCTCCAGGAACGTCGCCTCGGGCGCGTGGCCGAGCAGGCGGCCGACGAGGAACAGATCGAAGGCGCTCGCGATCGACTCGCCGAGGAACATGCTGTCGGCGCTCGCGGGGGAGCCGGGCAGCGCCTTGCGGCAGAGGTGGTGCCAGGCCACATGGGCCACCACGTCGGCCTCGATGTTCGGGCCGGCGAGCACGTCGCCTTGATCGTCGGGGGTCCAGAAGGTCAGGTTCAGGAACACCACCCGGTCCCACGACGGCGCGGCGCCGCCCTCGGGTACGCGGAAGCGGTAGCCGCTCTTCGCCAGCACCTGCTTCAGGTCGCCGTAGAGGCCGACGTGGCGGAACGAGCGCTCGTCGTCGATGGTGAGATCGTCGAGGGAGACGGAGGAGAAGCGCATGGCGCGCACCCTACTCTTCCGCGGGGCGCGCGCCTCGATTTTCTGCGGGCCTTTCTACGCGGGAAAGCGTCAGGCGCGGGCGCTCGACTCGGCGGCGGCGAGCTTCTTCTTCACCTCGCCCATGTCGACGGCGCGCACCTTCTTGATCAGCTCGTCGAGCGCGGGCGCGGGCAGCGCGCCGGGCTGGGCGAACAGCAGGATGCCGTCGCGGAAGATCATCAGCGTCGGGATCGAGCGGATCTGCAGGCCGGCGGCGAGCCCCTGCTCGGCCTCGGTGTCCACCTTGGCGAACGTCAAGTCGGTGTGCCGCTGGGAGGCCTTCTCGAAGATGGGCCCGAACATCCGGCACGGCCCGCACCAGGCTGCCCAGAAGTCGATGAGCACGATGCCCGGCTTGTTGATGGTGGTCTCGAAATCTGCTTCGTGGAGCTCGATCGTCGCCATGGTGGTTGCCTCTTCACGTGAGAGCCGGGACGCGCCCCGAAGGGTTCGCCGGGGATGAACGGGCTAGCGTAGCGCGCGCACGGCGTTCGCAAGATCCTCCGGCAGGGGCGGATCGAAGCGGGGGAGCTGGTGGTCGCTGAACGCGGGGAAATCCGCGTCGTGGTAGGGCGTGGCGAGGCCGTAGGGGGCGGCGTACTCGAAGCCGGGGAAGAAGTCGGAGAGGAGCCGCGGCGGCGGGCCGAGATCGCGGTCGGCGAAGTAGCGGTTCAGGTCGGCGTCGCTCGTGAACATCGACAGGCCCACGAGCTCGAGGGGCGAGGCGTAGCCCTGGAAGGCGAGCGTCTGCTTGAGGTAAGGCGATTCCAGCAGCTTCATCACCTTCGTGTGATCGATGGTGAGCGCGCTCTTCGAGGCGAGCAGGTAGCCCTGGTTTCGCGAGCGATCGGTGTAGAAGTGCACGTGGGGGAACACCTGCCGCAGCGTGTAGATCACCGAGCGCACGTCGGGGGGCAGCACGTGGTGGATCTGGATCCAGAGCATGAACACGCCGTCGTCGGCCAGGTGGTCCTTGGCCGATTGGAAGAAGTCGCGGCTGTAGATGTTGCCCGCGCCCGCGAAGGCCGCGCCGGTGATCGCCACGGCCAGGTAGTCGTAGCGCTGCCGCGAGAGCTGCAGGTGGTTGCGCCCGTCGTCGCAGGCGATCGTCACGCGCGCGTGGTCCTCGAAGGGCTCCTTGGCGAAGGCCGAGAAGTGCTCGGCGGCGGTCGCGAGGATCGCGGGGCTCTGCTCCACGGCCTCGATGTGCGAGAAGGGCATCGCGTAGAGCACGCGCAGGGTGCGCGAGGGGCCGATGCCCACGAGCAGCGCGCGATCGTAGTGCTTCAGGTACAGGGCGCCGAAGAGGGCGAACAGATCCTGGAACTCGCCGCTCGTGTCGTTGCCCTCGTACTTGCCGTTGGTCTTCATCGTCTTCTTGCTCCGGTCGGGCGGAGAGAAGACGCTGATGTAGCCGCTCTGCGCGTCTTCCTTCAGGGCGACGACGCTCCCCGGATCGGCCTCGGCTTCCGTGGTCCAGTAGTAGTGGCTGCCCATGGTGACATCCGCGCGTCCCAGCCGCGGAAGGCCGAGCACGGCGAGAGCTTGCGCGAGCGCGCCGAGGCCGAGGGCGGCCTTCGCGCGGCGCGACGGGCCGGGGCCCTCGCCTTGTCCTGCGAGGATCGCGGCGAGCCCGAGGGCGAGCGCGAGGCCGGCGGCGGCGGTGAGGATGCGCTCGGAGCCGACGCGGCCGAGCAGGACGAAGCCGCAGAAGAGCGAGCCGGTGATGGTGCCGAGCGTGTTGGAGGCGAAGACGCGGCCGACCCACGCGCTGCCTGCTGCACCGGGGGATCGCGCGGCGGCGGTGAGCGCGGGCAGCGCGACGCCCATGCCGATCGCGGCCGGCAGGACCATGGCGAGGCAGAAGGCGGGCGCACGAGCTCGCGGCCCCAGAAGCCGTGGCCGCTCTCGTCGCCGAAGGCGCGCGTCCAGGCGACGACGATCGGGAAGCGATCCCAGCCGTGGAGCGAGGCCGCGACGCCGAGGGCGATGAGGACCATCGAGGCGACGAAGATCGAGGCCGAGCGGCGGCCGGCGACGCGGCCGAACAAGGCGGAGGCTGCCTCCGCCGATGCCGAGGAGGATGGCGAAGAGCATCAGCGCGAAGGCGTAGGTGGTGACGCCGATCACCGTGCCGAGCAGGTGCGACCAGACGACCTCGAGCACGAAGCTGAGCGCGCCCTGCGCGAGGCGGTACGTACACGGCCCGGATCGGGAGCTGGAAGGAGGGCGCGGGCGGTGTGTCACCGATCGGATCGGGGAGGGACCATCGTGGTCCGCGTCTCCGTGGACGCGCTCTCGGGCGCTGCGCCGCGGCCTCGAGGGCAACGCGACGGCGCCGATCGCGAAGTTGAGCGCCGCGCAGGCCCAGAGCGTGCCGTCGAGCCCGAGGGCGGGGCAGGGCCGCGTAGCTCGCGATCAGCGTGCCGGCCGCGGCGCCGAGGGTGTTGACCGCGTAGAGCAGGGGCAGGCCGCGGGCGAGGGCCGTGCCCTTGCGGAACGAGGCGACGAGCACGGGCAAGGTCGCGCCCATCATCAACGTGGGGACGAAGACGAGGGCGAAGGCGAGCGTGAAGCGGACCAGGGTGAGCGCGAACGGGGCGCCCGCGAGCGGGCTGGTGAGCGCGAGGGAGAGGCGCTGGAAGGGGCCGAAGACGACCGGCAGGAGCGCGTAGAAGAGGCCGATCAGGCCTTCGAGCGCGGCGTAGCCGAAGAGCGGACGGCGCAGGCTCGCGGCGCGCTTTCCGCCGAGGAAGGCGCCGGCCGAGAGCCCGCCCATGTAGGCCGCGAGCACGGTGCTCGTGGCGAGGTGGCTCGACCCGAAGACGTAGGTAAGCAGCTTGTTGAGCACCACCTCGGCCGAGAGCGCGGTGGCGCCGGAGACGAGGAAGAGCAGCGCGATCCAGGCTTCGGGAGGGGAGGCGCGGCCTCCGGGTCGATCCCGGTCATCGGCGCGGCAGGGTCGGCGATTTCGGCCCGGCTCGTCCACCTCCCGGCGGCGCGCGCCCGCTTCGACCCTCCGCGCGGCGGTCAGCGGGTCGGGCGGCCGGCGAGGGCTGGCCCACCTCGTCGGCGGGGCGGAAGAGGTTCAAGGGCACGCGGAGGTAGCGCTTGCCGTTCGCAGCATCTCCTTCGGCATGCGGCCGGCGTCGTGTTCACCTGCACGCTCTGGAAGAGCAGGCGCGGCTTCGCCGCGAGCGCGCTGTCGCGCTCCTTGCGGAAGCGGACGAACTGCTCCTCTCCGGCGTCGAGGCCGGAGCTGGACGTTCTTCTTCTCGGCGAGGAGCGTGGTCTCGGCGCGCATCCGGCCGCCCGTTCGGCTGGTAGTCGTGGCCGACGAAGACCCGCGTGCTGTCGGGCGGCGCGTAGAGCCGGTCGTGGATCGAGGCGGTAGAGATCGGCCGCGCTGCCGCGGGGGAAGTCGCAGCGGCCCGTGCCGTAGTCCTCGATGAAGATCGCGTCGCCCGTGAAGATGGCGTCGCCGATCTTGTACGTGACGCAGGCGGGCGTGTGCCCGGGCGTGGCGATGACCTCGATGAGCAGGCTGCCCGCCTCGACCTTCTCGCCGTCGGCGAGGAGGCGATCGAACTGGCTGCCATCGGTGGGGAAGTCGTCCGGGAGATCGAAGACCCCCTTGAACGTCTGCTGCACCTCGGTGATCCGCGCGCCGATCGCCACCCTCGCGCCGTGGCGGCGCTTGAGGAGCTGCGACGAGGAGAGGTGATCGGCGTGGGCATGCGTCTCGAGCACGTAGCGGAGGCAGAGCCTCCTCGATCACCTTGCTCACGGCGTCGGCGGACGCGGTGCTCGTGCTCGATCCGAGCGGGTCGTAGTCGAGCAGGGTCGATCACCACGGCGTCCTTCGTCCTGGGATCGAAGACGAGGTACGTGAGGGTGTAGGTGATGGCGTCGAAGAAGGGGCGGATTTCCATGGTGATCTCCTGATGAGGGGCTCAGGCCGTCTGGGCGGGGGCGGCGGGCTCGGGCGGCGGGCTCTCGCTGGGCTTTCGCTTGGGCAGGGTGTCGGTGAGGTGCTGCAGGACCATCCCGGCGGCCATCGCCAGGACGAAGACGAAGGCGGGCAGGGCGCCGCTCGCGAGGGAGACCAGGCCGGGGCCGGGGCAGTAGCCGCCGAGGCCCCAGCCGGCCCCGAAGAAGCGCGGCGCCGGCGACGAGGCGAGGGTCGATGTCCTTGCGGTTCGGGAGCTGGAAGACGCTCCCGAAGACGGGGCCGACCCGCCTCAGGATGAAGCGGAAGAGGATGATGTTGAGGCCGATGGCGCCGATCATGACGAAGGCGAGGCTCGCGTCCCACGCGCCGGTGATGTCGAGGAAGCCGATGACCTTGGCGGGGCGGGTCATGCCCGAGATGCCGAGCCCGGCCGCGAAGAGCGCGCCCGAGGCGAACGCCGTGACGTTGGGTTTCATCCGATCGCTCCGAGGATGTGCTTGCTGATGAAGACCGAGACCGCGCCGGCGGCCATGAACGAGATCGTGGCCACGATCGAGCGGGCCGACATCCGGCTGATGCCGCAGACGCCGTGGCCGCTGGTGCAGCCGTTGCCGAGGCGGGTGCCGAAGCCGACGAGGAGGCCGGCGACGGCGACCACGCCGAGGGGGCGGAGCGCCTGCGTCGGGAACGCGGCGGGGTAGACGACCGCGAGGATCGAGCCCATCGCGAGCAGGCCGGCGAGGAACGCGATGCGCCAGCCGACCTCGCCCTTCTTGGGGGCGAGCAGGCCGCCGAAGATGCCGCTGATGCCTGCGATGCGGCCGTTGAAGAGGAGCAGCGCCGAGGTGCTGAGGCCGATGAGCGCTCCTCCGAGGAGCGCGGGGAGAGGCGTGAAATCGTGCATGGTCTCCGAGGTGGCTGGGGTGGGATCGATCAGCGAGCGGGGCCTTCCTTGGGGCTGCTCGCGGGGCGGGAGGCGGAGGAAGAAGACGCCGAGCGATCAGGCCGGCGGCGGCGACGGCGAGCGAGAGGTAGACGCCCGCGTGCTCGGCGATCGCGCGGAGGGCGGGCGCGGGGATCTGCTTGCCGAGGAGGAAGACGCCCATCGCGAGGACGAGCCAGGCGAAGCCGCGGCGGAGCGAGGCCGGCGAGAGGTGGCGCGCAAGGCGTGCGCCGCCGAGGCCGCCCGCGATGGCCGCGCCCGTGACGACGGTGGTGAGCGTCCAGTCGAGGTGGACATGGCCGGCGTGCCCCGCGAAAGACCCGGCGAACGACTGGAGCGCGATGACGAGGAGCGAGGTCCCGATCGCCTCGGGCATGGCGAGGCCGCCGAAGAGGGCGAGCGCCGGGACGATGAGGAAGCCGCCGCCCGCGCCGACGAGGCCGGCGACGACGCCGACGCCGAGCCCGATGCCGATGGCCTTGGAGATCGCGGGCTCGCGCCCGACGCCGCTCTCGCGCCGGGGCCGCATCATCGCGACGGCCGCGGTGAGCATCACCGCCCCGAAGCCGACGAGGAGCAGGACGGGCGGCAGGAAGTGCGCGACCTTGCCGCCCGCGAAGGCGCCCGCCATGCCCGCTGCGCCGAAGACGAGGCCGGCCCGGAAGCGGACCCGCCCGGCGCGCGCGTGGGCGACGACGCCGGTGGCGCTGGTCGTGCCGACCACGAAGAGCGACATGGCGATGGCGGTCTTCGGCTCGACGTCGAGCACGTAGACGAGGATCGGGAGGGTGAGGATGGAACCGCCGCCTCCGAGGAGGCCGAGGCTGAGGCCGATGAAGAGCGAGAGGAGGGCGGCGATGATCAGCATGGTCGACCGCGGCTGTTGCAGCGGTCGTGCCAGCTCTCCCAAGTGGGTTGATGTTGAAACATGTGGAACATGTTTCAGAGACGCGGTTGGGGCGGCGATGGGAGAGGGGGCTCGATTCCGCTTGGTCGCAGGTACAGAGAAGGCGCGCGTAAGCCCGCGGAGGCGGGCTTCCTTCGTGTAGCCCGGGGTTTCAACCCCGGGCTACCTCGCGGCGAGGGCGGGGTGGGGAGGACGTGGGGCGGTGGTGAAACATGTTTCGCTCGAAAGGTGGGTGTTTCGAAGGTGTTTCAGGTTGTTTCGGGGGAGGGGCTGGGGAACGGAGGTTCGGCGACGGCAACGGCAACGGCTGGGGGCGCCTTGCTGTTCGGCGGCGGAGGTGCGGCTCGGGTGACCGAGGGGAGGGGTGGTGCTTCGCTCTGTTGGTGGGGACGACTTGGGCTACCATCGCGGGCCGATGCGCCGCTCTCTCGCTCTGGCTGGTCGCCTTGCTCTCGCTGCGCTCCTCCTGTCGGCGAAGACGGCCTCGGCGCAGCCTGCGCCCGGGCCGGTCGCGCCTCCGCCGGTCGCGCCGGTGATGTCGGCGCCGCCGCCGGTGATGTCGGCGCCGCCGCCGGTGATGCCTCCGCCGGTGATGCCGATGGCGGATCCGGGGCTCGCGATGTGGGAGGCGCAGTACCTGGATGCGCGGCGGGCGCGCGCGGAGGGGCGGTTCGACGAGGCGATGCGGCGCTTCGGCATGATCGCCGTGCAGGCGCCCGATCCCTCGATGCGCGCGCACGCGGCCGAGCTCGGGTCGCTCGCGCGCTACTGGCTCGGGCAGGGGCTGGTGCTCGGGCCGGTGTCGACGTTCGACCAGTGGGCCAGGGCGGCGCAGCCGGAGAAGGAGCGGCCGGATCAGCGATCGACCGACGAGATCGCGGTGCTCTACACCAACACCGCGCTCTGGGGCATGGGCTTCGGGCTCACGGTGGGCGTCGCGACCGAGGGGAGCGCCGCGGCCTTCTTCCTGCCCGGGCTCGGGATGGTGGGCGCCGGGGCGACCACGGTGGCGCTCCTCGACAACGTGGGGTCGACCAAGCTGCGCTACGGCGTGCCCCAGTCGATCACCGCCGGGATGTACATGGGGTTCGAGGGCGGGATGTTCGCGGCCCTCACCGCCAACGCGGCCCAGCGCGGCGGGGTCTCCGGCGGGGCCATGGCTGGCATCATGTGGGGCTCGGCCACGGCCGGGGCGATCACCTTCGGGCTCGTCGGGCACTACGGCGCGACGACGCCGGGGCGCGCCTCGTTCACCGAGTCGGGCGCGATCTGGGGCGGGATGCTCACGTCCTTCCTCACGGCCGGCGTGACGACGGAGATGAGCGGGCGCGGCGCGGAGACGGCGCCCTGGGTGGGCGGGCTGATCGGCACCGGCGCGGGCGCGGTGGCCGCGGGGATCTTCGCCGACGGCATGGCACCCTCGATCGCGCGGGTGCGCTTCATCGATCTCGGCGGCCTCGTCGGCGGGCTGACCTTCGGCGGGGTGTACGCGTCGCTGGCCAGCACCACCGGCGACAAGGACATCAACGCGCGGGCCTTCTTCTTCGTGGCGTCGGCGGGGATCGCGTCCGGCCTCGGCGTCACGTACTACCTGACGCGGAAGATCGAGCCCGATCCGCTCCGCCGCCGGAAGAACGAGGTGCCCGAGGGCTTCGCGTCGATCACGCCGAGGCTCGTGCCCCTGCCGGGCGGCGCGTCCGCGGGCTTGTCCGGCGTCTTCTGAGCCGGTAGAGCGGGAGCACGCCATGTCCTCCCCGAGCCAGAATAGCCCGATCGAGGCGCGCGCGGCCCGTCGCCTCGGGACGGTCATCGCGGGCAAGTACACGCTCGAGCGCGTGCTCGGCGCGGGCGGGATGGCGACGGTGTTCCTCGGCGTGCACCGCAACGGGCACCGGGTGGCGATCAAGATGCTCCACCCGGAGCTGTCGATCGATCCGAGCCTCGCCGAGCGCTTCGTGCGCGAGGGCTACGTGGCCAACGCGATCGGCCACCCGGGCACGGTCAAGGTGCTCGACGACGATCGGGCCGAGGACGGCGCGCCCTTCCTCGTGATGGAGCTGCTCGAAGGCGAGACGCTCGCCGCGGCGGCGGCCCGTCACGGCGGGACGATGCCGGCCGAGGAGCTCTTGCCCATCGCCCACGCGCTCTGCGAGGTGCTCTCGGCGGCCCACGCGCGCGGGGTCGTGCACCGGGACATCAAGCCGGAGAACCTGTTCTTGACCGACGAGGGCAAGCTCAAGGTGCTCGACTTCGGCATCGCCCGGGTGCGCGACGGGAGCGGGACCGACGCGACGCAGACCGGGCGGACGCTGGGGACGCCGGCCTTCATGCCGCCCGAGCAGGCGCTCGCGCGGACGGACGAGATCGACGCGCGCACCGACGTGTGGGCCGTGGGGGCGACGATGTTCGCGCTGCTCTCGGGCGCGCACGTGCACGAGGCGAAGACGGGGCCCGAGGTGCTCGTGGCCACGGCGACCCGGCCCGCGCGCTCGCTCCGTGACGCGCTGCCCGAGGCGCCGGCGATGATCGTCGAGGTGGTCGACCGCGCGCTGCGCTTCGCCCGCGACGACCGCTGGCCGAGCGCCGACGCGCTGCGCGACGCGCTGGAGGTGAGCTACACCGAGGCCTTCGGCGCGCCGCTGCCGCGGATGTACCCGTCGCCCTCCGGAGGGCCGCGGGCCGCCTCGGGCCCGATCTCGGGCGGCCTGCCCCGCGCCTCGACGACGGATCGATCCGGGGCAAAAGCGGCGATCGCAGCGGCGATCGGGAAGGTGAACGCGGGGTCGAGCCCGGGGCCGAATCCGGCGTCGAAGCCGGCGCCGAGCCCCGCGCTGTCCTCGGCGCCGACGATCGCCGCGGGGCCCGTCACCGGCGCGGCCACCCAGGTCTCGGGGGCGCCGCCGCCGCGCCCGGCGCGCCTCGGGCTCTGGGCGGCGCTCTTCCTCGCCGGGGGCCTGCTGCTTTCGTTGGGGGTCCAACGATTGCGCGCGCCCGCGCCGGCAGGCCTCCCGCCACTCCGCCGCGGCGCCTCCGCCCATGCGCGTCGACGCGCCTGCCGGGAGAAGCTCGGCAAGCCGGCGATCACTGCCGCGCCGACCGGACGGGGTGCGCCGCTCGAGGCCGAGGGCTGCGGATCCTCGCCGAGCCGGGCGACGTGGAGAACCACGAGGCGACGATCTGGCTCGGCGCGATCTACCCATGACGAGGATCGCCGGGCGCAGTGGCGTGGCCTCGGTGAACGCGGTGGATCTCCAGGCGGCACGACTTCCGCGAGCTGTCGAACGGGCTGCCCTGCGCCTTGAGCGCGTCCGCGCCGCTCGCCGTCGTGGCCTGCACGACGACACCGAGGTCCCGAAGCGCGCGGCCGCGCGCCTGATCGACGGGCTCGGCGTGCCCGCGGTGATCGGCTTCGCCGGAGCAGGGAGGTCCTCGATCTGGCCGCGTCCCGCTGGCCCGAAGGGCGTGCTGGCGCTGCTCGAACACGGCGCCGATGCTGCGCGACATCCCCACGCAGCGACCGCGGCTCGACAGCCGGACGACGACCAGCGCTCGTCGATGGAGGTGCCGGCCGTGACCTTGATCGAGGTGATCGAGCGGATCCGGGCAGGCCTGGGCCCTGCAGACCGCGACGAGCAGCAGGTGGCGATGGCGCGCATCGACAACGTCCGGCACCGGCTACGCGGGCGGGCTCATCTCCCGGCTCGCTGGCAAGCCGGAGGAAATCGGTGGTAGAACGGCCCAGCAGGCCAGGTGTTCCCTGATGCGCGACGTCGACGGCGCGCGATGAAGGCCGAGGTGACGCGGCTCTCCGAGAAGATCGCGGCCCTTCCGGCCACCTCGTCTGCTAGTCGCGGTGGACGAGCACGCGATCGTCGCCGACATCGAGCGGCGCTGGCCGCGGGCGAAAAACGCCCCTTTTACCTGCTCGGCGCGGGGCTCTCCGACCCGCGGTGCTGCGACTCGTCGAGCACCCGGAGGGTGAGGAAAACTTCCTCGGCCTCCAACACCTCCTCCTCCCGCGCCTCGGTGGCGAAGTTCGTGTCCCGCCCACAACGAGCGTTATTCGCCAAGGTGACCCCGGCCGACGACCGACGCCTCCACGACGCGTTCTATCTGCTGGCTACGCGATCGCGTCCGTGGGCGACGCGCCGATCACGGGCCACGCGCTCGGCGCGCGATGGGATGGTGCCCCACGGCCGCTCGTCGAGGTGGGCCGGGGGCATCCTCCGCCCTGTCGGCTCGCCGCGGGGGAAGAACGATGAGCGGGACGACGACGACGCTCGATTTCGATCTGGAGACGGGCGACGCGGCCGCCGACTTCTCGGTGTTCTGCCTCGGAGGAGGCGAGAAGGGAGCGCCCCTCGAGGTCATGGAAGCGGGGATGACGTTCCGCGGCGCGGACAGGCAAGCTCAGAAGGGCCCGTTCCAACTGTCCCTAGGGACCGCGAATGGGTACGTCCGCGATCCCGTTCGGCTCCCGCTCCGCTCCCGTTCCCGCTGCCCCCTCCCGCTCCGGGTTGGGAGCGGGAACGGGAAGCGGGGGCTTTGAAAGTCGGGGAATCGATGGGACTTCCCGTTCGCGGCGCATCCAACGCGCACGGCGAGCGATGGCGGCCTCTTGTAACGGCACTGGAGGGGCCAGCGCTTTGCCGTTGCCGCGCTCGGTCGAGGACTTTGGCGGGGATCCAGCCAGATCTTCGTCGGCGGAGGCCAGGTGATCTTCGGGGGCGGGGGCGGCGTCCCCGGCGTGGCCTCGTCCGCGCCATCCCGTCGACCCGGGAAGAGCTTGTCGATGCACACGGCCGGGTCCATCGCCCGCGCAGCTCCATCGTGTCCAGGCGCATATCCAGCGGCGTTGAGCTGCACGGCGGCGGCGGTGTCGAGCGGACTCGAGCACCCCAGCCGTCTTGCTCCGGCGATGGAGCTCCGAACACCACCTGCGTAGTCGCGGCGCGCGAGCGTGGCCTCGCCGAGGGCGCGGACTCGAGATCGACAGGCGGCTGCCAGCGGCCCACCCGCTCTCCCAGGTCGGAGCCCGCTCGCGACGAGCAGCCGAAGCCCGCCGCCGAGGGCGCACGAAGGCGAGGAGGATCGATCTCCGTACTGGCTCGGCCGGTAGTAGGTGCGCCGCGTCACGCAGGCCGCCGGGTGAGCGCGGCGGTGGAGGAGCACGGTGTCGTAGGAGGAGCCCTGGGTGAGGAAGAACCAGGTCTCGCCGAGGCGGTCGCGCCGCCGGCGAAACGGTTGCCGGCGTTCGCGCGCGGCCGCTCGCGTCGCGGATGGGGAGCACCGGCTGGCCGTCGGCCACCGAGTAGAACGCGCAGCCCGAGCCGCGGCAGAAGGTGGCGAGCGCCGCGGTGCCGGAGGGATCGAGGAAGGCGGCCCAGTTGCCGGATCCGTAGCCGCCGTTGCCGACGGCCTCGGCGGCCGCGTTCTCGTCGGGCCAGAGCGCGGCGGTGACGGCGCTGCTCCGCACGGCGCCGCTCGGATCGAAGCGATCGTCGAAGCGGACGAGCCAGTGGCCGTTGCGCGTCCAGTCGGCGCCGCGCTTGCCCCAGGCGTAGGCGCGCAGCATCACCGTGTCGGCGTAGGGACCGTGGTCGAAGCCGATGTCGTCGTTCGCGAGCGTGGGGCCGGGCACGCCGCGGAAGGCGAGCCAGCCGGCCGGCGTGACGGGGCCCACGGGGCCGGCGCCGTGCAGGCCCGGTCGGGCGCCGGGGCGCGGCGGCGGGGGCTTCGCGGGCGCGGTCGCCTTGCCGGCGGGGCCGGACGACGCCGACGCGGAGGGCGAGAGCTCGCACGAGAACCAGAGGGTCTGCGCGACCTTGAGCGGGAGGTAGGGCGCGCTCGGGGAGTCGACGGGGCGCAGGTCGTCGGCGACGGCGGGCTTGCCCCAGCCGACGCGCAGCCAGCCTCCGAGCACGCAGCCGGCGGGCCCGCAGCCGCGCGTGCTCGTGCCGCTCCGGGTCTCGTCGTCGCGCTCGGGGAGATCGAACACCTCCCAGTGCTGGCCGCCGTCGGTGGTCTCGGCGGCGTGACCGCTGTCGCCGAAGGAGAGGCCGAAGCGCCCCGAGAGGAGGGCGCCGCCGTTGTCGTCGCGGAGCGGGCCCGCGGTGACCTTGCCGTCGAGCGCGATGCGCACGCCGATCACCGGCCCGCCGGCCTCGACCCACCCGGAGAGCACGCCCTTGTCGCGCTCCTCGAAGCCGTCGAGCCACATGCCGCGGCCGAGCTCGCGCACGACGCTCTTCGGCCCTTCGGGGAGCTTGAGCGCGACGCTGCTCGCGGCGCTGCCGTCGAGCAGGGTGATCTGCCCGGGGCTCCCGCTGCGCGGGGGGATGAGCACCGCGACCCTGCCGTCCGAGAGGGCGACGACGCGCTCGACGCCGAGGTCGCCCTTGACGCGGATCTCGCGCAGGCCGCCCTCGGCGTTGCGCACGCAGTAGGAGCGGGCCTCGCCGTCGGCCGCGCCGTCGTCGCTGCACTTGCCGCGGATGACGAGCGCGCCGTTGCCGCTCGCCGCGACGAAGCGCGGGCGGGAGAAGCGCAGGATGGGCCGCATCCCGAGGGGCGGGACGAAGTCGTAGACGGCGGTGTCGGCGTCGCGCTCCCCGCAGACGAAGCCGAAGCCCTTGCCGAGGCGGATGGCGTGGCAAGGGGCGCGGCGGTCGGGGTAGGCCTCGTCGTTGTGCGCGAGGACGGCGCCGTTCTCCAGCGAGACGCGCGCGAGCGAGCCGCCGCGCGCGACGACGGCGCTCGTCGGGCTGTCGGGCCAGCCGTCCTCGAGGGCCGCGCGGAGCGGGCGCTTGCCGAGCGGGCCGGGCGCGCGGCTCGACGCGGCGAGCTCGGCGAGGAGGGCGTCGACCTCGCGCGGCCCGTCGCTGCGGAAGGTGACGAGGCCGCGCGCGTCGATCTGGTAGCGGCCGGCGGACGTCATCACCGTGGGATCACCGTTGACGATGCCGACCGCCGTGGCACGCTCGGACACGCCGACGGGGCGCCAGGTGCCGCCCGCGTCGAAGGTGGTGAGCGGCCCGCGCAGGTCGGTGTCGACCACGGCGCGCCAGCCGTCGGCGAAGGCGAGCTGGCCGTAGCTCGCGGCGAGCGGCAGGGGGCCGAGGGGCAGGAGCTCGCCCGTCTCGGGGCTGAGCGCGCTCATGCGGCTGTTGTTCTGGAAGCGGATGTAGAGGCGATCGAAGCCGGGGATGATGTCGGACGCGACCGTGGAGAGCTGCGCCAGGGGGACGAGCTTGGCGAGCCAGCCCGGGGCCCGCCAGATCTGGGTGCCCCCGGCGTTGTTGGCGTGGAAGAGGAAGCCGCCGCCGAGGCGCGAGGGCAGCGCGACGGAGGTGATGCTGCCCGGGGGCAGGCGCTCGGTGGCGCGCTCGATCGAGCCGTCGTCGTGGACGGTGACGCGCATTCGATCGACGAGGTAGCGGCGATCGCCGTCCTCACGGGCGACGAGGCCGCGCTCGCTCTGGAGGTCGGGGTAGAGGCGCGACGGGGTGGCGGCCTCGATGAGGCCCTTGGGCGAGAGCGAGATCGGGGCGGCGCTCGGCGCGGCGCCCGCGGCAGCGCCGCCGCTCGGCGCGGGAAGAGCTCGCGCGCTGCCGCTCGGCGCGGGAGGGCGCGGGCGCTGCCGGCCGGCGTGGCCGATGCGGCCGGCGCGGCCGGCGCGGCTGGAGCGCCGCCGCATGCGCCGGTCGGCGCCGAGGCCGAGGGCGAGGACGGTGAGGGCCAGGGCACCCGGGCGAAGCGTCACGGCGTGGATGCTGGCGCGACGGCGCCCGCATTTCCCCTGTGTTCCTGCCTCGCGCCGGACGTCGGCGCTAAGTACCGGGCATGGCAAAGGTCGTCGCGGTCGTGGGCGCCACGGGAGTGGTCGGGCGGGAGATGTTGCGCACGCTGGAGCAGCGGCGCTTCCCGGCGTCGCGGGTGCTGGCCCTCGCGTCGCCGCGCTCGGCGGGGCAGAAGCTGCCCTTCGCGGGCGGCGAGATCGAGGTCGGGGTGGCGGCGCCCGCGGCCTTCGCCGGGGTCGACATCGCGCTCTTCAGCGCGGGGGCGAGCGCCTCGCGGGAGCTCGCGCCGGCCGCCGCGGCGAAGGGCGCGGTGGTGATCGACAACTCGAGCGCCTGGCGCATGGACCCGGAGGTGCCGCTCGTGGTGCCGGAGGTGAACATGGACGCGGCGGCGCGCCGGCCGAAGGGGATCATCGCGAACCCCAACTGCTCGACGATCCAGATGGTGGTGGCGCTCAAGCCGCTCCACGACGCGGCGCGGGTGAAGCACATCGTCGTCTCCACCTACCAGGCCGCGAGCGGCAAGGGCCACGCCGCGGTCGAAGAGCTGCGCGCGCAGATCGCCGCGATCGGTCGAGGCGCCGCGCCCGAGGCCAAGGTGTTCCCGGCCGTGCTCGCGATGAACCTCCTGATGGACTGGAAGCCGGGGCCCGACGACTACTCCGAGGAGGAGATGAAGATGGTCCACGAGACCCGGAAGATCATGGGCGACGCGTCGATCGGCGTGTCCCCCACGACGGTGCGCGTCCCGGTGGTGACGGGCCACAGCGAGTCGGTGCACGTGCAGTTCCACCGGCCGATGAGCGCCGCCGAGGCCAAGGGCCTGCTCCGCCGCGCGCCGGGCGTCGTGCTCACCGAGGAGCCCTATGCGCCGGGCCGCCACCCCCAGCCCGCCGAGAGCGAGGGCACGGACGCGGTCTTCGTCGGCCGCGTGCGCGACGATCTGGCGGTGCCGGGCGCGATCAACCTGTGGGTCGTCGCCGACAACCTCCGCAAGGGCGCCGCGCTCAACGCCGTGCAGATCGCCGAGCAGCTCTAGATCGACCGGAGAGGGCGCGGGCGATCGAGCGCCGCGCTTCTCAGCCGCCGGCGTCGCGCAGCCGATCACATCCCCAGGAGTTGCCGCCGCGGCAGCCCTTGCGCAAGAGCTCGATCCCGCGGTTCTTGTCCTGCGGCACGACCTTGCCCTGGAAGAGGAACCAGCCGAGGCTCGAGCAGGCGTTGACGCTCCCGCCGCTGCACGCGCGATCGTAGAGCTCGGCGGCGCGCGCCTCGTCCTTGGGCAGGCCGCCGCGGCCGGCCTCGTTCATCACGCCGAAATTGTTGCAGCCCAAAGCATCGCCGCCCTCGCAGCCGGAGCGGTAGAGATCCACGGCCTTGCGCTCGTCCTTGACGAGGCCGCCGTGGCCCATCTCGTACATCCAGCCGAGGCTGACGCAGGCGCGCATGTCGTTGGCGTCGCAGGCCTTGCGGTAGAGGGCGACGGCGCGCGCCTCGTCGTGCGGCACGCCGCGGCCGGCCTCGAACATCACGCCGAGGTTGCGGCAGCCGTGCATGTCGCCGCCGTCGCATGCCTTCTGGTAGAACTCGACGGCGCTCTTGTCGCTCTTCGGCAGGCCGCCGCGGCCGGTCTCGTACATCACGCCGATGTTGTTGCAGCCGAGCATGTCGCCGTTGTCGCAGGCCTTCTTGTAGAGCGCGTTGGCGCGGATCTCGTCCTTCTGGAGCCCGCCGCGGCCGGCCTCGCACATGACGCCGAGGTTGTTGCACGCGAGCATGTCGCCCGCGTCGCACGCCTTGTCGTAGAGGCGCGCCGCCTCGCTCTCGCTCTTCGCCACGCCGCGGCCGGTCTCGTACATCCAGCCGAGGTTCTTGCAGCCGCGCATCTCGCCGCCGTCGCATGCTTTCTGGTAGAGCGCGACCGCCTTGAGGTCGTCTTTGAGGAGCCCGCCGCGACCGGAGTCCTGCATCACGCCCAGGTTGGTGCAGCCGGTGAGCTCGCCGCCGTCGCAGGCCTGCTGGTAGTACGAGACGGCGCGCGCCTCGTTCTTCGGCAGGCCTCCGCCGCCGATCTCGTGCATCCAGCCGAGGTCCTTGCAGCCGCGGAGATCGCCGCCGTCGCAGGCTTTCGTGTAGAGGCCGAGGGCGCGCGTCGCGTCCTTGCCGACGCCGCCCTGGCCGAGCTCGTAGTCCTCGCCGAGCATGGTGCAGCCGGCGGGCTCGCCGGCCTCGCAGGCCTCCTTGAACATCGCGAGGGCCGCGGGGAGGTCTTGCTTGCGGCCGCCGCGGCCGCCCTGGATCATCCGACCGAGGCCGGTGCAGCCCTTCTGATCGTGGCTCTTGCAGGCTTGCTCGTAGAGGTCGGCCGCCTTGGCCTCGTCCTTGACCGCGCCGTCGCGGCCCGTCTCCAGCGTCGAGGCGAGGCGCAGGCAGCTCGGCGTGTGCCCGTCGTCGCAGGCCTCTTCGCAGCGGTGCCCGCCGGTGGTGCACTCGGCGCGCGCGCCGGCCTGGCGGATGAGGCGGTAGCCGATGACGCCCGAGATGACGAAGAGCAGGAGGAGGCCGCCGCCGATGCCGGCGACGATGCCGATGATGCTCTTCTTGCCGCCCGCGGGGCCGGGGCCGGCCGTCGCGCCGACGCCGGGGGGCATGTAGCCCGCGGGCGTGTAGCTCGGCTGGCCATAGGGCGCGCCGTACGCGGGAGGTGCGGGGGTGGCTGCGCCCCAGGGCGCAGGGCCGGGCGGCGTGGCGTTCCACGGCTGCGCGCCGGGGGAGGGGCTCGTCGCGGGGAAGGGCGGGTTCGTGCCGACGATCGGGCCGCCGGGGAGCTCGGTCGCGCCGAGGCCCGAGGCGTTGGTGCCCGGGGGCGTCTGCGCGCGGCGGCCGCCGGTGCTGTCGAGGGCCGGCATGTCGAACGAGGGCAGGGGGGCGCGCGCCTCTCCCGGGCCGGGCGCGGGCGTGCTGCCCGGGAAGGGGCCGGAGCTCGCGCCGAGCGGGGCGCCGAACGCGGTCTGCTGGATGCCGATCGCCCCGGCGGCGGGGCCGGCTTGATCCATGAGCGAGAGCAGGGCGCGCACGGCCTCTCCGGCGCTCGGCCAGCGCTCGACGGAGTTCTTGCGCGTGCAGCGGGCGAGCCAGGTGTCGAAGCCGGGCGGGAGCAGGTTCGCGCGATCGCCGGCGCGCACCGAGGCGGGCTCGGCCTCTTCGAGGGCGACCTTGGCGGGGAGCTCGGCGAGCGACTCGACGCCCCAGTAGTGACCGGTGGGCAACGCCGTGAACAGCTCGAACACGAGCAGGCCCATGGCCCAGATGTCGGTGCCCGGCGAGACGCCCGCAGCGAGGATGATGCCCTGCCGCTCGGCGAGCCTGCGCAGCGTCGGGCCCATCTGCTCGGGCGCGGCGTACGAGGGCGTGCCGATCTGCGTCGCGGTGCGCTGCGCCTCTTGCTCCAGCACCTTGGCGATGCCGAAGTCCATCACCTTGAGCAGGGGCTCGCCCTTGCGGCTCTGCGTGAGGAAGAGATTGCTCGGCTTGAGATCGCGGTGGACGACGCCCGCCTGGTGCGCCTGATCGAGCGCGTCGGCGAGCTGGACGAGCACGGTGCGGATGAGCGCGTGCGGCATGGGGCCGCGCTTCTCCAGGTAGTCTTCGAGCGTCTCGCCCTGGAGCAGCTCCATCGCGAGGAAGGGCACGCGCCGCTGCTCGTCGGCGCCCGCGTCGAAGACGTCGATGATGTGCGGGTTCTGCCCGATGCGCGATCCGACCTGCGCTTCGCGGATGAAGAGGTCGACCAGCTCGCGGCGGGTGACGAGGTTGGGGTGGACGAGCTTGAGGGCGCACGGCTTGCCGGTGCCGGTGTGCTGGGCCCGGTACACGACGGCCATGCCCCCCTGCCCGAGCATGGCTTCGATGCGATACCGGCCGCCGATGACGTCGCCGACCGCGACGGGAGCTGCGTTCATGGTTGGGGGCAGCATACGAGGGGAGGCGCGCCGGCAGAAGGGGGACCTTCGGCGAAATGCGCGGGATCGTGCTCGGTCAGGGGCGCGCCCCGGGGACTCGGCGTCCCTCGGCCTCGCGCGCGGTCATTCGCCGTCGAGCGCGCGGCGGAGCGCGGCGCGTAGCGCGTCCACAGGCGGGGCCCCGTGCAGGGCGGCGACGCGCTTGCCGGCCGGATCGAGCACGATCACCTCGGGGACGCCGCGGATCTCGTAGGTCTGCGCGTAGGCCTCGGCGTCGCCCGCGGTGTCGGTCACGTCGATGCGCACGGCGACGAACGAGCGCGCGAGCCGGCGAACCTCCGGATCGGCCCAGAGCTCGCGATCCAGGCGCGCCGACGCGACGGCCCACGCGGCCGTGAACACCACGAGCAGCGGGCGGCCCCCGGCGCGCGCCCTGGCCCTGGCCTCGGGCTCGCTGTCGAGCCAGGCGATCGGTGGAGCGTCTTTGTTCGTGGACGGATCGGGTGCGCTCGCGCTCGGCCCCGGAACGACCGCGAGCCCCGGGCTCTCGCCGGGGATGGCCACGGTCGGGGTCGAAGGTGCCGCCGAGCAGGCAGCGAGCGCGAGGAGAAGGAGGGAGCGAAGCGGCGGGTGACGGCGGAGCGCGGGCTCCGCCGCGGGCTTCAGTGGGCGGAGCACTTCATCGCGCACATGAGATCGCCGGCGGCGCAGCCGCAGTTGCCCTTCTTGGGCGTGGCGGGGGGCGGCGTGGTCGGTGTGCCGGGCTTCGGGTCGCCGGCCTTGGCGGGCGTGGTGGGAGCGCCCTTGGCGGGCGTGGTGGGCGCGCCCTTGGCGGGCGTCGACGGCGTCTTCGCAGCGACGGCGACGGCCGACGAGGCGGGGTCGGCCGCGGCGACCGCAGAGGGCGCCGTCGTCTCGACGGGAGGAGGCGGAGGCGGAGGCGTGACCGCCGCCGTCTGCGCGGCGCTGTCGACGGGCGCGGCCGCGACGGGCTTGTCGTCGTCGGCCTTCATCACGAGGAAGGTGCCGACGATCGCGATCGCGGCGATCGCGATCCCGAGCCCGATGAAGAGCGGGGTCTTGTTGGGCGCGGGCGCGGGGATGGAGGGCACGGCCACGGGCGCCGCGGCGATGGGCGCGGCCACGGGCGGCGCGCCGAGCGGGAAGAGGCCGGCGTGATCGGGGATGAGGCTGCCGATCGAGGCGGCGCTGCTCGCGCTCGCGCTGGCGCTCGAGGACGCGCTGGCGCTCGCGGCGAGGGCGCGCAGATCGATGAGGCCGGAGTCCTCGGAGTTCTTCGCGGTCGTGTGCGATTTGGGGGCCGGCGCCGTCTTCGCGGTGAGGGCGCTCAGCGAGAAGAGCATCGAGTTCTCCTCGCCGCCTCGACCGGCGGAGGGCGCGGGCGCGGGGCGCGGGCTGAAGCCGCCGACCGGGCTCGACGACACTTCCTCGGTCGCGCCTCCGGCCATGCCGCCGCCGAACAGGTCGCGCCCGCCGCTGCGGCCGCCGTCCTTGCGGGCCGCGGCGCGGTGTTGCTCGACCGGCGCGGCGGCCATCGGCTCGGGCTCGGGCGCCGCGGCGGGCGCGGCGGCGACGGCGCCGGGGTTGTTGAGCGCCGCCACGATGCTCTCCACCTGCGCGAGCGGCTGCCAGTCGGTCATCCCGTCGGCCCACACATAGGTCTCGGCGGTGATGACCGAGCCGTTGTAGGCGGCGATGATCTCCTGGAGGCTCATCGAGCGCTGATCGCCCTCGCCGACGTTGACGAGGAACGAGCCCGAGGCGCCGCCCCCGCCGCCGTCGTCGGTGGTCGCCACGGCGGCCGCGTCGGCGGGGCCGTGCGTCACGCCGTTGCTGTTGACCAGGATCGTCGCCCCGCACTTGCGGCACTTGATCTTGACGGTCTTGCCCTGAACTTTCTCGTCGGAGACCGTGTACTTCGATTGACAGGACTGGCAGGTGATCTTCATGGGGGTGTTGGCTCGCTGGATCGGGGGCCGGCCCTATCTTAGCGCGACTTCGCCGGCCCTGGCTCGAATCCTGACGTACCTCGTGCAGGAACGATCCACGCTCCGTCGTTTCCCGGGTCTGCGCCCGCCCTTTCTCGGCGGGCGGCGGCGCGCCCCGCGCTTCGACCACCGAAGGGCGCGGGGCGAGGGGAGGAAAAAACGGCAGCTTGCCCCGGAATTTACCTCGTTTTCTCTTTCACCAAGAGAATTTCGACGCGGGGCCAAGGAATCGGCCCGCCGCGTGTCGAAACGGCCCGCGCGCGCGTGACATCACCCGCGCGCGACGATCCCCCGCGCGATGTGGTCGGCGAGGGCCATGCACGTGAGCATCGGGTTGACGGCCGGGCTGCCGGGGAAGATGCCCGTGTCGGCGATGTAGAGGTTGTCGACCTCGTGGCAGCGGCCGCGCTCGTCGACGACGCCTGAGCGCGGGTGCCTCGACATGCGCGTCGTCCCGAAGGCGTGGTTCGCGGCCGAGATCGTGTCGCTCGCGACGAGCTTGCGGGTGCGGAGCACCTCGGCGCCGGCCTTGCTCGTGATCATCTCGGGCACGCCGTGCAGGCCGGGCAGGATACCGATCGCGCCGGAGGCCCAGCAGATGTCGGCGAGGATGGAGAGGCCGCGCTGGAGAAGGCGCACGTCCTCCTGGGCGAAGTCGTAGCGGATCTCGGGATCGAAGCCGCCGCGCCGGGCGCTCACCGACCCGCGCGAGTGCTCGGCGGCGATGATCACGTCGAAGGGCGCCATCCGATCGTAGTGGAGCAGGTGGCCCTGGTACTCGTGGCCGAGCCCGGGGAGGCGCGCGGCCAGCACGGCCGGGGGCGACCACAGCACCTCGAGCTTGATGTGGTCCTCGAGGAAGTGGAGCGAGTGGTAGCCCTGGGTCGCGCCCTTCCATGGATCGATCGGCGCGTCGTAGAGCGCCATGATCGCGAGGCCCGGGTGGAGCCCGAGGTCCTTGCCGACCCAGCCGCTCCCGTTGCCGACGCCGCTCTTCTGCAGGATCACGGGCGTCTGCATGCAGCCGGCCGCGAGCACCACGACCTTCGCCTGGATGCTCACCGGGTGGCTCTCCTTCCACGTGAAGGGCTCGATCACGTGGCCACGCACGCCCGTCACGCGCGCGCCCCGCGGGCCCGACGTGACCAGGTGCTCGGCGCGGACGCTGGTGTACACGCGCGCGCCGGCGCGGATCGCGAGCGGCACGTACGAGACGTCGGTCGACCGCTTCGCCCCGTTGCGGCAGCCGGTGAAGCACTCGCCGGAGCCCTTGCACCCGCGGACGTTGCGCGGCGTCGGCGCGCTCGAATAGCCGAGCGCGTCGCACCCGCGCTTGAAGCGGAGGTTGCGCTCGCCCTGCACCTCCATCGGCGTGGGCGCGACGCCGAGCGTCTCCTCCACGCGCGCGTAGCTCGGCCCGAGCGAGGCGAGATCGATCCCCTCGATCCCCGTCTTCTTCGCCCAGGCGTCGAAGGCGAAGGCCGGTGATCGCGCGCAGATCGCCGAGTTGATGAGCGACCCGCCGCCGAGGGCGATGGCCTGCATCGTGGGCATGAACGTGTCGCCCCGCGCGGCGCGCGTCCCGCCCTCGCGCAGGGTGCGCTGCATGGACTCGCCGGCCTCGGTGCGGAAATCCCGCGCGCCGAAGGGCGGCCCTTCTTCCAGGAGGATCACGTCCCGCCCGGCCTCGGCGAGCTCCTTGGCCACCACCGATCCGCCCGGGCCCGAGCCGACCACCAGCACGTCGCACGCCGTCTCGATCGGCCCCGCGTAGTCGGCGAAGACCTTCACCCCGCGGTGAGGATCGGCGCGCTCGGCCGCCATCACGTCGAGCTTCACGCGAAGGCCTCCTGGGCGCCGAGCGGCGCTCGATCCGCCGCGTCGAACGGCGCCGCGCAGGGCAGCGCGCCGATGCGCCGCGCCACCTCCTCGTTGGCGAGGTAGGCCATGGTCAAGAGCATCCGCAGCGAGAGGAAAGAGAGGCGGCGGAAGTAGAGCGCGCTCGCCGACATCGCCTTGAGCACGCGGATCTGCTCGGCGGGCCGGAGGAGGGAGAAGCGCACCGGCCTCGGCCCGAAGATCCACGGGCCGTGCTCGACGAAGCGCAGGAGGAGGCGGATCAGCATGCGCTTCGCCGGCGCCATCCGGCGGACGTAGCGATCCATGTAGGCGACGACGCCGGCCTCGGTGCCCGAGATCGGGATCGGCCCGCCGGGCGGGAAGAACGCGTTCGCGGCGGCGGCGAGGATGGCCTGCTCCTTGGCGCTGAAGATCGAGCCGGGGAGCGGGCCCGCGGGGTAGGTGGCGTGAGCCCGGAGGACCAGGCCGAGGACGGCGACGCCCGGGGTGAGGAGCGCCGGGACGAGCAGCAGGGGGCTCATCTTTTCTCCAGTAATTCCGAGGAGTTCCAGACGCGGTTCGCGATGTTCCGCAAGGATGAAATGTAGCGTCCGGATCGAAGGTGCGCAAAGGCTTTCGCACCTCTTCTGGGCTCGAAATTCGGAGGGATCGGATCCGTCGAGTCAGGGTTTGCGCTGGTAGATGCACCAGGCGAAGCCGCCGTCGAGGGGGACGCGGCCGCCGACCTCGTAGCGCTCGCGGAAGCGCGCGTCGTTGTAGATGAGGACGGAGCCGATCACCGAGGGGTGCTGGCAGTCGACGTTCGACGAGATGAGCAAAAAGTACCGCGGATCCTGGCTGAAGAAGCGATCGAGGAAGCCGGGGCCGAGCTTCTGCGTGTAGCCGCCGGGGAGCTTGGCGATGACCGGATCGACGAGCCCGAGCAGGTCGAGGATCGGGTAGTCCGTCGCCCACCCGACGTAGCCGATGTCGCCCATGGCGAGCAGGCCCGGCTTGTCGTTCTGGAGCAGCCACGCGGCGGTGCCCTTGGCCGCCTGATCCCAGAAGCGCTTCTCCTTGCCGAGGAGGAAGACCTGCGAGTCGCGCAGCGTGAGCCCACGATCGACGCCCATCACGAGCGCGAAGAGGAGGAACGCTGTGACGGTGACCTTCTCGCGCCGATCGATCGCCCAGCGCACGCCCACGTCGACGAGCAGGAAGCAGAAGGGCTCGAAGGGCGCCATGAAGCGGAAGAGGGACATCCAGTCGCCGCCGATGAGGACGATGTACGCGCCGAAGACGAGCGTGATCGCGGCGATCGCCAGGATGTCGCGCCTGCGCTTGACGAGCGCGAACGCGAGGCCGAGCAGGAAGAGCCAGACGAGCGGTCCCTCGTGCAGGACGTAGTTGTGGAGGTACGTCCACCCGCCGGCGAGCTGGCCGCTCAGGTTGCCGGTCTTGGCGCCGAAGGTGTTGGGGACCCACGCGCCGTAGTAGAGGCGCCGGAACGCGAGGTGGGCGAGGATCGGGGCGGCGAAGAGCGCGCCGCGGGCGAGGTTCTGCCGGCCGAGGAAGCGGCGGCCGAGGAGGAGCATGCACAGGCCGAGGAAGAGCGGCGCCTCCGGGCGGGTGAGGCCGGCGAGCGCGAAGACGAGGCCGGACCACGGGAAGGGCTCGGGCGCGGGCGCACCTCGCATGCGCTCGCCGGTCTCGCGGAGAAAGAGCAGCGTACCGCCGAGGATCAACGCGACGAAGGGCAAGGTCTCGAGGCCGAGCACGGCGTAGCCGCTGAAGATGACCGACGAGGCGAGCAGCCAGGGCGCGAGCGCGGGGGCGGTGCGGTAGGGCCGGATGCGCTCGCCGATCGCGTAGGTGAAATAGAGCGCGGCGAAGGCGGAGAGGGCGCCGAGGACCTTGGAGACGACGACGGGATCGAGGCCGAGCTTGATCGCGGGGGCGAGCAGGACGGTGAAGAGGAAGTTCGTGTACCCCTCGACACGCTGTCCCTCGTTGTAGACGAGGCCGATCCCGCGGGCGAGGTTCCGCGCGTAGCGGTAGGAGATGTAGCTGTCGTCGACGGTGAAGCCCTTGAGGCGGAGCATGCCCGCCGAGAGGAGCAGGGCCGGGATGACGAGGCCGGTGATGCGCGCGGCCGTCGGGGAGAGCGGGCGCCCGCCGAGCCAGGCGCGCAGGGACTCGCCGATCGTCTCGTCGCGGTCCTCGCGTTCGTCGCGGTCCTCGCGATCTCCCTGCGCTTCGCTCATCGGGGGGCGCTCCTCGCCTTGTGCTCCGCCCAGAACGAGGCGACCTCGTCGAGGCGATCGGTGCGGCGGGCCGGGGGCAGGCTGTCGAGCAGCGTCTTGCCGTAGCCGCGGGTGCGGATCCGCCGGTCGAGGACGGCGACGATGCCCCGGTCGCTGCGCGAGCGGATCAGCCGGCCGAAGCCCTGCTTCAAGGTGATCGCGGCCTCGGGGACGCTGTACGCGGTGAAGGGGTTGTGCCCCGCGGACTCGATGGCCGCGGTGCGGGCGGCGACGATCGGATCGGTGGGGACGGCGAAGGGGATCTTGTCGATCACCACGAGGCGCAGGGCGTCGCCGGGGACGTCGACGCCCTCCCAGAAGCTCATGGTGGCCACGAGCACGCCGTCCTTCTGCGACCGGAAGCGGCGGAGGAGCATGAGCTTGGGCGCGTCGCCCTGGAGCAAGGGCGGGTGCGGGGTGCGGCCGCGCAGGGCCGCGTGCAGGGCGCGCATCGAGCGCACCGAGGTGCAGAGGATGAAGGCGCCGCCGCCGGTGATCGCGCAGAGCTCGGCGATGCGATCGGCCGCGCGATCGGTGAAGGCCGCGTCGTTCACCTCGGGCAGGTCGCGCGGGGTGTAGAGGAGCGCGGCGTCCGGGTAGTCGAAGGGCGAGGCCACGCGGAGCTCGTCGAGGGGGACGGTGACGCGGCTGTCGAGGCCGAGCCGCGCGCGGAGGAAGGCGAAGCCGTCGCCCGTGGAGAGGGTCGCGCTCGTGAGCACGACGGAGCCGACACGCTCGACCACGCCGTCGCGGAAGAGCGTGCCGAGATCGATGGGCGAGGCGCCGATCGAGGTCGATCGCGGGCGCACCTCGACCCAGGTGACCTGGTTGTGATCGGGCGAGACGATCTTCGCGGCGTCGTCGCGCACCGCCTGGGCGCGCTGGCCGACGAGGGCGATGGCCTCGTTCTTCTTGTGCTGCTCGGCGTAGCCGGCGAGGGCTTCGAGCGCGCTGTCGAAGGTGTGGTACGCGCCCCGCACGTCGCCCTGCCAGGTGTCCGCGGGCAAGGTGATGCGCTCGGTCGCGCCGCGGCCGAGGAGCGTGACGCGATCGAAGAAGCGATCGGAGGCCTCGGCGACCACCGCGGAGAGCGCGGTGCCCTCGCCCTTCGCGAGCAGCCGATCGGCGAGGCCGGCGGCGATGAAGGCGCGATCGGCGTCGCGGAGCATCGTGTCGAGGCGGGCGCGGGAGATCCGCACGCCGAAGAAATCGGTGGCGATGTCCTCGAGCTCGTGCGCCTCGTCGAAGATCACCGCGTCGTACGCCGGCAGCGCGCCCGCGACCTGGATCCCGCGCTTCTGCGCGGCGAGCTTCACGGCGAGGTCGGCGAAGAACAGGTGGTGGTTGACGACGAGGATCTTCGCCTGCTCGAGCTCGCGGCGCATGCGGGTCACGAAGCACGCCGAATAGTGCTCGCAGCCCGCGCCGATCCGCGTCTCGCTCGACGAGCAGACCTCGCGCCAGAGCGGGTCGCCCTCGGGCAGCGTCACGAGCTCGGCGCGATCGCCGGTGTCGGTGTCGCGCGCCCACGCCTCGAGGAGCGGGAGCGATCTCCGCACCGCGGGATCGGCCGTGGCGCTCGCGCTCCCGCGCAGCTCGTTGTAGCGGCGGAGGCAGAGGTAGTTGCCGAGGCCCTTGCCGAGGGCGGCCTCCACGTGCAGGCCGAGGTGCTCGGCGATGAGGGGCAGATCGCTCGTGAAGATCTGCTCTTGCAGGGCCTTCGTCGCGGTCGAGACGAGCACCTTGCGCCCGCTCAGGATCGCGGGGACGAGGTACGCCAGCGTCTTGCCGGTGCCCGTCCCGGCCTCGCAGATCACGGCGCGATCGGAGGCGAGCGCGCGCTCCACGGCGTCGGCCATCTGGAGCTGGCCCTCGCGCTCCTCGTAGCCCGGGAAGGCGAGCGCGAGCGGGCCGCCCGGGCCGAGCAGCCGCCGCGCCCCGCCGGCCCGCGCGCGCGACGCCTTTTTCTCCGCGGGCTTCTCCGCGGGCTTTTCGGAGGGAGGCGGAGCGTCTTCGGTATGCTCGTCGCCCTCCGGCTCGTCCGGATCGACCTTCCTTGCGGCGGACGCGGAGGGCATGGCGAGCCTTCAGCTCGACGAGCGCTCGGCGTCGGGATCGGGCAGGGAGAGGAGCGCCGGATCGATCGAGGTCCGCCCCGGATCGTTGGGGGGCGGAGGCTCGGAGCCGGCCGCGGGGCCCACGTGCCAGGCCGCGAGGGTCGCCTCGGTCACCGGCTCGTCGAGCTCGATGCCGGCGATCGTGCCGTCGGGCTCGTGTTGCGCCCAGACGATCTTCGCCTTCCGCTCGGTCGGATCCTCGGCGATGCGGAGCACGAGCTCGGCGCCCGCGTCGATGTGCTCCTCGTCGAAGACGGCGCGGAGGCCGCCGCGGCTGGCGTTGAGCGCCCAGGCGGTGATCTCCCGCTCCCCGCGCGTGAAGCGGATCCGGAGGCTGACGCTGTACCGGGCTCCTTTGACGCGCCTTGCGCGCGGGTTGTCCTGATCGCCGCCGGGAGGGCTCATGCAACGGCTCACGCTAGCATGCGCGCGGGCGACAACCATGTGCGCGCCGCGCGCGGCCAGCGAACGGGTCGGTCAGTGCGCGACGGCGTGGTCCGGGTTGTGGCCGGCGGAGCCGTCGTCGGGCTCGGTGTACCAGGAGGCCGGCTCCAGCATCGAGAGCTGCTCGCGGGTGATGCCGACGCCCTTGTCGGAGAAGAACATGTCGTTCTCCTGGAGGCGGGCGCGCACCGTGGCCACGAAGAGGATCGGGTCGGCGTTCTTGGTGTAGCCGAGCTGGACGATCGCGTTCTTCGGCCAGCGGCCGCCGTCGAAGGTCAGGTCCTTGCGCAGGATGTAGAAGCCCTCGGGGGTGAGCTTCTCCAGGCTGTCGACCCAGCTCGGGTTGCGGATGTTCTCGATGGCGGGCCCGTGGAAGTGCCAGCGGTTGTGGATGTTGTGATCGGGCGCGATGACGCTGGGGAGCGGGCCGTTCTCGCCGGAGTGGTTGTGGAAGTACACGATGGACCCGGCGGGGATCTTGTCCTCGTTTCCGGGGAGGGCCTTCGTGGCGCGGTACAGGCCGCAGTCGAGCGTCTTCTTGGTGGTTGCCATGGGCCCCAGGACCTAACCATGCGCGGGGCGGACGTAAAGGAGGGCCTGGCGAAAGGGCGGCCCGAGCCCACGGGACCGGCCCTTTTTTCCGGTTCTTCACCGGAGGTGGGTTCCAGGGCAGACCCGTGCTATGCCGCCGCCCGGTCCAGGGCCGGGGTCTCCCGGCGCATGCGGACGAGCGGCGCAGCGCGCCGGCTTTTCACTCGTTTGGAGCGTTCGTGAACAAGCTCAGCTCAATCATCGGCGCCGCGGCGGTCATCGCCATCGCCTTCGTGTTCATCATCCAGTTCCGGCCCGCCAGCAACACGGCGCGCGTGGACTCCGGCCCCACCTGCGTGGCCGAGATCAACAAGGCGACCTGCATCAGCGCCAACGACTTCTGGGCGGCCTACCGC
>JAXLYT010000055.1:0-83099 GCA_046351295.1 Byssovorax sp.
ATCGCGTCCGTAGGGTTCTCCGCCCGAGGCTCCCTCGTCTACATCGCCGACGTCGACATCGCCGCCCGAAGCTCACGCCTCTACATCGACGGCGTTGCCTTGTCCCTCGATGGCGACCTCGTCACCCGCCTCGCCGACCTACATTTCATGCATGTCGTCCAAGGTGCGACCCGCATGCCATGCATGTGTGCGAAACGAGAGGAATCCCATGCGCGTCATCCACCGTGGCCCCATCGTGGCCCTGTACCTCCCCCGCTCCGCCCAGGAGCTCATTGCCTAGGGCAAGAAGGTCTCTGCCGCGATGACCGGCAATCCCCACTTCCCGAGCCCCTCGCGCCTGCCGCGAGGCTCGCCTGAAAAACAGCTACTTCGTCTTCCGCAGCGCTCCGCCGAAGCCCGAGAGCAGCAGCGCTCCTGCTCCGAGCGCAGGCCCGCCCCGGCGCACGCGCGTTGCCCGCTCGGCCACCTTCGTCCCCGGGAAGCGCGCCTCCACCTCGGCGAGCGCCGCGCGGTAGCCCGCGAGGTCGCCCGCGCGCCGCTTCCCGAGCGCGCCCTCGTAGGCCTCGCGCGCGTCCTTGGGATCGGTCGCGAAGGTCGTCAGATCGAGCGTCATCACCGCGCCGTCGGCCTCGAGGTGGCCCGCGAGCCGCGCCTCGTAAATATGCGCGCCCACCTCGTTCACGACCCCGAGCATCTTCTCGGCCCGCTCGTCGAAGAGCCGGCTCACCGCGCGGAACGCCGCGGCCGCGCCGACCTCCGGCCCGAGCTGGAGCAGCCTGCTCTGCGCGACGAACGTGTCTTCGCCTGCGGATGTGCCCTCGCCGGGCACGAGCGGGCTCGCGGCCGGCGTGCCTTCACCCACCGTCAGCAGGAGCTGCCCGCCGCGCACCTCCAGGGAGATCGGCACCGGCGCGAGCGTCACCGGCAGGAGCAGCAGCGACGGGTCGAGCTCGGCGCTGCACCCGTGCTCGCGCACCGTGATCTGCGCGAGCAGATAGCGCCGCCATGTTCCCCCGGTGTCCGCGCAGCGCTGCTTCACGTACGCCTCGACCCGGGGCGGATCGCCGAGCGTGGCCACGGCCGTCGCGCCGATCATCCCCGTCCCGGCGGTGCTGATCTCCACGTCGCCGCCGAGGGGCTCGACGAGCTCCGCGCGCACCTTCGGATCGAGCGATTTGGAGAGCGGGAGCAGCGCGCGCGGATCGAGGCGGAGGCGGATCGTCGAGGGCGCGTCGGCCGGGAGCGGGCGGAGCGGGGGCGTCTTCTCGCGCAGGCCGACGCGCACCGGCTCCGACAGCGCGGCGAAGACATGCAGGCGCGCCGAGGCGCCGTCGGGCCGGAGGCGCAGCGCAAGCGAAGCGCCGAGGAGCTCGCCGATCCCGCGCTCCTCGGCCCGCTTTCCGGCCTTGGCGAGCTGCGGCGCGGAGGCGTCGACGTAGAGCTCGACCTCGCCGCGATCGGCCTGGGAGAGCCTCTCCACGGCCGCGCGCAGCGCGCCCCCGCGGGCGGCGAGGGCCGCGTCGATCGTCGCCGGCGAGCGCGCGCACAGGTAGAGGCCGGCCGCGGGCTCGCACGCGTAGCCGCTCTCGTGCACGTCGCGCTCGCGATCGCCTTCGCGCTGGAGCGCGAGGTGGAACGCCGCGCGGAAGCGGGCGCGATCGCGCACCGGGAGCACCAGGAGCGCGCCTCGATCCGGATCGGCGAAGCCGAAGGCCGCCGCGCCCACCGAGGGATCGAGGCCGAGATCGCGGAAGACCGCGACGTCGCGCAGCGCGTCGCTCCTCCGCGGATCGCCCTCGCTCTTGGCGGACAGCTCGCCGAGCATGCGCGCCGCGTCGCCCTGGAGCAGCTCGGCCGAGAGCGCGAGCAGCGCACCGAGGGCGCCGGGCCGGGCCACCACGCCGGCGACCGCGTCGTCCGGGGCCAGCTCCCAGAGCGAAGCTGGAGGCGGGCGCGACGCGGCGCTCGCCGGTGGTCGAGGAGGCGCACCCGCGCACCCCGCGACGAGCAGCAAGGCCGCAGCGCAGATCAAGGCCCTCGCGGTCATACCCCGACGGTAACGTCCGCGGCCAGGCCCGCGCAAGCCGACGCGGCGAGACGATCTGCCCGGCACCCCTCCCTGCTCGCGCGAAGCGCGAGCTTTGGGAGGGGTCGGCCGCGCGGAGGCGCGAAGCGCCGAGCACGGACGGGGGTGGGCATCAACGCTCCTCTCTTCCTCCTCGTCTTCACATCATGTTTGATCACGACCACTTCTGACGCGGTGTGACGTGCATGCGATGAGCCGCGCGGCCCCCTGGTAACTCGACCTGTAGGCTGAAGACATCAGGATTTTTCCGCGAGCCCGAGCGCCCTTGGTTTGCGCCCCCTGGTAACTCGAGCTGAAGGGTCAAAACATCAGGTTTTCCCTTGTGAATGCGCGAGTCACGCGCTGTGGACCGGTGAGTCACACCTGTGGACGTCCGGTCCACGAGGTATTCCTCCACACCTCGAAAAATCGGCAAATCCGGCCTGGGCACGCTGGCACCGATCCTGCGATGGGCACCGTGGCAAGAAATCGAAGGTCAGGAGGAGCGCGATGAAGAGAACAGCACTGTCGTTCGGGGTTGCCTTGCTCTTTGCGGCGGGTTGCATGGGCGGGAGCCCGGTTGAGGGTGACAACGGCGCCGTCGAGGGCAAGACGGGATCGGCCAAGCAGGCGGTCCAGGGCGCCGCGTTCACGACGTTCGATGTCGACGTGCAGGGCTGCCTCAACGGCACCAACCCCAACGGCGTCAACTGCAACCTCTATTCGAGCAAGCAGTCCGTCTACATGAACGGCGGGCCCGGCCCGAGCGCCCTCGAAAACGGGACGTACTTCTTCGCGGTCCTCACCCCCGGCGCCCAGAACGCGGGCTTCCTCGACGGGGCCGAGGGCAACCTCAGCGACACCACCGCGCACGGCAACGGCGACGACGGCAGCGGTGACGACGTGAGCAACCGGACCTTCAGCATCGCCGACGGCGTGATCACGTACAGTGGAACGCACGCCAACGGGAGCGATCCTCAGGGCAGCGCCGTCGTCGGCCTCTTCCCCTTCGACGACACCGACAACCCCGGCGGCGAGTACATCCTCGCCATCTGCACCGAGGGCGCGACCGATCCCTCCGAGTGCAAGTACGACGCCTTCAAGGTCAAGACGGGCGGCTGCGAGAGCGCGGCCGACTGCGACGACGGGAACCCCTGCACGACCGATGTCTGCGGGAGCGACGGCTCTTGCTCCCATGCCGCGGGCAACGCGGGCGCGGTCTGCCGCGCGGCCGCCGGCGCCTGCGACACGGCCGAGGTCTGCACGGGCGACTCGACCGAGTGCCCCGCCGACGGCAAGTCGAGCGGCGTCTGCCGGCCCGCGGCCGGCCCCTGCGACGCGCCCGAGTCCTGCGACGGCGCGAGCAACGACTGCCCGGCGGACGGGTTCCTCTCCTCGGCGACCGTGTGCCGTGACGCGGCGGGCGCCTGCGACGTGGCCGAGAGCTGCACGGGCAGCTCGGCGGACTGCCCGGCCGACGCCAAGTCGACCGACGTGTGCCGCGCGTCCGCGGGCGTGTGCGACGTGGCGGAGTCGTGCGACGGCGTGAGCAACGACTGCCCGGCGGACGGGTTCCTCTCCGCGGCGACCGTGTGCCGTGACGCGGCGGGCGCCTGCGATCTGGCCGAGAGCTGCACGGGCAGCTCGGCCGACTGCCCGGCCGACGCCAAGTCCACGGCCGAGTGCCGCGGCGCGGCCGGCGAGTGCGACGTGCCCGAGTCCTGCGACGGCGTAGGCAACGATTGCCCGGCCGATCAGGTCAAGCCGATCAACACCGCGTGCTCCAGCGACGGCAGCGACTGCACCGCGGACCTCTGCGATGGAAGCTCGGCGGCTTGCCAGCACCCGGCGCAGATCCACGGCCACAAGCGCTACGACCACAACGTCGACGGCGATCTCGGCGGCGAGGCGGGCGTCGCCGGCTGGCAGATCAAGGTCAACGGCGTGGCCGTGGCCTCGACGGACGCGAGCGGCGCGTACTCGTACTTCCCCGGCTTCGGCGCCTCGGGCAGCTTCACCGTGTGCGAGGGCTCGTCCTCCGGCTGGGTCGCCACCACGTCGACCTGCCAGGTCGTCGATCTCGGCAACGCGTGCAGCGTCGACTTCGGCAACGTCTGCCTCGGCGCGGGCGGCGGCCTCACCCTCGGCTTCTGGTCGAACAAGAACGGCCAGGCGCTGATCACCGCCGACGATCTCGCCGCGCTCTCCGCGCTCAACCTGCGCGACGCCATGGGCAGCAACTACGACCCGCTCACCAAGCTCTCGCTGCGCACCTGGCTGCTCAACGGGACCGCGGTGAACATGGCCTACATGCTCTCCGTGCAGCTCACGGCGATGGATCTCAACGTGCGGCACGGCTTCGTCCAGGGCAGCGCGCTCATCTACGCACCCGGCACGCAATCGGCCAACAGCGACGGCTTCGCCTCCGTGAGCGCGATCATCGCCGAGGCCAACGCGGCGCTCGGGGCCGACGGCTACACGATCGACGGCAACCAGGATCGCGCCTACCAGGAGGCGCTCAAGAACGCCCTCGACAAGGCCAACAACAACCTGAACTTCCTCCAGAGCGGTCCGGCGAGCTGCGCCGCGCCGACCTTCAACTGACCTCCTCGGGTGGGCATCCGGCCGGCTGGTCCGGCCGGGTGCTCACCCGCTTCGCTCTCGCCCTCGCCTCCCTCCCGTCGTTCTCCCGTCTCTCTCCCGCCTCGCGCCCCGCCCGGGGCGCTCACTCCGAACGAAGCTTGCGAATGCAGCGGTAGAGGTAGGTGCGATCCACGCCTGCCTCGGCCGCGGCCGACGAGACGCTGCCCCCGTGGCGCTCGAGCAGCCGCCGGATGTACTCCCGATCCCCCTGATCGCTCCACTGCTCGCGGAACTCCTTGAGGGTCGTCTCGAAGGAGATGGCCGCGGGGGGCGCCTCCGGCAAGAGCGCCGTCGGGCGGCCGGTGAGCGGAGGCAGCCGGCGGCTGCTCGCGGCGTCCTGGCTGCTCGGCGGGTCGAGATCGGTCGGGCGCCGCGTCTCGCGCCGGGAGAGCGAGCGCGCCTCCTCGGGGCCGAAGGCCATGGCGCGCTCCACGAAGTTTCGCAGCTCGCGGACGTTGCCGAGCCACGGGCGCTCGAGCAGCTCCGCGAGCAGCTCCGTGCCGAGCTGATCGGCGCCGCGCCCCGGGAAGAGGTGCTCGATGAGCAGCGGGATGTCGGCGAGCCGCTCGCGCAGCGGGGGCACCGCGATGGGCAGCACGGCCAGGCGGAAGTAGAGATCTTCGCGGAAGGCGCCCTCGTTGACCATGTGACGCAGGTCGCGGTGCGTCGCGGTCACGAGCCGCATGTCCACCTTGCGGTGCTCGCTCTCGCCGATCCGCCGGATGGTGCGCGACTCCAGGACGCGGAGCAGCTTCGGCTGCATCGAGAGCGGCAGCTCCCCGATCTCGTCGAGGAACACCGTGCCCCCCGAGGCCAGCTCGAAGGCGCCCGCCCGGGCCGACACCGCGCCGGTGAAGGCGCCCTTGGCATGCCCGAAGAGCTCGCTCTCCAGCAGCGTCTCCGTGAGCGAGGCGCAGTCGACGACGATGAACGGCTCGGCCGCCCGCGTGGAGGCCTCGTGGATGGCGCGCGCCACGAGCTCCTTGCCCGTGCCCGTCTCGCCGGTGATGAGCACCGAGGAGTCGGTCGCGGCCACCTTGGCGAGCTGGGCGAAGAGATCGCGCATCACCACCGTGGCGCCCACGAGCGGGCCAAAGCGGTCCTCGGGCCAGATCTGGACGCGCGTCGGCCGCACCCCGTAATCGACCTTGAAGCTCGTCCCGCCGAGCGTCACCACGGCGAGCGGGTGAATGAGCGCCCCCGTCACCCGGACGCCGTCGACGAAGGACCCGTTGTGGCTCCCGAGGTCGTGGATCCAGACGCCCTCCGGTCGCGGGTCGAGCTCGGCGTGGATCCGCGAGACCGCGGCGTCGGCCACCACGACCTCGTTGCCGGAGGCGGAGCCGACGATGGCGCGGCTCGTCAGGTGGAACGTGTGATCGCCCGCGGCGTCGGTCCAGCGCAGCTCCGGGTGCCGTCGAAATACGCCGGTCACGGGCTGCGTCGGATAACGTCGGGTCAGGGTCGTTGCCAAAGGAGAGATCTCCCGCCGAGCCCCGGCGCCGGACGCTTTGTCCGAGGCGGGAGACAGTCAATTCATCATGAGCTGAGGCGCCGGTGAAGATGGTCTGTCGAGTTACCAGGAGCTACCAGACCGTGCTCTCGACGCTGGTCGAGGCGCCAGCGCCGGTGTCGCCGCCCACGATGAAGATCCGCGCGCTCTCCACCGTGCTCCCCATCAGATAACGCGGTGTCGAGAGGCCGATTCCGGCGTTCCAGTTCTTGAGATCCGGCGGGTCCTGCGGGCCGCCTCCGCAGGGGTTCGCGGGGCCGCAGATCTGGGCGGAGATGCCGCCGGCCGAGGGCGCGGCGCCGGCGCCGCCGAAGGCGAAGAGCTGGTTGGCGGCGGCGGCGAAGCCATAGCCGGCGCGGCCGCTCATGGCGGGCACGACGATCCATGGGCCGAGCGCGCCGCCCGGCTGGATCGTGGCGGCGTCGACGTTGGCGAGCGTGCCGCTCACGTTGGCGTTGGCGCCGCCGCCCACGTAGAGCCACGTCTCGTTCGCGCCGACCTCGATCGTCGCGCGCCGATCGACCGAGTACGCGCCGACCTGCCAGCGCCCCGTCGTCACGGCGTTGCCGCTCGCCGTCCAGCTCGCCGAGGTCGACTGCGATCCGCTCGCCGCCACGGTCACCGAGAGGTACTCGTACGACGCGAGCACCGCGTTGCCCGTCGTGCGCCCGAGCGTCGCGTACAGGTAAAAGGTGTTCGCGGTGACCGGGTCGCGCCCGAGGCCGAGGCCCAGGCCCTCGCGCGGCGCGTTGAGGTTGGGCATCGCGGCCCAGTTGCCGAGGTCGCCGATCTTCCGCGGCACGGGCGGGCTCGTGGCGGCGCCGGTGTCGAGGTAGCTCGTCACCGGGGCGTTCACCACCGCCAGCAGCGCCTCGTTGCCCGCGGGGAGGTTCGGGGCCGAGCTCCGGTAGATGCGGTATTGCGCCGCGTTCGGCACCGCGCTCCAGGTGATCGTCGTCTGGATGTCGAGCGGCAGGCCGGCCGGGATCTTCACCGGCTGTGGATCGCTGGTGAGCGTCTCTCCGCCGGGGTTCGACGCGTCGCCGGCGGCCATCACCGCCGAGACACGGTAATAGCGAATCCCGGCGCCCAGACCGACAGCGTTGGTGTCGAGCGAGACATCGGTGATGACGGGCGCCTCCGTCGGGTCGAGCACCTCGGCCCGGAGCACCGAGGCGAGCTGCGCCGCGCCGCTGCTCCCGCCGACCACGTAGATGAACTTGCCGACGGTCTGCGCCATGGCGAGCGTGCGCCCGGCCGGGAGGCTCACGGGCACGGGCCGCCACGCGCCGAGGATGCCGAAGGGCGTGAGCGGCGCGACCTCGACGCTGGAGAGCGCGGCGCCCGCGCCGTTGTCGCCGCCGATCGCGTAGATGAAGCGCGCGGCGCTCGTCGCGCGCCCGTAGGTGACGGCGGGCGCGCGGCGCGCGGTGCCCATCGCCGTGTTGGCGGTGAAGGCCTGGAGGTTCTCGGCGGGGTTCGTGACGCCGAGCGCGGAGAACTCACCGTAGCTCCCATCGGGGTTCGTCACCCGGATGACGCAGGCCGACCCGGCGACGATGCCGGCGGGCACGGTGGCGCTCACCTGCGCCGGCTGCACCGCCCCGACGGCCGCTGCATAAGGCGTGATGGCGTTGGCCGGATCGAGGCAGGAGAGCCCCACGGTCGCGCCCGCGGCGAAGCCTCCACCGGCGATGGTGAGCGCGCCGGGAGAGCTGTTGGGGAGCGATCCTGGGCTGATGAAATCGATCGTCGGAGGCGCGTTTTGCGTGATCTTGAATCCATTCTGGAGGAGCCCCACCGTCCCGTCCGGGTTGACCACGACCACATCGTACGTGCCCACGGGCAGGCCCGCCGGCACGAGCGCGCTGAGCTGCGAAGGATCGAAGAAGGCCACCGCGCCGAGGGCCGTCGCGAGGCCTCCGTTCACCGGGTTCAGGTACACGCTGGCGCCGCTCTCGAAGCTCACCTTGCCCATGGGCGGAGGGACGAGCGCGGAGAGCGTCACGCCCGTGCTCTTCTGCGTCCAGCCGAAGGGCGGGTTGATGCCGGAGAGGGCCAGGCTCACCTGGTTCGTGATGGTGAAGGCGTTCGCGAGCGCGCCCGGGCACATGTCGGCGTCGACGATGACCACGTCCCACGACCCCGGGGCGAGGCCCTTCGGGACGACGGCCTGGATCTGATGGGGCTTCAGGGGGTTGAAGACGAACATCAGGTTGGTGAGCGGCTGATTGGAGCCCGTCGGCTTGATGCCCACCGAGGTCACGTTGCCGCCGTTGATCCCCGAGACGTAGATCGTCACCTGGAGGTTTACCCCGTTGTAGACGACCTGCGGATCGACGAAGAACACCGAGGGGTCTTTGAGGACGGTGACGGCGTTCGGCGCCGTCGCGCTGCACCCCGGCCCGTTGCTCACCGTCACCGTGTAATTGCCCGGCGGGAGCGCCCCGAACGAGACGAGGAGCTGATTGGCGCTCACGAACGTCGTCGTCGTCGGGGAGAGGGCGTTGAAGGTGACCTGGCTGCCCGGGTTGAAGTTCGACCCGTTGATGGTGAAGCTGTTCGGACCCTCGCAGACCTGGTTCTGGATCACGCTCGTGATGGTGGGCGGCCCGGAGACGCTGAAATCGATCGTCTGGGGGCAAGGCTTCGCCACGGCGTTGGTGACGGTGACCTTGTAGTTGCCGAGCCCGAGCCCGGGCGGCGTGCTCACCATGAGGGAGGTGCAGCTCTGGACGGCGTTGAAGACGAAGGGCACCGGCTGGCAGCCGCCGAGGTTCTGCACGGCCGCCGGTATCCCGTTGAACGTGACCGCCGGGAGCACACCGTTGACGATGAGCAACCCCGTCCCGAAGAGGGTGAGCTGCGCAGGCACCGCGCCGAGGCAGGCCGAGGGCGCGCTGATCCCCGTGATCTCGAAGCCCGCGCAGGGGTCGTAGGCGCGGCAGTCGATGAGACAGCCGTCGGTGTTGTCGAGGTTCTGGTCGTCGCACTCCTCGACCCCGGCCTCGATGAAGCCGTCACCGCAGGCCGCAGGCACGCAGGTCGAGAGGCACGCGTCGGTGTCATCGGCGTTGCCGTCGTCGCATGCCTCGACGCCGGCGTGGACGAAGCCGTCGCCGCAGGTCGCGAGCTGGCAGGTGCTCGGGCATGCGTCGGTGTCGATGGCGTTGCCGTCGTCGCACGCCTCCACGCCCGCGTGGAGGGCCCCGTCGCCGCAGGTCGCGAGCTCGCAGCTCGTCAGGCAGCCGTCGGTGTCGTCGCCGTTGCCGTCGTCGCACTGCTCGGGGAATTCGACGAGGCCGTCGCCGCAGCCGGAGAGCTTGCAGTCGGCGTTGCAGCCGTCGCCGTCGTCGTGGTTGCCGTCGTCGCACTCCTCCACGCCGATGCGGACATGGCCGTCACCGCAGGTGGCGAGGAGGCAGGTCGAGAGGCACGCGTCGGTGTCGCTCTGGTTGTGATCGTCGCACTGCTCGCCCGGCTGCACCACGCCGTCGCCGCAGGTGGGCAGGGCGCATGCGTGGGTGCAGCCGTCGCCGTCGTCCTGGTTGCCGTCGTCGCATGCCTCGACGCCGGTCCACACCACGCCGTCGCCGCAGGTGGCCTGCTTGCAGTCGTTGCGGCAACCGTCGTGATCGTTCGGGTTGCCGTCGTCGCACTCTTCTTTCGTCGCCTGGACGAAGCCGTCACCGCAGCTCGGGAGGAGACAGGTGGAGAGGCAAGCGTCGGTGTTGTCGGCGTTGCCGTCGTCGCACTCCTCGCCCTTCTGGACGATCCCGTCGCCGCAGGTCGGGAGCTTGCAGTCCTTGGTGCAGCCGTCGCTGTCATCGGGGTTGCCGTCGTCGCAAGCCTCGAGGTGGGCGCGGAGGATGCCGTCGCCGCAGCGGGCGAGCTTGCAGCCGGTCACGCAGGCGTCGCTGTCGTCGGCGTTGCCGTCGTCGCACGCCTCGCCCTTCTGGACCACGCCGTCACCGCAGCGGGCCTTGTGGCACTCGTTCGAGCAGTCGTCGCCGTCGACGCCGTTGCCGTCGTCGCACTCCTCGCCCTTCTGGACGATCCCGTCGCCGCAGCGGGGAGGGGGCTCGCTCTTCGTGTCGCTGCTCGAGCACCCGAGCGAGGAGCCGAGGACGGCGCAGAGCGCCGCGAACATCACCACGGAAAGAAAGCGGAACATCGGCGCACCTCCTCGGGTGTCGAGCTCTTCACCGCGCGCGGGCGCGGCGGCGCAGGCCTGTCACGGCCACTCGTGCTCGCAGACGTACCCGCGCACGGCGGCGCAGGTGTCGTCGGCCCAGCCGGTCTGGGCGATCCTCACGCAGTCGGCGTTGCCGCCCGGGTTGTTGTCGGGCTGGGTCGCCTCGAAGTCGCTGTAGGTCGGCATCAGCACGTCGCCCGGGCCGCGGAACCAGATGAACGTCCCCTCGCCGAACTGATCGGTCAGGCCGATCCACGAGGGGCCGGTGTTGGTGATGAAGCCCTTCACCGCGGCCTCCTCCGCGGCGTCCTCGATGTCGACGAGGTGCGCGCCGAGGATGGAGCACGCGGTGGCCGCGTCCTGCCAGGTGAGCGGGCTCGTGAAGGCCATGTAGCAGTTGCCGCCGGAGATCCCCTTGGCGTTGCCGAGCAGGCACTCCTTGGCGCAGGTCGGGCTGCACCAGTCGCCGCCGACGAGGTTGCCGTCGTCGCACTCCTCGACGCCCGCCTGCACGATGCCGTCGCCGCACTTCGGGAGCTTGCAGGTGGTGAGGCAGCCGTCGGTGTCGACCTCGTTGCCGTCGTCGCACTCCTCGACGCCCGCCTCGACCACGCCGTCGCCGCAGCGGGCCTTCTTGCAGGTGCCGAGACAGCCGTCGGAGTCATCCATGTTGCCGTCGTCGCACTCCTCGACGCCGACATGCACCTTGCCGTCGCCGCAGGTGGCGATCTTGCAAGTGCCGAGGCAGTTGTCCGCGTCGTTCTGATTGGCGTCGTCGCACTCTTCCACGCCGGCCTGGACGAAGCCGTCGCCGCACTTGGCCGCGAGGCAGGTGTTGAGACAGGCGTCGGTGTTGTCGCCGTTCGCGTCGTCGCAGGCCTCGACCCCCATCTCGACCTTGCCGTCGCCGCAGGTCGGGAGCTTGCAGTCCGAGAGGCAGCCGTCGGTGTCGCTCTCGTTGCCGTCGTCGCAGGCCTCGACGCCGATGAAGGTCACCCCGTCGCCGCAGGTCGCGAGCTTGCAGGTGTTCAGGCAGGCGTCGCCGTCCTGCTTGTTGCCGTCGTCGCAGTCCTCTTTGCCCTCGTGCACGAAGCCGTCGCCGCAGGAGGCCTTGAGGCAGGTATCGAGGCAGTCATCGGTGTTGTTGGGGTTATTGTCGTCGCACTCCTCGCCCTCCTGGACGAGGCCGTCACCGCAGGTCGGGAGCCTGCACCCCTTGGTGCAGCCGTCGGTGTCGTCCATGTTGCCGTCGTCGCAGGCCTCGACATTGAGGCGGACCTTGCCGTCGCCGCAGGTCGCGAGCTTGCAGTCGTTGAGGCAAGCGTCGTTGTCGTCGAAGTTGCCGTCGTCGCACTCTTCCTTGCCCGTCTGGGTCACGCCGTCGCCGCAGCGGGCCTTCTGGCAAGCGTTGGTGCAGTCGTCGCCGTCGACGCCGTTGCCGTCGTCGCACTCCTCGCCCTTGGACATCACGCCGTCGCCGCACCGGGGAAACTGGCAGGTGGCGGTGCAGTTGTCGCTGTCGCCGGTGTTGCCGTCGTCGCACTCCTCGCCCGAGTCGACGTGCCCATCGCCGCAGGTGGGGCCGCTGCAACCCCCGATGTTCGCCGCGGAGAGGACGGGCAGGAGGCCGAGCAGCAAGAGGGAACCAAGACGATTCAATCGCATCGAAGAGCCTCCTTCGGGCAGGGATGGCCCGAGACATACAGCGACGCGCGAGCGGCGATCAATCGAAGAGTTTTTCGCGCTCTCCGTGCTCGTGAAAAATGATCATGGTCAATCGAGTGACCAGCGCGCGTCGGGCCGGTCACTCGATTGACCACGTGACGCATCGTCATGGGCCGTCGTGGCGCAACGGGACATTCCCCGGTGGAAATGCCTGCGCGTGATGCGGTAACCTGTCGAAGCTCTTGGTCTTTGCCGAGAAAGGCGTGTTGACGACGATGCAGTCCACCCGGCTTCGCTTGTACCTCTCTCGTGTGCTCTTCCTGGTGGCGCTCTCGGCGCTCTCATCCATGCTCGCGGCGGCGTGCTCCAACTCTTTTCATCTGCCCATCCCCGACGGCGGGGGCGGCGGCGAGCCTTGCACGCCGGACCTCGCGTCGATCGAGAAGGTGATCTTCCAGCCCTCCTGCGCGCTCTCCGGCTGCCACACCGGGGCGAGCGCCGCGGCGGTCCTCGATCTCTCGGGGGACACCGCGGTGGCGCTCGTCGGCGTCCCGGCGTCGCTGTGCGACGGCTGGGTGCGGGTCGTCCCGGGCTCTCCCGCGACCTCGCTGCTCTACCAGAAGATCGCCGGCAAGCCGCCCTGCGGGGCGGCGATGCCCCAGGGCAGCCCGCTCTCGGAGGAACAGAGGGCCTGTATCGAGCAATGGATCATGGACCTTCCGCCCGTCGTCGGCGCGGACGGGGGCGATGGCGGCGACGGCGGGGACGCGGGCGACGGGGGCGATGGGTGCACGACCTGCGGCGGAGAGGCCTGCGTGGATCTCACGAGCGATCTCGGCCACTGCGGGAGCTGCGAGAACGCATGCTCCATGGGGCATGTGTGCACCCAGGGGAGCTGCGCCTGCCCCGAGGGCAAGACGGATTGCGGCGGCGCCTGCGTCGACACCCAGGTCGACTCCGCCCACTGCGGGGACTGTGACACAACGTGCAACGGCGGCACCGCATGCTCGGGCGGCGTGTGCGTGTGCGCCGCAGGGCTCGCCGACTGCGGTGGATCGTGCACCGACACCCTGGGTGACGCGCAGAACTGCGGCGGCTGCGGCAACATCTGCCCCGCCGGAGCGAGCTGCTCGGCCGGCCAGTGCGTGTGCGGCGGCGGGCAGCAGCTCTGCGGCGGCGAGTGCAAGAACCTCCAGACCGACGCGGGCCACTGCGGCGATTGCCAGACGGTGTGCGCCTCGGGGGCGGCATGCTCGGCCGGGACATGCGTCTGCCCGAACGGCACCCAGGTGTGCAGCGGCGCATGCGTCTCGCTCTCGTCCGATCCGAGCCACTGCGGCAACTGCCAGACGGTCTGCGGCAACGGCAAGGTGTGCCTCAACGGGGTGTGCACGGTGAGCTGCGGCGCGCTCACCAAGTGCGGTGCCTCCTGCGTCGACACCCAGACCAGCGTCGCCAACTGCGGCGGCTGCGGCAACGCCTGCCCCTCGGGTGCCTCCTGCATCGCCGGGGGCTGCGTCTGCCCCGCCGGGACCATGGCCTGTGGCGGCGTGTGCATGGACATCAAGACGGACCCCTCGAACTGCGGGGGCTGCGGCAACGTCTGCCCCGCGGGCGCGTCGTGCAGCAACGGCGCATGCGGCTGCCCCGCGGGCACCTCGAGCTGCGGGGGGGTCTGCATCAACACCGCCACCGATCCCTCCAATTGTGGGAGCTGCAACCATCTGTGCGCGGGCGGTCAGGGATGCACCGGTGGCACGTGCGGCTGCGCTGCGGGCAGCACGCTCTGCAACGGGGCCTGCGTGGACACGCAGACGAACAGCGGAAACTGCGGCGGCTGCGGCAACATCTGCCCCGCGGGCGCGTCGTGCGCGAACGGGATGTGCGGCTGCGCGGGCGGCGGCACCGACTGCAACGGCGTCTGCGTGGACACGCAGACGAGCAACGCCAACTGCGGCATGTGCGGCAACGTTTGCCCGGCGGCGCAGTCGTGCGTGACGGGCCAGTGCAAATGCCCGAACGGAGGGACCTTGTGCGGCGGCGCGTGCGTGAGCCTCCAGACGGACACGAGCAACTGCGGTATGTGCGGCAATGTCTGCGCGCCCGGGCAGTCCTGCGCGATGGGCGGGTGTGCCTGCGGAGGCGGCAACACGATCTCGTTCTCGGCCCAGGTGCAGCCCATCTTCACGGCGAGCTGCGCCAACAACGGGTGCCACTCGGGGCCCATGCCGGCGCAGGGGCTGAGCCTCGTGTCTGGGCAGGCGTACGGCAAGCTCGTGAACGTGGCGTCGAGCGAGTGTGTCGACGGGCGCAAGCGTGTCTTGCCGAGCCAGCCGTCCCAGTCGTACCTCGTCAACAAGCTGACGGGTGTAAATCTATGCTCGGGCACGATCATGCCGAAGTCGGGGGCGATCAGCGCCGCCCAGATCCAGACCATCTCGACGTGGATCTGCCAGGGCGCGCTGAACAACTGATCGCGTGAAAGTCCGGATCCACGGGCGAGGCTGGTGTATAGCCGCGCCCATGCCGAGCTCCCGGACCTTCTCTCTCTCCATCGCTTCTCTCCTGCTCGCCGCCGGCTGCGGCGCGGGCACCGAGCCCGCCGGCGTGGCGCCTCCGCCCACGGGCGGGCCCGCGACCTCTGCGAGCGCTCCACCCGCCGGCACGGCGTCCACGGCCGCCGCCCCGAAGGACGGGCCGCCGGTCGCCGCGCGCCGCCCGGTGGTCGACGAGTACCATGGGGTCAAGGTCACGGACGACTACCAGTGGCTCGAAAAGGCGGGCGATCCCGAGGTCGTCGCGTGGAGCGACGGGCAGAACCGCTACACGCGGAAGGTCCTCGACGCCCTGCCCGAGCGGGCGCCGCTCAAGGCGAAGATCGCGGGGCTGCTCGGCGCGACGCCGCCCGATCGCGCGGGCTTCATCCGCCGGGCCGGCACGCTCTTCGGCATCAAGGAGCAGCCGCCCAAGCAGCAGGCCTTCCTCATCAGCCTCGCCTCGCCGGACGACACCGGCTCCGAGCGGGTGATCGTCGATCCGAACCAGATCGACCCGAGCGGGAAGACGACGATCGATTTCTTCGTCCCCTCCCTCGACGGCAAGAAGGTCGCCGTCTCGCTCTCCGTGGGGGGCAGCGAGAACGGGACCGTGCATGTCTACGACGCGGTGACCGGCAAGGAGCAGGGCGACACCATCGCGCATGTCAACGGGGGCACCGCCGGCGGGAGCCTCTCGTGGAACAAGGACGGCACCGGGTTTTATTACACCCGCTATCCCCGCCCCGGGGAGCGGCCGGAGGCCGATCTCGATTTCTACCAGCAAGTGTATTTCCACAAGCTCGGCAAGAGCGAGAAGGACGACACCTACGAGATCGGCAAAGATTTCCCGCGGATCGCCGAGGTGGAGCTGAAGACGAGCAACGACGGGAAATACGTGCTCGCCTCGGTGCAGAACGGCGATGGCGGGGAGTACGATCACTATCTCCTCACCGGCCCTTCCAAGTGGGAGAAGATCGCCGGGTACGCCGACAAGGTGGCCTCCGCGCACTTCGGGCCCGACGGGAGCGTGTACCTCCGGTCGCTCAACGGGTCACCCAAGGGGAAGATCCTGCGCCTCTTGCCCGGCGTCTCCGCGCTCGCCAAGGCGACCACCATCGTCCCCGAGTCGGACGGCGTGATCGAGGGGTTCGAGGTCACCGCGTCCCGGGTGTACGTCAACGCGCTCGCGGGCGGGCCGTCGGAGCTCCGCGCCTACGATCTGAAGGGCAAGGCGCAGCCTCCGGTGGCCATCCCGCCGATCTCCTCCGTCCGGGAGCTGGTCGCGCTCGACGGGGACGACCTCTTCTTCCGCAACACGAGCTTCACCGAGCCCCCGGGCTGGTACGTCGTCACCGGCAAGAGCGGTAAAGTCCACAAGACGGCGCTCTACCAGACCTCGCCGGCCGATTTCTCCGACGTCGAGGCCCTGCGGGAGATGTGCACCTCCAAGGACGGCACCAAGGTGCCGATGAACATCCTGCGCAAGAAGGGCACGCCGCTCGACAAGAACCGCCCCGTGGTGCTGAGCGGATACGGCGGGTACAACGTCACCATCAAGCCCGGGTTCTCGCCGCTCTCCCGGGTCATGCTCGACGCAGGGGGCGTGATCGTCCGGACGAACCTCCGGGGAGGGGGCGAGTTCGGCGAGGAGTGGCACCGCGGCGGCAACCTCACGAACAAACAGAACGTCTTTGACGACTTCGCCGCATGCGCCAAACGGCTCTTCGAGCTCGGGTACACGAGCCCCTCGCGCCTCGCCATCATCGGCGGCTCGAACGGCGGGCTCCTGATGGGGGCCGAGCTCACCCAGCACCCGGAGATGTTCCGGGCCGTGGTGTCCTATGTCGGCATCTACGACTCTCTCCGGGTCGAGCTCACGCCGAACGGGGCCTTCAACGTGACCGAGTTCGGGACCGTGAAGAACCCCGATCACTTCAAGGCCCTCCTGGCCTATTCACCCTTCCACAACGTCAAAGATGGCGTGGCTTATCCCTCCGCGCTCTTCTTGACCGGCGCCAACGATCCCCGGGTCGATCCGTTCCACTCGCGCAAGATGGTGGCGCGGCTCCAGGCGGCCAACGGCGGGCCGCACCCGATCCTCCTCCGCACGAGCGGCGACACCGGGCATGGCATCGGCTCGCCGCTCAGCGCGGAGATCGAGGAGAACGCCGATGTGGAGGCGTTCCTCTTCCACGAGCTCGGCATCCCGGTCGAGGCGCCCGCCGCGAAATAGCCCGGATCGCGAGCCCGAGCAGGCCGAGGGCGAGGACGGTGGGCGCGACGCGCGACGAGGTCGCGGCGCGCCCGCCGACCGCGCACCCCTCGGCCGGCGGGCCGCTCGTGACGGGCGCGGTGCACGCGCCCTCACTGGAGCACGTGAGCCCTGCGGGGCAATCCGCGGTGGATCGGCATGCCCGGTCCTGCCCGAGGGCGAGAGGCACGCCCTCGCTCCTTCGCGTCCCCGCGCTCAGGAAGAGCAGGCCGGGGCCGGTGAGGCGCTCGGCGGGGAAGAACCACGAGGCCGATCCGGGCGTGATGTCGCGGAGGATCCCGGTCGTCAGGCCGCCGCCCGCAGGGAGGAAGAGGGCGAGGGGGAGGTTCACCGCCGAGCTGCTCGAGGCGCCGCTCCCCGTCTCGATCGGCCCGATGAAATGATCGCCCGAGACCTGCGTGCGCTCGCCGCCGGGCGCGCGGGCGACGCCCGTGATCCGGGGGCGCGGGAGCCCGCCGGGGAGCCCCTCGTCCCACGCCTCGAAGAGGCTCACGACGCCGTCGTTGTCGTAGCCGCCGGAGATGAAGGCCCGGCCGTCCGGCAGGAGCGTGGCCGCGTGGAAGGCGCGGGCGCGCCCGAGGCTCGGCAGATCGATGAAGCGATCGGTCATGGGGTCGTAGAGGGCGCTCGACGCGAGCGGCGCGCCCGCCTGGTCGGTGCCGCCGGCGATGAGCACCTTGCCCGAGGGGAGCAGCGTGGCCGTGTGGCCGTTGCGGTGCGCGGCCTCGTCGTGCCCGGCGGCCGCGGGAGAGAAGGCGCCGGCGCCGCCGTCGGCCTCGGGATCGAAGAGCTCGGCGGCGTCGTAGCCGACGATCAGCACCTTGCCCGAGGCGAGCAACGTGGCCGAGAAGGTGCTGACGACGCTGCTCGCGTGGGGGCTCGCCATCATGCCGGTGGCGCGGAAGGAGCGGCTCACCGGATCGTAGATCTCCGCGGTGCGGAGCGCGTCGGCGCCCCAGTAGCCGCCGGCGATCAGCACCTCGCCCGAGCGGAGGCGCGCGGCGGCGTGGAGGGTGCGCGGGCTCTCCATCGGCGCGGGGATGGCGTAGAAGAGGCGCGGCAGGGGATCGAAGAGCTCGGCGGTTTGCAGGCCGGACGAGAGGCCGGAGCTGCCCCCGGCGACGAGCACCTCGCCCGAGGCGAGCAGGGTGGCCGTGTGGCTCACCCTGGCCTCGTGGAGCGGGCTCGTGAGGGTGAAGGTGCCCGCCTCCGGCGCGTAGGTCTCCGCCGTGCGGAGCGCGCCGCCCGCGGGATCGCCGTCGGGCATGCTCTGATCGAGGCCGCCGGTGAGGAGCACCTCGCCCGTGGCGAGCAGGGTGGCCGCGTGGTTCGCCCGGAGGTTGTGGAGCTGGCCCTTGGTGGGGCGCACGTCGCCGTCGCCCGGGGCGTAGATCTCGGCGCCGGGGAAGAAGCCGCTCTCGCTGCTCACGGTGCCACCCGCGAGCAGGACGGTTCCATCGAGCAACAACGTTGACGAGTGGAACACCCGGCTCACCTGGGCGTCGGCGAGGGGGCGCACGGCGCCCGAGCCGTCGTCGTAGAGGAGCGTGTCGGACGAGGCGACGGGCTCGTTGAGGGCGAGCGTGGTGCCGCCGGCGATGAGCACCGCGCCCGAGGGCAGGAGCGTCGCGCTGTGCCCGCCGCGCCGGGGCGCGGGGAGATCTTCGATCGGAAGGAAAGCGCCGCTCGGGGGATCGTAGACCTCGAGCGATCCGCCCGCGTCCTCGAGGCCGCCGGTGACGAGCACCCTCCCGGACGGCAGGAGCGTCGCGCTGTGATCGGCGCGGAACCGCGCGAGCGAGCCCGTGGCGATGAACTCGTCCTTGCCCGGGTCGTAGAGCTCCGCCTCGCGGAGCTGCTCGCTCTCGTCGCGGCCGCCGTCGGGCAGGGGGCGGGCGAGGCCGCCGGTGAGGAGCACCTGTCCCCCCGGCAGCGCGGTGGCGGTGTGGTGGCTGAAATCGCGGAGCGGATGGCCTGCGGTGGCGGTGAACGCGCCGCTCTTCGGATCGAAGATCTCGGCGCTCCTGCCGACATGGGCGGGGCCATCGGGATCGTCCTCGCCGCCGGCGAGCAGCACGCGGCCATCGGCGAGCAGGGTGGCGGTGTGGTGGCTGCGGAGCTCGACCATCGGGCCGGGCGTGGCCTCGAAGGTCTCGGTCTCGGGGTCGAAGATCTCGGCCCACGGCGCGCCGTCCGGCCCTGGATCGAGCGTGTTCGACATAGGATCGCCGTCCTCGGCGAAGCCCGCGCGGCCCCCGGCGAGCAGGACCTTGCCGTCGGGCAGGAGCGTGGCCGTGTGGTTGGCGCGCGGGGCCCGGAGCGGCACGGCGACGGAGCGGAAGCGATCGGTCCCTGGATCGTAGATCTCCGCGCTCCGCGCCGCCTCGCCCGCGCTCGTGTCGAGCGAGGAGATGCCCCCGGCGAGGAGGACCATGCCGCTCCGGAGCAAGGTCGCGGTGTGCCCGCTCCGCGCGGTGGCCATCGGCGCGAAGGTCGCGCGCGATCGTCCGGTGGCCGGGTCGTACACCTCGGCGGTGCGCCCCTTGCTCGCCTCGTCGGGGCGGCCTCCGGCGAGGAGGATCATCCCGTCGGGGAGGAGCGTGGCGGTGTGCCCGCTCCTGCCCTGGGTGAGCGGGCGCGAGCCGGCGAGGATCGCGGTCGCGCGCGGGTGAGCGGTCGCGATCCCGGTCGCGCCGGGGCTCGCGGGGCCGCCGGTGCAGCTCCCCGCCGCGCCGAGGAGAGGGAGCGCGAAGAAGAGGGCGAGCGCGGCGCGTCGCGTCGCGCGGCGGGCATGCGCGCCGGCGTTCTTCTCTCGGAGCGGACGGATCAAGGGAAGATGACTATAGCGTCCATCGAAGGATGCCCGGGGCGTGGGGATCCTGCTACGAGCATCCTCGATGCGCGCTCGCCTCGCCTTCGCCGCTCTGGTGTCTCTCGCCGCGCTCGGCGCCTGCTCGTCGAGCCCCTTGCCTCCGCAGCCCGCGCCCCGCGTCGCGGCCTCGGCGGCCGCGGTGACGAGCGCCGTCGCGCCGATCCCGCCCCCGCCCGATGCGCTGCGCCTCCCGGCCTCGGTCGCCCCCGCGCGCTACGCCGCGTCGCTCACCGTCGTGCCCGGCCGCGCCCGCTTCGAGGGATCGATCCTCATCGACATCCGCGTGAAGGAGGCCGTGCCGGCCCTCTGGCTCAACGCGACGGAGCTGACCATCACGCGCGCCGAGCTCGTGCGAGCCGGCGAGCGATCGCCGCTGCGCGTCGTCCCCGGGGACGAGGATCGGGTGGGGCTCGCGGCCGATCGCCCGATCGCGGCGGGCCCGGCGGCGATCGCGATCACGTACACGGGGCCGATCAGCGCGAAGGACGATCGCGGCATCTTCGGCGAGAGCGAGGGCGGCGACGACTACGTGTTCACGCAGTTCGAGGCCATCGACGCGCGGCGGGCGTTCCCCTGCTTCGACGAGCCCGCGGCCAAGGTGCCGTGGCAGCTCGAGCTGACGGTGCCCGCCGCGCTGACCGCGCTCTCGAACACGCCGATCGCGTCGGAGTCGCCCGCGCCGGACGGCATGAAGAAGGTGCGCTTCCGCGAGACGGCGCCCCTGCCGAGCTACCTCGTCGCCTTCGCGGTCGGCCCGTTCGATGTCGTCGACGCGGGCCGCGCCGGCCAGAAGGGCACGCCCGTCCGCCTCGCCGTGCCGCGCGGCCGCGCCGCCGATGTCCGCGCCGCCGCGGAGACGACGCGGATGGTGATCGGCGGCCTCGAGGAGCACTTCGGGATCCCGTACCCGTACGACAAGCTCGACGTGGTGGCCGTGCCCCAGACGGTGAGCTTCGCCGCGATGGAGAACGCGGGGCTCATCACCTACTACGAGAAGGGGATGCTCGCGAAGGCCGAGGAGGACACGCCCGAGCACCAGCGCAACTACGCGGAGATCATCGCCCACGAGGTGGCGCACCACTGGTTCGGCGATCTCGTGACGATGTCGTTCTGGGACGACGTGTGGCTCAACGAGTCCTTCGCCTCCTGGATGGAGAACAAGATGCTCACCCGCTTCCGCCCCGGGTTCTCCTGGGAGACGAAGCGGGTGCACCGGGCGGCGGTCGCGATGGGCCACGACGCGATGGAGAGCGCGCGCAAGGTGCGGCAGCCGATCGAGGGCAAGGACGACATCGAGGGCGCCTTCGACGTGATCACCTACGAGAAGGGCTCCACGCTGCTCGACATGTTCGAGTCGTGGCTCGGCCCCGATCGCTTCAGGAAGGGCATCCAGCGCTACCTCGCCGATCACGCCCACCAGAACGCCGCCTCGGGCGACTTCATCGCGGCGATGTCCGCGGAGGTCGGGCAAGACCTCGGGCCGGTCTTCGCGAGCTTCCTCGATCAGGGCGGGGTGCCGCTCGTGACCGCCGATCTGTCCTGCAAGAACGGCGAGGCGTCGGTGCGCCTCCATCAGGAACGCTTCCTGCCCCGCGGATCGAAGGGCGAGCGGGGGCGCACCTGGCAGATCCCGGTGTGCATGCGGTGGGAGCCGGAGGGTGGGCGCGCGTGCACGCTGCTCTCGGGGCCGAGCGCGACGTTCACGCTGCCGCCCGCGAAGCGATGCCCGACCCTCTTCGTGCCGAACGCGGGGGGCTTCGGCTACTACCACGTCGCGTACGCGCCGAAGGACCTCGACGCGCTCCTCGGCAAGGGCGCGAAGTCGCTCACGCTGGCCGAGCGGCTCGCGGCGCTGAACGACGTGATGTCCCTCGTGCGGAGCGGGGCGCTGCCGCTCGCGGAGGTGCTCGAGCGCCTGCCCGCGCTCGCCAAGGATCCCAACCCGCACATGCGCCGCGCCGTGGCGGAGCGGCTGCTCGCGCTGCCCTTCGAGCTCGTGCCGGAGGCGCTGCGGCCGGCCTATGCCCGCTTCCTCGGGGCGACCTTCGGCAAGGAGGCGCATGCCCTCGACTTGCAGCGCAAGGCGGGCGAGCCGGAGGAGGTGAGCAGCCTGCGCAGCGCGCTCCTCGCCCTGATCGAGGGCCGCGGAGACGACGCCGCGCTCGCCGCGGAGGCGCGATCCCTCGCGACGCGCTGGCTCGACGATCCGGCCTCGGTCGACGCCGCGTCGATCGAGCTCGTCCTCAACATCGCCGCCGGCCATGGCGACCGGGCGCTCTTCGATCGGCTCCGCGGGGCCTTGCCGTCGGCCACCGGCGCGCGCCGCCGCGGGCAGATCCTCGGGGCGCTGTCGAGCTTCCGCGATCCGTCGATCGCCCGCGCCTCGCTGGAGATGTTCCTCCAGCCCGACCTCGATCCGCGCGAGGCGCTGCCCCTCTTGGAGCAGGACGAGCGGATGGGCGCGGTGGTCTTCTCCTTCGTGAAAGAGCGGTACGAGCCGCTCGTCGCCCGGCTCCCGTCCGACGCGCTCGTCTTTCTTCCCGGCATGGTGGCCCGCGGCTGCGACGAGGCGCACCGCGCCGCGATCGAGGCCTTCTTCCAGCCGAAGATCGCGTCCATCGCCGGCGGCCCGCGCGCGCTCGCGCAGGCGCTCGAAGAGGTGAGCCTGTGCATCGCGCTGCGCGAGGCGCAAGGAGAGGGCCTGCGGCGCTTCCTGGAGAAGAAGTAGCGCGCTCAGGCCGGCGCGCAGGGCAGGGGCTCGTCGCCCCCCGGCAGGGCGGCGAGCGCGTCGGCGAGCGCGCGACCGGAGGCGAAGCGATCGGCCGGATCGTAGGCCATCGCCGTCGCCACCAGGGCGTCGAGCGCGTCGCTCGCGGAGGGCAGCGCCTCGCGCAGGCGGGGCGGCTTGCCGAGCGCGATGGCGCGCGCGAGGGAGGCCATGTCCTCGGCGTGGTAGGGCTTCCGGCCGGAGCAGAGCTCGAAGAGCACGACGCCGAGGGAGAACAGGTCCGACCGGGACGAGAGGTCTTGCTGCCCGCGCGCCTGCTCCGGCGACATGTACGCCGGCGTCCCCACGAGGAAGCCCGCGGCGCTGAGCTCGGGATCGCCGAGGCTGCGGGCGATGCCGAGGTCGATGAGCACGACGCTGGGGGAGGCGCGATCACCCGTCAGGAAGAAGTTCGAGGGCTTGATGTCGCGGTGGACGATGCCCGCGTCGTGCAGCACGCCGAGCCCGACGGCGGCCTGGCGCGTCACGTCGATCACCTGCCGCAGGGTGTGCCCCACCCCCTTGCGCCAGTGGCCGAGGTCTTCTCCGTCGAGCCACTCGAGCACGAGGTAGGGCCGATCCTGCGCGTCGCGCCCGTGGGCGATGTAGCGGACGACGTGCGGGTCGGAGAGGCCCGCGAGCAGGCGCGCCTCACGCTCGAAGCGCGCGAGCATCGTCGGCTCGCAGAGGAAATCGTGGAGCCGCTTGACCGCCACCACCTGCCCCGTGGCGGTGTCGATCGCCCGGAGCACGGAGCCCCAGGATCCGGCGGCGATGAAGGCCTCGGGCCGGAAACGCCCGATCATTTTCGTCAGATCTTCGCTCGCCAACGCGATCAGTGTGCGTCGCCTCCGCCGCGCGGTCGAGGCCCTTTCTTGCTCGTCCGCGCGCCTGCTCCGCTACTCCACGCGCAGCGCGTCGGCGGCGGCGAGGCGCGACGCGCGGAAGGCCGGGTAGATGCCGGCGATCAGGCCGATCCCGCTCGACACGGTGAGCCCGAGGACGACAGCCCACATGGGCACCTCGGCCGGGAAGTCGAGGAAGCGGCCGATCCAGGTCGCGCCGAAGCCGAGCAGCACGCCGATCATCCCGCCCACCGAGGCGAGGAGCACCGCCTCGATCACGAACTGGAAGAGCACGCGGCTCCGCCGCGCCCCGAGGGCCTTGCGCAGGCCGATCTCCCGCGTCCGCTCCGTCACGGCCACCAGCATGATGTTCATCACGCCGATGCCGCCCACGACGAGCGTGAAGGTGCACATCAACAGGCCCGCGGCGGTCACCGTCCCGGCGAGCTGATCGAAGGTCGAGCGGGCGGAGTCGTTCGAGAACAGGTCGAAGTCGTTGTCGGTGCTCGCGTCGAGCCCGCGGATGGTGCGGAACGCGCCGATGGCCTGGTCGGTCAGGCGCGCCATCTCGCTGTGCGAGCGGGCCATCACCGTGATGTTGAGCGAGTGCTGCGTGCCGTAGAGCTCGAGGAAGAGGGCGATGGGGATGGAGACGAGGTTGTCGGGGTTGCCGCCGAAGGGGCCGCCGCCCTGCCGCTCGATGGTGCCGATCACCTCGAGATCGAGCCTCCCGAGGCGCACGTGCTGGCCGATCGGGTCGACGCCGGGGAAGAGCACGTCCACCGCCGAGGCGCCGAGCACGACGACGCGCGAGGCGCCCATGGCCTCGGCCTCGCTGTAGCCGCGCCCCGAGCCGATGGGGAGCTGGTTGTTGGTGAAGAACTCGGGCGTCCCGCCGGCGACCTGCACGGCCGTGTCGATCCGGTCGCCCGCGACGAGCTCCTTGGCGCCCTCCCACACCTCGCCGCCCACCTGCTTGGCCGCGGGCAGGGCCTCGCGCAGCGCGAGCACCTGGGCGAGGGTGAGGTTCTTTCGCCGCTGGATCTCGGGCGGGAGCTGGCCGAAGTGGAAGTTCGGCAGCTTCTGGATCTGGAACACGTCCGCGCCGAGGCCGCCCATGTTCTTGTCGATCGAGCTCTGCAGGCCGTTGAGCAGCGACATCATCGCCACCACGGTGAAGACGCCGATCACGATGCCGAGGAGCGTGAGGCCGGAGCGGAGGCGGTGGCTGCCGAGCGCGGCGAGGGCGAGGGCCACGTCGTCGCGGCGGGCGCGGAGGACGGCGCCGAGGCGCTGGAGCCGGGACATGTCGCCCGGGCCCTTCAGCGAGCGCGGCGCCGCGTCACTACTCATGGCGCAGGGCTTCGATCGGGTGGAGGAAGGCCGCGGAGAGCGCGGGCCAGAGGCCGAAGGTCGCCCCGAGGATGCACGAGCCGACCACGCCGCCGATGACGACGCGCGGATCGACGCTCGCGGGCATCGGGCTGATGAGGTCGATGAGGCCGGCGGCGCCCGCGCCGAGGGCCACACCGAGCGCGCCGCCGAGCAGCGCGACCATCACCGCCTCGCAGAGGAACTGGAAGAGGATCGTGGTGCGGCGCGCGCCGAGCGCCCTGCGGATGCCGATCTCCCGGGTGCGCTCGCGGACCGAGACGAGCAGGATGTTCATGATCCCGATCCCGGCCACGGCCGCGGTGATCACGCCGACCAGGATGCCGACGATGTTGGTCGTCATCATCGTCTGGTTGAAGCCCTCGAGGATCTTGTCCTGCCGGTTGACCGAGAAGTTGTCGTCCTGCCCCGGTCCGAGGCGGCGCGCGGCGCGGAGGATGGCGGTCACCTCTTCTTCCGTCTCGGTGACCTTGCCGGCGGGGGCGACGACCGCGATCGTCAGGCCCCGCTTCTGCCCGAACGAGCGGAGGAAGGAGCTGAGCGGGAGCACGACGAGCCCGTCCTGCGAGCGGCCGAAGGCGTTGCCCTTGCGCACGAGCGTGCCGACGACGGTGCAGCGCGTGGTGGGGCCGACCTTGAGGCGCTGGCCCTCGGGGTTCTGCCCCTTGAAGAAGGCGTCCTCGATGTCGGCGCCGATCACGCATGCGTCGGAGCCGAGCTCGTGATCGAGGTCGCTGATGAAGCGCCCCTTCTTGAGCTGCCAGCCGCCGGCTTCGAGGAAGGCCTCGGTGGTGCCGCGGATGTCGACGTTCTTGATCTCGACCTCGGCGCGCATCACCACCGCGTCGGTCTGCGCGACCGGGGAGATCGCGATCGGCAGGCGGGCGTTGGCGAGCAGGGCCCGGTAGTCCATCTGCCCGACGGAGGGGCGGTTCCGGAGCTTCCACCACTGGCGGCCCTCGACGCCCCAGGCCCAGCGGTGGACGTAGAGCGTGTTGGGGCCGAGCGCGGAGAGCTGCTTCGAGAAGCTGTTCTCCATGCCCGCCTCGACCATGAAGATGATGATCACCGCCATGATCCCCACCGAGACCCCGGCGATGGTCAGCGCGGCCCTGAGCTTGTGCGAGATGATCGCGCGCGCCGCCTGCACGACGGCGTCGGCGAGCTCGGAGACGAGGCGGATCGCGCGCGCGATCACGCCGAGGCGCCTCGGGCGGGCGGGCGGGGCGGGATCGGCCATCAGCGTCCCTCCGCCCGCGCCGCGCGGGCCTCGGCCGCGGCCTGCGCCGCGAGCACCTGCGCCACGACCTCGGCGCCCATGGCCTCGGCGTTGGCCATCGCGACCTCGCGCCCGGGGCCGTCGGCGATGACGAGGCCGTCGACGATCCGCACCGCGCGGGGACACCGCGCCGCGAGCTTGGGCTCGTGCGTGACGAGGACGATGGTGTTGCCGCGCTCGTGAAGGTCGAGGAAGAGGCCGACGATCTCCTCGCCGGTGCGGCTGTCGAGGTTGCCGGTGGGCTCGTCCGCGAGCAGGAGCGAGGGCTGCGTCACGAGCGCCCGCGCGATGGCCACGCGCTGCCGCTGCCCGCCGGACAGCTCGGTGGGCTTGTGCTTCATCCGGTCGGCGAGCTGCACCCGCTCGAGGGCCGCGGTCGCCCGGTCGCGCCGCTCCTTGCGCGACACGCCCCGGTAGATCAAGGGCAGCTCCACGTTCTCGAGCGCGCTCGCCCGGGGCAGGAGCTGAAAGCTCTGGAAGATGAAGCCGATCTCCAGGTTGCGCACGTCGCTGAGCTCGTCGTCCGAGAGCTGGCTCACGTCGCGCCCGCTGAGCGAGTAGCGGCCGAAGCTCGGCACGTCGAGGCAGCCGAGGATGTTCATCAGCGTCGACTTGCCCGAGCCCGACTGCCCGACGATCGCCACGAACTCGCCCTTCTCGATCGAGACGTGGATGTCCCGGAGGGCGTGGACCTTCGAGAGGCCGAGATCGTAGGTCTTGCCGATGTGGTCGAGCTCGATGAGGGCCATGGTCAGCCCTTCCCGCCCGGCGGGCCCTTGTCGCCCTCGCCGTCCTTGGACATCTCCTTGACCTTCTGCCCGTCGGAGAGCTCGCGCGCGAGGATGCGGTAGGGACCGTCGACGATCGTGTCGCCCTCGTTCACGCCCTCGATCACCTCGACGTCGGTGCGGCTCGCGATGCCGGTCTTCACCGGGCGCATCTGGGCCTGCCCATCCTTGTCGACGACGAAGACCACCTTGCCCGGCTTGGGCTTGGCGCCCGCGGGCGCGTCCGCATTGCCGCTCGCGCTCGGGGCGGGCGCGCCGCTGCCCGCGGGCGCGGCCTTGGGCTCGCGGGACGTGACGGCCTGGATGGGCACGGTGAGCACCGCGGTGCGGTTGGCGGTGGCGATCTGCACGGTGGACGAGAGACCCGGGAGCGCGCCCGGCGGCGGGGCGTCGATGCCCACGCGCACGAAGAAGGTCGTCACCTCGGCGTCGGTGCCCTGGTTCTTGATCTGGGCGTTCTTGCCGACGGAGACGACGCTCCCCTTGAGCTGCTTGTCGGGCATCGCGTCGATCTCGATCGTCGCCGCGTCGCCCTCGTGGATGCCGACGACCTCGTGCTCGCCCACCTCGGCCTTGACCTCCATCTCGGCGAGGCCGCCCATGAGGAGCACGACGTCCTCGCTGAAATCCGAGCCGCGGATGCGCTCGCCGACCTTGTGGTAAAGCTCGAGGATCGTCCCGTCGATCGGCGCGGTGAGCGTCGCGCGGGAGAGCCCGTAGAGCGCCGTCTCGAGCTGCCCCTGGTTCTGCGCGACGAGCTGGCGCTGGGCGGTGAGGTGGGCCCGGTCGAGCTTGAGCTGCGTCTCGATCTTCTCGAGGTCGGCCTGCGTGGCGAGGTTCTCCGCGAGGAGCTTCTTCTTCCGGTCCAGATCGCGCTCGTCCTGCGCGATGCTCGCCTCGACCTGCGCGACCTGCGCGACGGCCGAGGCCACCGCGCCGCGGAACTGCGCGACCTGCGACTCCTGCAAGCGCTTGTCGATCTGGCCGAGGATCTGGCCGCGCTTGACGTGATCACCCTCGCGCACCGAGAGCGAGAGCAGATCGCCCGTCACGTTCGAGCTGATCTTCACGGTCTCGCGCGCCTGCAGGTGGCCGGCGGCGCTGACGGTGTGGGTCAGGTCCTTGCGCTTGACCTGCACCATCGTCACCTCGACCGGCGGCGGCGGGTGCGGCTTGAGGCCCTTGGCCGTGGCGAAGCCGACCAGCAGCAGGATGAGCACGGCGAGGATCCAGCGTCCCTTGGTCATCGCGTTCCTTTCGACACCTCTCGGCACCTCACGTGGCGACGCGGGTGAGCAGTTGATAACAGACCCACGCGATCAGCGTGGCGATGAGCGCGCTCCGCCTGGAGAGCTGCGCGGCGGCCGCGACGCCGAAGCCGAGGATCAAGGCCGACCACAGCGAGAAGAAGTCGAGCGCGCCGGCGAGCTTGAGCCAGGGCTCGCCGGGTGGATGCCCGTAGAGCGTGAGGAGCGCCGCGAGCGTGCGCGGGGAGAGCGGGATCCCCTCGGGCGGGATCTGCGCGTGCTGGTAGGCGGCGATCGCGTCGAGCAGGCGCGCGATCGCGCCCGGGAGCAGAGAGGCCGCCGCCACCGGGCCGACCGCGCTGCCCTTGATCTTGCCGCGGAGGAACCAGCCGAGCGCGAGGACCGCGACGCTCGCGCCCGCGAGATCGAGCGGCGCGCCGACCACGCCCTTGGCCACCTGCCCGGCCTGCGCCACCCGCTCCGCCTTCGTCGTCTCGTCGGCGATCTGCCGATCGCTCATGCTCTTGAGCTCGCCGCTCTCGTCGAGCTTCTGCAGCGTGCTCTGCCGCGCATCCATCCGGTAGGCGAGCGCGGCGCCGAGCAGGATGGAGCAAAGCCACGCGATCAAGAACGCCCAGCGCACGCGGCCGACCTTGGCTTGCCGCTCCATCGTGCGATCGGGCGAGAAGAGCAGGCCGAGGAGCGAGGGCGCGCCCTCGGGCCGGGGCGCGGCATGCTGCGCGTCGGCGGACACCTCGGCGCCGGCGCTCACACAGCCTCCACGGCCTCTTGGCCGCATGCTGCACGGACGCGTGGGACGTTCGTCGAGGACGCGGTCGCCACCATCGGGGGAGCGGGTCTAGCGCGGCAGGTGGAGCGGGGCAATCGGTCAAGCCGCCCCGGCGCGCACGACGGTTCATCCGTCCAGACCGCGCCCCTCCGCCATGGCGGGCCCGAGCTCCGCCATGGCGCCGCCACCCGATTTTCGGCCGGAGACCCCGGAAAAAGCCGCGCGAACGGGCGGGTACGCCGCTCGCACCACAGCGCCGGACCGAGGTGATCATGCGACCCATCCACGTCTCCCCCGCCGATTCTCTCCCGTCCGAAGCCCGGATGCTGGCCCAGCTCGCCGACTTCGCCGCCGTGCGAGCCCGGATCAAGGTGCGCCTTCACGGGGGCACCGCCCCGCCCCCGGGCGGCAAGCTCCTCGTCCGCCCCATCGCCGAGGGCCTCGTCGCGCTGCTGGTCTGCGATTTCGGCCCCGCGAACATCGGGGTGCCGAGGGCCACGGCGGAGCGCTGGGGCCTCTCGTCCGAGGAGCTCTGGGCGCTCGCCGTCGACAACCTGCGCGCCGAGCCCCGCCTGCAGGTGATGCGAGGAGCGCCCCGGGGCGCGCGGGCCGTGGACATGCTGGCAGGAGAGACACCCTTCGCGAGCAGCCATTTGCTCTTCTTCGAGCGGTACATGCGAGGCGCCCCGGGCTACGGCGCGCTCTTCACGGTGCCGCAGCGCCACGTGATCCTGCGCCACCGCATCCGGGACGCGAGCGTGCTCGGCGTCGTGCCGTTCCTCAGGGCCATGACCGACGACGCCTTCGCCCGCGGCCCGGGCGCGATCTCGCGCGGTATCTACTGGTGGCGACCCGGCGGCGCCATCGAGCGGCTCGAGCTGTTCACCGCAGGCGACGCGCTGGTGGTCGCGCCCTCGGCGCGGTTCCAGCGCGAGGTGATCGGCAAGGTGATCCGGGCCGCGTAGGGCGCCCGGATGCCAGCCGCCAAAGCCGAAGGATCCCCCTCATTTCAAGCACTTTCTGCCCCGTTCCCGTTCCCGCTCCCGCTTCCGCTCCCGCGGCCCTCTCCCGATCCGGCAGAGGGTATCGGGAGGGGACATCGGGAGCGGGAGCGGGAGGGGGTCGGAGCGAGGTGACCAAGTCGCGAAAGGGCTGCTCGGGTAGGTGGATTGCTCTACGCTGAGCCCATGAGCTCGACGGTCGAGAACGCGTCCCCGATCGAAGCTCCGCCGCCCCCCACGCCGGCTCCGCCGCCGGTCGAAGAGAAGGTCGCGGTCGAGATCGACTTCTCGCCGCGGCCTTCGGCGGCCCGCCGGTTCGTGGTCGATCCCTTCTGGGCCGGCATGCTCGGCGCGGGCGCGAGCTTCTTCGCGGGAGGCCTCTACGGGCTGCTCTCCGAGGCCCGCGTGATCGGCCGGCCGAACGAGGGCGTCTTCCTCTTCGTGTGCGTGGGATCCGGGCTCGTCGCGGCCCTCGGATGGGGCTACCGCGCGCCGGTCAAGAGCTACGCGGCGCTCTTCGGGCGCACGGTCGGCAGCCTCTTCTTCGGCGCGCTCGTCGCGGCTCTGGTCGGCGTCGTCCTCGCGATGATCTTCGACGCGAACCACGTCTCGGTGACGGCCGGCATGTCGGTGATCGCCCTCACCGGGCTCGGCCTCGCCGTCCTCGCCCTCCGCCGGATCCGCGGCGTGATCGAGCCCGGCCCGCGGCGGGGCCGCCTGCTCGCGCTCGCCGGCGCGCTGCTCTTCTGCGTCCTCTGGGCCGCGAGCCCGGCCCTCCGCTGCATGCTCTGGTCCGGCCGGAGCTGCCGCGAGGCCGCGCGCACGGCCGACACCGATCGCGAGGTCGCGTCGCTCGGCGAGCGCGGCTGCGCCGGGGACGACGCGCAGAGCTGCCTGATCGCTGGCCGCGCGTACCAGCGCGGGGACGAGATGCCGAGGAACCTCGGCAAGGCGCAGAAGCTCTACCGGATCGGGTGCGCGCTCGGCGAGGACGAGGGCTGCGCGCGGGCCCACGGGATCGAGCTGACGATGGCCTGCGAGCAGCACAGCGCCGTCGGCTGCCGCGATCTCGGCAACGCCTACCTGCGCGGGGACGAGGTCGATCAGGACCGCGGCGCGGCGGCGCGCGCCTTCCGCAAGGCATGCCTGCTCGGCGCCGACGACGCCTGCGCGCAGGCTCGTTGACAATGTGTAACGATGTGGCTCAGCCCGCGCGGAGCGTGGCGACGCCGGACTGCCGCCCGCCGGCTTCCTTGATCTCGATCTTGTAGCTGCCGGTGGTGGACAGCACGAACGAGATGGGCGGCGGGCTCTGCGGCTCGCGGGTGGGGAGATCGCGCACTGTCTGGTCGAGGAGCACGGCGCCGGTGGGGGAGGTGATCTTCAGCCGGTAGGGCGGGGAAGTGCCGTCGTCCGGGTTGAAGACCAGGTACACCGTGTCGCCCGGGGTGAGCGCGCCGAAGAAGGCGTTGCCCCGGCTCGCCGAGATGGCGTCGGTGTGACAGAAGACCTGGATATCCCCTGAGCTTTCGATCGGTCCCGGCATGGTTCCCTCGGTGGCGTCGCGCCGCGTGCCACGCAACGTAGCGGGAACCGGGGCCAAGCTCAACAGGGGGCGGCCCCGCGCCCGCCCCCCGGCGCGCCCCCGCAAGGGGTGCGCGGTCTTCCCGCCAACCGCGCGAAAACTTTGGGGGTTTACGCATTGCCCCGTCCATGTGCATGGTCGGACGACCACGCTCATGGGGACGCGAGACATCCTCCTCCTCATCGGCTTCCTGCGCGGCGGGAAGATGGTCCCGGCCGTCCATGCGATGAAGGGCGCGATCGCGCAGCGGTCACTGCGGATGATCCACGACGCCCTCGAGGAGCGGGAGCGATCGCTGTTCACCGCGCCGCGCCTCCCGGGCGACGAGGACGATCTCAAGCGCCGCGCGGCGCTCACCGCGTGGTCGGGCGATCCGCTCCCGATCGGCACCCGGGTGGCCGAGGTGCCCGATCCCGGCGTGGTGCTCTGCCTGCTCTACGACGGCCCGGTCGCCGCGGCCCCGCTGCCCGTCGATGTCTTCGCGCAGACCCTCCGCCGCTACGCGCTCCGCGACGCGGCGCTCCGCACCCGGTTCCGCGAGCATGTCGACGAGGCCGGGACGTACGTGCCCTCGTGGCTCTCCCCCGAGGTGCGGAGGCAGATGTCCCAGGACGCGTTCGACGCGGCGATGCGGGTCGCCCGCGAGCAGGGCTTCGCCCAGGCGGTGCCGCTCTTCGAGGGGGTGCGCGGCGAGTGCTTCGCGAAGGCCCAGGTGGCGATCGCGGTCCACGAGATGCGCGAGCTCGGCGACCTCGAGAGCGCGCTGCGCAGGCTCACCGAGGTGGTGCGCGTCGCGCCGCGCAACGTGGCGGCCCGCATGCAGCGCGCGGCCTTGCTCCGCCGCGACGCGAGCCGCAAGGTGGACTCCGCCGCGGACTACCTCGCCGTGCTCCGCCTGCTCGCGCGGCCCGACGACGAGAGCTCCTCGCCCGAGGTGAAGGAGGCCGCCACGGCCGGGCTCTGGGCGCTCCACGCCGAGTTCCACGATCCGGTGGAGCTCGAGGGCGCGCGCGCCGTCGCCTTCCAGGATGTCGAGCGCGGCTTCGAGGCCGTCTCCCGCTACGTGCAGACCCACCCCTGCGCGTGGGACGCGCAGGCCCACCTCGCGTCGCTCGCCCTCGCGACGCAGCGCTTCGAGCTGACGGCCAAGCTGCTCGCCCACGTGCGCTGGCTCTTCCCCAACGATCCCAACCCGCACTACGTCTACGGGCAGGCCCTCGCGTCGACGGGCGCCTACGAGCGCGCCCTCGGGCCCCTCACGCATGCGGCGAACCTCGCGCCGGGCGACCTCGAGATCGAGGAGTGGCTCGGCTTCGTGCGGCGCAAGGTCGAGAGCGAGACCGCGCTCCACGAGGGCGCGACGGCCCCGGTCGTCACCGTCGCCCAGCACGTGGCCCGCTCGCTGCTCCTGATCCTCGGGATCGTCCGCGGCGATCGCGTCTACCCCTCGGTGACCGCGCTCAACAAGCTCCCGGGCGACGTGGCGCTCTCCCTCGTGCTGCGCTCGGTCGCCTCCCAGGAGCGGCGGCGCTTCGGCGCCGGGCCCCGCGCGCCCGCCTCGACGGCGGAGGTCGACCTGCGATCCGTGGCCGAGCGCTGCGTGGTGATGGACTACGCCGGCGAGGAGCTGAGCACCGAGCTGACCGTCGGCGACGTGGGCGATCCAGGCGTGGTGCTGGTGCTGGTCTACGAGCGCGCGAGCCACGACGAGGGCGGGCGAGTCGTCTTCGATCCATCGCCGAGCGAGTGCCGGGGCGCGCTGCTCTCGATGGTGCAGATCGACGTGGACATGGCGGGCAAGCTCGACCGTCACCTGCGCTCGCCGGACGCGACGCTCCGGGCCCGCTTGGACGAGGCCTGACCGCCGCGATATCATCGCCGGATGCTCGCCTCCCGCCGGCGCTTCCTCCGCGACTCCATCTGGCTCTCCACCGCAGCCGTCCTCGGCTGCCGCTCCTCCGCCGCGCCCGCGGTCATCACGCGCTCCTCGCGCGCCGTGATCCAGACCCTGCCCGGCATGCCCACGAGCGACGGCGCCGGCGTGCGCCTCCTGCGGGTGATCGGGCAGCCGGCGCTCCGGAACCTCGATCCCTTCGTGCTGCTCGATCGGATCCACTCCGACGATCCGAACGCCTACATCCGCGGCTTCCCCGACCACCCGCACCGCGGCTTCGAGACGGTGACGGTGATGCTCGACGGGCGGATGCGCCACCGGGACAGCCGGGGCAACAAGGGGCTGATCCTCGGCGGCGGGGCGCAGTGGATGACGGCCGGCCGCGGCATCGTGCACTCCGAGATGCCCGAGCAAGATCGAGGGCTTTTGTCGGGCTTCCAGCTCTGGATCAACCTCCCCGCCCGCGAGAAGATGCGCGCGCAGGAGTACCAGGACCTCGCGCCCGCGCAGCTCGCCGAGGCGCGTCTTTCGTCGGCCGGGAGCGTGATGCGCGTGATCGCGGGGCACGCCAACAGCCTCGCCGGGCCGGTGCGCGAGCGGGTGACGGAGCCGCTGCTCCTCACGCTCGCGCTGGAGGACGAGACCCCGCTCGACCTCGATCTGCCGGAAGATCACACGGCCTTCGCCTTCGTCCACCAGGGCAAGGTGCTGATCGGCGACGAGGGCAAGGCGAGCCCGATCGGGAGCGGGACGCTGGCGATCACCGGTCCCGGCAAGAGCCTGCGCCTGCGCGCGACCGGCGAGCGGAGCGGGGTGCTGGTCGCCGCGGCCCGCCCGCTCCACGAGCCGATCGTGCAGCGCGGGCCGTTCGTGATGAGCACCGAGGCCGAGATCCAGAAGGCCTGGGACGACTACCGGAACGGCGTGCTCGAGCAGGGCTGAGGCGCACCTTCAGCGGTAAGGCCCCGTCTCCTCGCCGCCGTGCAAGAGGTTCTTCTCGATGCGCCCGGCGACCTCGTCGAGCGTGTCGAGGGCGGCCACGATCGCCGCCGGATCGGCCGAGAGAGGGATGGGATCGACGCGCAGGCCGCGGTCCTCGATCACCAGCGGTCCGAGACGGTGGTCGAGGTCGAGCAGCGCGCCGCGGACGGCGTGATCGAAGAGGCGCGACGCCCTCGCGGCCTGCGCCGGCTCGGCGCGGATCAGGAAGCGCCGGTCGAACGCGGCGTCGCCGACCTTCAGATCTTGCCCCCCGAGCGCGGTGCGCAGGGCGTCGAGGAGGCTCTCCCGGTGGAGCGCGAGGCCGACGCCGAGCTCCGCCGCGAAGTCGAGGCGGATGGCGAGGTGGTGCCGGCGGCGGCCCGTGCGCACCGATCGCACGCGCAGCCAGCGCTGGTCGAGGCGCCCCTCGGCGAGCACCGGCGAGAGCCCCCAGCGGAGGTGGCGGCGATCGGCGAAGGCGAAGAGCGCGTCGACATGCGGCGAGAGACCGTGCGGCGCAGGGACGCCGGCGCGCGCCTCCTCCATGAGCGTCGCGGCGCGGGCCGCCGTGGCGAGGGCGTTGCGGAGCCAGCTCTCCGCCTGCTCCGTCACGTAGATGCTCTGCGAAACGATGGTGCACCCTTCGTCGCCGAGGCGGAGATCCAGGGCGCGCCGGTGCATGGAGAGGAGCTCCGCGCAGAGGGCGCGGGTGAAGAAGGCGCGCGTGCGGTCGCGATCGTCGCCGTGCACGGAGAGCTCGGTGTCGAGGTCGGGATCGCCGGTCATGCCGCCGGTGGGGATCATCGGCGAGATCTCCCGGCGGTGGAGCGACAGGCCGAGATCGAGCGGCCTTTCGAGCAAGGCCCTGGCGAAGACGACCGTGATCGCGTTTCGATCGATCGTCAGGTCGACCCGGACCCGGCGGCCCTCGACCTCGCCCTCGGCGTGGCCATCCGCCACCGTGAGGCCGAGATCGACCGCCGTCTGGAGGATGGTCTCGGCGTCGGACATGGAGCGACGATAAGGTGGCCGGTGGGGGGCGGGCAACGGGCGGCGAGGGGAGGGCCGCGCATTCCCGGTCGTCGCGCGGAGCCGTCGCGCGCTCCTTCCCAAGGGGTCTGCCGATCGTGTGTCATCCATCGACGTCGAGATGGCGATCCTCGTCCTCCAGCTCCTCCTGCTCGCCGCGATCGGCGGCCTCGCGGCGGCGCTCGCCGCGCGCGCCCGGCCGAGCCCGCACCTCGACGAGCCGCTCCGCAGCAAGCTGCGCGATCTCGCGGCGTCGTCGGGGGCGAGCGCGGCGGAGGACGACGCGATCGAGCTCGAGCTCGGCGGGCGCAGGGTCCGGCTCCGGCTCCAGCGCTCTCCGGGCGGACCGATCGAGCTCGCCGTCGAGCTCGATCGCAGGACGATCTCGTCGTCGGCCGCCTTCGCCGAGCCGGGTGGCTATCGCGAGCACGGCGCGCGGTCACGACGGCGGTGGCGATGGATCACGATCACCCTCGCGAAGCGCCCTGCGTGGCTCCTCGAACGCCTCCTCGGCGCGCACCGCCTCGCGCTCCCGCGTGGTCCGGTGTGGGTGCGCTCCGACGCCGGCCGCGGCGAGCTCGGGCGGCTCTTCTCGGCCCCGGATCTCGTCGCGCCCATCGCGGCTTCGTTCGAGGCCGGCGCCGCGCGCCTCGACATGGGCGACGGCGGACCCACGCTCGCGGCGACCCTCCGCGATCCCCGCCCGGACCAGCTCAACCCCTTCACCTTGGGCGAGCTCGCCGAGGCGCTCGCCGCGCTCGCCGAGATGCTCCCACCCTTCGAAGGAGCCGCCCGCGCCCGACGCGACCCGAGCCATACCCTCATCGGGCTCGCCCTCCTGCTGGTCTTCGAGGCGCCGCTCTTTGCGCTCCTGGCGCTGCTCCGTTATCCGCTGCTCCTCGCGGCAGGCGCCCCGCTGCCGCCTTTCGTCTGGGCGGGCGCCGCGCTCGGCCTCGCCGCCGCGTTGCCCTTCGCGCTCGCTCTCCATCGGGTCGGAGCGCGCTGGCCGACCACCCGGCGCCGCCTCCGCGCAGCCGTCGCCGCGCTCACGCTCGCGCTCCCGGCGGAGGGCGCGGGTCTCGCCGTCACCCTCAATGCCACGCTCGATCGAGGCTACGCTCACCCGTACCACGGCGCCCTCGATCCAGCGTTCCGGGCCCTCGATCCGTGGGGGATCGTCCGCCCTCTCCTCACCACCCACCGAGACGCCTCCGGGCGCCCACTTCGCGCCGTGGTCGCGCCCGCCCTCGTCGGCCCGGCGTTCACCTCGCGATGCCCGCGCGCGGTCGCCTTCGTCACCCGGGACGGCTTCTTCGACGCCGCGTGGGTCGAGATCTTCGGCTGTTCGTCCGACAGCCCGGCCGAGAGCCCACCCCTCGTGGCGCCGCCCACCGCCCCGGAGCCGGGGTTTTCGCCGCCGCCGCGGCAGGAGCCTCCCCCGCCGCTCTCGGGCCCGTTCAGCCTCCGCCACCTGGGCGCCGTTCACAGCAAACCACCGCGAGAGACGCAATTGTTCGATGTCCATCTCCAGAACCAGGCCGCCGAGGCGCGCTGGTTCCTCCTGCCCGACGAGCTCTCGGCGGACGGGCACGGGAAAACCGGTCTCCCGGACAATTCCTGGTCCTCCTCCGCCGCCGATCTGGGCGTCGCGGGACGCATCCCGGTGGTGACCCTCCATGGCGCCGATCACCAGGCGTTGTGGCTGCCGGCCGGCGGTGATGTCCTGATCGAGGGCCTCCAGGTCGGCAGCTCATGGGACAGCGCGCCGGCCGAGGTCAACGTCGAGGTGCTGATCGTCACGGACCTGCGCTGGGCGGGCTCTCCGCTCGAAGATCGCTTTGGCGGAGACCTGCGCTCGTCCGCGTCGGCGCTCGGGCGAGACTGTCGCCGTGGCCTCGATCCGGACAGGGCGAGGAGCCCGGCGATTCCGCTCCTCGAGCGCGACGATGGGTCGTCTCGACCGCTCACCTATCGAGTCGTGGGGCACCTCCGCGCCGCCGTGAAGCTCCGCGACGAGCGGTCGCGCTGATGTCGTGCTATCGCCGGCCCATGCGGCGAGCGATGATCCTGGCCATGGCTTTCTTCGTGGGGTGCGGCGGCGGAGGCAGTCCAGGCGGTACGACCGCGGGCACCACGGGCACCGGCGGGGGCCCGCCGGCGAGCCTCGCGGTCGACTGGACCTTTGACGGCCCCACAGGCGGGCGGGTGGATGCCGTCGCGGTCGACCCGCAAGATCCAGCGCACCTCGTCGCGGCCACCGACTCGGGCGGCGTCTTCGAATCGAAGGACGGCGGGGGCCTCTGGGTCCCTGCCAACCAGGGTATCACCACACCGCTCATCGCCGGCGTCGCCTTCGATCCGGGCGCCCCCGGCGTCGTGCTGGCCCTCACGAGCGACGGTATCTTCCGGCGAGATGGGGGAGACTTCCAGCTCGTCAACGCCGATCTCCGGGCCACGGACATCGATTATCCCTTGCAGGCCTCGCCCGCGGGCGATCGCCTCGTCGTCGCCACGTCCATGAACACCGGCGTCTCCACGGATCATGGAAAGACCTGGCAAGTGACGCACACGTACTCGACCTTCCTGGCCGACATCGCCTTCGATCCGGTCTTGCCGGACGTCGTCTATCTCGCGATCAACGATGCCGTGTTGAGGAGCGATGACGGCGGCGCATCCTTCTCCCCGCTCGCGCCCCTGCCGGGCCCGAGCGAGGGCCGGATGGCCGCGGGCAAGGCCGTCCTCTATGCCGGCAGCTTCGGGGCCATGGATCCTCGCCTGTACCGCTCCGACGATGGAGGGATGAGCTGGCAGTCGCTCCCGCCGATCAAGGACTTCGACATCGAACAATCGATCACCGTCTCGCCCGACAGCGATGATGACGTGTACGTGGGCGGCTCGTTCGGGCTCTATCACTCCAAGGACGGTGGCCAGACCTGGGAAGACCTCCAGGAGATCCACGCGTGTCCGCTCGAGACCTGCGGTGTCGACATCGTGAGCGTCGTCCCGGACTGGGATCATCAGCTCCTCTGGGTCTCGCACGATCAGGGCATCTACAGCTACGATCTGAAGAAGAATAAGTTCGAGGCCCACGTGGGTGGCCTGACCAACGTGCAGGCGTACACCGGCGAGGCGGGGCCGAGCGGCGCTCTTTACCTCGGCACGCAGGACACAGGGGTGTTTTCCATGAAGGCAGAGGCCTGGGAGAACCTCGGGTACGGAGACGCCGGCGATGTCGTCGAGCCCGAGGGTCTGACAGGCTACTTCGTGCGCCATGCCCTCTCGGGTGACGGCATCTGGTATGTCGCGCAGGATGGAACGACCACGGGGGCGATCGCGAGCTACACGCTCGATTATCCGCGCCGCCGCTCGATGATCGACGACCCGGCGGGCGGGGGTGTGCTCGTCGCGTCCAAGGATGGTGTCTTCCACCTCGGGACGGATGGGCAGGGGACCCTGCGATCGAGCGCGCCCGCGAGCAAGCTCTCGTGGGACGAGGGGAAGGCCACGCTCTACGTCGCGCGCGAGGCCGATCTCTCGTCCGTCGACGCGGCGGGCGCGGCGTCGCTCGTGCATCACTTCGACGCGAACATCGATGACCTCGTGACCCGCGGAGAGACGCTGCTGGTGATCGCGGGCGGGGCGGTGAACCGCTCGAGCGACGGCGGGAAGACCTGGGCGATCGCGCCCGCGCCCACCGAGGGAGCGCGCTCCGTCGCCGCGAATCCGCGCTGTCCGGAGCAATACCTGGTGGGCTACGCCCAGGACTTCGATCGTCGCGGCACGCACGGCGTGTACCTCACGAGGGACGGCGGCGAGACCTGGGACGCCATCGGTGACGAGCTCGCGCTCTACGCGGTGACGGCGATCGTCTTCCGCGAAGGAGAGACGGACACCGTCTACGCCGCGACCTATGGCCGGGGCATGGTCCGGGGCAAGGGGGAGATCTTCGACAGGTGCAGGTGAGCGCGCGTCTGTCAGCGGAGCTCGATGGGGTGTTGTCATCCGCCCGGCGAGGCGCCTACCTTCGGGGCGGAGACGAGCGATGAGCATTCACGGGAGCGCCCAGGAGATCCTCGACGTCGTCCGCGACGGCCGGTACATGTCGGCCTCGGGCGCCTGGGTCGACATCCGCGCCGCGCAGGCGGCGGCCGAGGAGGGCGCGGAGCTCTTCTGCCCCGGCGATTTCGACGCGCTGGAGGTCACGCCCACCGAGGGGGCCAGGCCGCCGCGGATCGAGGTCATCGACGCCACCACCTCCGGAGCGGCCCAGGCGCTCTCCGCGGAGCCGGGCGGCGTGGTGCTCCTCAACTTCGCCTCGGCGCGCAACCCGGGCGGCGGGTTCCTCGGCGGCGCGCGGGCGCAGGAAGAAGAGGTGTGCCGGTGCAGCGGCCTCTACGCCACGCTGATCAAGCAGCCCCGCTACTACGAGGCGAACCGCGCGCAGCGCTCGGCGCTCTACACCGACCACGTGATCTACTCCCCGGGTGTGCCCTTCTTCCGGGTGAGCGCCAAGGACGCGTGGCTCGACGCGCCCTTCCTCGCGTCGGTGATCACCGCGCCCGCGCCCAACGCCGGCGCCATCCTCCAGAACGATCGCGCCTCGTTCGAGAAGATCCCCGAGACCTTCTCCCGCCGCTGGAAGCACGTGCTCCTCGTCGCCGCGGCGCGCCGCCACCGCACGGTGCTGCTCGGCGCCTGGGGGTGCGGCGCATTCCGTAACGATCCGGTGATCGCCGCGGACACCGTCGCGGCCTGGCTCCGTGGTCCGGCGTTCGCGGGGTGCTTCGATCGGGTGGTGTTCGCCATCCCGAGCGGCGGGCGCAGCGCCGACAACCTCGCGGTGTTCCGCCGCGTGCTCGGCTGAGGTCGGAGGGGCGGCGGTGGCGAAGAGGCATGTTCTCCGCCCGGGGAGCTGGGAGTCGGCCGCGCTTCGCCTCGACGAGATCCTCTGCGCCCACAGCGGGGAAGATCCGTTCGAGGAGGCGCTCAAGCTCCTCGTCGCCAGGCTCGCGCACGAGGCCGCGGGCGAGCCCGGCGAGCGGTTCCTCGCCGGCGGCGAGGGCGCCGCGCAGGAGCTCGATCGGCGGCTCGCGGAGGCCCTCGGGCGCTGGCCGGGCATCGTCGAGGAGGGCAGCAGGACGCGCCTCCGGGCGCCCGAGATCGAGCGCGCGGCGGAGGTCGTCCGCCCGCTCCGGCTCATCGACGATCAGCTCGTCGGCCTCGACGCGATCTTCGAAGGCATCGTCAGCCGCGCCGCCAAGGGCCGGAAGGGGCAGTATTTCACGCCGCGGCACGTGATCGCCGAGATCGTCGCGATGATCGCCCCGCGGGCCGGCGAGCATGTGGCCGATCCGGCCTGCGGATCGGGCGGCTTCCTCCGCCACGCGCTGATGCCCGCGCCGGGCTGCGAGGTGGGGGGTTTCGATCAGGATCCGCGCGCCGTCCGCGTGGCGCGGGCCATGATCGCGGCGAGCGGCCGGCCCGCGTCGCGCATCGTCTGCGCCGACAGCCTGCTCCGCGCCGCGGGCGCGCCGAAGGGCCGCACCATCGAGGCCTCGATGCGCGCGGTAGATCGAGGCTTTTCCGGCTTCGACCTCATCCTCACCAACCCTCCCTTCGCGGGCGATCTCGGGTCCACGCCCGCGCGCGGCTACGAGCTCGCGCGCGGCGGCGCGGTGGAGCGCGACGTGCTCTTCCTGGAGCGCTGCGTCGGGCTGCTGCGGCCGGGCGGGCGGCTCGCCATCGTGCTGCCTTACAACAAGGTCGGCGCCGCGCGCTGGGCCGAGGTGAGGCGGTGGCTCCTCTCTCGCGTGCGGGTCGCCGCGGTGCTCGGCCTCGGGCGCAACACCTTCCAGCCCCACACGAGCCAGAAGGCCTGCGTGATCCTCGGGATCAAGCGCCGGACGCCCGCGGCCGGGATCGGCGAGCTCGGCGACGAGGAGATCGTCTTCTTCGTGAGCGACCGCGACGGCAAGGACGCGCGCGGGCGCCTCCTCGTCCGCGCGGGCGTCCGCGAGATCGATCACGATCTCGGCGAGGCCGCGGAAGCCGTGAGGGCGCACCTCGCTCGCGCCGTGGAGGAGGTCGGCTGATGGGCGCGCGCTTCGTCCGGCGGGTGAAGGACCTCGGCGCGTCGCTGATCCTCGCGCCCGAGCGCTTCGATCCGCGGCGGGAGATGGCGGGCGGCGCCGACCGCCGGCTCGACGAGCTCGTCGCGATCGTCACGGCGAGCGCCTCGCCGCGCGCCTTCGCGCCCGATCGCCCGGTGCTCGTGCTCGACACCGCGCATGCCTTCGAGGGCTTCGTGATCGCGCGGCAGGATCCGGCGGCGCCGCAGGCGATCGGGAGCGCCAAGCGGAGGCTCGCGCCGGGGGACGTGATCATCTCCCGCCTGCGCCCGTATCTCCGCCAGGTGGCGTACGTCGACGAGGATCTCTTCCGCCTCGCGCCGGGCGGCAACGAGGTCGCGGCCAGCAGCGAGTTCGTCGTGCTGCGAGGGCACGGCGAGATCGAGCCGGCGGCGCTCGTGCCCTTCCTGCTCTCGGCGAGCGTGCAGGCGGCCCTCGCCGCGGGGCAGGAGGGCGGTCACCACCCGCGGGTGCCCCGCGAGCTCATCGGCGCGCTGCGCGTGCCCGCCGAGGCGCTCGACGGCGCGAAGGCGATCGCCGCCGACGTGCGATCGCTCACGCGGGCGCTCCGGCGATCGCTCGCTGGTCGCGCTGCACAGGTGAAAGCGATCGACGCACAAATGCGCGTCGCGTCGAACATCACAGCGCGTCGCGCAAAGAATGCAGACGCGACGCCGCGGCGAATGCGCACTCGCTGACGCGCGTCGACGGATAGGCTCGAAACCGGCGCTCCCGGCGCTTGACAAAATCCGCCGGGGCGGCAAGGCTCGGATCGACATGACGGCTTCCATTCCCGGTCCCCGGGCCACCAGCCGGGACATCCGGCGCGAGGAAACCCGACGGCGCATCTATCAGTCAGCGATGGAGATCTTCCGCCGCGATGGATACTCCGCGGCGCGCATCGACGACATCGCCGCGGCCTCCGGCGTGAGCCACGGCGCGTTCTATTTCCACTTCGCCACGAAGGAAGAGGTGCTCACGCAGTGCCTCCGCGCCTCGGAGGCGAAGGTCGCGGCGCAGGCCGAGCAGCTCGATCCGCTCACCTGCCTGCCCGACGTGCTCGACGCGGTGAGCGCGACCGTCGCCGAGGAGTGGATCGACGACCCGAAGATCTTCCCCGACGTGGCGATGGTGGCGTTCCGCTATTTCGGCCGCGCGGTGCCCAGCACCGGCGCCGACGGGCAGGCCAAGCGCCCCGCGAGCCTCGTCTCGCTGGCCCTCGCCCCGCGCATCCGCGCCGCCGCCGAGCGCGGCGAGATCAGCCCCCTGCTCCCCGCCGAGCTCCTCGCCGATCTCTTCCTCGTCAACGTCTTCGCCGCCACCCTCGCCTGGTGCTCCGACCCGATGGCCCCGCTGCCGCTCGTGCTCAAGGGCGTGACGCGGATCTTCCTCGACGGCATCCGCGGCAGCGCGTTCGCGCCGGCGCAGCCTGGCGCCTGATTCCAGCGCACCTTCAGCGTTGCGCCGCAGCGCGGGCGAGGGCCCACGCCGGGAAGTAGTCCTTGTAGAGCCGGTACTCGAGCATCGCCGTGCCGAAGAACACCCCGGCCGGTGATTGCCGCGGGAACGAGCCGTCCGGCCGCTGCATCGAGCGCAGGAACGACAGGCCGCGTTGCACCGCGCGCGATGTCCTCGGCTCGCCGGCCGCGAGCAGCGCGAGCAGCGCCCACGCGCTCATCACCACCTGGCTCTCGGGGTGCTCCACGTAGCGATCGCCGAGGCCGCTCTGGAAGTGCTCGCCCCAGCCGCCGTCGGACTTCTGGATGCCGAGCAGGAAGCGCCGCGCGCGCACGAGGGCGTTGTCCCGGGGCGTCGCGCCGGCCTCCACGAGGGCCTCGACGGCGTGGAAGGTGGCGTAGGTGAAGCACACGCCCCAGAAGCCCTGCCACGCGCCGTCGGGGCGCTGGGCGCGGCGCAGGAAGCGCTCGGCGCGCTTCTTCGCGGCCTCGAAGCGACGGCGGTCGCTCCCTGTGGCGAGCGGCGTGCCCGCCTCGCCCGTTGCGCGGAGGAGGCGCGAGAGCGCGGCGATCGCGGACGCGGTGCACTCGATGTACGAGCGCTCGGTCATGCAGCTCCCGAACATCTCCGAGGGGTTGAGCGCCTCGAGCCACGGGCCGCCGCGGCGCCGCTCGTAGGTGCCGAAGCCGCCGTCGTCGTTCTGGCGCGTGAGCAGGAAGCGGCCTGCCTCGGTCAGCCAGCGATCCTCGAAGCGATCGCTGCCGCGCGGCGCGAGCCCCGGCTCCTCGTGCAGCGCGAGGATCGACGAGAGCGCCTCGGCGGTGCAGTCGCTCACCGGCCAGCGGTGCTTGCCGTCGGAGAAGCAGAAGCCGCCGAGCACAGGGTCGCGATGCTCGGCCGCGCGGCCGGGGAGATCGTCGCGCACCTGAGCGCCGCGCAGGTAGGCGTACGCGCGGAGCAAGGCCGCGCGCGGGCGCTCGGCGGCGGGCGCTTCCAGGGCCGCGCGCATCGCGAAGGCGGTGTCCCAGGTCTGCGAGCGCGCGCCGGCGTAGCGCAGGCCGAGGTCCTCGTCGTCCCAGCGCCAGGCCTCGATGCCCTGCACGCTCGGGGCGAGATCGGGGTGGGCCGGATCGGCGGCGAAGAGCGCGAGGCAGTCGAGCAGGCCGTTGACCGGGGAGAGCCCCTCGTAGCGGGTCGCGCGCTGCTCGTAGACGATGCGATCGAGGCAGCGCGCGAGCGCCCGGTCGCGCAGCGCGCGGGGGACGAGCTTCTCGGTCGCGGCGAGCGCGTCGTACGCGAGGCGGAGCGCCGGGCCCGGCCGCACATGGAGATCGGTGTCGCCGAGGCGGTGCCGGTGGGCGGAGAAATCGATGATGGTGTAGGGCGCCTCGTGGAGCTCGCGCCGCAGCTCGGCGCGGAGCGGGCCGAGATCGGCCTGGAATCGACGGCCGTAGAGGTACGCCATCCCGAGGTAGATGTAGCGGGTGTGGCAGTAGTACCGATCGGGGTGGAAGGGCAGCGCGCTCGGGAGCAGGAAGAGCTCGGGCGGGACGGGGTTCACCCCGGCGTAGTCGTAGAGGCCGAGCAGCGCGAGCCACATCTTGCCCCACGTCGGGATACCGAGGACCCTGCCTCGCTCGGCGCGGAGAAAGCCGCGCGCAGAGGCCGCGATCGGCGCGTCGGGCCCGAGGCCGAGCATGCGCAGGGCGACGTAGGAGAGCGCCGTGAAGAACACGTAGGAGCCCGACTCGGCATGCATGCCGAAGCCGCCGTCCTTGTTCTGGTTGGCCTCGAAATGCCGGACGATCTTGCGCTTCGTCGCCTCGTCGAAGGGTGACTTCCCGGCGAGGATCGTCCGGACGATCACCACCTGCGAGAGCAGCATCGGGTTCCACTCGACCTCGCCCTCGAACGCGCCGTCGGGGCGCTGGAGCGAGGTGAGGTGGGCGAGGGATCGGGCGAGCGGGCTCCTCGGCTCGGCGGGCTCGAAGGCTTGGGGGGCGGCGGTGCTCATGGACGGCTCGGGTGAAGATCAGGCCTGGATCGAGGGCGATCGACGATCGATCGCCTCGTGGTAGAGGGCGCCCACGTTGCGCTCGAGCTCGAGGTAGGAGCGCTGGAGGAGCGCGGTCATCGAGGCGGCGCGGCCGCGCAGCGAGGCGTCGTCGGTGCGGCCCCGCAGCACGCCGCGCGCGGCCCGCCCCACGACGCGCAGGTACTCGGCGGCGAACACCCCGAGGCGCGACTCCTGTCCGGAGAGCAGCCCCATCGAGGCCCGCCGCGCCCGCTCGCTCGATCGCCAGTAGTCGATCATCCCCCGCTGCACCGTGTCGAGGCCGCGATCGCCGCCGCGCATCACCGGGTAGAGCGCGTCGGTGAGCGCCTCGCGCCCGCGGGCGAAGCGGTAGCGGCGCCGCTCGTAGCCGAGGCGCGCGGCCTCGAAGGTCGGCGCGGTCGAGAGCTCGTCGCTGAGCACGCCCACGTCGTGCAGGCCGAGCGTCATGCCGGCGGCGGTGAGCGGGTGGCAGCAGCCGGCGGCGTCGCCCACGAGGGCCGCGCCGGGCGCGGTGCAGCGCCGTGTGCGGATGGCGTGGTTGGCGCAGACCTCGAGGTCGCCCTGCGCGATGGCCCGGAGCATCCCGCCGCGGAGCGGCTCGGGGACGAAGGGCGCGTAGGCGCGCTCGAGGAGCGCGGCGAGCGCGGCCTTGCCCTTCTCGGCGCCGAGCGGGATGTCGACGCACATGCGCGCCCGCCCGCCCGCGAGCGGGTAGGCGAGCACGGGCCCGGGCGCGCCAAGGAACACATGGCCGTGCCCCGCGTGCGGCAGCGCGACATCGTGGACGAGCACGGCGGCGGTGAAGGAGAGCAGCGTCGCCTCTTCTTCGATCCCCAGCTCGCCGCGCAGCTTCGAGTGGCGTCCATCGGCGATCACGGTCAGCTCGGCGTGGATCTGCTCGCCCTCGGCCGTCTCGACCCCGACGACCCGATCGCCGTCGCGCAGCAGCTTGCCAACGCGCGCGCCGCTCCGCAGGGTGACGCCGGGCCGCGCGCTCACCTCACGGCGGAGGCAGGCCACCATCGGCGGGTGATCCATGGAGAGGCCGCGCGCGTCGGCGCCGCCGTAGGGGAGGAGCACGGCGTCCTCACCCGGGGCGGGGACCACGGCGAAGCCCTCCACCTCGGCGCCGCCCGCGCGGAGGAGAGGGCCGAGGAGGCCGAGATCGGCGAGCACGGCGACGCCGCGCGGGTGGAGCAGCTCGCCGCGGAAGCGGGGATCGGCCCCGGCGCGCGCCTCGAGCACGAGCACGCTCCGCTTGCCGTCGGCGAGCGCGGCGGCGGCGGTCATCCCCACGAATCCGCCTCCGACGACGACGACATCGGGAGTCGGGGACGCTGGTTCCATGGGGTGGTGATCGCATGTTCGAGAGGGGGTGTCGAGATATCGTGTATTGCGAATCATGGTGCGCACGAGCGGTCGGTGACGCTGGTCGGTGACGATGTGTGGTGAGCGGCAGTGGGGCTGCGCCGGGGCGTTGTTCCGATCCGTGCGGTTCAATTTCAACGCAAAGGCGCAAAGGCGCAAAAAAGAAGAGAGACCATGTCATCTGCGATACCCCCCCGTTCCCGTTCCCGTTCCCGTTCCCGTTCCCGTTCCCGTTCCCGTTCCCGTCCGCCGCGAAGCTGCGCCTTTTCTCGTCGATGACCCGAGTCGTCGACCCGTCTCGACTAACGACATCGAGTGACCCCACTCAGCGACAATCAAATTTTGAAGATTGCTTGACGAGATCGGGTGTCGCTCGATATCGCTCCTTCGCCCGAGCTCTGCGCCGCTGCATGGCCTGTCTCGCGCACCCGAGAAGGAAGGGACCATGGTCGATTTCGAACGGCTCCTCGCCCGCACCAGCCGCACCTTCGCCCTGGCGATTCCGCTCCTCCCGGCCCCGCTCCGCCGCGAGGTCACGGTGGCGTATCTCCTCTTCCGGATCGCCGACACCTTCGAGGACGCATTCGCGCTCCCGCGCGAGGCGCGCATCCAGGCGCTCTCGGATTTCGAGGCGCTCCTCGACGCCCGCTCTCCGGCCCGGGCGAAGGAGCTCGCCGCGCGCTGGGTCGCGGCCCGCCCCTCGGAGGACGCGGGCTACCTGGAGCTGCTCGGCGAGACGCCCGCGGTCCTCGCCGAGCTCGACGGCTTCTCCCCGCGCAGCCGGGCGGTGATCGTCCACCACGCGGCGCGCACGGCCCGCGGCATGGCCGCGTTCGTGGCCGGCGCGCGCGACGACGGCACGCTCGCGCTCGGCAGCGAGGCCGAGCTCCGCCGTTACTGCTACGTCGTCGCGGGCATCGTCGGCGAGCTGCTCACCGACCTCTTCCTCCTCGCCGCCCCGTCGCTCTCCGCGGTCGAGCCCCAGCTCCGGGCGCGCGACGTGGCCTTCGGCGAGGGCCTCCAGCTCGTCAACATCCTCAAGGATCAGCGCGCCGACGCCGAGGAAGGGCGGGTGTTCTTGCCCGCGACGGTCGGTCGAGGTCGCGCGCTCGCCATCGCGCGGGAAGACCTCGGCAAGGCGGGCGAGTACGTCGAGCTCCTGCGCACGGCGGGCGCGCCGCGCGGCGTCGTCGCCTTCTGCTCGTTCCCCGTCCTGCTCGCGCGCGTCACGCTCGACGAGCTCGAGCGGCGCGGCGCGGGCGCCAAGGCCGGCCGCGCCCTCGTGGGGCAGCTCCTCGCCGGGATGAACGCCGCGCTCGATCGCGGCGCCTCCGCGCTCTTCTGATCGTCAGCGCGCGGCCTTCTTGCGCGGCGTCGCGCCGGGCAGCCCGTCGCCCTTGCGCCGCCCCCGCGTCACGGGCGGCTCGGGCGTGTTCTCCGGCTCGCCCTTGATCTTGCTCTGGTACCGGCTCTCGGGCGCGCGCTCGCGCGGGCCGTCGCCGATCGCCGAGGGCGGCGCGGGCTCGGGGGCAGCGGGCGCGGAGCTCTCGCGGAGCCGGCCCTCGGTCGCGGGGGACGCGTCGTCGGCGGCGAAGGCCGGATCGGCCTTGATCTTCCGGTGGGTGATCGCCAGATCCCGCGCGCGAGCCACCCAGAAATCGAGGCCGGGATCGATCGCCGGATCGGGCGGCACCGAGGCGCGCAGCGCGCGGATCACCTCGGGCGCGACCTGGGTGGCGAGCAGGGCGATGGCCTCGGCGCGGCCGGGGTAGCGCTCGGAGTACGCCGCCGACTCCGGGGCGGGCTCGACGAGCGCGTAGATCGGGTAGACATCGCTCACCCGCTCGCGCCGCCCCGTGCCCTGGGTGAGCCACTCCACCGTCACGGCGAGCGCCGCGGAGAGCTTCTCGGCGGTCTCGTGGGTGAGCCGCCCGCCGCGGTCGCCGTTGCGGAGCGAGTTGATGTACTGCACCGAGAAGCGCGTGCGGCGCGCCAGCTCGGCGCTGCCGATCCCGAGTGCCCTGATCGCCTCGTTGAGGCGCTCCTGCCAGTCGCTCACGGGAGGAGCCTACCCCGTTGCCGGCCACGGGTCAGTTGGCAACGATTCGTGTTTTTGGAAACAGTTGACAACTATAGTTTCATCGTTAGCTTATGCTTCATGATGCCCGACTCCACCCGTTCCAACGAGGTCCCCTCTTCCCGCCGGCCCCGCCCGGTCCCCCTCGCCCCCGCCGCCGCGAGCGCCCCTGCGTTCAGCGTCGACGTGGCCCTCCGCAGCGATCCCGGCTGCGTGCGCGACAACAACGAGGACAGCCTGCTCGTCACGAGCGCGGGCGCCTCGCCGCGCGCCGTGCCGGGCGCCATTCGCCTGATCATCGAGCCCCCCGCCTTCGCCGTCCTCGGCGCCTGCGACGGGATGGGCGGCGCCGCCGCCGGCGAGGTCGCGAGCCGCATGGCCGTCGAGATCATCGACGAGGTCATGCGGCGCGACGGGCCGAGCGCGTCCATCGACGAGCTCGGCCGCCGCGTGATGCGGAGCCTCGACGAGGCGACGCGGAAGATTTACGCGCGCGCGCAGGCTCAGCGCGTCCTCTGCGGCATGGGCACGACGGCCACGCTCGGCGTGCTCTCCGGTAGGACCTTGCTCGTCGCACAGATCGGCGACAGCCGCGCCTACCTCCTGCGGCGCGGGCGGCTCACGCAGCTCACCCGCGATCAGACGCTCGCCACGCTGATGGTCGAGAGCGGCCAGCTCGCCCCGGAGGATCTCGCGTCGTTCCCGTTCAACAACGTGATCCTCCAGGCCGTGGGCGCGACGCCGCGCCTCGACATCGACCTGCGCGCTGCCACGGTGTGCCAGGGCGACGTGCTGCTGCTCTGCTCCGACGGCCTGCACGGGCCCGTCACCGACGCGGAGATCGAGGCCGTGCTCGCGCGGGAGACCTCGCCGAGCGCGGCATGCGAGGCGCTGATCGCCCGCGCCCTCCACGCGGGCGGGCCCGACAACGTGAGCTGCATCGTGGCGCGGATCGAGGGCGCCGGCCTCCCGCTCCCCGACGGCGACGAGGTGATGGTCGAGCGCGCGGTGCTCGAGCCCGAGGAGAGCCCGCCGCCGACCGATCGGCCGGACGCCGTCCAGGCCGACGCGTCCGGTGAAGAGCGCGCGGGCGCGACGCCGTCGCTCAGTCCTTCGTGGATCGAGCGGCTGCGCGCCGCGCTCCGGCGTGGCTCGCCGGCTTGAGGTGGTGATTGATCTCGCGCGCCGGCGATCGCGGCGCCGGCGCGCGAGGTGCGGATCGGATCAGGGCAGGCGCATCTTGGCGACGAAGATGTCGTTGCCGCCGGCGGAGGTCATGTTCCCGCTGCCGAAGTTGATCGAGCCCGCGAAGAGGCCGCAGACGACGACGTTCCCGCTCGGATCCAGGGTCACGCTCTTGGGCTCCTGGCGGGAGGCGTCGCCGTAGCGGCCGGCGAACACCTGGTTGCCGGCGGTGTTGATCTTCGCGACGAAGACATCGCCGCCGAACTCCGTGCCGCCGGCGCTGCTCATCGAGCCGCCGCCGAAGTTGATCGCCCCGAGGAAGGAGCCCGTGGCGATCACGTTCCCGCTCGTGTCGACGGTGAGGTCGTCGATCCACTGGTGCTGCGCGTCCCCGTAGCTCTTGCTCCAGACGTGGTTGCCGTTCGCGTCGAACTTCGCGAGGTACACGTCGTAGGTCGAGCTGCTCGCGTTCACGAGGTTGCCGCCGCCGAAGTTGATCGTGCCGAGCTTGCCGCCGCCGATGAAGACGTTGCCCGAGGCGTCGACCGCCACGGCGTGGTGGTGCAGCTCGTTCAGCGTCGAAGGGAAGGCCTTGCTCCAGAGGTGGTTGCCGTTCGCGTCGAGCTTGAGCAGGAAGATGCTGCTCCCCGCGGGCCCGACCGGGCCGCCGCCGAAGTCGACGCTCCCGTTCAGGAAGCCGACGACGATCACGTTCCCGTTCGCGTCGACGGCGACGCTGTGCCCGCCCTCCACGCTGCCGTTGCCGTACACCTTGCTCCAGAGGTGGTTACCGTTCTTGTCGAGCTTGACGACGAGGATGTCGACGTTGTTGCCGCTCCGGGTGCCGCCGCCGAAGTTGGCGTTGCCCGTGAGCCAGCCGGTCATCACGGGGTTGCCCTGCACGTCGATCGCCGTCCCGTTGAACTGCTGGAACTGGCTCGCGTCGCCGTACGACTTTGCCCAGAGCGTGGCGCCGGTGTTGCCGAAGGCCGCCGCGTAGAGGTCGTCGCTGCCGACCGCGGTCATGTTCGCCGCGGGCGCCCCGAACTTGAGCGTGAACTGGTAGCCGCCCGCGAGGAACAGCGTCCCCGTCGAATTGACGCCGAGGCCCCAGGGGTACTGCTTCGTCCCGTCGCGGTAGGACTTGCTCCAGAGGGTCGTGCCCGCGGGGTTCAGCTTCACCAGCGCGATCTGCTCGCCGTTGCCCACGTTGCCGAGGCCGTAGTCGACGAGGCCCTGCGCGTAGTTGGCGATGAGCACGTTCTCCGAGGCGTCCGTGCGGACGACGTCGCACTCCTGATCCGTCGCGCCGCCGTAGCGCTTGCTCCAGTAGCTCGTGAACACGCCGCTCGCGCAGGCGTTGAGCACGCAGCTCCCGCTCAGGCAGTCGCCCACGTTGCTGCAGGTCTGGCCGGCCGCGCACTTGGCGCACACCGGGCCGCCGCAGTCGGTGTCGGTCTCGCCGCCGTTCTTGATGCCGTCCGTGCACGTCGGGCTCGCGGCGACGCACACGCCGCCCGAGCACGCGCCGCTCTTGCAGTCGGTGCCCGCGGTGCAGAACCAGCCGTTCTGGCACTTTCCGCACTGCGATCCGCCGCAGTCCACGTCGGTCTCGCTGCCGTCCTTCACGCCGTCGCCGCAGGGGGCGTTGGGCACGATGCAGAAGTTGTTCTGGCACTGCGCGAAGCCGCCGACGAGCACGCAGTCCGTCGCGGCGCCGCAGTTCTTGCCGATCGCGCACTTGGGGCAGGAGGCGCCGCCGCAGTCGATGTCGGTCTCGCTCCCGTTCTTGAGCCCGTCGCTGCACGTGGCGGCGACGACGGAGCAGACGCCCCCCACGCAGCCCGCGCTCAGGCAGTCGGTGTTGGCGCTGCAGGTCTTGCCGTTCGCGCACTTCCCGCAGGTGCCGCCGCCGCAGTCGATGTCGGTCTCGCTGCCGTTCTTGACGCCGTCCGTGCAGGTCGGGACGATCGCCGCGCACACGCCGCTCGCGCAGCTCGCGCTCTGGCAGTCCACGAGGCTCCCGCAGGTCTTGCCGTTGGCGCAGAGGGGGCAGGTGCCGCCGCCGCAGTCGATGTCGGTCTCGGTGCCGTTCTTGATGCCGTCGGAGCACGAGGGGCCGCCGGCGACGCAGACGCCGCCCGAGCAGGTGTTGCTCAGGCAGTCGCCGTTGGCGCTGCACAGCTTGCCGTTGGCGCAGTCGGGGCAGACGCTGCCGCCGCAGTCCACGTCGGTCTCGCTCCCGTTCTTGATGCCGTCGACGCAGCTCACCGCCGCCGCGCAGACGCCGCCCGAGCAGTTGTTGCTCGAACAGTCGCTGTTGGCGAGGCAGGTCTTGCCGTTCTGGCACTTGACGCAGACGAGCCCGCCGCAGTCGATGTCGGTCTCGCTGCCGTTCTTGATCACGTCGTTGCAGGTCGGCGCGGGCGCCGCGCACACGCCACCGTCGCAGTTGGCGCTCGAGCAGTCGGCGTTGACCGAGCAGAGCTTGCCGTTCGCGCACTTGGCCGCGCAGGTGCCGCCGCAGTCGACGTCCGTCTCGGCGCCGTTCTTGATCGCGTCGAAGCACGTCGGCAGGGCCGCGCACACGCCGCCCGAACAGTTGGTGCTCGAACAATCGCTGTTGGCGAGGCAGGTCTTGCCGTTCTGGCACTTGGTGGCGCAGCTCCCGCCGCAGTCGATGTCGGTCTCGGTGCCGTTCTTGATCGCGTCCGAGCAGGTGGGCAGGGCCGCGCACACGCCGCCCGAGCAGCTCGTGCTGGTGCAGTCGGCGTTGACCGAGCAGGTCTTGCCGTTGGCGCACTTGGTGGCGCAGCTCCCGCCGCAGTCGATGTCGGTCTCGGTGCCGTTCTTGATGCCGTCCGAGCACGAGGGCACGGCCGCGCAGACGCCGGCCGAGCAGTTGGTGCTCGAACAATCGGCGTTGACGAGGCAGGTCTTGCCGTTGGCGCACTTGGTGGCGCAGCTCCCGCCGCAGTCGACGTCGGTCTCGGTGCCGTTCTTGATCGCGTCGGAGCACGAGGGCAGGGCCGCGCACACGCCGCCCGAACAGTTGGTGCTCGAACAATCGGCGTTGACGAGGCAGGTCTTGCCGTTGGCGCACCGGGTCGCGCAGTTCGTCCCGCCGCAGTCGATGGCCGTCTCGGAGCCGTTCTTGATGCCGTCGCTGCACTGCCAGCCGGAGGGCATGCACACGCCGAGGTAGCAGTTGCCCGAGAAGCAGTCGGTGTTGATCAGGCAGGTGTACCCGATGAGGCACTTGGTGGCGCAGGAGCCGCCGCAGTCCTTCGCCGTCTCGGTGCCGTTCTTGATGCCGTCGGTGCACGTCGGCGCGAGGCAGACGCCGCCCGAGCAGTTGACGCTCGCGCAGTCGGCGGCGACGGTGCACGTCTTGCCCGTGCCGCAGGTGAGGCAGCTCCCTCCGCCGCAGTCGATGTCGGTCTCGGCGCCGTCCTTGAGGCCGTCGGTGCACTCGGCGCTCAGGGCCGACGCGCCCGTCTCGCCTACCTGCTCGCCGCTGGTCGTGTCGCCGCCGGCGGTGTCCCCGGGCTCACCCTGGGTGTCGCCGATCTCGGCCACGCAGCTCGCGAGCCCGAGCACCAGGCCGGAGCCGAGCAGCCCGAGCGCCAGCACCCAATTCAACGTCTTTGCAGGCGGTTTCTTCATTTTTTGCACCCTGAGGACAGTCCGCGCAGAACCTTGCCATCCACGCTAGTCGCGCAGGGCGCCGATTGATATCGGGACGATCCCGGTGGTCGGATGTCGTGCCGGGCGGCTCCCGCCGTCGCGGCGAGAGGTACGGGTGAGGCCCTGGGGGGTGAGCGGAGGGAGCCTCGCGGGGTGCGCGCCCGGGCGGGCGGATCAGCGCCGCGTGCTCCAGGGATCGACGACGTCTTCCAGCGTGGGGGACAGCGGGCGGCCGGGGGGGCGGGCGTCCTTGGCGCGGCTCTCCTTGACCAGGACCTCGATCCGCGTGAGCTGGTCTTCGAGCTTGGTGATCCGCGCCTCGATCCCCGCCTGGACGCGGCGCAGATCGTCCGGTCGCGCGCCGCCCGCGGCCGCGCGGCCCCTGGGATCGCGCGCGCCTTCGCCGGCGTTCTGCGCGGCGAGCGCCGCGCGATCGGCCTCGGCCTTCTTGAGCTGTTCGGCGAGCGCCGCGTTCTGCGCGGCGAGCTCCAGCGTCCTCGTCCACAGCTCGCGGAGGAAGCCCTCGCTGCGCTGGCGGGTCACCTCGGCGTCGCTGCGCTGGGCGGCGAGCTGCCACTCGAGGGCGCGGATCCACTGATCGCGCTGCGCCGCCGCGAGGCGCGCCTGGTCGCGCTCCATCGCGATCTTGTCGGCGCCCATGGTCTCGGCGCAGCCGGTGAGGGGCGCGGCCGTGACGAGGAGGCCGAGGAGGAGAGATCTGGTTGGTGCTCCAACGATTCGCATGGCGGCTCTCCGGCCGCCCCAGGGCGGCCACGGGCGCCATGATCGCACCGCGAAGGCCGGCTGTCTCGGGCCTCGCTCGGCCCGCGCGGCGCGCTTCAGCCCCGGAGCACGGCCCCGAGCTTCTCCTTCACCGCGCCGACCACGCCCGCGTGGCGCGCGTCGACCTCGGCGTCGGTCAAGGTCTTGGCCGACTCCGGATCGGTCGCGGCCTTCGGGTCGCGGTACACGACGTGGAACGCGAGGGAACGTTGTCCCTCGGGGATACCGCCGCCGCGGAAGAGGTCGAAGAGCGCGACGGACTCGCAGAGCTCGCCGGCGGCCTTGCGGATGGCGTCTTCCACCTCGCCGGCCTCGACGTCGTCCGGGACGACGAGGGCGATGTCGCGGGTCGCGGCGGGGAGCATGGGGATGGGCCGGAAGCGCGGCGGATCGAGGCCGATCGCGGCGAGGGCCCGCAGATCGATCTCGACCACGACGCAGCCGCCGTCGAGGTCGAAGGCCTGCGCCATGTCGGGGTGGAGCGGGCCGAAGGCGCCGACGATCTTCCCGTCCACGCGCAGGTCGCCCGCGCCGCGCGGGTGCAGGTAGGGCGCGCGGTGCTTGGGCGACTGGTGGGTGACCGAGCAGCGCCGGTGCAGCACGCGCTCCACGATCTCCACGGCGACGCCCTTCGCGTCGTAGACGTCGATCTCGGCGGCCTTCTCCAGCACCGACTCGCGGTGGCCGGCGATCACCGCGGCGAACGAGGGCGCCTCTTCCGGCAGGGGCTCGGCGGCGAAGCCGAGGGTGCGATCGATCACCGCGGCGGCCTGGAGGTTCGGGTGCGGGTCGAGGAAGCGGTTGCCCACGGTGAAGAGGCGCACGTCCGGCACGCCGTGGCGTCGGGCGCGGCGCAGGGCCTCGAGCAGGCCCGGGAGCAGCGTCGGGCGCATCACGCTGCGGTCCTCGGTGAGCGGGTTCTTGAGCTCCACCGCGGCCTTGGGCAGGCCGAGCGCGGCCACGTCGGCCGGGGAGACGAAGCCGTAGGTGATGGCCTCGGAGAGGCCGACCTCGACGGCGGCCTTGCGCACCCGGTTCTCCAGCACGAGCGTCTGGCGCGGGGGCTGCGGGCGGATGGCGGGCAGGGTGGTGGGGATCACGTCGAGGCCGACCACGCGCACGACCTCCTCGATCAGATCGGCCTCGCCGGCGATGTCGGGGCGGTGGCTCGGCGGCACCACCTGGGCCGTCGGGTCCTCCCAGTCGCCGGCGGCGATCACCTTGAAGCCGAGGCCTTCGAGGATCTTGGTCGCGTCGGCGAAGGGGATGACGGCGCCGAGCAGGGACGTCATCCGGCTCTGGCGGAGGCGGATCTCCTCGCGCGGCTTGAACGGCACGCCCGCGACGATGGTGCCCGGCACGGCCGCGCCGCCGGCGAGGCTCGTGAGCAGCGAGGCCGCGTGCGCCAGCACCTCGGGGATGTCGTCGGGGTCCACGCCGCGCTCGAAGCGGTGGCTCGACTCGCTGTGCAGGCCGTGGCGGCGCGCGGTGCGGCGCACGCCGCGCGAGTCGAAGTAGGCGCACTCGAGCAGCACGCGCGCGGTGGCGGGCTGGATCTCGCTGTTCGCGCCGCCCATGACCCCGCCGAGCGCCACGGGGCCTTCGCCGTCGGCGATCACCAGATCGTCGGCGGTGAGCGTGCGCTCGGCGCCGTCGAGCGTCGTGAGCTTCTCGCCCTCGGCGGCGCGGCGCACCACGATCGATCCGTGGCGCAAAAGATCGCGATCGAAGGCGTGCATCGGGTGGCCGTACTCGAGCATCACCAGGTTGGTGATGTCGACGACGTTGGAGATCGACCGGACGCCGAGGCTCTCCAGGCGGTAGCGCAGCCAGAGGGGCGAGGGGCCGACCTTGACCTCGGCGACCATCGCCGCGCCGTAGTGGGGGCAGCGCTCGGTGTCCTCGATGGTGACGCTCGCGAGGTCCTCGATCTTGCCCGTGGCCACGCGGCGGGGCGCCTCGGGCGAGGGGGGCGCGAACTTCAGATCGAAGAGCACCGCGGCCTCGCGGGCGAGGCCGATGTGGCCGAGCGCGTCGGGGCGGTTGGGCGTGACGTTGATGTCGAGGATGTAGTCGTGGACGGCCGGGAGCGCCTCGCGGAGGGGCGTGCCGGGCTTGGCGAAGCCGGGCTCGAAGACGATGATCCCGTGGTCGTCGTCCTTGCCGCCCGCGGTCAGGCCGAGCTCGCGCTCCGAGCAGAGCATGCCCTCGCTCGTGACCCCGCCGATGTCGCGGGGCGTGAGGGTCATGCCGACGGCGGGGAGCGTCGCGCCGAGCGGGGCGAAGGCGACCATGCCGCCGGGGTCGGGCACGTTGGACGCGCCGCACACCACCCGCTGCTCGGCGTCGCCGCGATCGACCGTGACGAGGCGCAATTTGTCGCGCTTCGGGTGGGGCTCGATCTTCTTCACCTCGGCGACGACGAGGGACGCCGTGCCGGCGCCGTACTCCTCGATGGCCTCCACCTCGAGACCGGCCCTGGTGAAGCGGCCCGCGAGCTCTTCGTGGGTGGCCTTGAGATCGGGGACGAGGGCGCAGATCCAGCGGTAGGACGCTTTCATGACCGGGGCTACGTATCACAGCGCGTGTTCCACAGAAACCCACTCCCCCTCCCGTTCCCGTTCCCGCGGCCCCCTCCCGCTCCCGCGGAGGGCATCGGGAGAGGATAGCGGGAACGGGAGCGGGAGCGGGGAGAGTCGGCGGGCTCAGGGCGTGGTCTTGCAGGCGCCGTTCAGGCACATCTGGAAGCCCTGCGACGGGTAGTAGAAGTGCCAGAGGAAGCACATCTCGTCGTTGAAGCCCTCGCCGAAGTGGACGTCCTTCGGCGTGTTGTTCTGCCACTGGCACTGGAAGGCGAAGCCCTTGTCGCTGAGCTTGCCGCTGCCGGGGAAATCGAGCGGGGGCGCGAAGAGCTCGAGCGGCGGGTCGGACCAGCTCTTCGAGTCGGCGACCTGCTTCTTGCTCGGGTCGTTCGCGCCCGTGCCGTACCAGACGCGCATCTCCTTGCCGAGCTGGTGCTGGTGCGTGGTGAGCGCGAACGTCTTCGTGCCGGCGAGCGCGCGCTGGAAGAGCACGCCGGTGTCGCCCGTGCCGTTCGCGGGGATGTCGATCATCGTCGTGCCCCAGAAGGCGAGGTCGCTCTTGATCACCTGGGCGGTGAGCGGCACCGTGTCGAAGCTGACCTTGCCGACGATATCGAGCGGGAAATCGCCCGTGTCGATGAAGTGCATCTCGATCTTGACCATCTGGTTCGCCTTGATCTCGAACCCGACGGGCTTGCCGTCGTCGACGGGGAAATCGAGGCTCTGGTGGGGCTGCTGGGCGATGAAGAGCGGGTGCTCGCCGTTGAGGATGCCGGCGAAGGGCTGGCAGTCGGTGGGCGTGAGCTCCTCGACCGTCTTGTCCGAGGTGTAGACGATCATGTGGTGCGAGCCGCTGCTCAGATCGGTCCGCAGGCGGAGCGCGTAGGCGCCCTCGGGGTTGTTGAGGTTGACGGTGATGCACTGGGTCCCCTCCATCCCCGACTGGGCGGTGATGGGCCCGATGCTCCGCGCGATCGTGGTGATCGTCGCCTCGCCGCCGCCTCCTCCGCTGCCCGCCGATGTCGTCGAGCCCGCGCCTCCGGTGCCCGTCGCGCCGCCCGCGCCCGCGCTCGTGGTGGTGGTCGTGCCCGCGCCGGAGGAGCAACCTGCGGCGAGGATCGTGAGCGAGAGGAGCGTGCCTGCGGTGATGAGCGACGACCGGGGAAGCGGCATGGATGAGTCTCCTTGAAGAGCGGGGAGCATAGCGTGCAACGCGTGAAAGGGCGCGCGAGGGCACAAAAGCACACGCCCCCCGCTCCGGGAGAGCGAGGGGCGCGTGGTGCGCAGGGCGAAGGATCGCCTATTCCTCGGGGGGCTCTTCCATCCCCATGCCGGGGGGCATGCCGGGCATGCCGGGGGGCGCGCCGCCGGGCGGCTTGCCCTTCTTGTCGTCCGCCGACTTCTCGAACTTGCTCGGCGCGGCGGTGGCCCAGTCGGCCGTCCACGAGGAGATCACGTAGAGGACCGGATCGCCGTCCTTCTGGGCCCAGTGGCTCGTGCCCTTCTGCGTCTTGCCGACCTTGATGGTCAGGTCGCCGGCGTTGTCCTTCAGCTTGATGTGGATGACGCCGCCGTTCTCCTCGGCCTGGCCGAGACCGGAGTCGGCCATGTCCTTCTCCTCGCCGAAGTCCTCCGCGGTGAGGGTCTTGTAGGCGCGGAGCAGGTCCTTGACCTTGCCCTCGTCGAAGCCCTTCCAGTCCTTCTCGGGCTTGTCGAGCTTGCCGTCCTTGTCGCGCTTGGTGAACGAGCCGGACCACTTCTCGCCGTTCTTCGAGAAGCTGAAGGCGCCGTTCTTGTTCGTCACCTCGACCTGGATGGCGTTCGCGTCCTCGAACTTGAGGATCGAGGTCTCGCGCCAGTTCTTCACCTCGCGGGCGTAGAGGTAGCTCGAGTAGCCGCTCGTCGTGTAGACGCCGTCCTTGCCGCCCACGCGGGCCATCTGCCCGCGCGAGCCGCTCTTGCCGAAGTAGAGATCGGCGGTCTTGTCGGCGCCCTTGTAGGCGACGAGGTGGACCGCCTTGTCGTCGGACAGATCGTACTGTGCGTACGAGCTCGCCGACTTGTCGATCGACTCCTTGACCTTGAGGTCCTTGAGGTTGTCGAGCAGGGAGCGGACGTTGGCGGCGTTGGCCTTGGCCGAGACCGGGGCCGTCACCTCCCAGTTGTCGCCCTTCTTCTCGAGGGTCACCTTGACCAGCTTGGTCTTGTCGTCCTTGCTGGGCGAGGCGAGCTCGAGCTTGGTGATCTTCTCGACGTCGTCCTTGCCCACCGAGATGCTGGGCAGGTCGGCCGAGGCCGCGGTCGCCGAGTGGCTCGACTGGTCCGCGGCCTTGTTCTTCTGCGTCAGGTACAGGCCCCCGGCGCCGAGCGCCAGGATCGCCAGGGCGATGTAGATCTGCTGGTCGGTCTTCATGGTCGGGGGGTTCAGTCCAGGGTGATGTTGGCGCGCGCGTTCTCACGCATGCGCCAGCGGAAGATGCCGAAGAGCGCGAACAGCGCCGCGGGGAAGAGGATCAGCGTCCACTGGACCCGCTGCTGCACCTTGGTCACCTCGGCCGCGCGCTCCTCGGCCTGCTTCTTGGCGGCGTCGGGGTCGGTCGGGGCGTCCTTGGGCTTCTCGATGTCGAGGTAGGTGAGGCTGCCCTCGGCGAGGAGCTTGGCGCTGACGGCGATGAGGTCGCTGTCGTTGCCCATCCAGTCCAGCGTGTTCTTGAAGGAGAGGATGGTCCACGTCAGGTACTGCTGGGCGTAGGGCTGCGAGAGCATCATCAGATCCTCGTCGCCGCCCATCGGGCCCATCATCATCATCTGCGGCGGCATCGGGGGCGGGTTGCCCGCGCGCGCCAGGGGGTTCGCGAGGAACTGCGAGGACGAGATCACGAGGATCCGGCCCTTGTCGTCCTTCGACTCGGCGGTCGTGGTGATGCCGTCGCCCTCCTTGCCGCCGAAGGCGCTCTTCAGCTTGCCCTCGACGGTGACGGCGATCGCGCGCTGGGTCTGCTCGCCGATCGGCTTGAGATCAGCGCCGATCTTGAGGTCCACCGGGTCGGTCGTGACGACGGTGGCGCGCGGCGAGGTGCGGGCGACGACCTTGACCTTCGCCTCGGGCTGCTTGTCCGGGTGCGGGACGAGCGGCGAGGTGAAGGGGAAGGCGACCTGATCCATCCGGAAGAAGCCCTGGAAGCGGGTGTCGAGGATCTGGTCCTTGTCGTCGTCGAGCCGGTCGTCGTGCTGCGCCTCGACCACGGCGGGGTAGGGGAGCAGAAGCCCCTGGCCCTGGGTCTGGAGCCGGAAGATGGCGGGGCGCGACCAGTCGAGGATCGCCTCCTTCTTCATCTCCACGCCGTAGCCGTCGAGGAGCTTGTCGAGCCCGTGCAGGTCGAGCGTGCCCTTCATCGAGGCGTCGTTCGCCTTCACGTTCACGGCGCCGGCGTAGACGACGAGCGCCTTGCTGCCGAGCATCATGAACTGATCGATGCGGCGGAGCTCCTTCTCGGTGAAGTCCTTGCCGGGCTGGGTGATGATGAGCCCGATGAGCTCCTTGTTGATCTCGGCGTCGCCGTTCTGCAGATCGACGTCCTCGATCTTGTAGAAGGGCAGCGCCTGCTCGAGGATGCCCTTCATGTTCGGGCCGGCGCCGCGGCCCTGCGCCGCGACGAGGTTCGCCTCGCTGAGCTTGATCTCGTCCTTGCCGGAGATGATGCCGATCTTCTGGCTCTTGTTGTCGGCGCGGTCGCGGATCTCGCGGATCTTGTTGGTGATCCAGAACTCGAGGCCCGTCGTCTGCTCGGGCGAGAGGACCGGGATCGCCTCCTTCTCGCTGCCGTACTTGAAGGCGACGCACATGAAGCCCTTGGTGATGAGGGCCTGCTCCTTGCCGGTGCGGCTCATGTCGCCGAAGGCGACCTCCTGGCAGCCGAGCTCCTTCGCGGCCTTCTTCTCGTCGTCCGTCTTCGGCTCGTTGACGGAGTACTTGAAGTGCCCGTTGCTCGCCCGCTCGTACTCGCCGAGCAGGTCCGTCAGGTCCTGGATGAACGCGTCGTTCTTCGGCACCCCGCGGGCGACGTACACCTCGGCGAGCAGCTCCTTGTCGAGCCCGTCGCGGACGAGGTGCGCCGAGCCCTTGGAGAGGGAGAAGCGCTCGTTCTTCGTCATGTCGACGCGCTTGTAGGCGCTGTACGAGATGACGTTGGCGATCACCAGGATCGCGCCCACCACCACGAGGTAGATGCCGGTCTGCGTTGCGGCTTTTGCTTTTCTTTCCATGGCCGGCTCCTCACGCCCACTTGCGCCGCTCGAGCGCCCGGAAGGCGGCCATCAGGCAGCCCACGGTGATCGAGAGGAAGAACACGATGTCACGGGTGATGATCTGCCCGCGCGCGAAGGGCGCCAGGCGGGTGTCGAAGCTCACGAAGGTGATCACGTCGCGCGCCGTCGACGCCTGCATCGCCTCCCCGAGGAGGCCGAGGAAGCTGAGCAGCACGAGGAGCATCCAGGTGATGAAGAAGGCGATGACCTGGCTCTCGGTGAGCGCCGAGACGAGCAGGCCGATCGCGACCGCCGCGGCGCTGTAGAGCAGCACGCCGAGGTAGCCGGACACGATCGGACCCGGGTCGATCGTCCCGAGGTGCCACGGGAACTTGAACATCATCACCGGGTAGAGCGCCGTCGCGAGCACCAGCACCAGGACGAGGCCGAGGGCGCCGAGGTACTTGCCGAGGATGACCGCGTAGTCCTGCACGGGCAGGGTGATCAGCATCTCCAGCGTGCCCGAGCGCTTCTCCTCGGCGAGCAGGCGCATGGTGAGCACCGGCACGACGACCAGGGAGAGGCCGCGCGGGATGAGGGAGAACATCTGGGTGAGGGACGCCCGGTCGGCCTGGAAGAAGCCGCCGTTGGCGAAGAAGAAGAACGCCCCGAGGAGGACCAGCCCGAGGCAGATCACCACGTAGGCGAGAGGTGAATCGAAGCTCGAGCGGAACTCGCGCTTCGCGATGGTCAAGGTCGTGCTCATCCCGCTCAGCCCTTCTTCCCCTTGGCCGGGCCCTTGGCGGCCGGCTCCTCTTCCTCTTCCTCTTCGTCGTCCGACTCTTCGTCGTCCGCGTCGTCCTCGTCGTCGGCCCCGTCGTCGGCCGCGTCCTCGTCGTCCTCGTCGTCGTCTTCGTCGTCCGCGCCGGCGGCCTTGGCCGTCGTCTCGGAGGCGTCGTCGTCCTCGTCGTCCTGATCGGCGAACTTGCGGCCGCGATCCTTGCGCTCGTCGCCCTTGGTGAGGACCTTGAACACGTCCTCGAGGGTCTGCGCGTCGCGGCGCATCTCGAGCAGGAGCCAGCCCTTCTGCACCATCAGCATGAACAGCTCGGGGCGCAGATCGCTCCCGTGCGGGCCCATGAACTGGAAGCGGTGCGCGGTGTCGTCCGTCGGCAGCTCGCTCACGGCGCTCACGCCGGGCAGCTTGGCGAGGGCGGCCTGCACCTCCTCGGCCGTCGGCGGCTTCCGGCCGCTCGAGCGGTAGCCCTCGACGCCGTCGAGCACGCGCTTCTCGTGCACCATCACCACGTAGCGGACCTTGTCGCTCTTGGCGCGGATGTCGTCGAGCGGCCCGTCGGCCACGACGCGGCCCTTGGAGACGATGATCGCGCGGGCGCAGGCGGCCTCGACCTCGGAGAGGTTGTGGGTCGAGAGCAGGACCGTGCGCTCCTTGCCGATCTCCTTGATGTAGCGGATGACCTCGGCCTTCTCGTTCGGATCGAGGTCGGCCGTGGGCTCGTCGAGGATGAGGATCGGCGGGTTGTGGACGAGCGCCTGGCCGAGGCCGACGCGCTGCCGGTAGCCGTGCGAGAGCGCGCCGATGCTCTTGCCGAGCACCTGGGCGAGGCCGCACACCTCCACGATCCCCTTCATCCGGCTGCGGAACGTGCCCTGATCGAGGCCGCGCATGTCGGCCACGAAGGACAGGTACTCGAGCACGCTCATGTCCTGGTAGAGGGGCGCGCGCTGCGGCAGGTAGCCGATGCGCTTGCGCACCTCGAGCGGGTCGTCGAACACGTCGAAGCCGTGCACCTTCGCCGTGCCGCTCGTCGCCGAGATGAAGCAGGTGAGGATGCGCATCGTCGTCGACTTGCCCGCGCCGTTCGGCCCGAGGAAGCCCACGACCTCGCCGCGGTTCACCTCGAAGCTCACTTTGTCGAGCGCGCGCAGCGACCCGTAGCGTTTCGTCAGCGCGCTGGCCTCGATCATGACATCGCTAGACAATCCGACCTCCTTGGCTCCTTTTTGCCTTCATTGCTGGTGGTTCGCGGGGCGCCGAGGGGCACCCGAGCGCCCCCTTAACACGGGCCGCTCGCCCCTATTCCCGAAAATGTGCGGGTCTGGGGGGCAGCCCCGGCGGAGTCACCGGGCGCTCGATAGCCGGAAGGCGGCCGAAGGGCCACGAAAGTTTTCTCCTTGGGCCCGTTCGGCGCCTTGACAGATCGTCCGCTATAACGGATGCTCCGTCTTGCTCGCCGCCCGGTGCGGCGACCGGACGCCATGATGACCCGCCCGCCCGCCGCGCCCCCGCCCTCCGCTCTCTCCCGGAGCGGCGCGGGGCGCGTGCGGGTGGATTCGCCCTGTTGTTGTACCGAGCCGGTGGCCGGCCTGCGCGCGCAGCCCTGAAACACGCGCGCGAGCTGGCCACCGGCGCTCCCCTCGCTCGGCAAGGCGACGTGGACGGGGAGGCGGGCCCGAGCGGCCCTCCTCCTCACGGCAAGGCGAAGAGGTGTCCTCATGCGAATCGGATGGATCGGTGGCCTCACCAGGAACAAGGCGCAGCTCGAGCGGATCGCGGCCCGGCGCGGTCATCGGCTCGAATTCCACAACGGAGACATGGCGGGCCGGGGCGCCGCCGATCTGCGGGCGCTCACCGAGCGCGTCGACTTTCTCGTGATCGTCACCGAGATCAACAGCCACGGGGCCGTGATCATGGCCAAGCGCGCCGCGCAGGCCCTCGGGATCGGCTCCCTCGTCCTCCGCCATGGAGGCGCGGCCCGCCTCTCCCAGCTCCTCGATGCCTTCGACGCCCGCCAAGGGCGCCTGCTCGCCGCGGGATGACCGCGCACGCCAAGCTCCCCATGAACCACCGCCTCCTCCTCTCTCTCCTCGCGCTCTCGGCCTGCCTCCTTTTGCTCGCCGGCTGTGGCAAGAGCGCAGCCTCCGGCTCGGGCTCGATCGAGCTGCTCAACGTCTCCTACGACCCGACCCGCGAGCTCTACGAGGAGGTCAACCAGGCCTTCGCGAAGAGCTACAAGGCGAAGACGGGGCAGGCGGTAACGATCAAGCAGTCGCACGGGGGCTCGGGCAAGCAGGCGCGGAGCGTGATCGACGGGCTCCCGGCCGACGTGGTGACGCTCGCGCTCGCGTACGACATCGACCAGATCGCCGAGCGCGGGCTTCTCGATCGCGGCTGGCAAGCGCGCCTCCCCGACAACAGCACGCCCTACACCTCGACGATCGTCCTCCTCGTGCGGCGCGGGAACCCGAAGGGCATCAAGGACTGGCCCGACCTCGCGCACCCGGGCGTGGCGGTGATCACCGCCAACCCGAAGACGGGCGGCGGCGCGCGCTGGAACTACCTCGGCGCGTGGGGCTTCGAGATGCGGCGGAGCCACGACGAGCAGAAGGCGAAGGAGCTGCTCGGGCAGATCTACAAGAACGTGCCCGTGCTCGACTCGGGCGCGCGCGGCTCGACCACCACCTTCATCGAGCGCGGCATCGGCGACGTGCTCATTACCTGGGAGAACGAGGCCAAGCTGGTGCTCGCCCAGCGCCCGGCCGGCGACTTCGAGGTCGTCGTCCCGAGCGTGTCGATCCTCGCCGAGCCGCCCGTGGCCGTGGTCGATCGCAACGTCGACAAGCGCGGGACGCGCGCCGCCGCCGAGGCCTACCTCGCCTTCCTCGGCACGGAGGAGGGCCAGCGCCTCGTGGCCAAGCACCACTACCGCCCGCGGAACGAGAAGGTCCTCGCCGAGCACGCGGCGCAGTTCCCGAAGCTCGATCTCGTGACGATCGGCGAGCTCGGCGGCTGGGCCGCGGTGCAGAAGAAGCACTTCGCCGACGGGGGGATCTTCGATCAGATCTACCAGGGAGCGGCGGGGAAATGAGCGCTGCTCGCCTCGAGGCGACGAAGGGGCTCCGCCTCTTCCAACCGCGGAAGAGCCCGATCCCGGGCTTCGGCCTCTCGTTCGGGATCACCGTCGTCTACCTGTGCCTGATCGTCCTCGTGCCCCTCTCGATGGTGGTGCTGAAGACGAGCTCGCTCGGCTGGTCGCGCTTCTTTCAGATCGCCTTCGATCCAAGGGCGATTGCGTCCTACGAGCTGAGCTTCGGCGCCTCGCTCGCCGCCGCCCTCGTCAACTCGATCTTCGGCGTCATCCTCGCCTGGGTGCTCGTGCGCTACCGCTTCCCCGGCAAGGGCGTCATCGACGCGATGATCGATCTGCCGTTCGCCTTGCCCACCGCGGTCGGCGGCATCGCCCTGACCGGCATCTACGCGAAGAAGGGCTGGGTCGGGAGCCTGCTCGCGCCCCTCGGGATCGAGTCCGCCTTCAGCCGCCTCGGCGTCGTCATCGCCCTCGTCTTCGTGGGCCTGCCCTTCGTCGTCCGCACCGTACAGCCGGTGCTCGCCGACCTCGATCTGGAGCAGGAAGAGGCCGCCGCCACCCTCGGCGCGACGCGCTTCCAGACCTTCACGCGCGTGATCGCGCCCGCGCTCCTTCCCGCCACCATCACCGGCTTCGCCCTCTCCTTCGCGCGCGCCCTCGGCGAGTACGGATCGGTCGTGTTCATCGCCGGCAACATGCCGCACAAGACCGAGATCACGCCGCTCCTCATCATGACGAAGCTCGAGCAGTTCGACTACGCCGGAGCGACCGCGATCGCCGTGGTGATGCTCGTCTTTTCGTTCTCGATGCTCCTCGTGGTCAACAGGCTCCAGGCCTGGAGCGCCGATCGGAGCTCGACATGACGCCGCAATCCACGCTCGGAAAATCGGGCCCTTCCAGGCAAGGCTCCACCGACTCCCCGGTGACCCGGGCGGTGCTCATCACCGCCTCGCTGCTCTTCCTCACGCTCTTCCTGATCCTGCCGATGGCGGCCGTCTTCATCGAGGCGCTGCGCGACGGCTTCTCCGTCTACCTCGCGGCGATCACCGACGAGAGCACGCTCGCCGCCATCCGCCTCACGCTCCTCGCGCTCGCCATCGCCGTGCCGCTCAACACCGTCTTCGGCATCGCCGCAGCCTGGGCGATCACCCGCTTCGAGTTCCGGGGCAAATCGCTCTTGATCACGCTGATCGATCTGCCCTTCGCCGTCTCCCCGGTCATCTCGGGGATGCTCTACGTGCTCCTCTTCGGCCGGCAAGGCCTGCTCGGCCCCTTCCTCGAAGCGCACGACATCCAGGTGATCTTCGCGGTGCCCGGGATCGTGCTCGCCACGGTCTTCGTCACGTTCCCCTTCGTGGCGCGCGAGCTCATCCCCTTCATGCAGAGCCGGGGGACGGAGGAGGACCAGGCCGCGCTCGTGCTCGGCGCGAGCGGTTGGCAGACGTTCTTCCGGGTGACGCTGCCCAACATCAAGTGGGGTTTGCTCTACGGCGTCGTGCTCTGCGCGGCGCGCGCGATGGGCGAGTTCGGCGCCGTCTCGGTGGTGAGCGGGCATATCCGCGGAGAGACGAACACCGCGTCTCTCCACGTGGAGGTGCTCTACAACGAGTACCACTTCGCCGCGGCCTTCAGCGTGGCGTCGATCCTGCTCGGGCTGTCGATCTTGACCCTGGCGGCCAAGCGCTTCATCGCCTGGCGGGCCGAGGCGGCGCGCCAGGAGCTCTTGAAGATGAGCGAGGTACAGGAGGAGCCGGCCGCGGACCTGTGGAGGGCCGCGGCCGAGGGTGGGTGAGCGCGCCTGTCACGCCGATCGAGCGGCCTTGATCACTCGGGGATGGTGTAGCAAGCGTTCAGCTTGGGGGGCAGGCCGGGGGCGAGGGCGTCCTTGCCCCAGAAGCGCGTCGCCTGGTCGGCCTGGGTCAGGCGCAGGCCGTTCGCGAGATCGCTCATCGGGCGCGGGCCGGCGAGCGGGATGCTGATCTGCCCGTTCGCGAGGCCCTTGTTCTGGCCGCTCCCGAGCTGCGCGCCGCCGGCCGGCTGGTTGTTCCAGGTCATCGTCATCTCGTTCCAGGCCGAGGCCACGGTCGAGGCGGTGATGAGCTTGAGGTACGAGCTCGTGGCGCTGTACTGATCGAGCGTCAGCGTGCCGGACTCGAGGCGCGCGCCGGCGGGGATCGGCCCGAGGTTGAAGTGGAGGAAGGCGTTGCGCGTGGCGCCGAACGCGATCCCCGTCCAGAGGATGCGGCTCGTCCCGTTGGTCTGCGACGCCGGGCTCGAGATGACCCAGGTGTCCGCGTCGATCGCGAGATCCACGCAGGTGAGGTCGCAGGCGTCACCCACGCTGTCACCGTCGCTGTCGTGCTGCGACGGGTTGAAGGCGCCGGGGCAGTTGTCGGACGGATCGCAGAGGCCGTCGCCGTCGGTGTCGGGCTGGCCCGCGCAGGGGTCGTCGTTGTCGCATGCGTCGCCGATCCCGTCGCCGTCGGCGTCGGGCTGGATGCCGAACTCGATACCGCAGCAGGGGAGATTGAAGACGTTCGGGCAGTTGTCACCGGCGTCGCCCACGCCGTCACCGTCGCTGTCCGTCTGGTCCGGGTTGGCCGCGAAGGGACAGATATCGCAGATGTCGCCGATCCCGTCATGATCGGTGTCGTCCTGGAACTCGTCGGGCAGTGTGGGGCAATTGTCGAATTGATCGCACACGCCGTCGCCGTCGATGTCCGAGGCGCAGCCCGCGGGGTCGGCGAAGACTTGATATTTCCACGGCGTGCCGAAGAACGGCCCGTCCCAGGGATAAGGATCGATGATCCAGCCGTCCGGCGCGCCGAAGCCCGAGGAGTAATATTGCACGGGGATGCCGCTCGGGGCGATCGAGGCCTGCTCGCCGCCCGCGGTCTGCCAGAGGATCCAGTAGGTGCGGCCGGCGATCACCTGGACCGGCTGCGAGAAGTCTCCGCCACTTCATCCGTTGGGCACGGTGTTGGCAAAGAAGATGTTGGAGGAGATGTTGAAGCTGTCGGGCGTGCCCCAGTTGTCGGCCCGGACGAGGCGCTCGATGGCCGTGTTGCCGCTCGTGACGGTGGTGCTCGTCCCGGGCGCGGTGGCGGCGATGGCCGGCGCAGCGGGTGGAGGTGCGATCGGCGCCTGCGCAATCGGCGCCTGTGCGATCGGGGCATACGCGATCGGCGCCTGCGCGATCGGCGCGGCCATGGTGTGTTGCGGCGCGATCGGCGCGGCCATGGTGTGCTGCGGCGCGATCGGCGCGCTGCGGATCGACGGTGGATCGAGCAGCACCGTGCCGCCGAGGCCGGGCTTCGGGGCAGTCGGCTGTGCAGGCGCGGGCTGGGCGCTCGCGAAAGGCGCGATCGCCGCGGCCAGCTCGGACGCGGTCGCGAAGCGCTGCGCGGGGTTCTTCTCCAGGCAGCGCATCACCGCGGCCGCGAGCGGCGCAGGCACCTCGGGGCGCAGCGCCGCGGGCGGGTCCGGCTCGTCGGCGACCACGGCCGCGCAGATCTCCGTGACCGAGCTGCCGCTGAAGGGCGTCTTGCCCGTCAGGAGGCGGTAGAGGATGGCGCCGAGGGCCCAGATGTCGCTTCGCCCGTCGACGGAGCGCGCGCCGCGCATCTGCTCGGGGGACATGTAGAGCGGCGTGCCGAGCAGGGCCGAGGTCCTCGTCATGTCGCCGGCGTCGGGCCCGCCGATCAGCTTGGCGATGCCGAAGTCGAGCACCTTGACGCAAGGAGCGCCGCTCGGGCCCGTGGTGAGGAAGAGGTTCGCGGGCTTGAGATCGCGGTGGACGATGCCCAGGGCGTGGGCCTCGGCGATCGCCTCGCACACCTGGAGCAGGTAGCCCACGGCCTCGGCCACCGGCAGCGCGCCTCGGGCCGCGATGACCGATTTGAGGTCGCTGCCTTCGAGGTACTCCATGACCATGTAAGGCGCGCCGGTGTCGAGGCGGCCGATGTCGTGGATCTTGGCGACATGCTGGCTCTTCAGGCGCACGGCCGCGCGCGCCTCGCGCAGGAAGCGCTCGACGCCCTCGGTGTCGGAGAGCATCGAGGGGAGCATGAACTTGATGGCGCGCCGCTCGCGCAGGTCCTCGTGCATGGCGGCGACCACCACGCCCATGGCCCCGGCGCCCAGCACCTTCTCGACGCGGTACTTGCCGGCGAGCACGTCACCCGGGCGCACCGGCACGTCCAGCGAGTCGCTCATCGAAGAGGAACGATACCCGGCGGGTCCGTTCCCCGTCTATCCCGACGGCCCCGCGGCCCGGGCCCCGCCCAGACGGGAGGGCGCGGCTCGGGCGGATCAGGGCTCGGGCATCACCCAGCAGAGCTGGAGCTTGGGCTGGTCGTCGACCGGGGGCTCGCGGCTCCGGAAGACGGTCGGCTTCATGTTGGGGGCCGCGAGCTGATCGACCACGAGGCCGTTGACGAAGCTCGTGCGCAGGAGGCCGCCCGCCAGGTTGATCTTCAGGTGTCCGCGGAAGAGCGGCGCGCCGATGGTCATCGCCGAGCCGAGGAGGATACCGGTGTTGGGCTGGCCACCATTGTAGTTGTTCCAGGTCGCGACCGCCTCGGACCAGGGGTTCTTGGCGGTGCGCACCTGGATGGGCTTCTGCGTCGGGCCGATGAAGGTGTCGCGCTGGAGGATATCGAGGGTGCCGCTCGTGATGATCGCCCCGGCCGGGATGGGGGAGAGGTCGAAATGGAGGAGCGCCTCCTGCACCGGGACGGCGCTCACGTTCATCGTCTTGATGAGCCCGTAGTTGGTCGCGGGGTGGCTGCTGTCGATATAGGTGTCGCCGTCGACGGAGAGGTTCTCGCAGGTCGGATCGCAGGCGTCGCCCACGCCGTCTCCATCGGAGTCGTGCTGGGAGGGGTTGTGGGCGAAGGTGCAGTTGTCACCGTCGTCGCACACGCCGTCGTGATCGACATCGGAGCAGGTGATGTAACAGACGTTCAGCAGCGGCCGGTCGTCGACCGGGGGCTCGCGGGAGCGGAAGGTGGTCGCGGCCATGTTGGGGCCGTCGAACTGATCGATGCAGAGGCCCTTCTCGAAATCGCTGCGGGTGACGTTCCCGTCGAGGGGAATCAGGATGTGTCCGCGGTAGAGGGGCGCGGTGATGGTCTGGGCGGTGCCGAGCAGGACACCGGTGTTGGGCTGGCCGCCGTCGTAGTTGTTCCAGGTCACCGTCGCCTCGTTCCAGGCGTTCTTGACGGTGCGGACGTTGAGCTCCTTGGGGACGGGGCTCTCGTCGGTGTCCCGCTGGAGGATGTTCAGCGTCCCGCCGGTGATGATGGCGTTCGCCGGGACGGCGCTGAGGTCGAAATGAATCAAGATCTGCTCGTCGGGGGTCGACAGGACGTTCATGGTCTTGATCAGACCGTAGTTGACGCCCGGGTTCTGGCTGTCGATGTACGTGTCCGCGTCGTCGATGACATCGACGCAGGTGGTGTCGCATGCGTCGCCGAGCCCGTCTCCGTCGATGTCGAGCTGGAAGGGGTTCGGGGTCGAAGGGCAGTTGTCGGTGAGGTCGCAGACGCCGTCGAGATCGCTGTCGAGACACTCCGTCTGGCAGGTCGCGCTGCACCCGTCGCCGTCTGCGGTGTTGCCGTCGTCGCACCCCTCTCCGGGGTCCATCACGCCATCACCGCAGACGCCGTCGGCGCGGACATCGATCGCGGTGAGCATGACGCCGATCGATAACGCGCTGAGCCAAACGAGTCGAATGGATGAGCCGACCGTGCTGGACCTCTTCATGAGCCCTCCTTCCGGGATGGTGCGGACACGGCAGGGCGCGACTCCACCGGACGCGTCCTCGCCCCCTCGGCCCATCGCGTCACGCGCGCGGGAGGCGCAGGGAGCCTGCTGTGCGGCACGAATGATCGATTGTGCTCGTCAAGCCGCTCTTCAGCTCCCAAGGAACGGTGACGCGCAGCGCGTGGGAGCGATCTTGACGGATCAAGGACTCTCATGCTCCGCGGGACATGGCAACAAGTTTTACCACCCTCGCGAAAAAAATTCGGCGTGGCGGTGGAGGTGTTGAATGCGGGGTACAGCTCCCCTGATGTCTGCGCGGCGCGCACCCCGCCCCAGAAGGAGGGATAATGTCATGCTCGCCCGATGTGCAGGTGTAGCCCGGGGGTAAACCCCCGGGCTACACAGAGGAAGCCGGCCTTCGCCGGCTTGCCTCCTGCTGGACTGGACGCGCGTGCTGCAACAAGTGCGGACGGCGCAGAGAGCGGACGTAGCGCCCCACGCCTCAGCGAAGCCAAACGGGTTGTGCGCAAGCCCGCCGAAGGGCGGGCTTCGTCAAGTGTAGCCCGGGGTTTTAACCCCGGGCGGAGCACGGGGCGATGGATCATGTGTGGTGTACAGGGGAGGATCAGATCAGTTGAGGCTCCGCCGGCCGGCGCGGAAGGGCGCGCTGCCGCCGATCTCCTGCCGCTCGCGGCGGAGCTCCTCGCTCGGGGCGAGCACGTCCATGCGCTCGAGCACGGCCCGGAGGTGATCCATGTCCCCGCGCGACCGGTAGATGCCGCGGAGGTTCGCCAGCATCCGGAGGAGGATCTGGCGCGGGCCCGCGGCCTCGAGCTGCTCGGCCTCGGGCTCGCGATCCTGGCCGGTGGCGCGCGCGAAGAGGGCGCGGAGCTCGGCGCGGCTGAGGAGGCGCCCGCCGAAGGGGTCGACGATCAAGAGGCCCATCGGCGTCTCCGCGCGCACGAGGAAGTGGCCGGGGAACGAGACGCCACGCAGATCGAGCCCGGCGCGCCGGCCCACCTCGATGAGGACCACCGCGAGGGTGATGGGGATCCCCGTGCGGCGGGAGAGCACCTCGTCGAGGAAGCTGTTCTTGGGGTCGTAGTAGTCCTCGCCGTTGCCGCGGAAGCCGGCCTGCTCGTAGAGGTAGCGCAGCGCGCCTTCGAGCCGGCGCACGTCGCGCATGTCCGGCGCCTCCTCGGCCTGGTGCTCGGCCTCGGCGCGGGCGATCGCGGCCTTGGCGCCCCGGCCGAGCTCGTCGAGGATCGATCGCGCCCGCGCGTGATCCACGCCGGGGTGATCGATCTCCGCGAGGAGGAGCGCGCCCTCGACGAGGTCGATCTCGTCGTCGGGGCGATCGCAGACATGGGCGAACAAGGTCAGGCCGAGCGCGTCGCTCATCGCCGCGCTCCGCGGGCTCGCCGGGCCTCGTTCACCATCGTCATCCCGACGAGCTTACGTCCAGCGCGCGGCCGGCGAAAGGGCGGCCTCGCCTCGCTTGACGGGCGGGCCCCGGGCCGGTCTCCTTCGTCGAGGAGACGACGACGATGCTGATCTTCCAGGCGATGCTGGGCCTCGTCGCGCTCCTGGCCGTCATGGGCGCCGCCCTGTTCGGCGCGGCGGGGACGCTGGATTTCTGGCAAGCCCGGCTCTACCTCGGCGTCTTCGGCGGCGCGTCCCTGCTCGTCACGCTCTACCTGATCCGGTACGACCGGAAGCTCCTCGACCGGCGGATCAAGGCCGGCGCGATGGCCGAGCCCGAGCGGGCGCAGAAGGTCATCCAGGCGCTCGCCAACCTCTTCTTCATCGGCCTCCTGGTGGTGCCGGGCCTCGACCGCCGCTACGGCTGGTCCACCGTGCCTCCCTGGATATCGCTCGCCGCCGCGGCCCTGGTCGCGCTCGGCTTCTTCGTGGTCTTCCTCGTCTTCCGAGAAAATAGCTACACGAGCGCGGTGGTCGAGCTCGCCCAGGATCAAAAGGTCATCAGCACCGGCCCTTACCGGCTGGTCCGACACCCCATGTACGCCGGCGCAGGGATCCTCATCGCCGCCACCCCACCCGCGCTCGGCTCCTGGGCCGGCCTGCCCTGCGCAGCCGGGCTCATCCTGGTGGTCATCCTCCGGCTCATCGAGGAGGAGAAATTCCTCTCCGAGAAGCTCGATGGTTATGTGGCCTATCGCGAGAAGGTGCGATATCGGCTCATCCCTCACGTGTGGTGAGGGGCCCGCGCAGCCAGACAGTCCAGCCATCGCCGAGGTCACCAGGAACAGCACCGCGACCGGCAGGGAGCGGACCGAGCAGGCATTACCTGCAAGGTAGCAACCAAGTCAAAGCCCGAAGCGACTCGCCGGCTGCCGATAGGTGCGGTGCCTGGTGGCGTTGGAGCTCGCAGAACCCGGCGGCTGCACGGTCCGCTCCCTCGCGGTCGCGGTACTGTACTTGTGCTGATCTTGGGGGTCACGCCTCGTAGGGGACGGGGGCGGCCATCTCGGCGGAGCCGGGCTCGAGGACGCAGCGGGCGATGAAGGGGCCGAGCTGCAAGGGCTGGCGGGTCTGGAGGCGGAAGCGCTGGCCGGAGCGGCCGATCACGAGGATGGCGATGGTCCGCTTCCAGAAGTTCGGCTCCAGCTTGGACTTCTTGTTGGCGATGCTGTTGGCGATGGCCGTCACCGCCGCGCCGATGGCGTACCCGAGCAGGCCGCCGCCGGCGTTGGTCGTCTGTTGACGCTCGGCGTCGACGTCAACGGCGTCTCCCAGCGGGATCCACGAGGGGACGCCCTTGCCGCTGATCTCGATCACCCGCTGCGTCGTCACGATCTGCGCGCGCGGGTTGCGGGTGTCGACCATGAGGGCGAGCACGATGAAGATGATGCCGATGAGCACGACCAGGAACAGGATGCCCAGGATCCACAGGGCGATTTTGTCGCCCTGGTAGCTCGGCTTGTAGAAGTAGATGACGCGCTCACCCGGGGCGAGCTGCACGCCCATCACCGTGGGCGGGCCGCTCCCGGCCATGGCCATGCCGCCTCCGCCGGGCCAGGGGGCGGCCATCGGCGCGGGGGCATAAGGCGTCATCGCCCCGGGGGGAGGACCGTATCCCTGGGGCTGAGGAGGCGCGCCGTAGCCCTGCTGAGGAGGCGCGCCGTAGCCTTGCTGAGGAGGCGCGCCGTAGCCCTGCTGGGGCTGCTGCGGCGGGGGGCCGTAGCCTTGCTGCGGGGGCGGACCGTAGCCTTGCTGGGGCGGGGGGCCATAGCCGGGCGGTCCTCCGGGCGGCCCTCCCGGAGGTCCGGGCGGCCAGCCACCTTGCGCGTTGCTCATCGAGTCCTCCGGGCGATGACGCTAGCCGAGATCGCGGCCGGCTGTCACCGCGGCGCCAGCAGATCCGACACCCGGCCGAGGCGCTGGATGTCGTAGATATCGTACGGAAATGCGGGGATCTTCACCTGGATCGTCCCGCCTTCGGCCTCGTCGTCGAGGGCGCCTTCGAGGCCGAGCAGGTGGATGGCGTCCTGCTTGCCGAGGCGCGTCTCGTCTTCTGCGGCGCGGAGGAGGCGGGGGGCGGCGCTGCGATCGAGGGGCAGGCCGCTCTGGCCGAGCGCATCTTCGATCTCGGGCTCGGTGGGGAGGCGGCCGTACATGGGGTGGACGCGGTTCACCACGAAGGCGTCGCGCCGCATGTTTTGCTCGCGCAGCCGGTCGGCGAAGTAGATGACCTCGCGCACGGAGAGCGGGTCGGGCGTGGTGACGAGCACGTAGGCCACGTCGGCGCCGCGGAGCGCGCTCGCGACCTGCGTGGCCCGCTCGCGCCAGCCGCCGAAGAGCTCGTTGATCTCGGAGATGAACGAGGCGATCTGCTCGAGGAAGCCGCCGCCGGTGAGCTTGCCGATGCCGCGGAGGATGGCCGCCGTCGACTTGGCGAGGAGGTTGAACGAGAGCTTGCCCGACGACTGGAAGGCCTGGACGAACCAGCGCGTCGCGGCGCTGTCGAGCGCGCCGATCAGGCGCTCGGGCGCGTCGAGGAAGTCGAGCGCGTTCTGCGTCGGCGGGGTGTCGAGGAGGATGAGGTCGTACGCCGGATCGGCGCGGACGGCGTAGAGCTTCTCCATCGCCATGTACTCCTGCGTGCCGGCGAGGGAGGTCGAGATGTACTTGTAGAGGACGTTGTTGAGGATGTGATCGCGCTTGTCCGCGGTGGGGGCGAGCGAGGCGATGAGCGCGTCGAAGGTGCTCTTCGTGTCGAGCATCATCACGGTCATCGAGCCCGGCACGTCGAGCCCGGCCTTCTTGAAGACCTCGGGGCTGACGCGCTGGGCCAGGGGAGTCATCTCCGAGAGGCCGAGGCTCTGCGAGAGGCGCCGCGCTGGATCGATGGTGAGGCAGAGGACGCGCTTGCCTCGGCGCGCGGCGGCGAGGCCGAGCGCCGCGGTGGTCGTCGTCTTGCCGACGCCCCCGCAGCCGACGCAGAGGATGACCCTCCGGGTGTCGAGCAAGGGGCCGAGGCCGGCCGAGGGCGAGCGAGCGCTCTGGGGAGTCACGCGCCCGCTTCTTAGCAGAGGGCAGGGGGAGAGGGAACGGGGGCGCGGCGATCGCGCCCCGCTCGATTCACTTCACGTCGCGCTGGAGCTCGACGTCGGTGACCTCGGTGCCGGAGAACTTGGTGGTCACCGTGCAGCCGGGGATGGCGGTGCAGCCCGCGCCGCTGCAGGCGAACGTGGTGTCGACGGTGGCGTCGCCGAGGATGCTCCGGCCGTCGGGCTGGACGTTGATCGTCTCGACGACGGTGACGGTCCGCTTCGTCTTCTTCGGGTCGTCCTGATCGAACTCGACGTCGACCTTGGTCCCCGTGAAGGTGAAGCCGGTGTCGGTCGCCTGGCCCTGGAGGGTGTGGTTGCCGAGGTCGAGGTAGAAGAACCCGGCCGTGTCGGCGGTGAAGACCCAGACGTCGGTGGCGACCGTGGTGTCCGAGTCGCTCGCGGTGTTCGCGTCCGGCCCCTTGTCCGGGAAGAAACAGCCGTTCGACTTGGTGGCCGTCGTGAACTCCATCTTGTAGAGGCGATACTGGCCCGGAGAGATTCCATTGAGGCTGGTGTCGCACCCCAAGCTGAGCGCTCCGAAACCGAGCGCCGCGATCCCGAGCGCGATTGCCTTGCGCACGCTTGCGTGAAAAACCATGTCGAAACTCCTCGATGAAGGGGTAGCCCCTTTGCGCGCGCACCTTAGCGAACCCATTTCGAGAAATCATGGTTTTGTCGAAGCCCGGCGAGCGGCCCGGAGGCGCGTCCCGGCGGCCGCCCGGCTCGGGGCGCTGATCGGCATTTTCTCCGCGACAATCACGTGCAAAGCGCCGATCTCGGGCCCCGCTGGAGGCGGTGGAGCCGGCGGAGAAAGCACAAATACGACAGGGCAGGGTGGAGCTTCGACCGCTGGGGGCGGAACGGGCGGCGCCGGTGGCCTCGCGGGGGCGGGCGGGATCGGCGGGGCGGGCGGATCGAGCGGGGTCGGTGGATCGAGCGGATCTGCTGGATCCGGCGGATCCGGCGGGGCGGGCGGCGCCGGCTGCTGGCCGGTCGGGACGTCGTGCGTGGTGGGATCACCCTGCTGCGCGGGCCTCGCCTGCGTCGCGGGCGCATGCGCCGCGTGCCTCGCGGAAGGCGCCGCGTGCGCGATCGACAGCGACTGCTGCGATCACCTGCCGTGCCTCGATCACGTCTGCCACAAGCTCTGCTCCGTGCCCGGCGGGGCATGCGCGATCGACGCGGATTGCTGCGACGGCAAGACCTGCGAAAAGGGCGTGTGCGGCGATCCTCCGCCGTGCACGCCCGACGGGCAGCCTTGCCTGACCGGCGCCGAGTGCTGCGGGATGAGCTGCTACAAGGGGAGCTGCGGGCCGTGCCCGATGGCCTACGCGTGCGCCGATTTCCTCCAGGGGAACGCGGGCGCCTCCGATCTGTGCGGCGAGGCCCTTTCGTACTACGGCGCGCTGCTCACGTGCCTGTGCAGCGGCGCGTGCCAGGCCTCGTGCGCGGGCAACTTCTGCACGGCGCAGAACCCCACGCAGGCTTGCGTGGACTGCGCGCAGAGCCAGGCCGGCTGCGGCGCCGCCTACGAGGCGTGCTCGGCGCACTGAAAGCGCGCGCTCAGGCCTCGGCGGCGCCCAGGATGCGCCGGCAGCCGGCCGCTGCGCGGGCCAGGATGGAGGAGCGGGCCGCGCCGCCGCCCCGGCCGCAGATCACGGCCTCGCAGCCGTCGATCAGCACGGTGCGCACCTCGACCTCGGCGGAGAGGGCCGAGAGGCGCGAGCCGAGCGCGCCGTTGCGGATGGCCTCGGGGTGCGAGAGGAGGGGCGCGTAGGCGGCGAGCTCTTCGCAGAGCGGCCAGGCGCCGGCGCCGGCCACGAGGCAGCCGCTGTCGTCGACGAGGACGAGGGCGTCGAGCGAGGCCTCGTTGCGGCTGAACGAGAGCTGGTAGTGCAGCGCGGTGATCGGGTCGTCGCTGCGCTTCCGGCGCCGGTCGACGGCCTGGGGCTTCTGGGACTCTACATCGGGCGAGGACAAGCAGACCTCCGGACGGGCAAGGGCGGCGATCGGGGTCGATCGACGCCGCGCATCGTGCGGATGGAAGGATGGCTGGGCCCGTGTTTCGCGGCCAAATTTGCGGTCGCCCCGGCGCCTTTGCCGCGGATGGGCTATGGTCCGCCGACCATGCGCGGCTACATCGACCTGCACAGCCACTGGGTGGCGGGCGTCGACGACGGGGCGCGGAGCTTCTCCGAGAGCCGCGCGCTGCTCGACGCGCTCCACCGGGCCGGGTTCGACAAGGTGGTGGCCACGCCCCACATGCGCCCGGGCATGTTCGACAACACGAAGTCCGATCTCTCGGCGGCCTACGAGCGCACGCGCGCCGCGGTCACGGCCATGCCCGGCCCCTTGCCGGAGCTCGGGCTCTCCTCGGAGCACTTCTTCGACGACGTGGTCTACCAGCGCCTCCTCGGCGGCTCGGCCCTCCCGTACCCGGGCGAAAAGGCGGTGCTCGTCGAGTTCCCGACCCGCGCCTTCCCGGCCCGCGTCGATCACCGCTTCTTCGATCTGATGCGCCGCGGGCTGCGGCCGGTGGTCGCGCACCCCGAGCGCTACCAGCCGGTGTGGGACGACCCGGCGGTGCTCGATCCGCTGCTCGACGGCGGGGCCGTGCTCCTGCTCGACGTGGCCTCGCTCGCCGGCAAATACGGGCGCGGCCCGAAGAAGAGCGCGGAGCTCTTGCTCTCCCAGGGCTGCTACTACGCGGCGTGCAGCGACGCCCACAAGGCGTCCGACGTTGACGACGTGATCCAGGGGATCACGCGGCTCATCGACGAGGTGGGGAAGGAAGAGGCCGACTTTCTGCTGCGCGAGGGGCCCCGGGCCATCCTCGCCGGCGAGGTCGAGGACTGAAATGGAGCCCCGGATGAACAGGGGACCGAGGCGCGTGCATCCAAGGGTTCGGCGCCGGAAGGACGACGAGAGGAGGCGCGGGTGCTTTCAACGTTGCTGAAGAAGATCGAGGACCGGAGCGCGAAGGTGGTGGTGATCGGGGTCGGCTACGTGGGCCTGCCCCTGGTGGTCGAGTTCGCGAAGGCGGGCTTCTCCGTCACCGGCTACGACAAGGATCGCGAGAAGATCCGCATGCTCGGCCTGGGCGAGTCGTACATCGGGGACATCGCCTCCGCGGAGCTCCTGCCGCTGGTCCGCGCCGGGAAGATCAAGGCCTCGACCGATCCCGACGTGCTCGGCTCGGCCGACGCCATCGTGGTCTGCGTCCCGACGCCGCTCAACAAGACGAAGGACCCGGACATGCGCTTCATCGCCGCGGCCAGCGACGAGATCGCGCTCCACCAGCACCCGGGGATGCTGATCGTGCTCGAGTCGACGACCTACCCGGGCACGACGCGCGAGGTGATGGTCCCGAAGCTCACCCAGGGCAAATTCGAGCTGGGGAAGGACGTGTTCGTGGCCTTCAGCCCCGAGCGGGTCGATCCGGGGAACAAGAAGTTCCACACCCGCAACACGCCCAAGGTGATCGGCGGGGCCACGCCGAGCTGCCTCAAGGTCGCGACGGCGCTCTACGGGACGGCGATCGACACGCTCGTGCCGGTGAGCAGCACCGACGCGGCGGAGATGGTCAAGCTGCTGGAGAACACGTTCCGGGCGGTGAACATCGGCCTGGTGAACGAGGTGGCGCTGATGTCGCGGCGCCTCGGCGTCGACGTGTGGGAGGTGATCCGCGCGGCGGCCTCGAAGCCCTTCGGCTTCATGCCCTTCTTCCCCGGACCCGGCCTCGGCGGCCACTGCATCCCGATCGACCCGCTCTATTTGTCGTGGCGGATGCGCAGCCTCAAGTACCAGGCGCGCTTCATCGAGCTCGCCGACACGATCAACAGCGCGATGCCGACCGAGGTGGTGAGCCTCGTGCAAGAGGCGCTGAACCGGCAGAAGAAGGCCGTGAACGGGTCGAAGATCCTGATCGCCGGGGTGGCCTACAAGCGCGACGTCTCCGACTACCGCGAGTCGCCCGCCTTCGACGTGATCCACGGCCTGCGCGCCCTCGGCGCCGAGGTGAGCTACCTCGACCGGCATGTGCCCGAGGTCGACGAGCACGGGATGGAGATGACCTCGGTGCGCACCGACGTGCGCTTCTCGGACTACGACGCGGTGGTGATCATCACCGATCACGCCGGGGTCGACTACGCCCGGATGGTCCGCGAGGCGCCCCTCGTGGTCGACACGCGCGACGCGCTCCGCCAGATCGAGGGCGACAAGCGCAACGTCGTCCGGCTCTGATCGAAATAACAACAACATCCCGAACCCCGACCGTCAGGGAGGGGACCAGGAGCGCTTGTTTTCTCGTGCGCTTGACCTGATCGGTGATCTAGGATGCGTCCCCCATGAGCTTCCCCCTGTTCCTCGGCATCCTCGGCGGCCTCATCAGCACCGCGGCGCTCCTCGGCTTCCTGTTCTCCCGCGGCGACGCGCACCACTGAGCGCTGGCCCGGCGAGGCCAGACGCTCAGAACAGCCCGATCGAGAAGTGGAACGCGCCGTACTTCGGCTCCCACTCGCGCGGGGCCAGGTTGAAGCCGTAATCGAGCGCGATCGGGCCGATGGGCGTCGTCACGCGTAGGCCTGCGCCGAGGCCGTAGCGGAGCATCCAGGGCTGGAAGAGCGCGGCGTCTTTCCAGACGTTGCCGGTGTCGAGGAAGACGCCGCCCTGGAAGGTCTGCGTGAGCGGGAAGCGCAGCTCCAGGCGGGGGTTGATCATCACGTCGCCGCCCCGGATCGCGACGTCGCAGATCGAGAAGGGCGTGGTCTCGCCCGGGGTCGGGAAGACGCTGCGGGCGCAGCGGCTCGTGCTGAGCAGCGTGTCGTCGTGCGCGTTCGCGGCCTCCTTGATGAGCTCCTGCGCGACGTCCTCCGGCACGACGGAGTCGGCGAGGAAGGCGCGGATCGAGTCGGCGCCGCCGAGGAAGAAGAGGCGGTCGGGGTAGGTGTGGCTCTGGCTCGCGAGCTGGACGTTCACGCCGCCGGCGACGCTCGCGGCGAGGGTGATGCCCCAGGGCAGGTGCAGGTAGCCCGCGAATCGGCCGCTCAGGCGGAGGAAGTGCGACGTGACGGCGGTGGTGGTCTCACCCCCGATCGGCAGCGCGTTGACATGCTCGGCGCTCGCGGAGAGCAGGGTGCCGCGCGTCGCGTTGAGCGGGTTGTCGCGGCGATCCCAGGTGACCGCCACGCGCTGGGCGAACGCGGCGGTGGTGCCCTCGGGCGCGCGGATCAGGTTGCTGAGGGTGAGGCTCTGCGTGCTCTGATTGAAGATCTGCACCTCGTTGCGCTCGGCCGAGACGCTGAGCTGCGCGAGGAGCCCGCGGGCGGGCTGGTACGAGAGGGTGGGGACGAAGGCGTCCTTGGTCAGCCCGAAATCGGGCTGGTTCTTGCGGATGTCGATCCCGTCGAGCGAGAGGCTCACCACGGGGCCGAGGCCGATGTCGGGGAACGCGAGCGAGATCGTGTTGTTGCGATCGATCCGGTCGAGGCCGGTGACGGGGCTCACCGAGCCCGCCCCGTAGGTCTGATCGAGCCCGTAGTTCTGGCGGGTCTTGGCGTCGACGATCAGGAAGTCGAAGACGTAGCCGAGCTTGACGCGGAGGGTGAGGGCGATCGCGAGGCCCGCGATGTTGCGGTGCCCGTACTCGAAGGCGAAGCGCGCGCCCTCGCCCGAGGAGAAGCCGAGCCGCGGCTCGAGGTACTGCGGCGTCTGCTCGACCACGGTGACGACGACGCGCTTGCGCCGCTGGGGCACGTCCGGATCTTCGAGGGCCACCGAGACGCTGGAGAACGTGCCGAGGGCGGCGATGCGCTCCTCGCTCTGGCGGACGAGATCTTGCCGGTAATCACCGCCCGCCTTGAGCAGCAGGCGGGAGAGCACGAGGGCCGGGTCGGTGCGGCTCGCGCCCTTGACGACGAAGCCGGTGACGGTGACCTTCTCGCGCTCGGTGAGGGAGAAGCGCACGCGGGCGCGGGTGCGATCGGGCGAGGGCTCGATCGCCGAGCGCACGTCGGCGTAGACGAAGCCGCGCTGGAGGTAGGCGTCGAGCACGCGCAGGCGCGCCGCCTCGAGCTCGAGCGTGGAGAGCGGCTCGCCGAGCGGCAGATCGGCCACCTTGGCGAGCTCGACCTCGGTGAGCGTGCGGTTGCCCTCGAAGGCGAGGTCGTAGAGGCGCGTCTGCGGGCCGAGGTGGAAGGGGATGCGGAGGGTGATCTCCGTGGCGCACGTGACGTCGCGCGCGGGATCGGGGCGGCAGGAGTAGGGGTCGGGCGCGGAGGGCTCGGCGAGGGGGAGGCCGAGCGAGTCCTTGAGGCAGCGGGCGGCGAGCGCTTCTTTCGGCAGCTCGGGCACGCACTGGCCGGCGGGGGAGCGCCTCGCGCAGGTGGGGCGGATGACCGAGATCGGGCCGATCACGGCGTTGAGGTAGCCGCGGCTCCGGTAGAGGTTCTTCAGGTGCTTGAGGGCGCGCTCGTAGGTCTCGGGGGCGTAGGTGGAGAGGGGGATCTGCGGCGTCGAGAGACCGCGTCCGCCCGTCGGCTCCGCGGGGCCGAAGAGGGCGTCGACCACGCGGGGATCGACCGCGGTGAAGAGCTCGCTGCCGGGGAGATCCTCGACGAGGAAGCTGTCGATCTCGGCGCCGATGTCGTCGGGCTTGATCGAGGGCATGAGGCAGGGGAACACGCGGCGCACGACGCGCACCTGCCGGTGCTCCCGCACCTGGAAGAGCAGCGGGTGCACCGCGTCGCCCGGCTTGCCCTGCTCGGTCGCGGTGATCTCGGCGTCGAAGAAGCCGCGGTTCACGTAGAAGGCGCGGGCCCGCTCGACGAGCTCGCCGAGGCGCGGATCGGGCAGCTTTTCGAGGTTGAGCGCGCTCACGAGGTCTTGCTCGTCGAAGGCCCGGTTGCCGTCGAAGGCGGGCACCATCCGCGGCCCGGGATCGATCTGGACCGCGAGCTCGGTCGGGCCCCTTCCGGCGGGGGGCGAGATGAGGTGGTGCACCTCGGCGCGGAGGAAGCCCTTCTTGTGGAGCAGCTCGGCGAGCTCGCGATCGGCCTCGGCGAGGGCCGGCTCGTCGACCCGCGCGCCCGTGGCGAAGCGGTATTTGGCCTTGAGATCGCCCACCTCGCGATCGAGGGCGGGGTCGATCACGAAGACGCGCCGGTCGACGGTGCGCGGCGCGCCGGCGGTGATCTCGAGCGAGAGGACGACCCGATCCGGCTTGTCGGTGTCGGTGGTGTCCACCCCGACCTGGGCCGAGGGGAAGCCGTGCTCGGCGTAGTAGCGGCGGATCTTCTCGCCCATCTGCTCGAGCGCCGGCTGGGTCAGCTCGCCGCCGTCGCTCACGCCCGCGGCCTCGAGGGTGTCGGCGCGGTCGAGCGTCGCCCCGGTGATCTGGATGGCGGCGATCAGCCGGCGAGGCAGCACGTGCACGCGGAGGACGGCGCCGTCTCCCTCGGCGAAGGCCTCGACGCTGGCGCGCGCGAAGGACCCCGTGTCGAGCAGCTCGCGCGCGGCGCGGCGCCCGGCCTCGGCGCTGAGCGGCTCGCCCGGCCGGACCCGCGTGATGGAGGGGTGGCTCGTCCACCGATCGCCGGTCACGATCACCTCGACGCGGCGGATGGGCTTTCCGTCGAGCGCGCTCGGCGAGGGATCGCTGAGCTCCGGGATGGTGGAGCCGAGCGCGGTGATCTCGGGCGTGAGCAGGGCGCGCGAGCCGGCGGTGCTCGTCCCCGGCCTCGGCGGCTCGTCGCCGCGCGCCGCGCCGCCGAGCGTGGCCAGCGCGAGGGCCAGGGCGGAGACGAGGACGCGGGGAGGGGCCATGAGGGGGTGAGCGGCGATCCGGGCGCCTCAACGTAGCGTGGAGACCTGCCCGCGTGCACCCCCTGGAGCACACAACGTGTACGCGGGACACCTTGGCCTTCACCCGCTCCCCGCTC
>JAXLYT010000056.1:0-82656 GCA_046351295.1 Byssovorax sp.
GCAAGCTGCCGGAGCACATGGTGCCGGGTGTCTTCGTCCGGCTCGACAGGCTCCCGCTCACGGCCAACGGCAAGGTCGATCGCAAGGCGCTCCCGGCGCCCGAGGCCGGGGCGGGGAGCGAGCGGATCAGGGTCGCGCCGCGCGGCCCCGTGGAGGAGACGCTCCTCGGGATCTTCGCGGAGGTGCTGAAGATCGCGGCCGACGCGCTCGGTGTCCACGACAGCTTCTTCGATCTGGGCGGGCACTCGCTGCTCGCGACGCAGGCCATCTCGCGCGTCCGCGGCGCCTTCGGCGTCGATCTCGCGCTGCGCGTCCTCTTCGAGGCGCCGACGGTCGCCGAGCTCGGCGAGCGGGTGGAGCAGGCCATGCGCGGCGAGCGGGCTCCGGCCGCCCCGCCGCTCGAGCGCGCGCCCGCGGGCGAGGCCAAGGCGCTCTCGTTCGCGCAGGAGCGGCTCTGGTTCCTCGATCAGCTCACGCCCGGGGACACGTCGTACAACATCCCGCTCGGCCTGCAGCTCGGCGGCGCGCTCGACGTGGCCGCGCTCCGGCGCGCGATCGCCGAGGTGATCCGCCGGCACGAGGCGCTGCGCTCGACCTTCCCGACCGTGGCCGGGAGACCGGCGATCGTCGTGCAGGAGGCGCTCGACCTCGATCTGCCGGTGACGAGCCTCGCCTCGTTGCCCGAGGACGAGCGTCCCGAGGCGGCTCGCCGCGCCGCGCTCGCCGAGGCCGCGCGCCCGTTCGATCTCGCCCGCGGCCCGCTCGTGCGCGCCGTGCTCCTCGAGCTCGATCCGGCGGCTCATTTGCTGGTGTTGACGATGCACCACATCGTGTCCGACGGCTGGTCCGTCGACGTGCTCAAGCGCGAGGTCGCGGCGCTCTACGCGGCGTACCGCGCCGGCGAGCCCTCGCCCTTGCCCGAGCTGCCCTTGCAGTACGCGGACTATGCCGCCTGGCAGCGCCGCGCTCTCAGCGGCGAGGCGCTCGACGCGCAGCTCGCCTACTGGACCGAGGCGCTCCGCGGCGCCCCGACCGCGCTGGATCTCCCGGCCGATCGACCGCGGCCCGCCGTGCCCACGTACCGCGGCGCGCGCAAGGCCTTCGGCGTGTCGGCCGAGGTCTCCGCGGCGCTCAAGGCCCTCGCGCGCCGGGAGAACGTCACCCTTTTCATGCTGCTGCTCGCGGCCTTCGAGACCTTGCTCCACCGCTACGCGAGGCAATCCTCGGTGCTGGTCGGGACCCCGGTCGCAGGCCGCGGCCACCGCGAGACGGAGGGGCTCATCGGCTTCTTCGTCAACACGCTCGTCCTGCGCGCCGACTTCGACGACGACCCGCGCTTCGTCGATCTGCTGGCCCAGGTGCGCGAGGCATGCCTCGGCGCGTACAGCCACGCCGATCTGCCCTTCGAGCGGCTGGTGCAGGCGATCTCGCCGGAGCGCGATCTCGGCCGGACGCCGCTCTTCCAGGCGATGTTCCTCCTCCAGAACGCGCCGCGCGAGGCGCCGCCCGGCGCTCGCCGCGGGGTGAGCCTGGAGGGCGGGACGGCCAAGTTCGACCTGACCCTCACCATGCTCGAAGGGCCTTCGCGCCTCGGCGGATCGCTGGAGCTCGCGCTCGATCTCTTCGAGCCCGCGACCATCGATCGAATGATCGGCCACTTCCAGAGCCTGCTCGAAGGCATCGCCCGCGCGCCCTCGCAGCGGGTGAGCGAGCTGCCGATGGTCGGCGAGCGGGAGCGGGAGCTGCTCCTCGTGGGGTGGAACGCGACCGATGTCGCGTACCCCGCGGAGACCCGCGTGCACGATCTCTTCGAGGCGCAGGTCGAGAGGACGCCCGAGGCGGTGGCGGTGACCCACGGTGGCCGCTCGCTCCGCTACCGGGAGCTCGACGCGCTCGCGAACCGGCTCGCCCATCACCTCATCGCCCGCGGCGTCGGGCCCGACGTGCTGGTGGGCCTCTGCCTCGAACGATCGATCGAGGTGGTCGTCGCGGTGCTCGGCGTGCTCAAGGCCGGCGGCGCGTACGTGCCCATGGATCCGAGCTATCCGCGGGAGCGCCTCGGCTTCCTGATCGAGGACTCCCGCGTCCCGCTCCTGCTCACGACGCGCGCGCTCTCCGCGGCCCTCCCCGAGAGCGCGGCGACGGTGCTCCTGCTCGACGCGCTCGATCTCTCGAGTGAGAGCAGCGAGCGTCCGGGCGCGCCTGTGAGCCCGGCCGACCTCTGCTACGTGATCTACACGTCCGGCTCCACCGGCAAGCCCAAGGGGGCGATGCTGGAGCACCGCGGTGTGGTGAACTACCTGCGCTGGGCGATCGAGGCGTACAGGGTGGGCGAGGGGACGGGCGCGCCGGTCCACTCGTCGATCGGCTTCGATCTCACCGTGACGAGCCTCTTCACGCCGCTGCTCACCGGGGGCACGGTCACGCTGATCCCGGAGGAGCTCGGTGTGCTCGGCCTGGCAGAGGCCCTGCGATCGGGCGACAACTACAGCTTGATCAAGCTCACGCCGTCCCACCTCGAGGCCCTCTCGACCGAGCTCGCGTCGACCGAGCTCGCGGGCAAGACGCGCGCGCTCGTGATCGGCGGCGAGGCCCTCTTCCCGCGCCACCTCCAGATCTTCCGCGAAAAGGCGCCTGCGACGCGGCTCATCAACGAGTACGGCCCGACCGAGACGGTGGTCGGCTGCGCGATCCACGAGGTGCCGCCCGGCCCGCTTCCCGAGGGAGCGATCCCGATCGGCAGGCCCATCGCCAACACGCGCATCTACGTGCTCGACGCGAAGCTCCGCCCGGCTCCGATCGGCGTCGCCGGAGAGATCTACATCGCCGGCGCCCAGGTCGGGCGCGGATACCTGAACCGCCCGGAGCTCTCGGCCGAGCGCTTCCTGCCCGATCCCTTCGTGCCCGGCGGCAGGATGTACAGGAGCGGCGATCTCGGCCGCCGGCGCGCGGACGGCGAGCTCGAGTACCTCGGCCGGCTCGACAGCCAGGTGAAGATCCGCGGCTACCGCATCGAGCTCGGCGAGATCGAGGCCGCGCTCTCGCAGCACCCGGCGGTGCGCGAGGCGGCGGTGCTGGCGCGCGAGGACGTGCCGGGGCAGAAGCGGCTCGTCGCCTACGTGACGGCGGGCGCGGAGCTCAGGCTCGTGGACACCGCGCTCCGCGACTTCCTGGCCCAGAAGCTCCCCGAGCACCTGGTCCCGGCCGCCTTCGTCATCCTCGGTGAGATGCCGCTCACCGAGAACGGCAAGATCGATCGGCGCGCGCTCCCGGCGCCGGAGAGCGGCCTCGGCGACGCGGGTGAGCGCGTCGCGGCGCGCAACGAGATCGAGGCCACCTTCGTCGAGATCTGGCGCAAGGTGCTGCGGATCGCGGAGGTCGGCGTCCACGACAACTTCTTCTCCGTCGGCGGCGACTCCATCCTCAGCATCCAGGTCGTCTCGCTGGCGCGGCAAGCCGGGCTCCGCATCCGGCCGCAGCAGATCTTCCGCTTCCCGACGATCGCCGGCCTCGCCTCCGCGGCCGAGCGCATCGACGAGGTCGCCGAGGCCGAGGGGCAGGTCACGGGCGCCTTGCCGCTCACGCCGATCGCCGCCTGGTGGGTCGAGCGCGATCTGGTCGATCCGCACCACTTCAACCAGTCGGTGATGCTCGAGGCGAGAGAGCCGCTCGATCCGGCGGCGCTCGAGGCAGCGATGATGGCGATCGTCGAGCACCACGACGCGCTCCGCCTCCGGCTCCGCAGGGCTGAGGGCGCGCCTCTGCTCAGCATCGCGGGTGACGCCGGACCGGGCGTCTTCCGGCGCGTGGATCTCTCGGGCGCGAGCGACGCCGAGCGGCGCGAGCAGGTGCGCGCGATCGCGGCCGACGTGCAGGCGAGCCTCGACCTCGACGGCGGGCCGGTGACGCGGCTCGTCTACTTCGATCTCGGCCCGTCCACCCCCGGGCGGCTGCTCTGGGTCGCGCACCACCTCGCGGTCGACGGCGTCTCGTGGCGCATCCTGATCGACGATCTCTTCAGTGCCTATGAGGCGCGGGCGCGCGGCGAGGCGATCGCCTTGCCCCCGCGCACGACCTCGATCAAGCGCTGGGCGACCTTGCTCGCCGAGCATGCCCGCTCGACCGCGGTGGGCGAGGAGGCGGGCTACTGGCTCGCCGAGGCGCGCCGCCGCGTGCGCCGCCTCCCGCTCGATCGCCCCGCGGGCCAGAACGTCGAGAGCTCGGCCAGGAGCGTCACCGTGGCGCTCTCCGCCGAGCACACCGAGTCACTGCTCCGCGACGTGCCGGCCGTGTACGGCACGCAGATCAACGATGTCTTGCTCGCCGCGTTCTCCCTCGCGCTGCGCGGGCTCACCGGGAGCGACGCGGTGCTCTTCGATCTCGAGGGCCACGGGCGGGAGGACATCCTGCCCGGCGTCGATCTCTCCCGCACCGTGGGCTGGTTCACGGCCCTCTTCCCGGTGCTGATCGATCTCGGGGCCGACGCCGATCCGGGGCGGATCATCAAGTCGGTGAAGGAGCAGCTCAGGGCGATCCCGAACAAGGGCCTCGGCTATGGCCTGCTCCGTTACCTCCGCGGAGACGTTGTGATCCAGCGTGCTCTCGCGGAGATGCCGAAGGCCGAGGTGCTCTTCAACTACCTCGGCCAGATGGGTCAGACCGTCCCCGAGGAGGGGAAGGTCCGCGCCGCGCGCGAGCCGGCCGGGCCGATGCACAGCCCGCGCGCCGCGCGCTCGCACCTCATCGAGGTCAACGCGAGCATCGCCGGCGGGCGGCTCCAGGCCCAGATCACCTACGGCGAGGACCTCCTCGACCGAGCGCGGGTGACCGATCTCGCCGAGCGCTTCCTCGAGGCGCTGCGCGGGCTCATCGCCCACTGTCTCTCCCCCGAGGCCGGCGGGTACACGGCCTCCGATTTCCAGGCAGGCAACCTCAGCCAGGACATCGTCGACAAGCTGATGATCATGAGCCGCCTCGATGACGGCGACGACGACGACGAGGACGAATCCGAATGAGCCGCAAGAACATCGAGAACGTCTACCCCCTCTCTCCGCTCCAGGAGGGGATGCTGTTTCACACGCTCTACGCCGAGGGCGAGGGGGCGTATGTCACCCAGCTCGACTGGGCGGTGCGGGGCAGCTTCGACCTCGACGCCTTTCAACGCGCCTTCCACAAGGTCGTCGAGCGCCACGCCATCCTCCGCACCTTCTTCACCTGGGAGGGCCTCGACAGGCCGATCCAGGTCGTGCAGAAGCGCGCCAAGCTCTCCGTCGAGACCCATGATCTGCGCGGCCAGACCGGCGCCGAGCAGCAAGAGAGGCTGCGCTCCTTCGCCGACGAAGATCGCAGGCGCGGCTTCGATCTGACGCGGGCCCCGGCCATGCGCGTGACCGTCTTCCGCCTGGGGGACGAGCTCCATCGCTGCATGTTGACGATCCACCACATCGTCATCGACGGCTGGTCCAAGGCCATCCTCGTCCGCGAGGTGCTCACGCTCTACCACGCCTACGCGGCCGGCAAGGACGCGGAGCTGCCGAAGACCACGCCGTACGCGGACTTCATCGCCTGGCTCGACAAGCAAGATCCGGCGAAGGCCGAGGGCTTCTTCCGCAACCTGCTCGCCGGCTTCACCGCGCCCACGCCCTTCGGCGTCGATCACCCGCCGGAGGAGGCGACGGGCGAGGGGTTCGAGGATCAGGTGGTCTCGTTCTCGACCGAGCAGTCGCAGGAGATCTCGGCGTTTTGTCGGACCGAGGGGCTCACCGTCAACACGCTGCTCCAGGGCGTCTTCGCCGTCTTGCTCTCGCGCTACACGGGAGAAGAAGACGTGCTCTTCGGGGCTACCGTCTCCGGTCGCTCGGCGCCGATCGCCGGGATCGATCGGATGGTCGGGCTCTTCATCAACGCCGTCCCGGTGCGGGCCAGGCTCGATCCCGAGCAGCCCGTGCGCGCCTTCCTCTCCGCGCTCCAGGTCCAGCAGGCCGACATCCGCGAGCTCGAGCACACGCCCCTCGTCACCGTGCAAGGCTACAGCGAGGTGCCCCGGGGCACGCCGCTCTTCGAGGGTCTGCTCGTCTTCGAGAACTTCCCTGTCGAGGAGCTGGTGAGCGACAGCGGCGCGCGGGAGCCCGGCAAAGAGGGCGGCGGAAAGCGGCCGGCCTCCATGGGTGATTCGCGGGTGCGCGAGCACTCCAACTATCCGCTCACCCTGATGGCGGCGATGGGCAGGCAGCTCTCGGTGCAGGTGAGCTTCGATCGCCGGCGCTTCGAGCCGCAGACGATCCGCGCGCTGCTCGATCACGTGCAGAACCTCGTCCGCAACATCGTCCGCGCCCCGGGCGCCCCGCTGCGCGCCCTCTCGCTGCTCGGCGACGAGGAGCGGAGGATGCTCGTCGAGACATGGAACAAGACGGACATCGCCTATCCTGCCGAGGCCACGCTCCATGGCCTCTTCGAGGCGCAGGCGGCCAGGAACCCCGAGGCTCCGGCGCTCCTCGCCGGCGGTGAGGCGGTGAGCTATCGCGCCCTCAACGAGCAAGCCAATCGGCTCGCGCATCACCTGCGCTCCCTCGGCGCCGGCCGCGACGTGCCCGTGGGCATCTGCGTCGAGCGCTCGCCGAGCATGGTGGTGGCGCTGCTCGCGGTGCTGAAGAGCGGCGCATGCTACGTGCCGATCGATCCGGCCTACCCCGAGGAGCGCATCTCGCTGATGATCGAGATCTCCCGCCTGCCGATCCTGGTCACCCAGACCAACGTACGCGGCAAGCTGCCGGCGCGGCAGATCGAGGTGGTCTGTCTCGATGAAGAGGGCGGCCCGCTCGCCGCCGCGCCGTCCGACAACCTCGGTGTGGCGGTGGACCCGTGGGACATCGCCTATGTCATGTACACCTCGGGCTCCACCGGGATCCCCAAGGGTGTCTCGGGCACGCACACCGGCGCGATCAACCGCTTTGCCTGGATGTGGCGGACCTATCCCTATCAGCCCGGCGAGGTCAGCTCCCAGAAGACGACGCTCAGCTTCGTCGACTCGATCTGGGAGATCTTCGGCCCGCTGCTCGCAGGCGTCCCCGCGCTCTTGATCCCGGACGACGTGCTCAAGGACACGCGTCGCTTCATCGACGCTCTGGGCGAGCACCGGGTGACGCGCCTCGTGCTCGTGCCCTCGCTCCTCCGCGCGATGCTCGACGCCTATCCGGATCTCGACGCCCGCCTTCCGCTCCTGAAATACTGGACGACCAGCGGTGAGGCGCTCACGGCCGATCTCTGCGATCGCTTCCTGACCGAGCTGCCGGACAAGCTCCTCCTGAACCTCTACGGGTCTACCGAGGTGTCGGCGGACGCGACCTATTACGTGCCCGAAAAGGGCCGCTTCGGGGCCAGGGTGCCCATCGGCAAGCCGATGGACAACACCCAGGTTTACCTCCTCGATGGGCGGCGAGAGCCTGTCCCCGTCGGCGTGGTCGGCGAGCTGTACGTGGGCGGCGCGGGCGTGGCGCGCGGGTATCTGCACCGGCCCGATCTGAGCGCCGAGCGCTTCTTGCCCGATCCGTTCCGGCCCGGCCCGAAGGCCTTGCTCTTCAAGACCGGTGATCTCGGCCGCTACCGGCCCGACGGCAACATCGATTATCTCGGCCGCGCCGACTACCAGGTCAAGGTGCGCGGGTTCCGCATCGAGCTCGGCGAGGTGGAGAGCGCCGTCTCGCAGCACCCGGCCGTCAAGCAGGTCGTGGTCACCGCCCGGGATTACGGTGATGGAGATCTGCGCATCCTGGCCTATGTCGTCCCCGCGGGGGCGCCGCCTTCGAGCGCCGATCTCCGCCTCTTCGTGGCGTCGCGCCTGCCCGAGTACATGGTGCCCTCGGTGTTCGTGGTGCTCGATCGGCTGCCGCTCACCCCGAGCGGCAAGGTCGATCGCAAGGCGCTGCCGCTGCCGGAGCGGGTCGCCGGGGCCGAGCGCGTCTATGTGGCGCCGCGCGGACCGACAGAAGAGGGGCTCTGCGGCATCTTCGCCGAGGTGCTGAAGATCCCGGCGGAGCTCGTCGGCGCGCACGACGGCTTCTTCGAGCTGGGCGGTCACTCGCTCCTCGCGACGCAGACGATCTCCCGCATCCGCGGCGCGTTCGGGGTCGAGCTGCCGCTCCGCGCGCTGTTCGAGGCGCCGACGCCCGCCGCGCTCGGCAAGCGGGTGGACGAGGCCATCCGGGGCGCCGAGGGCCTCGCCCTGCCGCCGCTCGTCCGCGAAGAGGTGGAGGGACCGCGGCCGCTCTCGTTCGCGCAGGAGCGCCTTTGGTTCCTCGATCAGCTCACGCCCGGGGACACGTCGTACAACATCCCGCTCGGCATGGCGCTCGGCGGCGCGCTCGATCTCGACGCCCTCCACCGGGCCTTCGTCGAGCTGGTGCGCCGGCACGAGGCGCTCCGCACCACGTTCGCCACGGTCGACAACAAGCCGGTGCAGATCATCCATCCGGCGATGGACATCCCCCTTCCGGTGACATCGTTGACATCGTTCGCCGAAGAGAAGCGGATGGCCCACGCCCAGAAGATCGCCGCCGAGGAGATCGCCCGGCCCTTCGATCTCGCCACGGGGCCGCTCCTCCGGGTGCGGCTGATCGAGCTCGCCGAGGGGTCGTATCACCTCGTGTTGACGATCCACCACATCGTCTCCGATGGATGGTCGATGGGCATCCTCCGGCGCGAGGTGTCGGTCCTCTACGACGCCTTCCGGAAGGGGATGCCCTCGCCCTTGCCCGAGCTCCCCGCGCACTACGCCGACTATGCGGCCTGGCAGCGGGGCTGGCTCCGCGGCGAGGTCGAGGAGCAGCAGCTCGGCTACTGGAAGCAGGCGCTCGGCGGCGCGCCCCAGGCCATCGATCTGCCGGCCGATCACCCGCGACCTTCGGCGCCCACGCACCGCGGCGGGCGCAAGGCGTTCGTCCTCTCCACCGAGCTGAGCCAGAAGCTCCACGCGCTCTCCCGCAAGGAGAACGTCACGCTCTTCATGCTCTTGCTCGCGGCGTACGACGTGCTGCTCCACCGCTACACGGGGCAGGACGACATCGTCGTCGGCTCGCCGATCGCCGGGCGCACCGCGGCGGCGACCGAGGCGATGATCGGCTTCTTCGTCAACACGCTGGTATTGCGCGCCCAGTTCCCGGAGGACATCTCGTTCTCCTCGCTCCTCGCCTCGGTGCGGGAGAGCTGCCTCGGCGCCTACGCGCACCAGGACGTGCCCTTCGAGCGCCTCGTGCGGGAGCTCGCGCCCGAGCGCGACATGAGCCGCACGCCGCTCTTCCAGGTGATGTTCATCCACCAGAACGCGCCGCGGGAAGAGGCGGTGAAGGAGAGCGGCGGAGAGCCGGCCACCGCGAACCGCCGCGGGATGACCGTCGAGGACGCGACCGCCAAGTTCGATCTCACCCTCACCACGGTCGAGGGCAAGAAGGGGATTGTCGGTTACTTCGAGTTCGCGCTCGACCTCTTCGAGCCGGCGACGATCGAGCGCATGGCCGCCCATTTCGTGCGCCTGCTCGAGGCGATCGCCCGCGCGCCGGGAGCGCCCGTGTCGGCCTTGCCGATGCTGGCCGACGACGAGCGGAGCGCGATCCTCGACGACTTCAACGCCACGGACGCGGCCTATCCCGAGCACGCGACGCTCCACGGGCTCTTCGAGGAGAAGGCCGCGAAGACGCCCGACGCGGTGGCGCTGATCTTCGAGGGCCGGGAGATCGATTACCGGACGCTCAACGAGAGGTCGAATCGCCTCGCCCATCACCTGCGCTCGCTCGGCGCGGGCAAGGACACGCAGGTGGGCATCTGCGTGGAGCGCTCGCCGGAGATGGTGATCGCGCTCATCGCGGTGCTCAAGACGGGGGCCGCCTATGTCCCGCTCGATCCCACCTATCCGCGCGATCGGCTCGCGCTGATGATCGAGATCTCGAAGCTCGGGATCTTGATCACCCAGGACAGGCTCCGGAGCGAGCTCCCGACCGAGGGCTTCACGCTCCTCTCGCTCGACGATCTCGATCGCGGCGACGGCCCGCTCGCCCACCTCCCGGCCGAGAACCCCGGCGTCGCCGTCGACCCCTGGGACATCGCCTATGTGATGTACACCTCGGGCTCGACCGGGGCGCCCAAGGGCGTCTCCGGCACCCACACCGGCATGGTCAATCGCCTGTCCTGGATGTGGAACAATTATCCCTTCGAGCAGGGGGAGATCTGCTGTCAGAAGACGACCCTGAGCTTCGGCGACTCGATCTGGGAGATCTTCGGGCCGCTGCTCCAGGGCGTGCCCGCGGTGCTCATCCCGAGCGAGGTGCTCAAGGACACGCGCCGCTTCGTCGACACCCTCTCGACGCACGGGATAAGCCGGCTCGTGCTCGTCCCCTCGCTCCTCCGGGCCATGCTCGACACGCATGAAGACCTGGCGCAGCGCCTGCCGCGGCTGCGGTGGTGGACGACGAGCGGTGAGGCGCTCCCGGCCGAGCTCTGCCGGCGCTTCCTCGCGGCGATGCCGGATCGCGTGCTCTTGAACCTCTATGGCTGCTCCGAGATCTCGGCCGACGCGACCTGCTATGTGCCCGACAGGCATCTTCCGTTCGGGACGCGGGTGCCCATCGGCAAGCCGATCCAGAACGTCCGGGTGTATGTGCTCGACGCGCGGAGGGAGCCTGTCCCGATCGGCGTGAGCGGCGAGATTTACATCGGCGGCGTGGGCATCGCCCGGGGCTATCTGCACCGGCCCGATCTGACGGCCCAGCGCTTCTTGCCCGATCCGTTCCGCCCCGGTCCGCGGGCCTTGCTCTTCAAGACCGGCGATCTCGGTCGCCACCTGCCGAGCGGTGATCTCGAATACCTCGGCCGCGCCGATCTGCAGGTCAAGGTGCGCGGTTTCCGGATCGAGCTCGGCGAGGTGGAGGGGGCGATCGTCCAGCACCCCTCGGTGAGCCAGGTGGTGGTCGCGGCGCGGGATTACGGTGACGCCGACAGGCGGCTCATCGCTTATGTGGTCTGGGGGCAAGGGGCTCCCTCGGCGGCGCAGCTCCGCTCGTTCGTCAAGGAGCAGCTCCCCGAGTACATGGTCCCCTCGGTCTTCGTCTTCCTCGACAAGCTGCCGCTCACGCCGAGCGGCAAGGTCGATCGCAAGGCGCTCCCGGCGCCCGAGCGCGCGGGCGGCGTGGAGCGCGCGCATGTGGCGCCGCGCGGTCCCACGGAGGAGGCCATCGTGGCCATCTTCGCCGAGGTGTTGAAGATCTCGGCGGAGGACATCGGGGTGCACGACGGGTTCTTCGAGCTCGGCGGGCACTCGCTCCTCGCGACGCAGGCGATGTCGCGGATCCGCGGCGCGCTCGGGGTCGATCTCCAGGTCCGCGTGCTCTTCGAGGCGCCGTCGGCCGCCGAGCTCGGCAAGCGGGTGGACGACCTCCTGCGCGGCGGTGGGTCGCGGCAGCTCCCGCCGCTCGAGCACGAGGCGGTGGAGGGCCCGCGGCCGCTCTCGTTCGCGCAGGAGCGCCTCTGGTTCCTCGATCAGCTCGCGCCCGGCGACACGTCGTACACCATCCCGCTCGGGATGCAGCTCGGCGGGAGCGTGGACAGGGACGCGCTCAAGGGCGCGCTCACCGAGCTCTGCCGGCGCCACGAGGCGCTGCGCACCGTGTTCGTCTCGGTCGACGGCAAGCCGGCCCAGGTGATCCGGCCCGCGGAGGAGGTCGCGCTCCCGTTCACGTCGCTGATGGGCCTGCCCGAGGGCGAGCGCTTCGAGGCGGCGCGGAAGCTCTCGGCGGGGGAGACCAACCGGCCCTTCGATCTGGAGAAGGGGCCCCTCTTCCGCGCCCGCCTGGTCGAGCTGGATCACACCGTCCACCTCCTCCTGTTGACGATGCACCACATCGTGTCCGACGGGTGGTCGCTGGGCATCATCCAGCGCGAGGTGGCCGCGCTCTACGAGGCCTTCCGCAAGGACGAGCCCTCGCCCCTGCCGGAGCTGCCGATCCAGTACGCGGACTACGCGGCCTGGCAGCGGCGCTGGCTCGACGGCGATCTGCTCGAGGAGCAGCTCGGCTACTGGAAGGAGGCCCTCGGCGGCGCGCCCCAGGCCCTCGATCTGCCGGGCGACAGGCCGCGCCCGGCCGTCCCGACGTACCGCGGCGGGCGCAAGGCCTTCGCGCTCACGCCCGAGACGTCGGAGTCGCTGATCGCGCTCGCCCAGCGGGAGAACGTGACCCTGTTCATGCTCCTCTGCGCGGCCTTCGAGGTGCTGCTCCACCGCATCACCGGGCAGGACGATCTGGTGATCGGATCGCCCATCGCGGGGCGCACGGCGGCGGCCACCGAGGGGCTCGTCGGCTTCTTCGTCAACACGCTGGTGCTGCGCGCCCGCTTCCCGGAGGAGGTGACGTTCACGAGCCTGCTCGCCCAGGTGCGCGAGACCTGCCTCGGCGCCTATGCCCACCAGGACGTGCCCTTCGAGCGCCTGGTGGCCGAGCTCTCACCCGAGCGCGATCCGAGCCGCACGCCGCTCTTCCAGGTGATGTTCCTGCTCCAGAACGTCGCGCGGGAGAGCGCGGGGCGCGAGGGAGCGGGCCGCGAGGGGCCGTCCGGCGCGCGGCGCGGGGTGACCATCGAGAGCGGCGTCACCAAGTTCGATCTGACGCTGATGATGACCGAGGGCCGAAAGCACATCGGCGGCGCCTTCGAGTTCGCGCTCGATCTGTTCGACGCCCCGACGATCGATCGGCTGACCGAGAGCTTCGTCACGCTGCTCGACGGGATCGCCCGATCGCCTTCGATCCCCGTGGGCGACCTGCCGATCCTGCCGGCGGCCGAGGAGGCGCTCCTCGTGGAGTGGAACGCGACGGAGCTCGATTTCCCGCGCGAGGCTTGCCTGCACGAGCTCGTCGAGGCCCAGGCGGACGCGACGCCCGACGCGGTGGCGCTCGTCGACGGGCACGATCGGATCACGTACGGCGAGCTGGAGCGGCAGAGTAACCGGCTCGCCCATGCGCTGCGCGCGCGGGGCGTCGGGCCGGACGTGCTCGTGGGCGTGTGCGTGCGCCGATCGGCGGCGATGGTGATCGCGCTGCTCGCCACGCTCAAGGCGGGCGGGGCCTACGTGCCGCTCGATCCGACGTATCCGACGGCGCGCCTCGGGCAGATCCTCGAGGACGCGGCGGCGCGCGTCGTGCTCACCGAGAGCGCGGTGGAGAGCGTGCTGCCCGAGCACGAGGCCGCGCGCATCCTGCTCGACCGGGACGCGGCGGCGCTCGCCGCCGAGCCCGACGCGCGGCTCCCGAAGCTCGCCTCGTCGAGGGATCTCGCCTACGTGCTCTTCACCTCCGGATCGACCGGGCGCCCGAAGGGCGTGGCGATCGAGCACCACAGCGCGGTGTGTCTCATCACCTGGGCGAAGTCGGTCTACGGGCCGGCCGACCGGGCGGGCGTGCTGCTCGCCACCTCGATCTGCTTCGATCTCTCGGTGTTCGAGCTGTTCTTGCCGCTCTCCTCGGGCGGCAAGCTCATCGTCGCGGAGAACGCGCTCGCGCTCCCGGGGCTCCCGGCGGCGGGCGAGGTCACGCTGGTCAACACCGTCCCCACGGCGATCGCCGAGCTGGTGCGCACGGGCGGCATCCCCGCCTCGGTGCGCGTGGTGTGCCTCGCAGGCGAGCCGCTCGCGATGAGCCTCGTCTCGCAGGTGTACGCGCAGCCGACGATCGAGCGCGTGTACAACCTCTACGGGCCCACCGAGGACACCACCTACTCGACCTTCACCCTCGTGCCGAACGGCGCGCCGGTGACGGTCGGGCGGCCCATCGGCAACGGCAAGGCCTACATCCTCGACGCGCGCCGGAGGCCGGTGCCGATCGGCGTGCCGGGCGAGATCTACCTCGGCGGCGAGGGCCTCGCGCGCGGCTACCTCGGCCGGCCCGATCTCACCGCCGAGCGCTTCGTCCCCGATCCGTTCCACGCGGGCGAGAGGCTCTACCGCACGAGCGATCTCGGCCGGTTCCGGACCGACGGGGAGATCGAGTACCTCGGCCGCATCGACCACCAGGTCAAGGTGCGCGGCTTCCGGATCGAGCTCGGCGAGGTGGAGCTGGTGATGCTCCGTCACTCCACGGTGAAGGAGGCCGTCGCGGTGGCGCGGGAGGACGCGCCGGGGAACAAGCGCCTCGTCGCCTACGTCGTCGCGTCCGAGGGCGCGCAGATCGACGTGACAGCGCTGCGCGCCTTCGTGGCCGAGCGGCTGCCCGATTTCATGGTGCCGCAGGTGTTCGTGGCGCTCGAGAAGATGCCGCTCACGGCGAACGGGAAGATCGATCGCAAGGCGCTGCCGGCGCCCGAGCTCGGCGACTCGCTCTCGCGTGTCTACGTGGCCCCGCGCAACCCGGTCGAGGAGGCGCTCGTCGGGATGTTCGCCGCGGTGCTCAAGATCCCGGCCGAGCAGATCGGCGTGCACCACGGGTTCTTCGAGCTCGGCGGCCACTCGCTCCTGGCGACGCAGGTGATGGCGAAGATCCGCACGAGCTTCGGCGTCGAGCTGCTCCTCAGGACCATGTTCGAGGCCTCGTCCCCGGCGGCGCTCGCGCGGCGCGTGGAGGACGCGATCCGCGGCGGGACGGCGCCCGCGCACCCGCCGCTCGTGCGCGTCACCGAGGGCCCGACGCGGCAGCTCTCATTCGCGCAGGAGCGCCTGTGGTTCCTCGATCAGCTCTCGCCGGGGGACGCGTCGTACAACATGGCGCTCTCGATCCAGCTCCTCGGGGCGCTCGATCGGGAGGCGCTCCGCCGCGCCTTCGCCGAGATCGTCCAGAGGCACGAGTCGCTGCGCACCACCTTCTCGCTCGTCGACGGCAAGCCGCTCCAGGTCATCCACGACGACGCGGAGCTGTCCTTCGTCGAGCAGTCGCTCGCGCGGGTGACGGAGGGGACGCGCCTGCTCGCCGCGAAGCGCGAGGCCGCGATCGAGGCGGCGCAGCCCTTCGATCTGGAGCGGGGCCCGCTCGTCCGGGCGCGCCTCCTCGAGCTCGATCCGGAGCACCACGTCCTCCTGTTGACGATGCACCACATCGTGTCCGACGGGTGGTCGATGAGCATCCTCGAGCGGGAGGTGGCGGCGCTCTACGACGCCTTCCGCCAGGGCAGGCCGTCGCCGCTCCGCGAGCTGCCGGCGCAGTACTCCGACTACGCGGCCTGGCAGCGCGCCTGGCTCGACGGTCCGGTGCTCGACACGCAGCTCGGCTACTGGAAGGAGGCGCTCCGCGGCGCGCCCCACGCCCTCGATCTGCCGACCGATCGGCCGCGTCCCACGCTGCCCACGCACCGCGGTCAGAACCGCGCGTTCATGCTCCCGCACGATCTCTCCGAGGGCCTGTTCGCGCTGGCCCGCAAGCAGAACGTCACGCTGTTCATGCTCCTGCTCGCGGCCTACGACGTCCTGCTCCACCGCTACAGCGGTCAGGACGACATCCTCGTCGGCTCGCCGATCGCCGGGCGCACGGTCGAGGCGACCGAGGGGATGATCGGGTTCTTCGTCAACACGCTCGTCTTCCGGGCCCAGCCCCTCGCCGAGAAATCGTTCACCCAGCTCCTCGGCGAGGTGCGCGAGACCTGCCTCGGCGCGTACACCCACCAGGACGTGCCCTTCGAGCGCCTCGTCCGCGAGCTCTCCCCGGAGCGCGACACCAGCCGGTCGCCCCTCTTCCAGGTGATGTTCCTGATGCAGAACGCGCCGCGCGAGACGAAGGTCGCGGCGACGCAGACCAAGAAGAACCTCGGCGCCGACCTCGGGACGGCGAAGTTCGATCTGACCCTGACCATGCTCGAAGGGGAGAAGCACATCGGCGGCTACTTCGAGCTCGCCACGGATCTGTTCGAAACAGCCACGATCGACCGGATGATCGTGCACTTCCAGAACCTGCTCTACTCCATCGTGCGAAACCCGGGCGAGACGGTCGACGCGCTCTCGATGATCGACGACGGCGAGCGGCTCACCCTCGAGGTCGTGTGGAACCAGACCGGCACCGACTACCCGCGCGACGCGGCGATCGAGGCGATCTTCGAGCGCCAGGTGGACCGCGATCCGGACGCGACGGCCGCGGTCTTCGGCGAGGAGCGGCTCACCTACGGGGAGCTCGATCGCCGGGCGAACCGGCTCGCACGCCTGCTCCGCGAGCGCGGCGTGACGCGCGGAACGCCGGTAGGGCTCTTCGCGCGGCGCTCGCTCGACATGGTGGTGGCGCTCCTCGGCATCCTCAAGGCTGGCGGGGCCTACGTACCGCTCGATCCGGAGTACCCGGCGGCGCGCCTCGCGTTCTTGATCGAGGACGCCGAGCTCGCCCACGTTGTCGCGATCGATGCGTTGCCCCCCGAGGTGGTGACGCCGTCGCTCGCGGTGATCGCGCCGCGCGGCGAGGCGCTCGATCGGCAAGAAGACACGCGGCTCCCGGCCGAGCCGGGCGGCGACCGGCTCGCCTACGTGATGTACACCTCGGGCTCCACCGGCAAGCCCAAGGGCGTCACGGTGCCGCACCGCGCGGTGGTGCGCCTCGTCAAGGAGACCCACTACGCGCGCTTCGACGAGGACGAGGTGTTCCTCCACCTCGCGCCGCTCTCGTTCGACGCGTCGACCTTCGAGATCTGGGGCCCGCTGCTCAACCGCGGCAGGCTCGTGATCTTCCCGGCGGAGAAGCCCTCGACCGAGCGCCTCGGCGCCCTGATCCGCGACGAGGGGGTGACGACCCTCTGGCTCACGGCCGGCCTCTACAACGCCACGATCGACAGCGATCCCGAGGTGCTCGCGCCGCTCCGCCAGCTCCTCATCGGCGGCGAGGCGCTGAGCGTGCCGCACGTGGCGAAGGGGCTCGGCGTGCTGACGCGGACGCAGATCATCAACGGCTACGGGCCGACCGAGGGGACGACGTTCACCTGCTGTCACCCGATCGGGCCGGACGACGTCAAGACCTCGGTGCCGATCGGGCGGCCGATCGCCAACACCACCTGCTACGTGCTCGACCCGGAGCGCCGCCTCTGCCCGATCGGGGTGCCCGGCGAGCTCTACGTGGGCGGCGACGGCCTCGCGCTCGGGTACCTCCGCCGGCCGGAGCTGACGGAGGAGCGCTTCGTCCCGAATCCGTTCGACCACGAACGATCGAGCCGGCTCTATCGGACGGGCGATCGCGTGCGCACGCTCGGCGACGGGACGATCGAGTACCTCGGCCGCATCGATCAGCAGGTGAAGATCCGCGGCTACCGGATCGAGCCGGGCGAGATCGAGGCCGTGCTCGCCCAGCGCGACGGCGTGAAGGAGGCGCGCGTCTTCCCGCTCGACTACGGCGGCGGCGACAAGCGGCTCGTGGCGTACCTCGTCGCCGACGGGCAGCAAGCGCCGAGCGCGGACGATCTGCGGGCCTACCTGCGCGGGCTGCTCCCCGACTTCATGGTGCCCTCGGCCTTCCTCTTCCTCGATCGGTTCCCGCTCACGCCGAACGGCAAGATCGATCGGGCGGCGCTGCCCACCCCGGAGTCGGTGGGCCGGCGCGAGGGCGAGATCGTGCCTCCGCACGACGAGCTCGAGGCGACGCTCGTGATGATCTGGCGCAAGGTGCTCAAGCTGCCAGAGGTGAGCGTGCGCGACAGCTTCTTCGATCTCGGCGGGCACTCGATGCTGGCGGTGCAGATGGTGGCCGAGCTGAAGAAGCAGACCGGCAAGACGGTGCCGCTCATCGCCCTCTTCAGCGCGCGGACCATCGAGCAGATCGCCGCGCTCGTCCGCGACGAGGCCGAGGCGCGCAAGTGGTCGGCCCTCGTCCCGGTGCGATCCGAGGGGAGCAAGCGCCCGTTCTTCATGATCTCCCGGCCCAACGTCAACGCGCTCGGCTACATGGCGCTCGGGCGGCACCTCGATCCGGACCGGCCGCTCTACGTGCTCCAGTACCAGTACCCGGAGGAGTACTCGCTCGGCCGGCCGTACACGCGCGAGGAGTACGAGGAGTGGACGAACAAGTACATCGAGCTGATGCGGAGCGTGCAGCCCGAGGGGCCGTACCTGCTCGGCGGGATGTGCGAGGGCGCGCTGATCGCCTTCAGCATGGCCCGCTCGCTCGAGGCCGAGGGCGAGAAGATCGCGCTGCTCGCGATGCTCGACGCCTGGCCCGAGGAGAACACGCGCGATCCCTTCCTCAACGACATCGTTCACTACGAGGGATCGATCCGCCGCTTCATCGCCCGGGTGCGCGGCAAGAGCGCGAGCTACCTGTTCGGCCAGCTCAAGAACGCGGTGGTGCACTTCGTCAAGAAGCGGCCCACGCTGCTCAAGTCGGTCAAGCCGGTGCGCGCCGCGGCCAAGGCGGCGGCGAAGGCGCCGGCCGACGCTCCGCCGCCGCCGTCGCCCACCGCGCAGGACATCTGGCTCGCGCGGCACTTCCCGGGGCCCAATTTCGTGCCGCCCAAGGTCAACTGCGACATCACCGTGTTCCGGGTGAAGAAGCAGCCCTACTGGCGCATCCGCGACGAGCGCCTCGGCTGGGGCCCCCGCAGCAACGGCGAGGTCACGGTGCACATGATCGCCGGCGATCACCAGACCTTCATGCGCGAGGAGCACGTGCAGACGCTGGTCGACAAGCTGGAGGCCTGCATCGCCGAGGTGGAGGCGAAGATCCCCGAGCACCAGCGCGGGAAGAAGCGCTGAAGAGGCGCTTCGCGGTAGACTGGGCCGCCGATCCCCGCGCATGAGACTCCCCGCGCTCTCCCGCCCTCTGTTGATGCTGCTCGCGCTCGCCTTCGCCGGCGGGTGCGAGCTCGCCGCCTTCGCCGATCGGGACGCGATCGACGGGGGAGGGGGCGCGGGCGGGACGATCGTCGGCGCCGCGTGCCTCGGGGCGATCGACTGCCAGGGTCCCGCGGGCCCCTGCCAGCGCTGGGCGTGCGTCGACGGGCAGTGCGCGCTCTCGACGCTCCCGGAGGGGACGCCCACCGAGGCGCAGACCGCCGGGGACTGCCAGCGCACGGTGTGCAACGCCGTTGCCCAGGCGATCACGATGGCGGACGACCTGGACCGGCCGGTGGACGGCGAGGGCTGCACCGACGATCTGTGCGTCGGCGGTATGCCGCAGAACCCGCCGAGCGCCGCGGGGACGGCCTGCGCCGAGAAGGGCGGCAAGGTCTGCGACGGGGCGCTGCACTGCGTGGGCTGCCTGACCGCGGACGACTGCGGCGGGCAGGCCTGCATCGCCCAGAAGTGCCTGCCGCTCTCCTGCGTGAACCAGCAGAAGGACGGGAGCGAGACGGACGTGGACTGCGGCGGCGGGGCATGCGCCGGCTGCCCCGACGGCAAGGTGTGCCTCGTGCCCGGCGACTGCCTGAGCGGGATCTGCAAGGGCGGCGCGTGCCAGGTCCCGAGCTGCTCGGACGGCATCCTCAACGGGCCGGAGACGGACGTGGACTGCGGCGGGAGCTGCCCGCTGCCGTGCGGTCCGGGGCAGGGGTGCGCCGCGAACGACGACTGCATCGGCGGGTCGTGCGAGTCGGGCGTCTGCGCGCCGACGTGCAGTGACGGGACGAAGAACGGCGCGGAGACCGACGTGGACTGCGGCGGCGACACCTGTCTGCCCTGCGTGGGAGGCGAGGGCTGCATGGTCGGCGCGGACTGCACGAGCGGCTCCTGCGCGGCCGGGCTCTGCGTGGCGGAGACCTGCACCGACGGCGCGAAGAACGGGACCGAGACCGACGCGGACTGCGGCGGGGGCTTCTGCCCGCCCTGCGGCACGGGCAAGGGCTGCGCGATGGGCGCGGACTGCACGGATCAGATCTGCACGGCCGGTCACTGCCAGGCGCCGACCTGCGTCGATCTCGTGAAGAACGGCGCAGAGACCGACACCGACTGCGGCGGGCCGACCTGCCCGAAGTGCAAGAACGGCCAGATCTGCGAGCAGCACAGCGACTGCCTGACGGGCATCTGCGCGGCGTTCGTCTGCTCGAACCCGGGGTGCAACGACGGGCTGAAGAACGGCGCCGAGACCGGGGTGGACTGCGGCGGGCCGACCTGCCCCGGGTGCGGGACCGGCCAGCAGTGCGCGACGGGGAGCGATTGCGAGAACCACGTGTGCGCCAGTGGTTTCTGCAAGGCGCCGGCGTGCAACGACGGGGTACAGAACGGTACGGAGACGGGGACGGACTGCGGGGGCGGCGCATGCCCGGTGTGCCCCTTCGGGAGCCCGTGCTTCGCGGGCACCGACTGCGACAGCGGGGTGTGCAAGAGCGGGAGCTGCGCCGCGCCCACCTGCGTCGACGGCGTGAAGAACGGCGGCGAGCTCGGCGTGGACTGCGACGGAGGGTGCCCGGGCTGCGTGGGGTCACCCTGCGCCGGGGGCGGGCAGTGCTCGACCGGCGTGTGCACGGGCGGGCTCTGCGCGGCGCCCTCGTGCAGCGACGGGCTGAAGAACGGGACGGAGACGGGGACGGACTGCGGCGGATCGTGCGGCGGGTGCGACGAGGGGCAGCCCTGCGCGGTCGACGCCGACTGCGCGACGGGCTTCTGCGGCGGCGGATCCTGCGCCGTGCGCCTCGTGATCAGCGAGGTGCGCTCCCGCGGCCTCGGGGGCGGCGCCGACGAGTTCGTGGAGATCTACAACCCCAACGCGGCGCCGGTCACGCTCGACGCGACGTGGAACCTGGCGGAGCGCAACGCGCAGAGCGTCTGCACGCAGGCGCCTTCGAACACGATCGTCGTGGTCTTCACCTTCACGAACCAGGTGATCCCGCCCCACCGCCACCTGCTCCTCGGCGGCGCGAGCTACGCGCAGATGCCGACGAAGGACGGCACGCTCACGGGGCCGATCGTCGACGCGGCGAGCTTGATGTTGCGGCACGGAGGCGTGGTGGTCGACGCGGTCTGCTACGCCTTCGACGCCCTCACGGAGTCGAACCTCCTGACCTGCGAGATCCCCTATGTGTGCGAGGGGACGCCGGTGAGCAACCTGCCGCACGACGGGACGAGCGCGGCGACGAGCAACGTCGACGTGAGCATCGAGCGCGAGCCCGGCGGCGCCTCCGGCAACGGGGTCGACACGGGCGACAACTCCTCGGATTTTGCGACGATGGTGAGCCCGGCCAAGCCCCAGAACCTCCAGAGCCCGGCGGCGCCATGAGGGGCGCGCTCCTCTCGCTCGGCGCGGCGCTCGGGCTCGGCGCGCTCCTCGCGGCGGCGGGGTGCGAGCTCGTCGCCTTCGCCGATCGCGATCAGATCCCGGGAGGCCACGGGGGCAGCGGGGGAGGGGGCGGCGCCCCGCCGTCCGGTCCGCCTTGCCTGACCGCGATCGATTGCCCCGATCTCGACACCGAGTGCAGCGCGCGGGTGTGTGTCGAGGGGCACTGCGGCATCGACCCCGCGCCCGACGGGAAGGCCACGAGCGCGCAGATCGCGGGGGATTGTCAGCGACGCGTGTGCGACGGCAAGGGCGGCATGCGCCTCGTCACCGACGTGGACGATGTGCCGGTCGATGGCGACCCTTGCACCGACGATCTCTGCTTCGGCGGCGCGCCGCAGAACACGGAGGCCGCGCTCGGCGCCATGTGCGACGCCGGCGGAGGGACGCTGTGCGACGGGCATGCGCGGTGCGTGAGCTGCCTGAGCGAGGCGGAGTGCGCGGGCATGACGTGCAGCAAGGGGCGCTGCCTCGATCCGAGCTGCGAGGACAAGGCGCAGGGCGGCGGCGAGACCGACGTCGACTGCGGGGGCGAGCTCTGCAACCCCTGCCCGACTGGGAAGGCGTGCACCGGGGCCGCGGACTGCGAGAGCGGCGTGTGCGCCGGGGGCGCCTGCCAGAAGGAGGCATGCGACGACGGCCTGAAGAACGGCGGGGAGAGCGACGTCGACTGCGGGGCGACATGCCAGCGCGGGTGCGCCGCCGGGCAAGGGTGCGAGGTGGACGCGGACTGCCGCGGCGGGGCGTGCACCGGCTCGCACTGCATGCCGACCTGCGCCGATGGCCAGGCGAACGGCTTCGAGACCGACGTCGACTGCGGCGGGGGCCTCTGCGGGCCCTGCGAGAACGGGCGGAGCTGCGCCTCGGGGGCCGACTGCATCGAGCAGCTCTGCCTCGACGGTCGCTGCACCGATCTGGCCTGCTTCGATGGCATCCAGAACGCGGGTGAGACCGACGTCGACTGCGGCGGGCCCGCCTGCCCGGGGTGCGCGGGGGGCAAGGTCTGCGCGAGCGGCGACGACTGCGCGAGCGCGATCTGCGCCGGGACGATCTGCGCGTCGCCGTCGTGTACCGACGGGACGAAGAACGGCGGAGAGACCGGCCCCGATTGCGGCGGGCCCGCGTGCGCGGCGTGTCCTCCCGGCGTGGGGTGCAAGACCGGCAGCGACTGCCAGAGCGCGATCTGCGCGATGGGGAGCTGCGCCCCGCCGTCGTGCGCCGACGGGGTGAAGAACGGGGCCGAGCTCTCGGCGGACTGCGGGGGCGGCTGCGCGGGCTGCGCGCCGGGGACGCCTTGCGCCAAGGGCAGCGACTGCTCGAGCGGCCTCTGCGCGGCGGGCATGTGCACGACGCCCACCTGCTCGGACGGCGTGACGAACGGCAAGGAGACGGCGCTCGACTGCGGCGGCGGCGACTGCCCGCCCTGCAAGCTCGGGCAGCCCTGCGCGGTCGGGCCGGACTGCGAGACCCTGGCCTGCGCGGACGGCGCATGCGCGCCTCCCGGCTGCGCCGACGGCGCGAAGAACGGGAGCGAGGTGGGCGTGGACTGCGGGGGCGACTGCTTCGGCTGCCCCGGGGGGACGCCCTGCCAGAAGGGCGTGGACTGCGCGAGCACGGTGTGCTTCAGCGGGCAATGTTCGGTGCCAACGTGCAACGATGGAATCAAGAACGCGCACGAGACGGGGCTCGACTGCGGGGGCGGCGCCTGCCCGCCCTGCCCGCAGAGCGTGGGCTGTGAGGTGGGCAGCGACTGCCAGACCAAGAGCTGCCAGAACAACCTGTGCGCGGCGCCCTCGTGCACGGACGGGGCGAAGAACGGGAACGAGACGGGGAAGGACTGCGGCGGGCCGAGCTGCCTCTCGTGCGGGACGGGAGAAGGGTGCGCGACCGGCGCCGATTGCCAGAGCCACCTCTGCGTGGGCATCGCGTGCGCCGCGCCCACCTGCGGTGACGGCCTCCAGAACGGCGCCGAGCTCGGCGTGGACTGCGGGGGAGGGTGCGTGGGCTGCCCGGTGGGCAACCCTTGCATGCAGGGATCGGACTGCGCGAGCCAGGTGTGCACGGCGGGTGTGTGCAAGCCGTCGAGCTGCCTCGACGGCCTGAAGAACGGGAGCGAGACCGACGTGGACTGCGGCGGCCCGGGATGCCCGACCTGCGCGCTCGGCAGAGCTGCGCGGTGGCGGGCGACTGCGCGAGCGGGGGCTGCCTGCTCGGGGCATGCGCCGCGCGGTTGCTCGTCAGCGAGGTGCGGACGCGGGGCGCGGGCGGGCCCGCCGACGAGTTCGTGGAGCTCTACAACCCGACCAACCTCGCGGTGACCCTCGACCCGAGCTGGGCGATCGTGGCGCGCGGCGCCGCCGGCACCTGCGCGATGAACGCGCCCGTGCTCAAGTTCTTCGGCAGCGGGCAGATCGTCCCGCCCCACAAGCACTTCCTCGTCGCCGGGGCGGGCTACGCGCAGATGCCCGCCAAGGACGCGGCGCTCTTCAACGGAGACCTGCTCGACGCCGGATCGATCCGCCTCGTCCACGGTGACGTCGTGGTGGACACGGTGTGCTACGCCGTTGACGCCGCGACCCAGACGGCGCTGCTCGGCTGCGCGATCCCGTACGTGTGCGAGGGGACGCCGGTGAGCAACCTGCCGCACGACGGGACGGCCGGGGCCGGCAGCACCGTCGACGCGAGCATCCTCCGCAAGCCGGGCGGCGCCGCGGGCAGCGGGGTCGACACGAACAACAACGCGGCCGACTTCCTGAGCGGGGTGAAGCCCGCGGCGCCGGAGAGCCTGGCGAGCCCGGCCGTGCCGTGAGGCGCGCTAGGGCTTGAGGCTGGCCTTGAGGTCGGCCGCGGGCTTGAAGTCGACGGTCGCGGTGGCGGGCAGGTCGAGGGGCTCGCCCGTCTTCGGGTGGCGGCCGGGGCGCGCGCTGCGGACCTTGACCTGGAAGGCGCCGAAGCCCGGGTGGGTGTAGCCGCCCTCGTCGCGGATGGCCTCGGCGATGGCCGCGAAGGAGCGATCGATCACCTCGGCGATCTGGCGCGTGGAGAGCGCTCCTTCGGCGTGGAGCCCGGCATGCACCTTCTCGATCAGCTCGCGCCTCGTCATCATGCCTCCGCCGCTTTTTCTACCAGCCCGCGCGGCCGTCGTGATACGTCCTTGCTCGTCTTCACGGCAGGCCGCGCTCCGGCCGTGGAGGGCGAAGAAAGCTCCCCGCGCCCTGCGCGAGGGCGGGACAACGCAGGAGAATCGAGTCAGCTTGGTGCTCTGCACCAGGGGCGGCGTTGCGCCGCCCGAGCGTTTCGCGCAGCATCCATCACAAGGAAGGCTGTTCCAGAACGTCGCTATCGGTATCGCGCGGTCCCGACGTCGACGGCCTGGAGCAACCCCGCCAACCGTGGTTCCGTACGACGTCGGGACCGCGCGATACCGGCGAGTTCGAGTGAGCCTTCCGTGTCCCGGGTCGAGTGGTAGACCCTCCTGTCGATGCCCGAAGAGGCCCTCCCGGTTCGCCGCGGAGGGTTTCTTTTTGGGGGCCGCTTTCCCCCGCGATCCGCGCTAAGACGCGCCCGTGCCTTCGAAGGAGCAGAGCGTCGCGCCCTCGATCGCCGGGCGCGTGACGGCGCATGCGCCCTGGCTCTCGGTGCTGATCGCGTCGGTGGCGTTCCGCCTCCCGCCGCTGATCAACGCGCCGGGGACGAACTCGGACGCGGCGGTGGTCGGCTTGCAGGCGATGCACCTGCTCCACGGCGAGCGGTCGTTCTTCCTCTGGGGGAGCGGCTACCAGACGTCCGTCGACGCGGCGGTGGCCGCGCTCTTCTTCGCCGTCACCGGCCCCTCGGCCTTCTGGCTGATGGCCTCGACCTTGATCGGCCACATCGTCCTCACGTGGCTCGCGTTCTCGATGCTCCGGCGCGCCGTCCCGCCGTGGATGGCGGCCCTCCTCGTCCTGCCGCTCGTCTTCGCGCCGGATCCCGTCCACACCTACGTGCTCTACCCGCCGCGCCAGGCGTCGCTCACCCTGGTGTTCTGCGCCTTCTGGCTGCTCGATCGGGCGAGCGATCGGCAGAGGCCGCGCCTCGGCTTCGCGCTCGGCGCGGCGGTGGCGTCGCTGGCATGCTTCGCCGATCCGTACGCGCTGCTCTTCCTGCCGGTGATCGGCCTCCACCTCCTGCTCGCGGCGCTCGATGGTTCGCCCGATCGGCGGGCGATCGGCGCGCGCTTGCTCTCCGGGCTCGGCGGGGCGATCGCCGGGATGATCCCGTACTGGCTGCTGATCCACAGCGCGGGGGCGAGCCGCGGGCAAACGTCGCTGAGCGCGGCCGTCATCCCGCACAACGCCGAGCTTTTGTGGAACGACTGCCTGCCCTGGCTGCTGAGCACCAAGGTCTACGCGGCCAAGCACATGTCGGACTACCAGCCGTGGGAGACGGGGGCGCCGTACCACGGCTTCCAGGTGCTCGCGGCGTGGCTCTTCGCGGGCGCGCTGCTCTCGGGCGGTCTCTTGTTCTTGCGCCGATCGATCCCCTGGCCGGCGCGCAGGCTCGGCCCCGTGGGTGTCGCGATGGTGCCGGTGACGATCGGCGGATTTCTGGTCTCGCCGATGGTGATGGATCACTTCTCGTCGCGGTACCTCGCGGCGATCATCCTCTGCGCGCCCTTCGCGCTGGCGCCCCTCGGAAGGCTCCTCTCGGCCGAGCGGTTGAGCCTCGCGCTCGCGCCGTACCTCGTCTCGTCGGCCATCTCGGGCTGGGTCTCGTATGCGCCCTTCGGCCTGTCGGTGCACCCGAGCCTGGCCGAGGATCAGCGGCTCGGCGAGGCGCTGCGGGCGCGGAAGATTCGCTACGTGATGGCCGATTACTGGGCCTCGTACCGGCTGACGTTCATGTACCGGGAGGATCCGATCCTGGTGCCCACGAACGAGGGGGAGGATCGCTACCGGCCTTACCGGCAGGCGTTCGAGGCGGCGCAGACGGTCGCGTATGTGTACGACCCGTACCGATCGCGCGAGAACCTCGACGAGATGGAGCGGCGGATCCGCAGCGACGCCACGCCCTTCGCGCCGGACCCGGAGCGCTTCGAGGCGGGGCGCTTCACCGTGCTCGTGCTGAGGCGCAAGGCGGCCGACGAGCGATCGGCCTGCGCGCCGTCGCGCTCACTCTTGCCGGCCGAGCAGGCGCGAGGCGCCGAGCAGGACGCCGATCAGCGCCACGGGCCCCGCGATCCACAAGGGCCGGACCGGGCCGACGCTGAGGACCTCGCCCACCTGGCGAAAGTAGAGGTTCTCGATCACGCCCACCGCGATCCCGAAGAAGACCAGCCAGAACGGTAGGCGGAGGCGCTCGCGTATCGACTCGTGAGGGCGGGCGGAGGTCGGCCACAGCTCGCCCTCCGCGCGGGGAGGCTGGTAGGCGAGCTCCATCGGCACGCGAGGAGGGACCGAGTCGGCGATGGGCGCGGGCTGCGGCGAGGCGCGCGGAGAGGAAGGCGCGGGCGCAGGGGCGCGCGCGGGCTGGGTCGCGGGCGCCTGCGCTGCGCCCGGGGACGCGGGCCGGCGAGGAGCGGGCCCGGACCCACGACCGCCGGCGCTCGGGTCGGACCCGCGTCGCGCGCTCGGGTCGGACCCGCGCCCGGACGGCGGCTCGGCGCCGCGCGTGGACACCGGGTCCGAGGTCGGGGCGGAGATCCGGCGCGCCGACGAGGGAGCCGGGCTGCTGAGCGGCTCGCGCGAGGGCTGACCGAGGGGCTCTTCCTCGCCGATCTCGGAGGGGCGCACGAGCACCGAGGCCGCGGCCGGGCTGCGGAGGCGCACCGGGCTCGGCGCCTCGGGGGAGGTGTTGATCAGCGTGCCCTTTCCGGAGCCCACCTGGGCGTCGCGCGGGGCGAGCGAGGGCTCGCGGCCCAGGGCCCGCTCGAGATCGGTCCAGAGCTCTTCGATGGTCTGGGTGCGCCGCCGCGGATCGACCTGGAGCGCGCGCAGGAAGATGGCCTCGACCTCGTCCGAGACCGCCACGCCCTCGTTGCGCGGCGTGGGCCGGATGGACTCGTCCACCGTCGTCCCCATCATCGCCGCCACGTCGCCGAGGATGGGCGGTTGACCGGCGAGGGCCTCGACCATGGTGATGGCCAGGCCCCAGACGTCGGTCCACGGCCCGGTCTGCCCGTAGCGCTTGGGGAGCCACTGCTCGGGAGCGGCGTACCCCGGCGTGAACGCGTCGAACGCGCCGCTCCGCGTGACGCGGCCCGCGTAGAGGGTGGCGGCGCTCCGGGTGCGCGCGATGCCGTAGTCGAGGATCTTCACCACCTCGCCGCCCTGGCTCTTGGCGACGAAGATGTTCTCGGGCTTGAGGTCGCGGTGGATGATCGACACCGTCCCGTCCGGCCCCGGGAAGCGGTGGGCGCACGCCAGGGCCTGCGCCACCGGCGTGAGAAAAGGGACGAGCTTCTCCAGGGTAAGCGGTCGCTTCCCTTGCTCTTTTCGGCGTCGCACGATCACGTCGAGCCCGTCGCCGTCGAGCCACTCGAGGGCGAGGAAGGGGACGAAGCGATCGCCCGGCAGATCGAGGATGTCGACGTGCAGGGGGCGCACCACCGCCGGGATATGCGCGGAGAGGCGGAAGAGCAGCTCACCTTCTTCGCGAAACTTGTCGAGGAACTGGTGGCGGTGATCGGCCGTGATCTCGTCCGGCACCTTCAGGCACTTCAGCGCGACGGGGGCGCGGAAGGCGCCGTGCTGGGCGCGGTACACGACGGCGAAACCGCCTTCGGCGACGACACTTTCGACGCGGAAGCTCCCTCCTTGCGTCGTGCCGACGATGCCGAAGACGTCTTTTACCACCCGCGCTCCACCTCCAGCTTAGCTAGGGCACCGCCCTCGGCTCCGTCAACGATCTTCGCGGCTCGCGCCGCCACGGGAGGATACGCAACGTGAGGGCATCTTCTCCGCGACGCTCCGCGAAGGCGCACCTTGTCGCCGATGTCCGACACGAGCACCCCGAGGATCGCGGTCTCCGTCACTTGGGCGGCGTGAGCGGCGCGCAGGTGGAAACGCCTGCGCCGACGATGATGAAGCCGACGTTCTTCATGTAGCCGGTGTCGACCGAGCCGTCGGAGGGGCGGTAGCGGGTGACGTTGCTCGTCCGGTCGGGGTTCAGCGTCGGATCGGGCGCGGTGTAGAGGTAGAAATCGCCGCCCCAGAACGAGAAGGCCCAGGCCGAGGGCGTCTCGACCGCGGGCAAGGTCTTGTCGCCGGCGATCTTCCCGTTCGTCTTGTCGATCTTCGAGACATGCACCGGGGTGGTGGTGAAGAAGCCGTAGAGCTCGGCGTCGCCCGTGCCGGTCAGCTCGGCGTTCTCGCCCGCGAGGTTGCCCGAGAACTGGCCGATGGGGACGACCTTGTTGGCGCCGAAGTCGATGCGGCCGAGGCCGGGGCTCGGGTTGCCGAGCCCGTCGCCCGTGCCGGTGACGAAGAGCGTCTCTTCGGTGCTGCCCGCCATGTTCGAGGAGAAGCCCATCCCGAGCCGGAACCAGCCGCTGCTGAGCTTGACGGGCGACGAGGAGCAGCTCGCGTCCTTGGTGCTGACCTTGAAGACCGCGCCGGCCGTGTCGCTGCCGAGGCCGTCGGACTTCACGTAGTTGACCCAGGCCACGGCGTCGCGATCGATGGCCATCGAGTTCGGCTGCATCGACGTGTTGCAGCCGAGGTGGCCGATTTTGGAAAACTGCTTTTGCTGCGGCTGGAAGCTGTAGAGGTCGTTGTCGGTCGAGAGGACGTAGATCAGCGTCGCCGCCTCGCTGCACCCGTTCGCCGAGCCCCCCGCCGTCCCCGAGCTGCCGCCGGAGCCGGTGAAATCGGTGCCGCCGATGCCGTCTCCGCCCGTCCCGTTGCCGCCGGATCCGGCGCTGGTGCTCTGGAACTGGTTCGGATCGCTGGTGGCGCTGCAGCCGAAGACCATCAGCGGGATCAAGGTGAAGAGAAGGGCAGGGCGCATCGGGGGCTTCTCCGGAAGGTAGAGATCGCGAGCGTAGCGCGGGCCCTCCCGAGAGACATCATCAATCCGGGACGACCTGCGGCGCGAGGATGTGGTTGCCGAACCGGGAAAAAAATTCACGCCGGCACGCGACAAATCGCGAAGGGTCGGCGCGGGAGCGGGCAACCCTCGCGTACCCTCCAGCTTCGAACGGAGAACATGATGCGTACGATGGCTTTCTGTCTGGTCACCGGGGTCGTCGGAGCCCTGGTCGCCGGCTGCGGCACCCAATCCACCACCTCGACGGTCACCGGCACCATCGCCCAGGCGACCTTCCCCGCCGCCCTCACCCAGGTGACGGTCACCGACGACCAGGGTGGCAGCACCATCGCGCCGGTGGACGCGAGCGGCGCCTTCTCGCTCACCCTCGAGCAGGGCAAGAGCTACCGCGTCCTGCTCTCGGCCGACGGCAAGGGCGTCCCGCTGGTCGTCAAGAGCGACGCCGGGCGCCTCCAGACCACGGTGAGCATCACCACCGGCGGCGCGACCGTGGACCTCGGGAGCGTGCGCTACTGGCCCGGCTCCACCGCGCCGCGCTCCAACGTGGTCGTGCCCTCCACCACGCCCGACACGAGCTCGGCGAGCTGCGTCAACGGGGTGATCGACGGGACGGCCGAGCCCTGCGCCTCCGGCGAAGCAGCGGTGATGTGCGAGGACCAGGGCGGCGACTGCCCCAACATGGGCAGCGGCTCCGGCCACGGCCATCACGGTGACGGCGACGGCGACGGCCCCAGCATGGGCGCCGGCTCCGGCGATCCGGCGACGCCCCCGGTTGTCCAGACCGCGGCCGACACCAGCCAGGACGCGAGCGCGGGCGAGCCGGTCGGCATCCCGGAGAACAACCTGCCCGCGGCGGTCGGCTGCTCGATGGGCGGCGGCGGCGAGCACCACGGCCACGGCCACCACCACTGAGCCCCGCCGGTCTTCGCGCGCGACCGGCGCATTTTCGCGGGCCGCGCGCGTGACCCGGGAGCGCCCTCCTCAGGGGCGCACGTACACGATCGTCGACTCTCCGCCCATCCCCTCGTACACCGCGTGCCACCCTTCGGGGAGCTGCGGATCGGCCCACCCGAAGAGCCGGTGCGCGTCGAGCGGCGCCATCGCCACGTCGTGGAAGCCGCCGGCCTCGCCCACCACGTCGCCGCCCCAGTACATCCCGGTCAGCGCGAAGCCCGGCTCGAACTCCATCACCCACGGCACGTCGAAGAGATCGTGGTTGTTCTGCACCTCGCGGGCGTCGCGGGCGCGCGTCACGTGCTTGCTCAGGATGTGGAAGGTGCCCTTGGCGGTGGACGCGGTGGTCGCCGGGTCCTTGAGCTGGTCGCGCCCGCTGCTGATCAACGTCGCGAAGATCGCCTTGGTGCCCTCGTAGGCCGTGAGCGTCTGGTTGGCGATGCTCACGTCCAGCCACTTCTGCGTCCCCCTGGCGAACTCGGGGAACTTGCTCCGTTTCACGATGGTGACGATGTCCTGCGCCCGGACCCACTCGCCATCGCGTGTCTCCTCGAAGCGAACACCGTCAACGGTGCGGAACTTGTTGGAGAGCGGGATCACCGCGCGCCGCTCGAGGTCGTCTTCGTGCTTGATCGCCTTGCCCTTCTGGAGCGCGTAGGTGTGCACGCCGAGCTTGTGGACGAAGGCGATCGGCAGGCTCACCTTGTCGAGCTCGACGCCGTGCCAGGTGGTCCCGAGCGCGGGCTTGATCCGGTCGATCGGGACGGCCCGGCCGTCGGCGGTCACCCCGAAGCGGCGCTTCGCCTGCTCGCTCCCGCCGCCCGCCGCCGCCGTGGGGGCGAGGAGGCTCCCGGTGATCGCGAGGCCCGATCCCTTGCGGAGGGCGCCGGGCTTGATCTCCGCCTGCGGCGGGAAGAACGGCGCCGGCGCGTCGGCCGGGAAGAGGAAGTACGAGGCCACGGTGCGCTTGCCGTCGGCGATCCCGTCGCCTCCCGGCAGGAGCACGGGCGGGCCGCTCGGGGCGCCGCGCGCATCGAGCGGAACGTCGTTCGCCGTGGCGCCGAGCGGGTCCTTGTCGGGCTCGCGCTTGAGCACCTTGGCGAGGTCGGGCTCCGCCGCGAGCTGCTCGGCCACGGTGGGCACGCGCGCGTAGATCGGCACGTTCTCCGAGCGCGCGCGGCCGTAGCGGTAGGGCATCCCGCGGTCGAGCGCGGGCGGCGGGGGCAGGGCCGCGGCCAGGCTCCCGTCGAGCGCGGTGTTCGCGCCCGCGCAGACGAAGCCCTTCGGGCGCACCACGTACCAGCCGCCCTTGCAGCCGTCCTTCGAGAATGGCTCGAGCGAGCGGGCCACCACCGCGCCCACGCGCAGCTCGCCGAGCTTGCGCGCGCTCGGCGAGGGCTTCTCCATCACCGCCGTGCCCTCGGCCAGCGCGCAGAGCTTGGGGCCGTCGGCCGGCGGGACGGGCAGCTTGGCGAGCACCTCGTCGCTCGGCTCGGCCTTGGCGAGCACCCCGACGCCTCCGTCCTTGGATTTGCAGGCCGGGCTGAAGAGCGCGAGCCCGAGGAGGAGCGCGGCACGGGAGGTGGACGGAGCCTTCATGGTGGCCGCGAGCCATGCCTGACCTCGGACCGAAGGGCCAAGTCCTCGGCAATTTCTGCCGGCCGGTCCAGCCGATCTACCGCCGCCGGCGGAGCAGCGCGCGCAGATCGAAGAGCCCGAGCCCCGGGGCCGCCACCGCGAAGGCCGCCCCGAACACCGCGAGCACGACCGCCGATCCGAGCGTCGTCGCCGTGAAGCTCTCGGGGAGAAGCCATCGGAGACCGTACGCCGGGCCCACCGAGCAGACCCCGAGCAGCAGCGTCTTCTGCACCGGGATCTGGTCGAGCCCGAGGCCGCCGATCTGCGTCCGGAGCTTGTAGCCGAGCGCGAACGTCTCCACCCACGCCGCGATCACCGCCCCGAGCACGACGCCCATCACGTCGAAGAAGCGCATCAGCGCGAGGGCGACGAGCGTGCTCGCGACCACACGGTACACCGCGTAGCGCGCCGGTGTCTTCGCGTCACCGATGGCATACGACGTGGTCGTGAGCACCCGCCCCGAGGCGTTGCCGAGCAGCGCGAAGCCGTAGGCGGCGAGCAGCGGCTCGACCCGGTTGGTCGCGGCGCGATCGAAGCTCCCGCTCTGGAGGAGCAGGGTGATGAGCTCCCGCCCGAGGAGCAAAAAGGCGAGCGTCGCCGGCACCGTCAGCACCGTCACCCGCGCGAGCGAGGCCCCGAGCCGCTTGCGCACGGCCGCGTCGCGCCGCTCCCGGTTCTGCTCGGCCGTCTCGCCCGCCATCTCCGGCAGCGCCGCCGCGGCCTCACCCGTGCCGAGCAGGCTCATCGGCAGCAGGTACACCGTCTGCGCGTAGTTGAACGAGGCGATCGCTCCGGCGCCGAGGAAGCTCACGAGGGCCGTGTCGATGAGCCCCGAGATCTGGATCACCCCGCGGCCGAGCAGCGCCGCCGGCAGCCGCGTCGCCGCCTCGCGCACGCTCTCGTCCTTGCGATCGAAGCGAGGGCGCAGCTCGCCGAGCAGCCCGCGCGCCGCCGGGAGCAGCACGAGGAGCTGCAGGCCGGCGCCGACGAGCGCGCTGTACGCGAGCAGCGTCGCGAGCTCGACGCCCTCGATGTGCATCCACGCGCCGAACACCACGAGCCCGGCGATCTGCGCGAGGCTCCACACCACCGGGGCCGCGTAGGGCAAGAAGAAGCGCCGGTGCGCGTTGAGCACGCCGAGGGCCCAGGCCGAGAGCACGAGCAGGCCGGTCATCGGGAAGAGGATCCGCACGAGATCCGTCGTCTGCGCGAGCCGCTCGCCGTCGAAGCCGGTCGCGATCAGCCGCGTGAGCAGGGGCGCGAAGAGCACGCCCGCGAGCGACGCGCCGAGCGAGGCGAGGATCAACAGGCCGAGGCAGGAGAGCGCGAAATGCGTCGCGTCCTTGATGCGCCCCTCGGCCCGCAGCTTCGCGTAGACCGGGATGAACGAGGCCGAGAGCGTGCCCTCGCCGAGCAGGTTCTGGGTGATGTTGCCGACCCGGAACGCCGCGGCCAGCGCGTCCCCGAGCGCCGTCGTGCCGAAGGCGTGGGCGACGAAACGCTGGCGCACCAGGCCGAAGAGGCGGGAGACGATGATCCCCGCGGTGACCATGGCCGCCGAGCGAGCCGCGCTCGGGCCCTCTGCCTTCGCGGGCGGGGCAGGGGCCGCTTCGTCTGCGAACGGCGGGGGCTCGACGGCCGCGCCGGCGACGAGCTCGCTCTGGTCTTCCTCGGAGGTCACCGGGCGGCCGTCATACCCCAAGGCGCGGAGAAATGCTGCAAACCCGCGCCTCACCAGTCCGTCGGCAGGTAGTCCTTGAAGAAGAGCCCGCTCGGGTGCTCGCCCGTGCGCAGGCCCGTGAAGATCGGATCGACGATCCTCGCGGCCCCGTCGACGATGTCGAGCGGCGGGTGGAAGCCGTGCTCCTCCCGCTTGCGCTCGGCGAGCACGGCCGGGTCCTCGTCCGTCACCCAGCCCGTGTCGACGCTGTTCATGTGGATGCCGTCCTTCGCGTAGTCCGCGGCCGACGTGCGCGTCAGCATGTTGAGCGCCGCCTTCGCCATGTTGGTGTGCGGGTGCCGATCGGTCTTGTGATCGCGGTAAAACTGCCCCTCCATCGCCGAGACGTTGACGATGTGCTTGTCGAACGTCCTCTGCCTCAGCATGAGCGGCTTGAGCTTGCTGCTCAGCACGAAGGGCGCGACGGCGTTGACGAGCTGCACCTCCAAAAGCTCGACCGTGGGCACCTCGGCCAGCGTCATCCGCCAGCTATTTTGCGGGCGGAGATCGATCTGCTGCTGATCGGCGTCGAGCTCTCCGCGCGGAAAGAGGTCGACCCTCCCCGCGAGCGCGCGATCCTCGGGCAGCACCGCGGCCTGCGAGAGGAGGGCCGGATCGTCGTGCCGGCTCGCGCGGCGGGCCCTCCGCTCCTCGTGGTAGTCGGCGAGGAGCGGGCGCATCGGCGCGGGCAGCGAGGCCGGCTCGCGGGTCTCGAAGTCGAGCAGGTGCGCGTAGTACGCCGAGGGCCGGCGCACCGTCTGGCAAGCGTTGTGGAGGATGAAATCCAGCCGATCGAGCGTGCGATCGAGGTGGTGCGCGAGGCGCTCCACCGCCGGCGTCAGGCGCAGATCGAGCCCGTGGATCGACAGGCGATCGGCCCACGCGGGGTAGTCGGCCTCGGCCGCGTAGCGCCGCGCGGCGTCGTGCGGGAAGCGCGTCGTCACGATCACCCGCGCCCCCGCGCGCAACAGCAGGATCGCCGCCTGGTAGCCGATCTTCACGCGCGCCCCGGTGACGAGCGCCACCCGCCCGCGCAGATCGGCCGTCTGCGTGCGCTTTTCATAGTTGAACGCCGCGCACGGCGGGCAGAGCTGGTCGTAGAAGAAATGCGGCCGCGAGAACGCGCGCTTGCAGACGTAGCACTTGCGCGGCTCGCGGAGCGCGGGCCCATCGCCCTCGGCCTCGACCGGCGCGTCGACGGTGACGCGCGGCTCCCCCGGCCGGGGAGGCACGCCGGGTGACACGAGCGAGCGAGGCGCGGAGGCCGAGGGAGAGACATCGAGCGCCGGCAGCGGCGTCGCGAACACGGGCGCGCGCCGGCCGCTGCGGATCCCCGTGGCGTCGAGCACCGCCTCGTCCTCGGCCCTGTCCTGATCGCGCTCCCTGCGGCGGAAGGCCTTGGCGAGCTTGCGCTGCTCGGCGCGGCCGGGCAGCGACACCCGTCCCGCTGCCTCGAGGAGCCGCTGCCTCGTCGGCTGATCGGTGATCGCGAGCGCGCTGCGATCCGCGGCGATCGCCTCCAGCACCTTCAAGCAGGTCCCGAGCTCGCCCGCGGTGAACGGCGCGATCGGGCCGGCCTTGTGATCCTCATCCATCGCGCGCGAGCTTGCCCGCGGCGGGGCGGATCGTCGAGGGCGCTCTTCGATCCGGGCGGAAACCGCGCCCGCGTCCTCTGCAAATCAGGCACAATGCGTCGGTGATCCCTTCTCCTCGCACCTTGCTCGCCGCCGGCTGTCTCTTCGCCTTCGGATGCGGCGGCGTCGACGCCACCACCACGTCCTCGTCGACCAGCACGTCGTCGACCACCACCTCGGGCGGCGGATCGACCAGCGTCGCCACCACCACGAGCGGCGGTCAGGGCGGTGAGGGAGGGCAGGGGGGCGGCGGCGGCGCGACCACCGTGACCACGACGACGAGCGTGACGACCGGGAGCGGCGGCGCGGGCGGCGGCGGAGGCGCAGGCGGATCGGGCGGCACGGGCCCCTGGTCGGGCCCGCTCCAGGCCCTCGAAGAGCTCGATCTCGGCACCCAGACGCTCAACGTCCAGCACCTCTTCCCGATCCCCGATCACACCCTCGGCTTCACCGTGCTGGTCAGCTCGACGGGCATCAACGACGTGATCGGCATCAACCGCCTCCGCCCGCCGGTGGGCGCGAGCGTCATCTTCAACTTCGCGATGGCCGGACACAACCTGCAGGTGTTCGGCAACCAGGGCTGGGTCGCCGGATCCGATCCGCAGGCCGACAGCGCCGACGCCTACCCCGTGCTGCCCGGCAACTGGAAGCTGATCCTCGGCAACGACGGATCGCCGAGCAACGGCGCGCATGTGAGCGTGTGGGTGCGGCGCACCGAGGATGGGCAGTTCCACGGCGGGCAGCTCGACTTCAACGTCTTCATCGCGCCCGGCGTGACCGACGAGAACTACGTCAAGCAGGTCCTCAACAACATCTTCCTCGTCAGCTATGGCGGCATCGCGATCGGCAACATCACCACGTACCCGCTCGCCGCGGCGTACACCGTCGTCGACGATCGCGCCGAGTACAGGACGATGATCGCGAGCACCGCCGGGGTCGGCACGCGCCCCTCGGTCAACCTCTTCGTCATCAAGGACTTCTCCGACGCCGATTTCGGCGGGGCGATCGGCGTCGCGGCGGGCGTCCCGGGCGCGGCGATGCAGCCCGGCACCACGCTGAGCGGCGTCGCGTACCAGCCCACCGGCGACGCCATGTACGACGCCAGCGTCCTGCGCCACGAGATCGGCCACCTCGCCGGCCTCTTCCACACCACCGAGTTCCAGGTCACCGAGACCGATCCGCTGAGCGACACGCCGGAGTGCGATCACGCGACCATCACGACCACGCCCGACGCGTGCCCCGACAAGACCAACACCATGTTCCCCATCGCGTACGGGGCGACGGCGCTCACCCTCGGGCAGGTGCATGTCCTGCAGGGCAGCGCGCTCTACCGGGGCGTGATCGCCGAGGGAGGGCCCGCTGCTCCGCCCTTCGCGAGCCCGCCCGCGCCGCTGCATCCGGGCATGAGCGCGGGGCCGATCGCGCCTGCGGATCCGGCGCTCCTCGCGCGCCATCCGCGCAAGGCTTTCCCGCTGGCGCCCGACCCGCTGGTGCGCATGCTCGGAGGTGTGTGGTGCACCCACAGCGCGGCCGATTATCCAGGCCTGGCCATCCAGATCGCCGGTCGCGAGGGGCGCGGCGCGCCGGCCCTCCTCCGCGCGGTCGTCCTCGACGCATCCCTCCCCGAGCTCATCCGCGCGCGCGCGCTCGCGGCGCATGTGCGCGCTTCGTCGGCGAGCAAGGCGGCGCTCGACCTCGCTGCCTCCTTCGCGGCCGACGAGCAGGCCAGCAGCGATCTGCGCGCCTCGGCCTTCGCTGCCCTCAGGGCGCACGATCGTCCGCGCGCACAGCTGCTCGGCCGAGCAGCGGAGCGCAGCGGCGATCCCATCGTCCGCGCCATCGCGAACATCTTGCGCGCGCGCTGACGCCGGCTGAATGGTTTGCGCAATGCGCGCGGGATCCGGGGGCGGGCGCGCCGCCCGAGGCGCGCTTTTCGCTTGCTCGTGCCCGATTTCGTGCTCCTTTCGCGCGCACCTCGCCGTGCAGCGCTTTCTTTCCGAGGCGGCACGGATCTGGTAAGGATTGAAGACGGTGCCCGCTGCTCTCCGGCTCACCTCCACCGGTCCGGCTCACCCGGATCGGCGATCTGGGCCTTAGCATCGCGCTTTTCGCGCCGCGCTTCACGATGACACACCCCACCCTCCGCCCGCTGCGCCTGTGCATCGTCGACATGAACAACGGGCACGTGAACCAGGCGATCCGTTGCCTGCGCAGCATCACGTCGAGCTTCTTCGACCGGGTCCACCGCGAGAACCCGGGCCTCACGTGCGAGCTCGTCGAGGTGTCGCCGCGTGACACCAATAACCCCATCCCGCTCGACTGCGATCTCTACCTCTCCTCCGGCGGCCCCGGCTCTCCCTTCGAGGGCGACGGCACCGCGTGGGCCGACGACTACGGCCGCTTCTGCGACACCGTCGTCGAGTCCTCGGTCGCCGGCGGGCAAGACCAGCGCTCCCTCTTCGCCATCTGCTACTCGTTCGAGATGGTGGTGCGGCACTTCAAGCTCGCCCACATCGGCCCGCGATCGGAGCGCAAGTTCGGCGTGATGCCGATCTACACGACCTCCGAGGGCCAGCGGCACCCGCTCCTCTCCCCGTTCGGCGATCGCCTCTTCGCCTTCGAGCACCGCAACTGGGAGGCGATCGACCTCGACGAGTCCCGCCTGCGCTCGCTGAGCGGCCAGCTCCTCGCGCGCGAGAGCCGCGACGGTGTCTCCAAGGGCCGCGCCGTGCTCGGCCTCGACGCGGCGCCCGGGGTCGAGGCCGTGCAGTTCCACCCCGAGGCCGATCGCCCGGGCGTGATGAACTGGGTGGCCCGCCCCGAGCAGGCCGCCGCTTTCAAGGCGACCTACGGCGAGGTCACCTACCAGGCCATGCTCCGCACGCTCGACGATCCTCGCCGCCTCGCCCGCACCTTCGCCCTGGTGATCCCGGGCTGGCTCACCCGCCGCTTCAACACCATCGCGCCCCACCGCGACTACTGCGAGCTGCCCCCGCCGAGCGAGAACGTCGCGAGCGCCTTCGAGGCCAAGTCGGTGCCCATCACCACCGACGGCCCCCTCGGCACCAAGCCCGGCGCGGTGCCGCACGCCTCCTCGGGCGCCTGATCGATCGCGCGATCACCGCTTCGATTCGACGGTGAACGCGTACTCGAGCACCGCGCGCTGACACCCGAGCGTCTCGGGGAACGGATCGTCGCCGAGATCGCCCACCGAGCAAGCCTGCACATGGTACGTGCCCGGCTTCGCGTCGGGCGCGAGCGGCAGCGCGATCTTCGGTTTGTCGGCCCCGGAGATCACCTGCTCCTGCGCGACCTTCTTCCCGTCGGGGTCGAAGAAGCAGAAGCGCAGCCCGTGGTGGATCGGGGCGCCCTGGTGGCCCTTCTTGCTCGGGTCGTAGCGCCGCTTCTCGAACCAGTCGATCCAGAGGTGCACGGTGTCGCCCGCCGTGAACTGCCGTGTCGCGTCGTCATCACGGTGATCCGGCGTGCGCGTGAGGAACGTCGCCGACATCAACGTCGGCCAGTCGTTGGGGCGGTACGGGCGCCGCAGCTCCGCCACCTTGCTCTTCGGGCGGGGCGGGCGGAGCGCCCTCGGGCGGATGGGGCGGAAGGTCTGCCCGCCGCAAGGATCGAAGCCCCGGAGGTCATCGGCGTAGAGCACCTGGTTAAAGCGCCCTCGGTTGACCAGCGTGTACTCGCCGGACACACGCTGGTAGCTCGGCCCGTCCCAGAACCGCTGGCTGTCGTTCTCGCTGCTCCAGTTGGTCAGCGTGTTGCGCTCGAAGACCGGGCGCTCGTCGATGTGATCCTCGATGATCCGCTGCGCGTGGACCTCGATGTACGCGCGCGGGACGATGCCCCCCTCGTCGGCCGAGCGGACACAGAACTCCTCGTCGACGCCGAGCTTCTTGCTGAACTCGTAGCACCAGCACTCCTCGGACGCGTGCGCCTTCTTGAAGGCCGCGTCCTCGCAGCGCGCGTCGGCGGCGCGCAGGATCGGTTCGTCGAGCGGCGCAGTCCGATCTTTTCCAGAGCCCTTCTTGCGGGCGACGAGCCCCATCGACGCCCAGGGCTCACCCACCTTCTCGTCCCTCCGGGCCTCGTAGGTGCCACACTGCTTCTCGTACGCGGCCGGATCCTTCACGAAGGCCGGCGCGAGCGGATCGCAGCGCTCGGGGTTCTTCATCTTGATGTAGCGCTGGTACCAGCCCGTCTTGAGGTTACCCATGTCGAGCGTGGCGAAGTCCTTGGCCAGCCCCAGGACATGGGCCTCGTACCACATGGTGAAGAGGAACCCGTCGCCCTGGGTCATCAGCACCGAGCCGGGCGGGATGTTCCGCGCGAGCTCTTCACCGTAGCTCTCGCCGATGGACTGCTCTCGACCGATCTCCCACGCACGGAGGAGCGCGACCGGGATGAACACCGAGAGCAAGAAGCCGAGGAGCACGGCGGGCAAGAGGCCCTCTCCGGCAGGTGACTGAAGGCGCGCAAAGCGGCGCAGGAAGGCCTTCCGGATCTGCGGACGCTTGGCGAGGGGCTCGGCGAGCAGCACGGCGAGCCCGAGCGCGCCGAGGGGGATGACGATGAAGCGCGCGTGGCTCCCGAAGGGCTCCGTCACCCGCTGGGTGATCTTCGCGTAGAACGCCGTGGCGATGGCCGTCGAGAGCATCCCGAGCCCGGCCGCGCGCGACGAGAGCACGAGCCGCCTCCCGGGGGCTCGGGCGCGCGCCCAGCGCAGCGTGGCGCTCACGCCGAGGGCGATGAAGATATCGCAGCACCAGATGCCGGGGAGGTAATAGTTCTGATAATCGCCCACCGAGTATTGCAGCGTGTGGGCGATGTTGAGGAGCATGTAGACGAAGAGGAAGACGAAGGCCCCGCGGGCCCGCTTCCAGGCGACGTAGAGGCCGGGGAAGAACAGGCAGGTACCGATCGGCAGAAACTGCATGTCGAAGAAGTCGGGCACCTTCTTCACCCGCTCCCAGCGGAAGATGTCGCCGAAGCCGTGCATGAAGCGCCGGTACTGGGCGCCGGTCATGTGGTTGTAGAGGCTCTTCCAGTCGTGGACGTCGCCCCAGGTGACGCCGGGAGAGCGCTTGTTCGCCCAGAGCAGGTAGAGATACCCGAGCAAGGGTAAAAAGCCGAGGAGGCAGGCGAGGAAGAAGCCGGGGTGCGCGGGGTAGGTCTTGCCTGCGCGGAAGCTCTTCTTGAAGACGCGCACGAGCCGGACGAAGGGCGCGACGAGGAAGCCGGTGACGAAGAGCGGTTTGCGGTAGAGGAGATAGAGAAACCCCGCCCCCAGCATGTAGACCATCGTCACGTGGTGGGCGAGGCCGATGCCCATCGGCAGGGCCGCGAGGTAGATGTAGCGGTCGCTCCGCGTCACCTCGAAGCGCAGCCAGGCATATCCGCCCATGCTCACGAGGAAGAGGTGGAAGGGGTACACCTCCGGGATGTGCACCTGCTCCCACAGCATGGGGCTCACGCCGAGCATCATGCCGGCGAGCAAGGCCGCGATGTCGGCCTCCCGCTGCTCTACAGCGTCGCGCTCGCCCTGGGCCAGCACCACCACCTGGCGCGCCGCCGCGGCCGTGAAGAGGGCCGCGCCCATCCCGAAGAGGGCGTTGAGGGCCTCGACCTTGAGGCACGGCTTGATCGGCAGGCGGACGAGCGCCTCGAAGGCGTGCGCCACCAGCATGAAGATCGGGTAGCCCGTCGGGTGCGCCACGCCGAGCGTGTGGATGGCGGTGAGGATCTCCGGCCCGTCGGTGAAGGTGACGCCGCGGGCCAGGGTCGGCAGGTAAAGGGCCAGCAGGCCGAGGGCGAGGAGCCATCGGCCGCGGCGATAGAGGCGCGTGGGCGAAGCGGGAAAGGACAGGATGAGCGCATTTACCGCCGCCGGAAGGCGGTTGCACCGGGGAAGTGCGGCGTCGCGAGCGCCCGCAAACGCTGCGCGGGGCGCACGCCTTGCGATGTGGACGCGATGGCCTCGTCAGAGCCAGGCGAGGAACGCCTGCGGCGAGAGCGCGTCCGGGTCCGGGGCGAGGCCCTCCCAGGGGATCGACGCGAGCAACGCGCCGGCCGGTCGATCGAGATCCTCGTCGCGGGCGCCGCGCGCGAAGGACATCGCGTCGCTTGACGAAGAGCGATCGCCGGCTCGCTCCGGAGCCGGCGTGAGCGCGGGAAGGCCGCTCATCGGCTGGGCGCTCCGCTGCGGGGCGCGCGCCGGAGCGCGTCGCGGATGAGCGCCGTCCCGCGGGCGCCGTCGCGCAGCGCGCCGTCGATCACCGCGCGCCGCTCGTGCGCCACCACCACGAACGAGCACTGCGGCGCGCCGCCGGCGACGCAGGCCACCTCGCGGGCCGCGAGGCGCCGGCCGGCGAGCGAGGTCAGGATGCCGGAGAAGCAGCCCGCGACCAGCGGACAGCCGAGCTCCGGCCGGGGCGCGCCGTCCGGCCCGCGGCGTCGCGGCGCCGCCTCGGCGAGCGCGCTGCGCTCGAGGTCGATCACGAGCACGCCCTCGTTCGTCGCCGAAAAATCGAAGGTCGGCCGGCCCCAGCCTCGGTCGAGCAGGTAGCCGGCGACGAGCGCCGACGCCTCGCGCATCGTCAGATCGCGCAGGGAGACCTGGCGCGTCTCGAGCGCGGAGGCCTCGAGGTCCACCGCGGCGCGCCGGCCCCACTGCACGCCCCACTCGGTGGCGAAGAGCTGCCAGCTCTCGGGCGCGAGGCGGTCGCAGGTCGCGCGGAGCGCCGCGAAGAGCGAGGCCGGCGCGTCGACGAAGCGCCGCTCCAGATCGTCGCGCCGCACGCCGCGCTTCGCCTCGTCGGGGGCGAGCACCCGCTGCTCGGCGGCGAGCAGCTCGGCCGGGAACGAGGGCCGCGGGGCCATCAATTTCACCCGGTTGACGAGCAGGTAGTACCGCGCTGCCCCGGGCGCCTTCACGAGCTCGATCGAGACCTGCTGCGCGCCGAACTTGAAATCGAAGAGGAAGTCGAAGCGCTCCGTGCCCGCGCCGCCGCGGGCGAGGAAGGCGCGGAAGCGGCCCTCGAACGCCTCGGTGCGGGCGCACGGCGCCACCTCGCCGAAGAAGGTCCGGCCGATCACGGTGTTGCGATCGAGGCGGGCGAAGCGGGACTCGTAGAGGTTGTAGCGGAGGATCGTGCCCTCCTCGTCGAGGCAGATCACCCCGAACGGCAGGGCGTCGAGCTCGTCGTCGGAGCGCTCGTCGATTGTTTGGAGGTCAAACGGTTCCGGGGTGGAGGGTTCGGCGAGGTCGAGCATGGGACGATCGGGGTCTCTGCGGTCACGCCCCGCGGAGCTTCTCGCGGATCAGCGCGTCGAGGGAGGGCGGGCCGCCCGCGGAGCCGGCCGCGTCGCGCGGCGTGGGCGCGGGCGGCCGGGGCGAGTTAGGGGCGGGGCTGCCGGCCGGCAAGGTGGTGGCCTCGGCCCGGCTCTCCCGGGAGGGCGCCGCGGGCCCGGCGAGGGGAGGCGCCGCCGCGGGCGCGCCGGGCCGCGTCTCCAGCCAGGCCGAGAGCGCGCCCCGCAGCTCCTTCACCGATCCCGTGCGCTCGTCCCGGCTCTTGCGCAGCGCCGCGGTGAGGATCGACCAGAGGCGCCCGTTCAGCCCGCGGGCCTCGCGCGGGTACGGCGGGGGCTGCTCGACGATGCGGCGGAGCACCTCCACGAGGTTACCGTGCAGGAAGGGCGGCTCGCCGGCGATGAGCTCGTAGATCAAGGTCGCGACGCCCCACACGTCCGCGCGGGCGTCGGCCTGCTCGCCGCGCGCCTGCTCCGGCGCCATGTAGACCGGCGTCCCGAGCACCCCGCCGTCGCGCGTGATGCGCGCGTAGTCGCCTCGCTCGACGAAGGCGATCCCGAAGTCGAGCAGCTTGGGGGTGATCCCGTCGGGCCCGACCCCGAGCAGCACGTTGCTCGGCTTGATGTCGCGGTGGATGATGCCCGCCGCGTGGGCCGCCGCGAGCCCGTCGAGGCGCGGGAGCGCGAGGGCGACCGCCTCCTCGGCTGCCATCGGCCCGCGGCGGGCGAGGTGCGCGGCGAGCGACTCGCCCGACACGAGCTCCATCACCACGTAGGGCACGCCGTCCGCCGTCTCGCCGTAGTCGTGGACCTGCACGATGGCCGGGTGGTGCACGCTCGCGAGCGCCAGCGCCTCGCGGCGGAGCCGATCGCGCAGGTCGCCCCCGGCGAAGCGCAGCGACTTGATCGCCACCTTGCGCTCGAGCGCGAGCTGCTCGGCGACCCAGACGAGCCCCATGCCGCCTTCGCCGAGCGGCCGTTCGAGGCGATAGCGCCCGTCGAGGACGAGCCCCGCCCGCAGGCCGACGGAGCTGTGCGCCTCGGTGTCGTCTTCCAGTCGCGCGCCGCTCACCGCGCGAGCCTATCCCAACCGCCGCGGCCCGCCAACGCCGCGTCGAGGTGAAGGCGCCTCCTCGGGGAACGACCGCGACCTGGTGAGCACGCCGCGCCGTCGGTTGACGGCCTGCGACGCGGGTGCGACCCTCCCGCCATGGTGTCGTCACCGAGGGGCGCGCTCGGGCCCGCCGAGGAGGAGTAATCGGTGCCCACGTCCCCCGTCCCCGACATGGCCGCGCCTCCGGGCATGTGCCCCGGCGTCGCCGTGCTCGGCGGAGCAGGCGGCGCAGGCGACGGATCCGGGACCGGGAGCGGCGGCAGCGGCGGGTCGGGCAACGGCGGCGGCGCAGGGGGCGACGGGGCCGGCGGCGACGGCAAGAGCGCCGACGGCGCGCCCGACCCTGGCAAACCCGATTGCGGCACGGCGTCCCACCCCGTCGACGTCGTCACCGGCCGCGCCTTCACCCATCCCCTCCTCGACCTCGCCCTCCCGGGCCCTCTGCCCCTGCGATTTCAGCGTATTTGCAGCTCGACCTTCGCCGAGCGCGACGTCGGCCTCGGGTACGGATGGGCGCACACGCTGGGCTGGGAGATCGAGATCGATCTCGTCGCGCGCGAGGCCTCGGTGTGGACCGACCAGGGGACGCGCGTCCGCTTCCCGCTCCCCAGGGAGGGGACGGAGCAGCTCGGCCCCTGGGGTTTTCTCCTGCGCCGCGAGGCCGACGGCTTCCAGCTCGATGTCGATGACGGCGTCGTCCGCCGCTTCGAGGCCGCCGATGATCGGAAGCGCCGATATCGCCTCACCTCCATCGAGGACGATAACCACAACCGGATCTCCCTGCGCTACGAGGGCTCCCGGCTCGCCGAGGTCACCGACAGCGCCGGACGAGCGGTGCGATTCAAGGGCACGAAGGAAGGCCGGATCGCGGCGATCGAGGCGCAGAACGCTGTCTCCCAGGGCCAGTGGGTGGCCTTCGCGACGTACGCGTACGACGATCGAGGGCGCCTCGTCTCGGTGACCGACGCAGACGGACATGTCGCGCAGTATGCCTATGACGAGGCTCACCGGCTCACCGCCGACACCGATCGGACGCGGCTGTGCTTCCACTTCCGGTACGATCGGCAGGGGCGCTGCGTGGAGTCCTGGGGGGACTACCCGGGCCGCCGCGATCCGAGCCTCGCCGACGATTTACCGAAGATGCTGGGTGACGGCGAGACGAAGGCAAAAGGGATCCACCATTGCCGCTTCGACTACATGCCCGGCTATTACACCGAAGTGGCCGATTCGACCCAGGTGCGCCGGTTCTTCGGGAACAAGCACGGGACGCTCGACAAGCGGGTCGAGGGCAGCGCCATCACCGAGGCCACCTACCGGGAAGACGGTCATATCCTCTCGCGCACCGGCCCGAACGGGGGCGTGACCAGCTTCGAGCGCGATGTGCGCGGGCGCCTGCTCGCCCGAAAAGACCCGCTCGGGCGCGTGACGCGATTCGAGCGCGAAGGGAACGGCCTCCCCGTCAAGGTGACCGACCCCGCCGGGGGCGTGACCCAGATCGAGCGCGATCCACGGGGCAACGCGGTGATGGTGGTCGACGCGCTCGGCGGCGTCACGACGTACCGGGTCGACGAGCGCGGCCTCGTCACGGAGGAGGTGTCGCCCACGGGCGCGCGCACGGCGTATGCCTATGACGCGCACGGCAACCTCGTCACGGCGACGTTGCCCAACGGGGGTATCTATCGGTTCGTCCACGACGCGCTCGGGCGCTTGCTCTCCCGGGTCGACCCGCTGGGCGGCGAGACCCGGTACGTTCATTCGGCGCGGGGAGATCTGGTGTCGGTGCGCGACGCCGCGGGCCAGGTCACGCGCTACTCGTATGATGGCGAAGGGCACCTGACGCAGGTGATCGATCCGAAGGGGCAGATCACGCGGCTGACCTGGGGTGGTTATCACAAGCTCTGCGCTCGCGAGGACGCGAACGGGCACGAGGTGAAGCTCCGGTACAACCTCGAAGGCGAGCTCGTCGAGGTGCACAACGAAGAGGGGGAGGTCCATCGGCTCTCGTACAGCGCGAGCGGGCTCCTCACCGGGGAGACGACCTTCGACGGGCGGGAGCTCCGGTATCGGTACGACGAAGGTGGCCAGGTCACGCGGTTCCAGAACGGGCTCGGCGAGCACGTCGATCTCGGGTACGACCTCGCCGGGCAGCTCGTCAAGCGGACCTTGACGGATGATGGGAGTGAAGAGTTTGCGTATGACCTGCTCGGCAACTTGATCGAGGCCAAGGGGCCGGCCGGGCAATTCTCCTTCGCGCGCGATGCGCTCGGGCGGGTGGTGCGCGAGGCGCAAATCGTGGGCGGGTCAGCGTGCTGGACGGAGGTGGGGTACGACCCGGCCGGGCAACGTGTGAGCCGGAAGACCTCGCTCGGTCATACCGAGGTGATCCGACGGGATGCGCTCGGGAGCCGGACGCGAACCGCGCTCGACGGCGCACACCTGGTGGACCATCAGGTGGATATGCTCGGCCGGGAGACAGGGCGAGCGCTGCCGGGCGGAGGGTGGATGCAGCATGGGTATGACGCGCTCGGGCGCGTCGAACGCAGGCGCGCCGGGATGGCCGCAGGGACGGCGGTAGACACGGCTTATCGGTACGATGAGGCAGGCGAGCTCGTCGAGTCCTGGGACAAGACCCGGGGGAAGACGAGATATGCCTATGATCCGATCGGCCAGCTCCTCTCGATGGTGCCGGAGAAGGCGCAGGCGGAGCTGTTCCGGTACGACCCGCGGGGAAATCTTCATGAGGCCGGCGAAGGAGCCGAGGCGCGGGTGTACGGGAAGGGGAACCGGCTCCTCCGCAAGGGAGATACCGAGTACCTGTGGGACAAGGATGGGCGGCTCCGGGAGAAGCGGACGCGCAAGCCGGGGAGCGAGGGAGAGGAGATCTGGCGTTACGCGTGGGACGGGGCGGGGCTCCTGCGGGAGGTGACCGGGCCGGAGGGGCTGAAGGTGGCCTTCAAATATGACCCATTCGCCCGGCGGGTGAGCAAGCAGGTGCTCCGGGACCGGGTGGAGGTGAGCCAGACGCGCTTCGTGTGGGATGGGGACGTGCTGGTGCACGAGATCGAGCGGCGGGCGGACGCCGCAGGCGATCCGGTGGTGAGCATCAAGACGTACTGCTTCGAGGACGATGGGTTCGCGCCGGTGGCGCACCGGGAGGGGGAGGAGTGGTTCCACTATGTGAACGACCCCATCGGGACGCCGGAGCGGCTCGTGGATGGGCGGGGGGAGGTGGCGGGGGAGCTCGCAAGGAAGGCCTGGGGGGAGACGGAGGAGCGCGGGCGGGCGAGGACGGCGATCCGGTTTCAGGGGCAGTATGAGGATCGGGAGACGGGATTAAGCTACAACCGGCGACGATACTATGATCCTGCTCTCGGCCGATTCTTGTCCACGGATCCCCTTGGCATCGCGGGCACCCTCAACGCGTACTACTATGTTAAAAACCCCCTGGGATGGATCGATCCGTTCGGGGAGATTTTCGAAAGAAAATACAGCCGCTACGAGGTACGTAGGATGCTCGAGCAAAGCGAAGGGAGGGCTCCGGTGCCGGGCAACCCGGTGGGTCACGCGCAGAGTATGCACGGCAGCATCGGTGACTCCGCGCTCCAGGCGCGCGCGGATGCGGATGGAAACCGCCGCTCGGCGAGCCGGTCGTGTGCACAGCAGGCGCGGGCGACACAAGAGGCCCTCAATTCACCCCAGGGTCAAGCGGCGCTGGCCCAACTGGACGCCAACCCCGGGCAACCGTTTGCCAAGTTCACGGCGCCGGTCGCGTCCGTTGCTCGCGTGGCGACACCCGGCGGGGCTGGCCCAACGGATCAGGCGTCTAGTTCGATGTTTGTGAAGGTGTTTCGGCCACCAAGTGGCAGTGGTCTTCCTCATATCCAAACGTCCTTCCCACTGTCCTGAATGGAGGATCTGTGTCACTGAGCGGATACCATTTGGACACCGCGTTCGCGTCTGTCGTCGAGTCACTCCTTGCCGACCTGCACCCAGGCAGGCAGCGTGTCATGCGGATCTGGGTGTACGAGCACGAGACAGGCGAGCCACTAGATGCTGCCGCAGATGCGTACAATTTTGCCCAGGTCTTGAAGCTCAACTATGAAGAGGTTAGGCGATTTGTTCCTGTGAGCAGAGAGGAGGCGCGTTGCGCGTGCGTGAACGTCGCCGAGCATGACCTGGTCATGGGAGATCGACAGATGCCACGGGAAACCGCGGAGCGGCTCGCTGATGTGTGGTTGCGGCAGTTTGACAGTGAGGCGAAGTTTTTGATCAATGGTCGCGGCATACTGAAGAGCCCAATCCGTCATGAGGATGCTGCCGACCTTTTCTTTACCGATTTCAACGCCGGGGTCATCGCCGTTTCATCGGTCACGGTGGGTCTGTTTTGGAACGCGGAGAATTCGTAGTGGAAATATGGAGTGGTGGAATATTGTCTGCGGCGATTTTTCGATCGCCATGACGGCCCTTCCTCCGGGTGCGTTCGTGACCGACTGGCTGTCTTTTCACGATCTTACCCCATGACTCTGCTCCTGTCCCAGGAGCGACAGCAGGTGAGGCTCTTTGTCGGCGAACAGGTCGAATGGAAATACATCGGCTCTTCCCGAGGGTTTTTGTGGCTCTGCGTGTGCGGTGATCAGTTGTGCGTCCCCGGCGTGGCCGCCGTGAGCGACCAGGTGAAATTGTCGATCAGCGACACCGAGTCGTACCAGCCGTCACCGGTGTCCCAGATGACGAAGCGGAGCTCGATCGTCTCGCCCGGCTTGACGTTCCCCGCGGTCGTCAGCCACCCCGTCCCGCCGCCCGCGAAGTTGCTGTTCCCGCACCAGCCCGGATCCCCGGGGAACTGAGAGCCCGGGTTCGCGATGTCGAAGCCGGTGCCCGTGAGCTGCGTCGTTGCCGCGCACGAGTTGGTGTTGCCGGCGACGGCGCCGCTCCCGCAGCCGGTCGGCCCGTTCTTGCACTGCGAGAAGAGCCCGGTGTTGCCGAACGCGAGGTTCACGCCCACCGGGTAGACGGGGCCGCCGGCGGGGGGCGGATCGTAGAAGGCCAGGTTCTTGTCGGCCGGGTTCGGGGACTGGCCCGCGGCGGGGACGAACGAAGAGTCGAGCAGGGTCAGGAAGAAGTCGTTGAACGCGCTGCACACCCACTCGGGGTACTCCGACGAGTAGAAGAAGGTCGACACGTTGAACGACTTGGCGTTGGTGGGTACGCGGACGCGCACCTTGAGCATCACCGAGTCGTGCGCGGTGTTGCCCCCCTGCGGATCCGGACAGCCGGGCGCGTTGGGGAGCACGTTGTTGTGCGCGGCGAGGTAGTCGGCGGGCACGCCGCTCGACGTCCCCATGTCCTGCCCACCCTGGAAGTCGGCATAGTTGGGGCTCAAGTTGTTCGGGATCGCCTGCGCCGCGGCGTGCCCGGTGGAGATCACCGCCATCCGCTGGCCCTTCTTCGGCGTCACGTTGACGCCGAAGCCGGGGCGGATCGACCGGGAGGCGGCGGCGGGCGAGCCGGCCCCGTTGGCGAGGAAGAGGTTCGCGCTGATCACGCCCCATTTCTTCGCCGGCAATGGCGGGCTCTCGGTCGTCTGGTTGCACAGATCGATCGCCTTCGCGTAGTCGAGCGGCGTCGCCGAGTTGCTCGCGAGCCCCGTGTCGCAGGTGAGCACGCCGTTGTCGATCATCCCGTCGCAGTCGTCGTCGAGGTTGTTGCCGGCCACGTCGAACGCGCCGGGGTTCACGAGCTCGGGGTTGTTGCAGAGGACGGCGGAGTCGCAGCAGTCGCCCTGGCACTTCGTCCAGCCGTCGCCGTCGAAGTCCTGCACGTCGTCGGCCACGCCGGTGCAGTCCTCGTCGATCCCGTTGTTGCAGATCTCCACCTCGGGGACGACCTCGCCCATGCACGCGCCGAAGGAGAGCCCGTCGGCGTTGCAGATCTTCGTCCCCGCGTGGCACGGCCCCTTGTTCTCGGTGCCTGGGCCGCCGTCGTAGCAGGGCTTCATGTCGCCCGGCGCGCAGAGGCAAGGGCCGTCTTGCAGCGTGTTGTGCTCGCAGCCGTCGGCCACGTCGCCGTTGCAGTCGGCGAAGGCGCCGTCGCACGTGTACGTGCATTTCCCGGCGGAGCAGCCCGCGGTGGCGTTGGCCGCGGCGGGGCAGGGGCTGTTGCAGTCGCCGCAGTGCTGCGGATCGTTCTCTACGTCGGCGCAGAACGACTGGGAGCAGCAGGTCTTCGCCCCGTCGCAGCCCTGCGTCGCCGAGCAGCCGGGGATGCACGACTTCTTCTCGAAGCACACCGAGCCGAGCGGACAGTCGGTGTCCACCACGCAGCCGGTGCACTGGTGGGTCGTCGTGTCGCACTGCTGGCCGGGCATGCAGTCGTTCACGTCGCTGCAGCCCACCCCGCAGGTGTGCGTGTCGGGCGAGCAGACCTTGCCCATCGGGCATGGATCGTCGCTCGGGAGGCACTCGACGCACTGGCCTGTCGACGTGTCGCAGATCGGCTTCGTCGCGCTCGCCGCGCAATCGGCGTTGCCCTTGCAGCCGGTCACGTCGCCGCCGGTGCCGGATCCACCGGCGGTCCCGGACGATCCGCCCGCGGTCCCGGTGCTCGTCGTGCTGTTCGTCCCGCTCGATCCGCCCTGTCCGGTGCTGCTCCCGGTGGTGCTGTTGCCCCCTCCGCATGCGACGGCGATCGCGCCGAGCGCGGCGACCAGCGAGGCGGGGCGCGCGAGGCGCAGGGCGAAGGCGAAGGGCGAGCGTGAGCGCGTCGGCATGAAGCAGTCTCCAGGGCTGGGGGATGCGAGGAGAGTAGCGGCAATCGGGGGTTGGTGTCGCCGTTCTGTCGTGCAGCAGGGAGGGCGATCGGGATAGGCTTCGAGCCGTGAGCGAGCAACCTTCCGCGAAGGCCCAGGCCGAGGATGCCCCCACGAAGGACCTCGATCCGCGGCGCTTCCGCGTCTTCGGGCTGACGTGGCTCTCGTACGCCTCGTACTACCTGACCCGGAAGAACTACGCGCTCGCCAAGGTCAGCCTCCAGCAGAGCTACGGCCTCACGACCGATCAGCTTGGCACGATCGACGCGGCGTACAGCGCGGCCTACGCGATCGGCCAGTTTTTGTGGGGGTGGGCGGCCGATCGCATCGGCCCGCGGAGGGTGCTCGGGCTCGGGATGCTGGCGACCGCGGCATGCTCCATCCTGTTCGGCCTCTCCTCGGCCTTCTGGGTGCTCCTCGTGCTCTGGACGCTCAACGGCCTGTTTCAGGCCACCGGGTGGTCGCCCAACGTCAAGGCGATGACCGGCTGGTTCGCCGACCAGGATCGCGGCCGCGTCATGGGGATCTGGACCACCAACTACACGGTGGGCAGCTTCGTCGCCAACCCGCTCGGCGGCGCGTTCATGGACGCCCTCTCGTGGCAGTGGGTCTTCTTCGGCCCCGCGATCCCCGTCGCCTTCGTGGGCCTCCTGCTGCTCTTCTTCCTCCCCGAGCTCGACGTCGTGAAGCCGAAGGCCAAGGAGGCCGACGACGCGGCGTCCCAAGTGGCGAACGAAGCGGCGAACGCCGCGCGCCGCGTGGCCCGCAAGGCGGTGCTCAAGAGCCCCTTCCTCTGGGCGCTCGGCGCGGCCTACTTCTTCTTGAAGCTCACCCGCTACTTCTTCTGGAACTGGGCGCCCTACTACATGGAGACGGTGCTCAAGTACGACAAGTGGCATGCGCGCTGGGTGCCGCTCGCCTTCGAGGTCGGCGGCGTCGCCGGGGCCACCACCATCGGGTGGATCAGCGACAAGTACCTCCATGGCCGGCGCATGCCCGCGGCGGTGGTGTGCACCCTGCTGCTCGGCGGCGTGCTCTGGGTCTACGGCGGCGTGGCGGCGAGCGGCGTCACGGCCAACGTGACCATCCTCGTCGTGTTCGGCTTCCTGCTCTTCGGGCCCGACGCGATCGTCTCGGCGACGGCCGCGCAGGACCTCGGCGGGCCGGCGGCGGCGGCGATCGCGGCCGGCGTGATCAACGGGCTCGGATCGGTCGGGCAGATCGTCTCCGGCAAGATCGCGCCGAGCGCCAAGGCGATCAACGACTGGAGCTCCGTCTTCCGGATGCTCGGCGTCTTCACCGCCGTCTCGGCGATCGTGCTCCTGCCCTTCTGGAACAGGGGAAAGCGGGCCGTGAAGGTCTGATCAGCCCACGAGCATGGCGCGGGCCATGTCGCGGTTCGCCATGATCTCTTGCCCGTCCTTGCCGGCCACGAGCAGGCCCACGTCGACCACGTCGGGGAACATGGCGATCGCGCGCTGGGCGGCGCGCACCGGGGGGACGCCCTCGGCGAGCCAGTCGTAGACCGTCTTCGAGAGGAAGCGCCGCACGATCTCCTCGCCCACGCCGGTGGCCGCGACGGCGCCGTGCGGGCCCGCGTACACGCCGCAGCCCATGAGCGGCGAGTCGCCCACGCGCCCGCGCAGCATGTAGAGCGTCCCGCCGGTCGAGGCGGTGGCGGCGAAGTGCCCGTGCCGATCGCGCACCACCGCGCCGACCGTGTCGCACTCGAGGGGCTCGCCGGGGAAGTTCCAGAAGGTCTTCGGGGGCGTCTTCTTCCAGGGCGCCGCGTCCTCGGCGTAGTCGCCGTCGCCGTGGCCGCGCAGCTCGGCCACGGCGCGCGCGTACTTGCGCTTCGCGCCCTCGGTCGTCGGATCGTAGTCGGCGAAGCCGAGGCGGCGCGCGAAGGCCGTCGCGCCCTGGCCGACGAGCAAGAGGTGCGGCGTGTCCATCACCCGCCGGGCGACGGCGATCGGGTTCTTCACCCGCTCCACGCAGGCCACCGCGCCGAAGCGCCCGTCGCTCGCCATGAGCGACGCGTCCATCTCGATGAGGTTCCCGTCGAGGCGCAGGTTCGAGCCCGTCCCGGCGTTGAAGCGCGGGTCGTCTTCCAGCGCGATCGTCGCCTCGATCGCCGCGTCGAGGGCCGAGCCTCCGCGATCGAGCACGGCGCGGGCCCGCTCGGCCGCCGCTGTGCAGCCGTCGGAGAAGGCGTGCGGCGAGGCCGCGCCGCCGTGGGTGAGGATCGCGTAGCTCATGCCTGCTCCACCTCGGTCTGGCCGAGCCGCGGATCGCCGGCCGGCCTGCCCCAGTAGATCACCTGCTTCCAGGTCTGCGTCACATCGTCGGCGAAGACGACCACCAGATCGCCGGGGCGCGCCATCTCGAGCGCGAAGGCCACCGCCTCCGGCTCGGTGAGCCGCTCGTGGATCTGATCGGCCTTGATCCCGGCCTCTTCGGCCCCCTCGCGGATGAGCTTCGCCACCTCGCCGGCGTCACGGCCGCGGAGGTTACTGTCCTCCTTGGCCACGATCACGTCGAAGCATGCCGCCGCCTTGCGCCCGATCTCCCGGATCGCGTCGTCCTTGCGATCGCCCGGGGCCATCATCACGCCGATGGCCCGCCCGTGGCGGAGGTTGTTGACGAGCTCGGCCATCTTCTCGAGCGCGGCCGGGTTGTGGCCGTAGTCGACGATGACCCGGAAAGGGTGCTCGTCGAAGACGTTGCAGCGCCCGGGCGCCTGGAAGAACGAGGTCGTGAAGGTGCGCAGGCCCTGGCGGATCTGGTCGAGCGGCACGCCCATCGAGAAGGTGATCGCCGCGGCCGCGAGGGCGTTCTCGACGTTGAACTTGGCCTTGCCCTCCAGCGTCGCCGGGATGAGGTGCGTCCACGTGAGCGGGATGTGCCGGTCGCCGTCGTAGATGGTGATCATCTCGCCGTTGACGCCCTGCTCGATCACCGCGGCCCGGCCGCCGCCCTTGACGTGCTCGCGCACGATCGGGTTCTGCGCCGAGCGGGAGAAGTACATGAGCCGCCCCTCGGCGTGGCTCGCCATCGCGGCGGTGAGCGGGTCGTCGGCGTTGAGCACGCTCGTCCCGTTGTCGCGCACGACCTCGACGATCAGGCGCTTGATGAAGGCCAGATCGTCCACCGTCTCGACGCCGCCGAGGCCGAGGTGATCGGCCGAGACGTTGAGCACGCAGCCCACGTCGCAGCGGTCCCAGCCGAGGCCCTCGCGGATGATACCGCCGCGCGCCGTCTCCAGGACCGCGGCCTCCACCGTCGGATCGGTGAGCACGACGCGGGCGCTCCAGGGGCCCGTCATGTCGCCCTTCAGGATGCGCTCGCCGTCGATGTAGATGCCGTCGGTGGTGGTGAGGCCGACGCGCTTGCCGCTCATCTTGAGCACGTGGGCGACCATGCGGCTCGTCGTCGTCTTGCCGTTGGTGCCGGTGATCGCCGCGGTCGGGATGCGCGCCGGCGCCGTGCCCGGGAAGAGCATGTCGATCACCGGGGCGGCCACGTTGCGCGGGGTGCCGACGGTGGGCGAGACGTGCATCCGGAAGCCCGGGGCCGCGTTGACCTCGACGATCACCCCCGCGTGCTCGCGCACGGACTGGGAGATGTCCTTGCAGATGAGATCGATGCCGCAGACGTCGAGGCCGACCACCTTGGCGGCCCGGACCGCGATCTCCGCGTTGTCGGGGTGGATCACGTCCGTCTTGTCGACCGCGGTGCCGCCGGTGGAGAGGTTGCCCGTGGAGCGGAGCGCGAAGACCTGGCCCGCCGGCAGGACCGTGTCCAGGGTGAAGCCGGCGAGCTTGAGCAGGCGCTCGGCCTGGTGGTCGATCTCGATCTTGGTGAGCACCTTCTCGTGCCCGACGCCACGTCGTGGATCACTGTTGACGATGGCAACGAGCTCCCCGATCGAGTGCTTGCCGTCGCCCACCACGTGGCCCGGCACCCGCTCCGCCACCGCCACCACCTGCCCGTCCACGACGAGGACGCGGTGGTCGTTGCCCTCGCAGTAGCTCTCGACGAGCACGTAGCTCGACAGGTCGTACGCCTTCTCCCACGCGTCGCGCACCGCCGCCTCATCCATGAGGTTGAGCGCCACGCCTCGCCCGTGCGAGAGGTCCATCGGCTTGACGACCACCGGGTAGCCGAGGCGCCTCGCGATGGAGACGGCCTCGTTCGCGCTGCGCGCCCGCTCGTGCCGCGGCACCGGCAGGCCGGCCCTTTCGAGGAGCGAGTTGGTGAGCTGCTTGTCCTGCGCGATCTCCACCGCGATGTGGTGCGTGCGGCTCGTCACCGTGGCCTGGATGCGCTGCTGGTGCACGCCCCAGCCGAGCTGGACGAGGCTCCGCTCGTTGAGGCGCAGCGTGGGGATCCCCCGCTTCTTGGCCTCCTCGACGAGGCTCCGGGTCGAGGGGCCGAGGGCGACGCGCTCGGCGAGGCGCGCGAGCGAGTCGAGCTCTTCCTTGTAGTCGAAGGCCTCGTCCAGCCGATCGGCGTAGCCTTCGGGGAGGATGCTCCGGAGGTAGCGCAGCGCCAGCTCCCCGGCGCGGCGGCCGACCTGCTCGTCCTCATAGCTGTAGATCACGTGGTAGAGCCCGTCGCGGCCCGCGCTGCGCGTCTTGCCGTAGGTAACGGGCGTTCCCGCGAGGCACTGGAGCTCGATCGCGACATGCTCCGTCACATGGCCGAACCAGGTCCCGTCGACGAGGCGCCGCAGAAAGCCGCCGCGCTCGCCGTACGAGCAACCGTGCTCTTCGAGCGTGGGGATGTCGGCGACGAGCCGGTCGACGAAGCCCGGGATCTGGTTCGACGGGTGCTGCTCCAGCTCCTCGAGGTCGAGGGTGAGGCGGATCACGGGGCGATAGCCGTAGGGGCTCGGCCCCCGGTAGACGCGGGTCTCGATGAGCTTCACGGTCGTTCCTTGGGTGAGGGGGAAGGGCGCGGGGAGCGGGGAGAGCGCTTGCGGGACGCGGGTGGTGCCGGCGCCTGCGGCGCAGGAGCGCCTTCGATCTTCGGGTGCAGCCGGCGCTCCTGCCCCTCCCACGTGGGGACGCGCGCCTCGATGTCGAAGCCGCAGCCGGCCGTGAGGATGTGCACGCCGAGCCCGAGCAGGGCCGCGGGCTCGCTGTCGCTCGTCTCGTGGATGTTGGTGTGGAAGATCTTGCCGCCGTCGATCACCGTCACGGTGCCGCGGCCGATCGCCTTGATGCGGTTGTCGGCCTCGAGGACGATCGCCGTGTCCTCGTCGATGCCGACGCCGATGAGGAAGGGGTTGAGCGCGACCGCCGCGAAGAGGCGCCCGATCCGGTGCCGCTGGGCGAAGTGCTGATCGATGACGAGGCGCTTGGTGAGCCCGAGCCCCGGCGCCATGGTCACGCTCTGCCTGCGCGGCGCATACCCCTTCTTTCCCTGGGCGATCATGTGATCGCAGATGACCGAGGCCCCGGCCGAGGTGCCCGCGACGACGACGCCGCCCCGGTGCGCGCGCCGGATGGTCTGCGCGAGCTTCGTGCCTCCGAGGAGGGTGACGATGCGCCCCTGCGATCCGCCGGTGAAGAAGATGGCCGTGACACCTTCGAGGAGCGCGAGGACCTCGGGATCGTCGGCGTCGGCGCGCGTCTCGATCCAGATCGTGTGCGCCTCCGCGCCCATCGATCGGAAGATGCCCTCGTAGGTGCGGGCCATCTCCTCGGGGATGCTCGACGCGGTGGGGAAGATGGCGACCTTGGCCTTCTTGCCGCCCGCCCGCGCGATGACCTCGCTGAGCACGGCGCGATCGCCCGCCTTGTCCTCGGCGCCGCCGATGGCGATGAGCGGGCCGCGGGTGCGGGGCGTGGGAGGCGGAGCGGGGCTCGGGCGATACGAGACCGGCGCGGGGGGCTGATCGCTGTGCGAGGAGGGAGCCAAGCCGGGGAGGGATATCATGATCCGGCCCGGGAATGACAAGGTCCGGGCCGAGAACCGGAGGGGGCCACAGGCAACGGGGGCCGCGCGGGTGCCCACTTCGCTGGCATCCGCGGCTGGAAGGTCGTACACGGTGACTATGACGACCTACTCCCTGGGACAGCTCACGCTGAGCGAGCTCGAGGGGCTCGCCACGGTGGTCGATCGCGGTACCGTGACGGAGATCTGGGACGAACAGCGCGCGGGGGAGCTCGGCGCACGCGAGCAACTGCTCCTCGATGAGCTGCGCGGTCGGCTCCTCTCGTACAAGACACAGCTCGTCAATGAAGCGACCATCTGGGCGCGCGCGATCTATCCGCTCCTCGTCCTTGCCGAGCGTGACAACGTGCGCGCGTTCGCCGGGGTGCCGCTCGCGGCGAAGCTCCCGAAGGGCGAGCTGCGCGGCGAGGTCGATGGGGCGCTGGCGCGGATGGGGATCGAGGGCGACGCAGCGCCGCCGTATTTGCTTGTCGTCGAAGCCAAACGAGGTGTCGAAGGGCATGACCCCGTGGCGCAGCTCCTCGGGGGTTTGCTCTGCGCGGCGGTGCGGAACCACGCGCACCGCGCGAAGGCGGAGCATGTGCTCTACGGGGTGTATACGATCGCCGACGTGTGGACGATGGTACGCGTGGTCGTCTCGGGGCTCGACGGAGAGCAGCCGGTGATCACGACCGTGTCGTCCCGCGAGTACACAGAAAAGACGGAGGCAGACGTTATCTTGCGGCTGCTGAAGGGGATGGTTGTCGAGCTCGCGAGCTGAGCTGAGGGGTGAGGCGGGGTGGAGACTCCAACAGCAGGATATCGAAGCTGAGCACGAGCGTCGCGCATACGCGCCGCGCCGGAACCTCCGAAAGGGGAGGCGCACCACTCGGGCTCCGCGGTGCGATACTGCAATCAAGCGGAGGAGTCGTAACGTCCTGCGACTGTCTTCGCAGCACTTCTCCGAAACTTCCGGACTCACCGGTGAAGAAGATGGCCGTGACACCTTCGAGGAGGGCGAGCACCTCGGGATCGTCCGCGTCGGCGCGCTCCTCGACCCAGATCGTGTGCGCCGCGGCGCCCATCGATTGGAAGATGCCCTCGTAGGTGCGGGTCATCTCCACGGGGATACTCTACGCAGTGAGGAACACAGCGACCTTGGCCTTCTTGCCCCCGGCCCGCGCGATGACCTCGCTGTGCGAGGAGGGAGCCAAGCTGGTTAGGCTTACCATGATCTGCCTCGGCGATTACAAGGTCCGGCGCCGCGCGACCTCGGTCGCTTCTGTGCGCGCCCGGTCGCCTACGCCTCTGCGGCGAGCGGCTCCACGCCGAGCCGCGCCCGGACCTCGGAGAGCGGCTCGTCGGCGTGCTCGAGCGCGTCGTACTCCCGGCTCAAGTCCACCTTGCACTTCGCCCCGCGGGCGAGCGCCCGGAGGACGAGGTCGACATCGAAGAAGCCCTTCTCCCCCCGGGCGACAGGGGTGAGACGCATCCCGAGGTGGAACTGCAGGATGCCGAAGAGCAGGAAGAGGAAACCGTCTTCGCGGACGAAGCCGGCCTGGAACGCGGCCTGCTGAATCTCGCCCTGCGGATCGACGCCGTAGCCCGAGAGGACATGTCCGATGTCGTGGAAGGCGATGCGCGCCGGGATGTGATCGCCGGGGAAGTTGAAGCCGTTGTCCTGGTAGTGGTCGAAGATCGCGCGCCCGAGCGTGCCCGGCGCGCAGCGTTCGAGGGCCCGGTAGCGCGCCGCGACCTCGGGCTCGTCGAAGCCGATCAGGGGCGCGACCATCTTGAAGATGCCGCGGAGGCCCTCGCCGTTCGTGGCGAAGCGCCGCATGCGGCGCATCATGTCGATGCGGGCGAGCAGGATATGCCCGCGCGCGATGTCGGAGAGCACCTCGACGCCTGGCTCGGGGATGTCGAGCGCGTTCGCCAGCGCACGCACGGCCGCTTCGGTCGACGCGGTGGGCGGCCCCTCGACGAGGGACATCACCAGCGCGAGCTGGACGGCGCGCTTGCGGCGGTGCGCGTCGACCACCACCCGCTTGACCTCCTCGGGCGCGATCGGCTCGATCCGCCGCGGATCGATCTCGACGCCGTGGAGGCGCGCCACGCCCCGGACGAGCGCGGCCTCGTCGTCGGTGAACGCGTCGTTCGCGGACGCGACGGTGCGCAGCGCGCGCAGGACGACGAGCAGCTCTTCCTTCGGAAAAATGACGAGATCCATGGGTCCCTCCTTCAACGTGAGCGTCCGGTGACGGCCTGGAACATGCGAGCGGCGACATCCTTCGGCAGCGACGCGCCGGCCCCGAGGATCGTCTGCACGCGATCCTCGCCGGTGCGCGCGATGAAGGCGCGCCCCTTGGCGGACAGGGAGAGCACGCGGGCGCGCCGGTCCTGCTCGTCCTCCACGCGGAGGACGAGGCCCCGCTGGACGAGATCGTCCACGAGGCGGCTCGCCTGGGGGAGCGGTCGCCCGATCACCTCGGCCACCTCGCCCACGCGGAGCCGGCCCCGCTCGTCGAGCAGGTAGAGCGCCGCCACCTGGGCGACGCTGAGGTCTTCGTCGCGAAGGGTGTGGGAGAGCGCGACGATGATGCGGGTGAACATCCGCCGGGTGAAGGCCTCGAGCGCCGCGGTCTGGGTCCTGTCCGTCACATGCTTGACGATAAGGAATAGTTTTCAAAACGCAAGTATCGGAGAGACGATTTCGGAGGGCGCGGCGCGTCAACGTCATCCGGCGCGACCGGCCGCGCCGCGCAGGAGCTCCAGCACGCGGCTCAGCGTGCTCCCCTCGCAGCACGACACGTTCACCCGCATCCACGCGTCCTCGGGCGCGCCCGCCTGGGCCCCGCAGCGGAACACCCAGCCCGGGGACACGAGCACGTTGCGCGCCTTCGCCGCGCGGTAGAGCGCGATCGCGTCGACGCCGGGGGCGAAGTTGAAGCGCCAGAAGAGGCCGCCGGTGTAGCGGCCGCTGAAGCGGCCGAGGCTCGCGTAGGGCGCGGCCTGGTGGGCGGCGATCCGCGCCCTGCGCGACAGCTCCTCGCGCATCTCGGCGAGGTGCTTCTGGTAGCCGCGCCGGTCGACGAAGTCGGCGACGAGCTGCTGCGTGTAAGCGTCGCCGGAGATGCCGTGGAGGAAGAGCCGCCGGCGCAGCCCTTCGAGCATCGCCTCGGGGGCGAGGATGAAGCCCACGCGCAGCGCCGAGCCGAGGGTCTTCGAGAACGAGCCCACGTAGAGCGTCCGCTGCGGGAGGAGCGAGTGGATCGCGGGGGGCTCTTCTTCATCCATCCAGAGCCCGCGGTAGACGTCGTCCTCGATGAGGAAGAAGCGCCGCTCGTCGGCGATGCGCGCGATCTCGAAGCGCTGGCTGAGCGAGAGCGTGTGGCCGAGCGGGTTCTGGTGGTTCGGGTTGACCATCAGCGCGGCGAGCTTCGATCGCCGTGCCTCGCGATCGAGCTCGCCGAGATCGAGCCCGTCGGCCGAGCGGGGATCGGCACGACCTCGAGGCCGAGCTCTTCGAGCATCGGCGCGAGCATGAAGTAGCCCGGCGACTCCACCGCGATCCTCCGGCTGCCGGTGGCGCGCGCCGCGGCGGCGAAGCTCAGGTTGATGCCCTCGACCGCGCCGTGGGTGATGATCACCCGGTGCGACGGCTCGTCCGGGGCGCCGAAGCGGGCCGCGATCACCTCGCGCAAGAGCGGCTCGCCGAGCGGATCGGCGTAGCGTAACCAGCGCGTGTCCCGCTGCGGCGCGCTCTTCAATGCGGCGCTCCACGCCGGCGTCGCGAGCAGGCTCTCGGCGGCGGTGCCGGCGCCGATGGTCACGAAGTCTTCGCCGCCTTGCGAGAGGATCGTCGCCATCCCGTGCGCGACGCGATCGGCCGCGAGATCGGCGAGCCGCGTCGCCCGCGCCCGCTCGCGCTTCCGCTCGCTGCGCACGAAGAAGCCCTGCCGCTCGCGCGCCTCGATCACGCCCTCGCCCGCGAGCTGATCGAGCGCGGCGATCACGTGTTCTTGGCGACGCCGAGCGCGCGCGACAGCTCGAGGATCGAGGGCAGGCGGCTGCCCCGGCGCAGGCTGCCCGCGTCGATGAGCCCGCGCACATGCGCCTTCACCTCGTCCCGCCGCTGGGCCGAGGGAGCCTCGGCGATCGCGCCCGTCTCTGTACCCATGGGAACCACCATCGCTCCTGGCCCATCGTCCATCGAAACGGCTCCACACGCCAGCCTGTACCCATCGAGTCGGCCATGCTGTGCCCACGCTCGCCCTCGCTGGTCCCCGCCCCTGTCCCTACCGGAGGCGCCTCCCGTCGCTAGCCTCCATCGCATGTCGCCCGCCTCGCGCAGCGCCCTCCGCATCGCCCTTTGCCTCCTCGTGCTCTACGTCGTCTGGGGGTCGACGTACCTCGCCCAGCGCGTCGCGCTCGCCGGCTTTCCCCCGCTGCGCATGGCGGGGCTCCGCATCGGGATCGCGGGCGGCCTGCTCTACCTCGTCCTCCGCGCCCGCGGGGCCGCCGCGCCCACACCCTCTGCGTGGCGCGCCGCCGCGCTCTCGTCGTTCTTCTTCCTCGTGCTCGGCATGGGCGGCTCGGCTGTCGCGCTCCAGCGCGTCCCCTCGGGCGTGGCCGCGCTCGTCTTCGCCTCCATGCCCCTCTGGGCCGCCTTCTTCGATCGCCTCTGGGGCGGCCGCCTCGCCCGCGCCGAGCTCCTCGGCCTGCTCCTCGGCTTCGCCGGCGTGCTCCTCGTCGCCCTGCGCGGCGCGCTCCGCGCCGACCCCTGGATGGCCGCGCTCCTGCTCTTCGCCGCCGCGAGCTACGCCTTCGGCAGCGTGCTCACGCGCCGCCTCCCGCTCGCCCCGGGCCCGATCGGCACCGCCTCGCAGCTCGTTGTCGCCGGCGCGCTCCTGTCGCTCCTGAGCGCGATCACCGGCGAGCCCATGCGCGCGCCCTCTTCGTCGAGCCTGCTCGCCCTCGGCTACCTGATCGTCTTCGGGTCGATGCTGGCCTACAGCGCCTTCGGCTACCTGCTCCGCCACGCCCGGCCCGCGCTCGCCACGAGCTACTCGTACGTGAACCCGATCATCGCGCTCGCGCTCGGTGCAACGCTCGGTGGTGAGCGCGTCACCCCGACCGACGCGATGGGCCTCGTGGTCGTGCTCGGCGCGGTCGCGCTCGTGGGCCTCGGCGCGCGCAGGGGCGAGCCGCGCGCGGGGTCGAACACCGGCGATGATCGACGCGCCGCCGGGGTGGAAACCCTTCCGGCGCCGGTTGCTTGGTCGCTCAGGGCGAGAACGGCAGGGCCACGAAATCGTTCTTGGCGGGGTTCAGGCGATATCCGGTCATCGTCGGGGCGAGCTTGCGGAGCTTGACCCAGTGGACCATGCCGCCGTACATGCAGAATCGAACCGACGGCTTCGCCTTCATCGTCGCGTAGTGGTCGACGCAATCGAGGAAGGCCTGGTTGAGCTCGTTGCTCATGCGGAAGGTGAGGTATTGCGGCCCTCCGGGGTTCATCCCGCCGGGGGTGGGCTGCTCGATGCCGTAGACCTCGACCCCGAAATAATAGGCCATCGACCAGAGCCGATAGACCTGCTTGCCGATGCGCTCCGGCATCCCGAAGCCCTTGTTGAAGGCGGTGAGCTCGCCGGCGATCTGCTCGGCCCACTTGAGGTGGGGAGTCTGTCCCTCGGGGTAATATTCGAGGAGGATCACGTCCACCGCGGTGGCGAGGACGCGCATCTTCTGGATGAGCACGTCCATCGTCTCGCGCTCGTCGTGGGTCTCCCCGATGAACATGCCGCGGTGGGTTTTGTACACGCCCGTCGTCGGGAAGATGGCCACACGGACCTCCAGAGAGAAAAAAGCAGACGACCAGTAGACGCGACGGCCGTCGCGGCTGTCAAGGCGGCGCAGGCCTCGAAGGTGGGCTCAGCCGGCGCTCGACGGCGGCTCTCGATCGAGCTCGGGGTAACGCCGGAAGATGCCGCTCTCGTTGAAGGGGAGGCGCCGAGGTGAGGTGAGGTAGGCGGTTATCTTCGGGCGCGCGGCCACCGCGTCGCGCAGCGCGAACAGGCGAGGGTGGTTGCCGCGAACGGCGGACGTCGCGTTGGGGAAGGCGTATTCGAGGCCCGTCAGCACCTGGAACATCGAGAGGTCGACGTACGAGAGGGCCGCGCCGACGAGGTGCTCACCGCCGTTCTTTTCGAGGACGCGCTCGAAGTAGCCGAGGAACTTGGGCATCCGCTCGGCGATGAAGCCCCTGGCGCGCGCCCTGGCCTCGGCCTTCTGGTCCTCGTAATAGAGGCCCGTGGCGATCGGGTGATGGGTGTCGTGCACCTCGGCGACGAAATCGGCGATGGTGAGCTGGAGCTGATTGGCGCGCAGGCGGCTCGCCTCGTCGCCGGGCACGAGGCCGAGGCGGGGGCCGAGGAAGAGGAGGATGTTGGCGACCTGGGCGACGACGAGATCGCCCGCGCGGAGGAAGGGCGGCGCGAAGGGCTCGAGGCCTGCGCTGTCCTTCATCACCTTCATCATCGCCGGTACGCCTCCGCCCTCCGAGGCGGAGAGGCGCGCCACGTCGACGTAGTCGGCGCCGGCCTCCTCGAGGGCGAGGCGGATGAACTCGCCGCGCCCCTGGATGCTCGGCCAGTAGAACAGCTCGTAACGGGTGTCGTTCATGGCCGGAGGCTCGGCCCGCGCGCGATCGCCGTCAACCGCGAAGGCGACCAGCGCGGCGTCACCGTCGCGCGCGCTGGATCAGAATTGCACCATCGTCCGCGCGCCGAGCTCGCCGAGCAAGTGCGCGCTCGGATCGGCCGCTTGCCCCAGGTTGCCTGGCACCACGGCGAGGTTGTCCGGCGTGCCGCTCCCCGGCACGTAGTAGAGGTTTCCGTTGAGCGAGAAGCGCACGTGTCGCGTGTGCCAGTAGCCGAGCGCGAGGCCGCCCTGGTAGATCTGGATCCCCGTCGCGACGGGGGCGGGCGCTGCGCTCGCCGAGCGCGGATCGCCGCCGCGGATCGATGCATCGTACCGCGCGTTGATGCCCCCGGTCAGGAACGTAACCTCCAGCCTGGAGCGCGGGAGAGGCTCGCCGGCGCGCGCGGGCTCGCCGCGCTTCACGTGAGGGTAGGCGCCGAGCTCCGGGAGCGAGCCTCCGCGCCGCGCGTGGAGCGGCCAGATCGACAGCGCGGCGTACCAGCCCACGCCGCGGAGCATGCCGAGCCGCTCGGTCGTGTCCGCCTGGTGCCCGTCGATCGCCTCGCGTGTCCCGCGGGAGACATAGTACGCCTCGGCGCGGAAATCCCAGCCTCCCGCGGGGATCCGGAGCTCCAGGCCGCCGGCCGCTTGCATCCCGGAGGGGATCACGTGGATCGTCCGGCCGCGCCGATCGAGGTGGGTCGGGCGGAGCAGCGGGAAGCCCTGCGCCGTGTTGATCGAGGGCATGTCGTCGGACACGTCGCGTGGCAGGCGGTTGCCGGCGCGGGCGCTCACGCCGATCTGCAGACCCCGGAGGCCGCTCGTCCTGCGCCCTCCGAGAGGCCGCATGTACGCGCGGCCGATCCCGTCGAAATGGCGCTGGAATTGTCCCGGGATCACGCTCTCGGCGCCGAAGACGCCCACGTCCCAGCAGAGGATCTCGTGGGGCAACGAGCCTCCCGCGGAGACACCGAGCGCCTTGCCTCCAGGGATGGCGAAGCCGCGGATGGCGACGTTGCGCTCCATCAACCCGAGGTCACCGATGGATGATCGGTTCTCCAGCGAGAACGGCGCCTGGAAGACGCCGCCCATGATCCGCACGCCGCGACCGATGTCGAGCTCGGCCCAGGCGTCGTCGAGCGCGACCACGTGCTCGGGCTGGCCCGTGGCCGCGCCGTCGATCGCGGGGCGCGCCGCCACGTCGACGCCCGCGTCGAACGCGATCCGATGGAAGAGCTCGCCGCCGAGGCCGAAGCGCGCCTTGCGGACGAAGAAGCTCGTCGCGAGATCGACGCCCGCCTCGGACGCGGACAGCGTGTCGGCGCCCTTGCCGAAGAAGCCATGCGCGTCGAGCGCCACGAGCGCGCGCGGGTAGAGCCGGAGGTCGCCGCGGCGATCGCGGAGGAAGAAGATGCCGTCCTCGTAGCCGTAGAAGGGCGCAGCGCTCGGGCTCGCGGCGACCGGCGGAGCGGTGGTCTGTGGCGCCGGCGCGGGCGGCTCCGTCGCCGACGCGTAGCCCGGCGTGCCCAGGATGGTGAGCGCGGCGACGAGCGGGAGGTCGCGGCGCGACGAGCGCATCGCCCGATGACAGCACGCGGGCGTCGAGCCGGTCAATTCCCTGGGCGACCTCGGAAGATCGCGACACCCGGGCGCATTCCTTGCGCCGAGCGCGCATTCTTCGTCGAGAAAGTGCAGCGAGCCCGCGCGCCCTCGGCCCGGTCGGGCATAGAATGGCCCCATGCATTCACGATCCTTCTTCCTCGGCGTTTCATCGATCTTCCTCCTCGCCCTCGCAGCATGCTCGTCCAGCCCCAGCAATCCGACCGGGGGCGGAGGCAGCACCGGCACGACCAGCACCACGGGCACGACCGGAGGCACCGGCGGCGGTACTGGAGGCGCCGGCGGTGGCACCGGAGGCACCGGCGGCGGCGCTCCGGCCCCGAAGTGCACCATGCCCACCGCCGTGCCCTGCTCGGACGCGGTCATCCTCCAGATGAACCTCAAGAAGGACGTGACGCCGGGCCTCATCACGAGCCAGGCGGACGGCGACGGCTTCACCTCGAACATCGACGCGACGGCGGGCGGCGCCTTCGCCTCCGAGCCCAACTCGTACACGTACGGCAAGTTCACCGACGCCGGCCTCACCAAGGTCGACATCTCCGACGAGGACGCGCTCGACTCGATGGCGTGGGACATCGCCTTCCGCCGCTACGTCGTCCGGATCAACAGCGGCAACTCGGGCCCCTCGTGCGTCGAGGCGGCGCGCCTGCCCGGCAAGCCCAAGTACGAGGACGTGACGACCGTCGACGCGGGGCTCCTGTTCCACAAGGACGACTACTTCACCCAGAGCTGCGATCTCATCCCCGACGGCTCCGGCCTGATGGGCTCGCCGGCGACCGCGCTGTCGAGCTACTGGACGTACCCCGGCTGCGTGCAGATGACCGATCACGTCTTCGTGATCGCCCTCGCCGATGGCCGTCACGTGAAGTTCCAGGTCAACGACTATTACAAGCCCGATGTGCAGGAGAAGTGCGACACGACGGGGTCCATCCCGATGACCGGCACCGGATCGGCCAACTTCATCGTGCGCTGGGCCTACCTGCCATGAGCCGCCTCGCCTTCAAGAGCGGCGCGCTCGTGCTTGCGGGGCTCCTCGCGGGCTGCGGAGAGACGCCGGTGCCCGACATGCACGAGCCTCCGCTCGCGGCGCCGCTCGTCCGCCCGGACACGCCCGGCAACAACCTCCTCTTCCATTTCGACCCCGCGGACACGGTGGTGACCTATCCCTCCAAGGGCGGTCGCTTCCTCGTCCATTACACGCTCGCCGGCAAGAACGGGGTCCCGATCAACGACGCCGACGCGTCCGGCGTCCCCGATTTCGTCGAGCAGGTCGGGGATGTCTACGAAGAGGTGTTGACGCGCTACCACGACGAGCTCGGCTTCCGCGCCCCCGTCGGGGACGAGAACATCGCCGACAACGGGGGTGACGGGAAATTCGATGTCTACCTGGTCGACTTCGCCGGCAAGGGAGACGGGAATTTCCAGAGCGACACGTGCACCGCGCAAAACCAGCAGATCTGCGCCGGGTACATGATCCAGGAGAACGACTACAAGGGGTATGGATATCCATCGACCCTGGTGGCCAACCGCATCCTCGGGAGCCACGAATTCTTCCACGCGGTGCAGGCGGCGTACGACAACGGGCAAGGCAGCGTGATGGCGGAGGGCTCGGCCGTGTGGGCGACGGAGACCTTCGACTCCTCGCTCGACGATTTCGAGCTCTTCACCCCCGGCTACATGGATAACCCCGATCGCTCGCTCGAGGTGCCTTTGCCCGGCCCGACCGATCCCTTCAGCTACGGCGCGGGGATCTTCTTCGAGTTCCTCGAGGAGCGGTATGGGCAGGGGATGAACCTCGCCCTCTGGGAGCGCTGCGAGAACGGCGCGAACGGCGTGGCCGATCCGGTGTGGTTCACCGAGCTCGGACCGCTCCTCCAGAAGAAGGCCGGCACGACCTTCGCCGACGCGTTCGGCGAGTTTGCCGCGTGGAACCTCTTCACCGGCAAGTATGCCGACCCGACCCGCAGCTACAAGAGCGGCAAGGGCTACAGCGCGGTGAAGATCGAGAACGTGACGGCGCCCTACACCGACGACAAGCTCCGCGTCTTCCACGCATCGACCCAGTATTACGGGATGAGCCCGGGAACGCGCGAGTCGATGACCGCGGCGCTCGTCTCGAGCGATCCAGCGGCGCTCGAGGGGATGTCGCTCCTCCTCGCGGTGGCGCGGGTAACGAAGTACGACCCGCTCGTGCGGCCCCAGGATCCGGCCGCGGGCACCGAGACCATCGACACCAAGGGCGCCAATCGGCTGGTGGTGGCTGTCATCAACGGCCTGCAGGAGGGCGACTCCAAGCGACCGGGGCTCTGCATCGGGACCGCGGAGGAGGTGGCGAGCTGCAAGAGCGCGTTGCTCGCGAGCGGCACGGGCGGAGGCGGCGGCGCGGGCGGGAGCGGTGGATCGACCGGCGCCACCACCACGACCGGCGGGCAAGGCGGCGAGGGCGGTGGAGGCGCCACGACGCCCGGCGACGGCGGCTGCGGCTGCCGGACGGCCTCATCGTCGACCGACAGCGCGGCGCTCTCGCTTGTCGCCCTCGGCGCGCTCGCGCTTCAGCGGCGCCGCCGGCGCGACGCCGCGAGGCCGAGCAGGCCGGCGTAGAGCACGAGCGCCTCGCCGTTCGATCCACGCCCGGGGAGGGAGCAGCCGCAGCCCGTATCGTCGGGCGGGGTGCTCCCTCCCGAGCTCGTCGTCGCGGTGGTGGTGGTGGTGGTGCTCCCGCCTCCGCTCCCACCGGCGCCGCCTGCACCGCCGTCGGGCGGATCCTCGATGTGGAGCACCTTCTTCAGTGCCTTGACCGGATCGATGATCCCGTAGCCGTACACGAGGTCGTGGCCGTTCGCGTCCGGCGTCGCGTACGGGGCCGGGCGCGCGGTGTCGATGAGCACCTGGTAGAGCTCGGCGGAGGTCGAGTCGGGCGCGACGCTCACGAGCAGGCCCGCGATCCCGGCGGCCACAGGGCACGACGACGAGGTGCCACCGAAATGGTTGGTGTAGTCGGTCGGGTCGTCGCCCGCCGCGCCGTGGATGTCGGTGGTGAGCGTGCCAGTGGGCGCCACGAGGTCGACGGATTTGCCGAAGTTGGTGAAGGGCGTCTGCTCCTCGAAGTTGTTGATCGCGCCGATGCAGAGCACGCCCTTCACCGCCTCGAGCTCGTCGTCGCCGAGCTCGCGATCGTCGTTGCCCGCGGCGAAGAGGACGAGCGCCCCTTTGCCGCCTCGCCCGTTCTCGTAGACGTTGTTGATCGCGCTGGCCAGCATGGCCGGCACCGGCGTCGGCTCCTTGTAGCCCCAGCTGTTCGAGACGACGCTCGCGCCCTTGTCGAAGGCGAACTGAAAGGCCTCGATGTCGGCGGAGAGCGGGAGGGCCTTGCCGTTGAGCAGGCGCACGCAGCGCAGCCGGCATGCCGGGCAGCCGCCCGCGATGCCTTCGCCGTTGTCGGTGGCCGCGCCGGCGATCCCCGCGCACGAGGTGCCGTGGGACGCGCCCTCCTCGCTCACGACCGCGGAGGGATCGTCGTCTTGATCGGCCACGTCGCGGCCGGGATCGAGCTTGGCCTTGAGATCGGGGTGCTCGAGATCGCAGCCGGTGTCGACGATGACGATGGTTGACGATGGATCACCCTGGGTCAAACCCCAGGCGTCGGGCATGTGGAGGTTGTCGAAGTACCACTGCCCTCCATAGCGAGGATCGTTCGGGGTGTGCGGTCCGTCCTTGATCCCGTGCTCGACGTAGAGGTTCGAATGCACGGCGCACGCCGCGGCGGCGCGCCCCTGGGTCCGTCTGCTGGAGGCGGGCGGTGAGCGCGAGCGCATCGGCACCGTCGCTCGCCTGGGCGAGCCACAGGCCGATCGAGGGCATGAGCGGCCGCACCATGCGCGCGCCGAAGCGATCGAGGCCGCGCTCGGCGCCGGGCTCGATCTCGACGACCGCGGTGTCATCGATGAGCGCGTGGACCGGCCCGCGGCCCGGGTAATGGAGGAGCACGGGCGCGAGCATGTGCCCGTCGTCGTCCGGCGCTTCGCGCCGAGGCGATCGACCGTCACGCGGCGATCGCCGTCGAGGAACGAGAGCTCGCCGAGATCGTTCGCCCGCGGCTCGGCGGCGCCGATGAGCAGCGGGAGGGCGAGCGCGGGGAGGAGCCGAAGGAAGGAACGAGGAAGGAAAGAACCAGAGGCCATGGGCAATTACCTCGGTGGGGCGCCTGTCTTCAGGTGGACGAGGGCAAGGTGCATCGTGCGGGATGTATCCCAGCCATAGTAGCCGGTTTTCACCGGGTCACCGTGGTTCGGCGCGTCGCGCTCGATGACGGAGCCGTCGCCGTAACGATCGAGGATTTCCTGGCAAGCGCGCCGGAGCGGCGGGAGCTCGGGCGCGCGGCCGCCGGGCTCCTCGTCGTAGGAGCGCTCGGGCGTGTAGCACCGCACGCCGAGGTAGAAATAGGCGTGCGGGTCGGTCGGGTCCTTCATCCACTCGGCGATGTCGCGCGTGCGCTTGGGGCCTCCAGGCGGTGAGAACAGGTAGTCGGGGAAGTGGAGGTGCACCGGGGCGCCGGACTGCGAGCCCTCGAGATCGCCGTAGCCGAGGCGCACGAGCATGCGATCGCCGGGAGGGAGCGCGGCGCGTGCGGCGCGCAGGAACGACTCTTCCTCGTCCTCGTTGGTCTTCTGGAAGGAGGCAGCGAGACACGGGATCGCCGAGAGCGCGATGCTTGCGATCGCAACGATCGCCGCGAGGGTGGCCTTGCCCTGGAGCCGCCCGGGGCGCGCCGCCGCCTGCTTCAGCCGTTCGAGCGCGCCATCCATGCCCGAGGCGGCCGCGAGCGCGAAGAAGAGCGCGCCCGGCACCTGCACCCGCAGGATGTTGGCCGGATCGAGATCGACCCATGTGAGACCGAAATCGGCGGCGGCGATCGCGACGAGGAGCAGGTTCTTCTGGTAGGCGGGGCGGGCCTCGCCGGAGGCTTTTTCGGTGGCGACGAAGGGGAGGAGCGAGGCGAGCGCGAAGGGCCAGAGGAGCGCTGGATAGAGGGCGGGATCGAGGACGCCGACGTGGATGAACGAGACCGTGTACTTGCCCATCGGCAGGCTGTCCTGCGCCTTCATCATCGCCGCGCTCTCCAGCACGTGCACGAGGTGCGGGACGATCAGCGCGGCCGTCGCAGGGGCCATCAGCACGAGCCACGGCAGCGCCCACCGCACGCCCTTCGGCGACAGCGCGAGGCCGAGGCCGAGCGCGGCGAGGGGCGCGAGCGCCGGCATCTCGGGGCGGCTCACCATCGTCAGCGTGAGCAGGGCCGCGGCGCCGGTGAGCGGGAGCAAGCGGCGTTCGGTGATCGCCTCGGTGAAGAGCAGGAGGCCGGCGCAGAGCTCGACGAGGATGGGCACCGTGACGGCCTCGGACGCGTCGTGGGCGACGAAGGCCGGGACGAGGGCCCAGAGGAACGCGGCGGCGAGCGTCGTGGTGGAGCGGCGAAACAGGGCGTGGGCGAGCGCGGCGACGAGCGGGACCATCGCCACGCCGAGGATCGCGTGGGCCACGAGCAAGGTGTGGTGATCGGCCCCGAAGGTCACGAGGAGCAGGTGATGCAAGGCGGGGACGCCGGCGCCGTAGCGAGGGATGGGCTTGAGGGCCAGCGACTGCGCGGTGAGCTGGTAGCCGATGTAGAGCATCACGAGGCGCAGCGGCGCGAGGACGAGCCTCGTGAGCGCGGCGGCGAACACCGCGCCGAGGAGGGCGAGGCGCGCGCGGCGGGAGAGATCGGCGAGGAGCAGGATCGCGCGGCGGATCGCGAAGAGGAGCCAGAGCGGGGCCTGCGCGAGGAGGAACCAGGCGATGGGGAGCTGGAGGTTGGGGAAGCGGCGGAGGAAGGCGGCGCGCGGCGTGACGGGGCCGCCCGTCTCGATCCAGGTGAACGCGCCCTCGCCGGCGCGCAGCTTGGCGGCGAGCGCGTCGAGCAGGGCAGGGGGCGGCGCTCCGCCCTTCACCACGAGCGCGAATTTCTCGCTCTTGCGCGCGGCGTCGGCCACGGTGTCGCGGTGGTGCAGCTCGACGACGGCGCGCTCGCTGCCCGCGGGGCCGATGTAGCGGAAGACGCCGAAGGTCTCGCGGATCTCGCCGCCTTCGAGGCGATAGCCCGAGCCGCCGCCGTCGGGGCCGGGGTTCATCATGGAGCCGAGCTGATCTCCCTGCGCGGGCGTGATGCGCAGCTCGTCCTCGGCGCGGAGGGGAGGGGGCGTGCGCGCGAAGATCAGGCCGACGAAGATCAGCGAGGCGAGGACGAACAGCGCGGGGAGAACCGCGCGGAGGCGGCTCAAGGGGCCTGCTTGCCCCGGGCGCGGACGATCGAGGCGCCGAAGCCTCCGAGCAGCACGAGGACGGCGATCAACGTGATGCCTCCCGCGGCGTCGAGATCGTTGCGCGACATCGTCGAGGGCATGTCCTCGTCCGCGGGAGGCGGAGGCGCGCTCGCCGCGGGCGCCGGCGCGCCGCCGATCTGGCCCTTGCCGAAGTGCTCGGCGAAGGCGAGCGCCTTGGCCTGCTCCACCACCTCGCGCTGCACGCAGGTCTTCGGATCCGGGCTCTTCGCGCAGCCGCGGAGCAGCTCGAGGGTCTGCTTGACGCGCGCCTGCTTCTCGTCGCGCACGTCGGCGCGCCCCTCGGTGAGCGCGAGGTAGCGCTCCAGATCGCGCGCGGCGCCCGCCGGATCTTTGCGCACCTCGATGACGGCGCGGCAGTAATAGATGTCCGGATCGGGGCGGCCGGCCTTCGCGGCGCGGGCGATCATCACCTCGGCCTCGGCCTCTTTCCCCGCGGTGTGGAAGTAGTTCATCGCCAGGTACATGGCGACGCGGGGCTCGGTGTCGATGAGCTTGCCGGCCTTCTCCAGGTAGCGCGACGACTCCTCGTAGTGGTGCAGGTAATGGTGGATGACGCCCACCATCATCTGGAGCGCGAGGTTGTCCGGCCGCTGCTCGGAGAGCTTCTTGTACTCTTGCAAGCGCGCCTCGCTCGGCTGCGCGCTCACGAGGCCGAGGTACTCGCCGAGCAGGCTCGGGCTCGACTCCCCCGCGACGAGGAGCGGCTGGAGCAGCGCCAGCGCCGCGTCCGGCCCCTTGCTCACCTTCACGTGGTTGGCCCGGCGGACGATGAGCTCCACGTCGGCGGGGAAGGCCGCGGTGGCGACGGCAAACGCGTCGTCGATGCGCTTCTCATCGCGGCTCCGCAGGGCCATGTCGACCATGGCGTCGACGAGCGAGCGAGCCTTCGGCGAGGCCTTCTGCGCCGCCGCGAGCAGCTTGAAGGCGTCCTCGACCTGCCCGGCGTCGGCGAGGGCCTGCGCCACCGGGATGAACCGGCACGCGTAGCGCGACAGCGCGTCCGGCGCCTTCAGGGCCGCGTCGAGGTGCGCCTGCGCGGGTCCGTCCTGATCGAGGCGGATCATCGCGGCAGCCTCGACCAGATCGGCCACCGGCGCGCCGTCCTTGCCGAGCTCCTTGGCGAGCTCGCGCCCCGCGCGGATGGCCTCCTCGTACATCGCGCTCGACGTCTTCGGATCGAGCTTGGCGAGGAGCGTGCCGCCCCAGAGGAGCAAGAACGGCTCTTTTTGCGCCTTCTGGCGCACATCGGCCACGGCCTTCTTGACCTGATCGTAGTCGGCGGTGCCGAGGTCGTGGCCCGCCTGGACGAGGGCCTGGACCTCGGGCGAGTCGACCTTCGCGGCGCATCCGTCGAGCGGCGGTGTCTCCGCGCGCGCCGGGCTCGCGGCCGCGACGAGGAGAAAGAGGGAGGCGAGGGCGCCCGCGAGGCGCAGCGGCGATCGAGCAGGGGAGGGGCGGTTCATGGGGGTCGAGCGAGCGCCTGAGGTGCTCCCGGCACGCTATCACCAGACCGCCCCGCTTCGCTGCGCCTTCCGCACCGCGGGGCATGCAACTGCGAGCGCGAGGGCCGGTCGCCGCCCGGTCGCCGCGATCCTCGTTGCGCCGCGGCGACCCGGGGCGCGATGATGGATTATGTCTCGCGCGCTCTCGCTTGCCCTCGTCCCCTTCGTCGCAGCAGCCTCGTTCGCCGCATGCTCGAGCGGCGGGAGCAGCGGCGCGACGACCGGCGCGAGCTCGACGCAGGGGACGGGCGGCGCGACGACCACGACCGGCATCACGAGCGCTGGCGGAGGCTCCGGAACGGGCGGCGCGGGGACCACGACCAGCGCCGCGGGCACGGGCGGGAGCACGGCTGGAACGGGCGGCGCCACCGGCACGGGTGGAGGCACCACGAGCTCGGGAGGCGCAGGCGGCGAGCCCGTCGACGCCGGGCCCGACGTGAGCTTCACCTACGACGCCGGCCCGACGGACGCCGGCGTCGGCGCCGACTCGGCGTGCGCCGCGGACGTGGTGGGCGGCAAGAAGAGGCCGATCGACATCATCTGGGCCGTCGACACGTCCGGCAGCATGAGCGAGGAGATCGCCCAGATCAAAGCGAACATCAACACCCAGTTCTCGGACATCCTCGCGGCGAGCGGGCTCGACTACCAGGTGATCATGATCGCGGCGCGCGGCCTCGGCGCCTTCCAGGTGTGCGTCGCGCCGCCGCTCGGCGGACTCAACTGCGGCGCGAACCCGCCGCTCTACCACCCGGTCAACCAGACCGTCGCGAGCACCAACGCGCTCTCGCTCATCCTGAGCACGTACGACAGCGCGAACCTCGCGCTCAACTGGAGCAAGCTCCTCCGGATGAACGCGGTCAAGGTCTTCATCGTCGTCACCGACGACAACTCCTCGCTGAGCGGCAACAGCTTCGACGCCCAGCTCCTCGCCAAGCCGCCCGCGGGGATGTTCGGCACCGCCGCCGCGCGCAACTACGTGTTCCACAGCATCATCGGCGTCACCGCCGGAGACCCCGCCGTGAAGTGCCCGAGCGCGGTCAACACCGGGGCGCAGTACCAGGTCGTCTCGAACCTCACCGGGGGCAAGATGCTCCCCGTGTGCGCCGCGGACTACTCCGCCATCTTCAACGAGATCGCCAGCGGCATCGTGGGCGATCTCGCGTGCGAGGTGGCCATGCCCGTGCCGAGCGGCGGAGGCGCGATCGACCCCGACAACGTCGCCATGCAGTTCGTCCCCTCGAACGGCGCGCCGCTCGACGTGCCGCGGGTGATGACCCCGGCCGACTGCAACGGCGACGGGTGGTACTACGACGACAACGCGATGCCGACCAAGCTCCTCCTGTGCCCCGCCACCTGCGCCACCGCGAAGGGCGATCAGGGCGGCAAGATCAACATCCTCGTCGGGTGCCTCAGTGGCTGAACGATGCTGTCCCCGCGCGCCGATTCCATCCATTCCCCCGGGTGAGCCGAGATGAACCGATTCCGCCTTCGATTCTGCGCCTTGCCCCTCGCGGTCGCTGCCTTGTTGCCCTACGGCTGCGGCTCCAGCGCAGGGGCCTCCGGGTCGACCACGGCGTCGCCGACGACCACGACGAGCGTCACCACCGGCGCCGGCGGGATGGGCGGCGGCACTGGATCCGGCGGCGATCTCATCGACATCGACGCCGGCATGGGCGGGGGCGACGACGACGCGGCATGCGCGGTGTCGACCGTGGCGGCCACGCTGATCCCGGCCAACATCCTCTTCGTCATCGATCGCAGCGGGAGCATGAACTGCAACCCGCCGCCCCTCCAGACGAGCCCGCAGTGCGAGCTCAGCCCCAAGCCGAAATTCCCGGCCAAGCCGACGAAATGGGACATCGTGCGCGACGCGCTGAAGAGCGCCGTCGCGGCGATGCCGTCCACGGCCCGCGTCGGGGTGAGCTACTTCAACAACGACGACTTCTGCGGCGTCGCCCAGGCGCCCGCCGTCGAGCTCGGTCCGATCGACATGATGCACCTCGCCGCGATCGACGCGAGCATCGACGCCGTGGTGCCCAAGGGCGCGACGCCGATCATCGGCGGGGTGACGCTCGGCTACGCGCATATGTTCTATGACGATCTCGCCGTCGGGAACGACTTCGTCGTCCTGCTCACCGACGGCGCCGAGACCTGCGCGCCCGAGCTCAAGGAGACGATGATCGCGCAGACGGTGCCCGACGCCCTCTCGGCGAACATCCGCACCTTCGTGATCGGCGCGCCCGGGAGCGAGCCGGCGCGGGCTTTTCTCAGCCAGATCGCCTTCGCCGGCGGGACGGCCAAGGACCCTGCCTGTATCCACGACGCCATGCCCGAGGACAAGGGCGATTGCCACTTCGACATGACCGACCCGAACCTCGACTTCGCCACGTCCCTCGCCGCCGCGCTCGACAAGATCAGCGGCCAGGCCCTCTCCTGCGAGCTCGACGTGCCCAAGGACGTGGGCTCCGAGGTCGACTACGACAAGGTGAACGTGACCTTCACGCCGAACATGGGCGACGATATCCCCCTCTTCCAGGACAGCTCCCCCTGCGACACGCTGTCGAACGGCTGGCAGTACAACGCCGCGAAGACGAAGATTCTGCTCTGCGGCGACGCATGCAAGCTCGTGAAGAGCGATCCGAACGGCAAGATTTCCATCGCGCTCGGCTGCGCGACGCAGGTGGCGCAGTGAGGCGATCGCGAGCGCTGGCAGTTCTTTTTGCGGCGTCGGTGATGGGCTGCGGTGGAGGCGGTGAGCCGTCGAGCAGCTCGTCGGCGAGCACGAGCACCGGCGCGACCGGCACGGGCGGCGCGGGTGGAGCCGGTGGCAGCGGCGGCGGCGCGGGCACGACGAGCACGACGGGAGGTACCGGCGGCACGGGCGGCGCGTCCTTGTGCAACCCGGGCGCCCAGGAGGCCTGTTACACCGGCCCCTTCGGCACCGAAGGGGTGGGCGAGTGCAAGGGCGGGATGAAGACCTGCAACGCCGACGGGTCGGCCTTCGGGCCCTGCATGGGCGAGATCACGCCCGTGGACGAGACCTGCGTGACCCCGGGCGACGAGAACTGCGACGGTCACAACAATGAAGGCGGCGAGGGGTGTGTCTGCATCCCGGGGTCGCTCAAGCTCTGTTATTCGGGGCCGGCCGGCACGCAGGATATCGGGATCTGCCTCTCCGGCGTGCTGACGTGCACCCCGGAGGGGACGGGATACGGGCCTTGCGAGGGCGAGGTGGTCCCGATGGCCGAGGACTGCGCGACCCCGGCGGACGAGGACTGCGATGGAGAGACACCGCTCTGCCCGGCGCTCTGGGCCATTCGCGCGGGCGATGCTTCAGGGCAGTTCGCGTGGGGGCTCGCCGTGGACGGCGCCGGCAATCCCATCGTGGTGGGCGATCTCGACGGGACCATGAATCTCGGCGCCGGCTTGCTGACGAGCGCAGGCAGCACCGATGTCGTGGTGGCCAAGCTCGACGGGGCGACCGGGGCGGCGATGTGGAGCAAGAGCTTCGGCAACGCGAGCCTCCAGTCCGGTCAGGCCGTCGCCGTCGACGCGGCGGGGGCGGTGGCCATCACCGGTTATTTCCAGGGGAGCATCAACTTCGGCGGAGGCGCGCTGGCGAGCGCGGGCGGCGCCGATATTTACCTCGCCAAGCTCGACGCGGCCGGCAACCACCTCTGGAGCAAACGCTTCGGCTCCGCGACGGACGATCAGCTCGGGCTCGCGATCGCCTTCGATCCCGACGGGAACGTGGTGGTGACGGGCTCGTTCAACGGGACGATGAATTTCGGGGGCGGCAACCTGGTGAGCGCAGGCGGCGCCGATATCTTCGTGGCCAAGTACGATGGGATGACGGGCAATCACCTCTGGAGCAAGAGCTTCGGGGACGCCCAGCTCGACCAGGCCGGGCGGGGGATCACCTGCGACAGCGTGGGGAACGTGATCGTGACGGGCGGATTCGAGGGCACGGTCAACTTCGGCGGCGGCGCGCTCGCGAGCGCAGGCGGGCTCGATGCGTTCCTGGTCAAGCTCGATGGGATGACAGGCAGCCATGTGTGGAGCCAGCGCTTCGGGGACGTGGGCTACCAGACCGGGCGCAGCGTGGCGGCCGACGCGGCGGGCAACCTGTTCGTGGGCGGCGATTTCGAGGGATCCCTGGGCGCGAGCGTGAGCGCCGGCGGCTACGACATGTTCGTGGTCTCGCTCGATTCGAGCGGGGCCGTCCTGAGCAGTCTCTCCATCGGCGGCGCCGGCTACGACAGCCTGTCTTCGATCGCCGCCTCCGGCGGCGATGTCGCGGTGACCGGCTACCTCGACGGCCCGGGCACGGCCGGGATGATCGCGGTGCCCAGCGCCGGCGGGCGAGACATCTTTATCGGGAGGCTCTCCGCCGCCGATCTGACGCCGATCTGGGCGCGGAGCTTCGGCGATCCGTCGTTCTTCCAGGCCGGCACGGGCGTGGGGCTCGACCCGACTGGCAACCTGCTCTTCGCCGGCTACTTCGTGGGCTCGGTCGATTTCGGGATGGGGCCGCTGACGAGCGCGGGCGGCGCCGATCTGTTCGTGGCCAAGCTCGCCCCCTGAGCGGCGCCTTCGTCAGACCGCTTCGCGGCGCCTTCCGCGCGGGAGCCTCCAGCCGGCCCGCACCGTATCGCCGCTGCAACGAGCCATGTGCGCGCGCGGCAACACCCGTAACCCGTTATTCACGACGATTTCGTGCGGTTCTCTCCGCTCTCGCCGATTTCGGCGCGGCACACTTCATGGTTCTGGCGCCGCGCATGAACACCCCCTTGCTTCGCGCGGCGGCCCCGCTCGCGCTCCTCGTCTCCACCCTCACCACCGCCTGCGCCGAGGTCATCCTCGAAGACCAGGCGAGCGGCGGGACCTCCAGCTCGTCGTCGTCCGGCGGCAACTCGACCGGATCGAGCACATCCACCGGCGCGGCCGGCGGCGCCCCATTCGCGTGCGCGCCCGGCGATCACCTCGTCACCTTCGGCGAGAGCGCCGCGGGCGGCGCGACCCTCGGCATCACCTCCGACGCCGAGGGCGTGTACTGGACCAACGGTGATGGCTCGGTGTGGCGCGCCGATCCGGGCGGCGCGAGCCCCACGCGGCTCGCCGAAGGCCTCGGCGAGCCCGAGTCGATCGCGGTCCGCGGCGACCAGCTCTTCGTCGTCGATTACGGCCATGGCCTCTTCGGCGTCGACAAGCACACGGGCGCCGCGAAGCTGCTCGCCAAGGGCGATCACGCCACGGTGACCGCCGGGCCCGGTGGCATCTATGCGACGGATTCGAGCGAGGTTATCAAGGTCTCCGAAGACGGTAGCCCGCCCGAGATCGTCGCTGCGCTGCCAGGCGCGTCGTCGCTCGCGGCCGATGCCGAGCATGTGTACGCGAAGGTCCTCGGGCCCGCGGGCGACGCGACCGCGCGGATCGTGCGCATCCCCGGCGCTTCAGGCCCTGCGGAGGATCTCGTGCCGATCGAGACCCAGGCATACTCCTACGGGTGGCAAGAGATCGCGATCGACGAGTCGCGCGTGTACTGGGTGAACCCGTCGGAAGGCACGGTGTCGAGCGCGCCCAAGGGAGGCGGCGCGGCGACCGTGCTCGCGAGCGGGCTCGCCGACCCGGAGTCCGTGGCCGTGCTCGACGGCGAGGTGTACTTCACCGTGCGCGGCAAGGACGGCGGCCCGCTGTCCGATCGCGCGGTGGCCAAGGTTCCCGCAGCAGGAGGCGCGATCACGTACCTCGCGCACGGGCCTTCGGTGAGCGCGTATGGCATCGCGCTCGACGCGGGGTTTGCCTACTGGACTGCCAAGTACACCGGAGGCCCGGTGAGCGCCGCGTGCAGGTAAGGGCAGAGGCGCGCGCCGAACGCACGCGCGGCGTCGAGTGAGCACATCAGCGGCGGATCATGCCTCGAGGCCAGCAGAAGCAACCCGAACGAGCAGCGACGCTGCGCGTTTCTGCGGTACGCTCGAGGGCATGTCGCGACGGCTTCGATTCTATTTCGACTACCTCTCGCCCTACGCTTATCTGGCGTCGACGCAGATCCGCGCCATGGCCGCGCGTCACGACGTGGAGGTCGACGCCCATCCGGTGCTCTTCGCGGCGATGCTCGCGTCCAACGGCTCCCGCGGGCCGGCGGAGATCCCGCGCGCCGCGCGTACCTGGTCCACGACGTGACGCAGCTGGCTCGCGCGCTGGGGGTGCCGATCGCGCCGCCCGCGACGCACCCGTTCAATCCGCTGACCGCGCTCCGCGTGACCTGCGCCGCCCCGGCCGAGGAGCGATGGCGGCTCATCGAGGCCATCTACCGGGCCACCTGGGTCGACGCCCGGCGCGTCGACGATGCGGAGGTCATCGCGGCCATTGCCACCGAGCAAGGCTTCGACGGCGACATGCTGCTCGCGGGCGCTGCCTCCGATGAGGTGAAGGTCATGCTCCGCGAGGTGACGGACGCCGTCATCCGCGAAGGGGCGTTCGGTGTGCCCACGATGATGGTCGACGACCAGCTCTTCTGGGGCGTCGACTCGCTGCCCCTCTTGGAGCGCTATCTGTCGGACGGCGTGGCGCTCGATGCAGCGGAGCTCGCGCGCTGGCGGGCGGTTACCCCCTCGGCCGTTCGGCGCATGAATGGGTAGCGACCCGATCAATTAAACAGTGTCGCGTTGAGTCGGATCGCGCGCTCGGGGTAACCCCGGGCTACACCAACCAGATGAAGCCGGCCTTCGCCAGGCTTGCCTCGTGCTGATCGACCCGCGTTCCGTCGCCATGCGGACGGTGCAGAAATCGGACGTACCGCACCCACGCATCAGCGAAGCCGCGATGAGCGCGTTCCCCCCGAAGGGGGGCTTGTTTTAATGAGTAGCCGGCTTTAGCCCCGGGCGAAGCAGGACGCCGTGGATCGAACGTGGATCCGGATCAACGCGACACTGTGTAGATCGAGTGCTCATAGGCTTCTTGCAAGAACGGTTTCATGGCCTCGAGCTCCGAAGCGATATGTAGCTTCGCGACGTGGGTCGTGTGCCTTCGGTCGACCACGATCTTGAAGAACAGGGCGTGCTCCGCGGTTCGTCCCAGATGTACGGCGAGCCGGATGGCGTCGGCCATGATCACGGCGTCGGCAAAGATGCGTTTGCTGCGAAATAAGACATATCGTTCGCGGGCGACGATCTCCACGGGGCCCAGCGACTTCGCGAATTCTTCCAGGGCCTCGTAGAGCGCGACGAGCTCCGGCGGCCTGTTGCGCAGGACATGGCTCCGCTCGCCTGTTCCGCAGGCGTGGCGCTGGTTCTTCCGCGTGAAGGTGCGATTGCACTCAGGGCATGTCCACATCGTTGTCATTGCGGTCGAGCGGCTGCGGTCGGGCTGCGGGGCGCCTTGCAGAGCGAAGGGAGGCTCGGCGGATCGTCAGCACTGGCTGCATCGCTGGGCGGCGTCATTCGCCGACCTCGACGGCCCGCGCGTGAAGGTCGGCGACCGTGCCGTAGATGTCGCCGTTGTCGCTGATTACCAGGGCGCTGTCGGCAAGCGGAACGGGCAGCGCGCGGAGGCCGAGGAGCAACTGCGTGAGCGCGGGTCCAGGCTCGGCGAGGGCCTCGGCTCGACAGTAGACGACGACGAGCTGGTGCTCGCCGGCAGATGCCACACGGCCGCGGAGGAACCCGCCGTAGTCGGGCTCGTCGTCGATGATGTGCTCGTAGCCCCGCGGCACGTTGGTGCGATGCGCGTCTCGGGCATCGTGCAGCCTCCCGTCCGGGAAGATCCAGAAGACGAAGTCCGGATCGCGGTGCGTGAGCTCCTTGATCGCGGCGCGACGGCCGCGGAATCGTGGCGAAAGGAAGGGGAAGATCTGCGTCGCCTCCTCACGCGACACCGAGCCGACGGTCAACATGACGAGCTCCTCACGCTGCTGATGAATTGCCGGCTTACCATGCCTCCTCCATGACGACGTTGCCGGGGTGCCGTCCCGTCCTGCGGGCACCGGTCTTGGGGTCGGCGAAGACGGAGAGCCTAGTCTGGGGCAACTCAGCTCGACCCGTCGAGCACTTCCGCGACCGACCCAGCGGTGGCAGCTTTTTCCAGCCAGCGCTCCAGCTTGACCAGATCCTTCTCGCCCAGGATGCGCTCGCGATCGGCGTCGGAGACGGTGATGCCTCGCGCAGGGAGGACCGCCAGCACGGCGCGGGCGTTCGCTGCGGTCTCGCCCTCCCTGCGCGCGAGCGAGAGAGCGCCCCGTTCGTCCTGGATCGCCATGCTCGCCGCGATGTAGGCGTCCCACTCCTCGCGGTTGAAGCGCGCCGTCCGCGCGCCTTCGAGCGCGTCCAGGAGCGGGGGGTGACGGAGCGCCTCGGGGATGGCCAGGAGGTTCTCGGCTTCCCGGAAGAAGTAGGCCCATTTGTCCACGAAGGTCTGCGGGTCGTTGCCCGCGGTGTACTTGGGCAGCTCGAGGAAGACGAGCTGAAGCTGGGGGAGGCCCACGACGCCGCTCGTTTGCTCCTGCATCCGCCACCGGCTGAGCATGGGCACACCGGCCGCGTGACCGCGCGGCCACAGCTCGAAGTCGCAGATGCTGATGCCGATCACGTCGTCGAGCTCGGGGTAGGCGAAGCCGACGCCGAGCTGGTTCGTGTAGGCCTTCGCGACGTTGTACACGACGCGCTTCTCGAAGGCCTCGACGTTGAAGACCTGCATCTCGACGACGTACGTGGTCCCCCGGGCGTCGACGCACTTGACGTCGACGATGGAGTGCTTGAGCTCGCTGACCTTCGGGCGCTGCTCGGGTGGGAGGATCGTGACAGACGTGACGCGGTGCGCGCCGTCGAGCTGGAGGATGTCGTTGAGGAAGCCGACGAGCGCCGTCTTGTGGTCGTCCGAGCCGAAGATGCGCTGGAAGACGAAGTCGGTCTTGGGGTCGCCGAAGACGGGGGTGCGCCGCATGGGGCGGAGCTTAGATCAGCGAGGGGTGCGGGGCGAGCGTGTCGGTGATCGAGCGGGGGGAGGGGAAGGGCGGTTCGAACGCGACTCGGGGGTCGCTGCGGTGTACGATGCGGTCGGCGAGGCTCTCCCGGTTGCCGAGCAAGGCGGGGCTGTCGTGAGTGGGCCCAGGCGCAGCCCGCGACTTGCCCGCCGCATTGCCGGGATGAGCAGCTCCGTGTGCCGTAGGTTCATGGCGTCTGTGTCGGTACGATCGGCGGGTTGAGCACGCCGCCCTCGTCCTGGGCTCGACCATGCAGGTAGGTGGCTGCAAATTGAGCCGCGAGCTTGACGGCGTGGAGAGGGTCCGCACCGGCAAGTGGGCGATCGAATGCGATCTCCTCTCCCCATACGATTGTCAGGCTGATGTCCCATGGTGCGGTACTTTCGGAGGCACGCACCTGCTTGACGTCGGACAGCCGAACCCTGACTTTCTGAGATACGCTTTTGCGTTCGAAAATGTATGACAGCTCAATCATATGAACGACAATGTGCGTGTTGACGCGAGTTGTACCGGTGGTACCCATCTGCTCAACGGCCGGCCGTCAAGCGGCTCCCCGCGATCCCATCCGTTCCGAGCTACCGTCCGTCGCGTGCCGGCCAAGCCCTGTGCTTCTTGAGGTGCACGCGCAGCTCGTTGAGGCCGGCCAGGTCGAGCGACGCGAGGTGCTGCTCGTGGTCCGCGGTCAAGGTCAGCCCATACGCGTCGCACAGGTCAGCGATGGCCTCGCGCACGATTTTCTCACCCTCCACGCGGCCCGATTGCCGCTCCTCGCGCTTGGTGGCCTCCCAGCCCGCCTCCTCCTTGAGCTTCGCATTCTCGTCCGGCGTCATCCCAGAGCAAAGGATCCGGGCCAGGATGTGCTGGGACACATCGTCAGGGTAGCGGGTCTCGTCCACCTGGCCGTCCAGCGTGTCCTCGAGCAGGCCCATCAGCGGGCGCAGCGCCGGCGGCAGCTTCTCCATCGGCGCGCGGGCGTTGACGAACACAAGGCGGTGCCGGTAGACGTTGAGCCGCGCGCCCTCGTCGGTCATCGGATCCAGGTCCGTTATCGCGCGCCCGTAGCTGTTAGCGCGCCAGGTGGTTGAGCCGGAATCCTTCTCCGTGTGACCACCTACA
>JAXLYT010000057.1:0-80440 GCA_046351295.1 Byssovorax sp.
CGCGAGGTCGATCTCTTTCAGCGGGCGGCCGAGGTACTTCTCGCTGAGCTCCGCGACCTCGGCGCGGTAGGCGCGCATGTCGACCTTCTTCGTCGGCGTGCCGATCTGGTAGAGCGCGTCGGCCACGCCCACGTGGTCCTGCCGCACCGCTGCGACCATGAGATCGATCGTGCGATCGCGCATCTCCGGCGAGAGGCGGCCCACCATGCCGAGGTCGACGAGGCCGATCACCGGGGCCTCGGGCGTGCCCGAGATGAGGATGTTGCCGGGGTGCGGATCGGCGTGGAAGAAGCCGTCCTCGAAGATCATCTTGATGATGAGCGCGACGCTGGTCTTCGCGATCTTCGGGCCAAGGTGCCCGTCTTCGCGGATCGCCTCGTAGACCTTCTTGCCGGGGATGAGCTCCAGGGTGAGCACCTGCTTGCTCGACGCCTCCTTGTACGGCTTCGGGAAGCGGGCGCTCGCGTTGCCCTCGAAGTTGCGGCGGAATTTCTCGGCGTGATCGGCCTCGAGACCGAAGTCGAGCTCGGTGGTGATCGCGCGGTCGAACTGATCGACGAGCGCGCTCGGCGAGTAGATCTTCGACTCGGGGATGGTGCGCTCGACGAGCGCGGCGAGCGCGTGCAAAAGCTCCAGATCCCGCGCGACGGTGGTGCGGATGCCCGGGCGCTGCACCTTGACGACGACCTCCTTGGGGCCGTCGGGGTGCTTGAGCACGGCGCGGTGCACCTGGCCGATCGAGGCCGCGGCGAGCGGCTTCTCCTCGAAGCGCTCGTACACCTCGTCGATCGTGCGGCCGAGCGAGGCTTCGACGGCGTCCTTGATCTCGGTGAACGAGAGCGGGCGCACCTCGTCCTGGAGCTTCTTCAGCTCGGTGATCCAGTCGGCCGGGATCACGTCGGGCCGCGTCGAGGCGATCTGGCCGAGCTTGACGAACGAGGGACCGAGGTCCATCGCGACGAGGCGCACGCGCTCGGGCAGCGAGATGCGCGTCTTCTCGTCCTCACCTTGCTTCTTGTCGGCCTCGGGGACGGCGTCCTCGCCCTCGCGCGCCTGCGCCTGATCTTCACCGATGGCGGCGAGCAAGGCCCGTGGCTTCTTGCCGCCGCCGAAGCCGAGGCGCTCGGCGACGCCGCCGAAGCCATGGCGGATCAGGACGAGGTTGATCTGGTTGAGGCGGCCGAGATCGCGGACGGCGTTGAGGATCGAGACCATGCGGGCGTGTCTTTTCCTTCGTCGGATTCAGCGGACGCGGACCACCGTGCCCTGCTCGTGCCTGGTGGGGAAGACCGCGGTCCACCCGGCGGGCAGGTGCGGCCCCGTCCAGTAGAAGAGGCGCTGGGCGTCGATGGGCGTGAGGTTGACGCAGCCGTGGCTGCGCACCTGGCCGAACGAGCGGTGCCAGAAGGCGCCGTGCAGGCCCACGCCCTTCGAGAAATACTGCACCCAGGGCACACTCTCCATCCGGTAGTAGCGGGCGGCGTTCTCGTCTTCGAGGTTGTCCATGTCGGAGAGCAGCAGCTTGATCCAGATCCGGTGCGTCCCGACCGGCGTCGCGAGCGCGGTGCCCTGCTTGCCCTTGCCCGTCGAGACGAGCGTCGCGAACACCGGGCGCTTGCCCTCGTAGGCCACGAGCGTCTGCGTCGCGAGCTCGACGTCGATCCACTTCTCGCCGGCGTCCGTGTCGACCTCGGGCGGCGCGTCGGCAAGCGTCGGGTGGCGCAGATCCTTGGCGCTCATCCACGCGTCCTCGCCGATGCGGAAGAAGGTGAGCCCGCCCGTGCGCTGCTCGTCGAGGACGGGCACCGTCTCGAAGCGGATCTTGCTCGCGGGGCCGATCGATCCTGCGTTCGGGCGCGTGTAGACATGCGCGCGATCGGCGATCACCCAGCCGACGGGGAGCATGCCTTGTGCTCCTTGCGGCGCCGCGGTGGGCGCGATCACCTCGCCCTGGAAGGAGAAACTGCGCACGGGCCCGAGGTCGCGCATCGGCACCCAGAGGTCGTGCGCGGTCTTGCCGTAGCGCGCGCCGCCCGAGGCTTGCTCGGCGACGATGGCCACGGCGAAGCCGCCCTGGAGCTGCATCTGCGGCTCGTCGAGATCGGCCGATTCGAGGCGGCGGTAGGCGAACGAGCCGTCGGGCCCGACGAAGAAGTAGCGGAAGGGCATGCCGTCCGCGCTCTCGGGGAAGGTGCGCGCCGCAGCGTCGATCGAGGCGCGGGCGGTGAGCTCCACCGCGTCGTCGCAGACCCAGGCCGAGGGGCCGACCTCGAGGAAGGAGCCGCCGCAGCCTGCGCCACGGCGGGCCGCGAAGACGGGCAGGTGGACATCGCGCGCGATGGTGCCGCGGCGGGGCGCGTTGCCGAACGGGCCGCTCAGCACCGGCTGATCGGCGAGCAGGACGCGGGCGCTCTGGATGCCCGCCGGCAGCACCGGCACGCTGCGATCGATCCACGGCGGCGCATGCGGAGGGCGGGCGCCGGGCGCGGGCAGGTCGTCGTCCGCGCGTGCGACATCGTGCAACGCCGTCAGCGATGTCACCATTGTCAGCGTCGTCAACGCCGACAAAAGCAGGAGAGCCCGGGCCTGCCCGCCGCCGGCGCGCGCTCTCGCGGGGCGGAGGGACGGGTGGGCCACGGGCTCTTCGGCTCGCCGCTCAGCGATAGGAGAAGCGGACCTCGTGGTCGCAGATCCGGTAGAGATCGCCCTCCGCGATCGCCTTGCGGGCGATGCGCTGGCCGTTGTACTCGACGCCGTTCGTCGAGCCCATGTCGACCATGTAGTACTGGCCGTTGAGGAACTCGACCATCGCGTGCTGGCGCGACACGTTCGGGTCCTTGATCGTGAGATCGCTCGACTGCTTGCCGCGGCCGATGATGAAGCGATCCTTGTTCACCACGTAGCGCTGGCCCGCGTAGAAGGCCGCGAGCGTGGGCCCGCCGGGACCCGGCGCAGCGGCCGGGGGAGGCGGCGCGGGCGCGGGCGCGCCGGGCATGCCCCCGTAGGCCGGAGGCGGAGGCGGCTGCCCCATCGGCCCAGGAGGCTGGGCGACGGTCGGCGGCTGCCCCATCGAGGGCGGCATGGGCGGCGCGTATCCACCGCCGCCCATGGGCCCGGGCGGAGGAGGAGGCGGCGGCACCGACCGGCCCGGAGGCGCGTTGCCGGTGATCGTCGGCTGCCGCATCCCGGGCGGGGGCGGGCCCGGAGGCATGGGCGGCCCGGGCGGGGGAGGCGGCGCGCCGGGGACCCCGGGCGGGCCGGGCGGCATGCGCATCCCGGGAGGAGGCGGCGGGGGCGCGCCCATGCCGGGCGCACCCGGCGGACCGGGGATCCCGGGAGGCGCGGGCGGGCCGGGGATGGATGGAGCGCCGGGCGGACCAGGGATCCCGGGCGGACCGGGGGGACCGCCGGGGCGGGCCATCGGCGGGGGCGGCGCCGGGAGGCTGGGGCGCTTGCCCGGAGCCGGTCCCGGCGGAGGAGGCGGCGCGCCGGGACGAGCCATGCCCGGCGGAGGAGCCATGCCCGGCGGAGGCGCCATGCCTGGAGGCGGCGGGCCGCCCGACGGAGAGAGCGGAGGCGGCGCGGCGAAGCCCGGCGGAGGGGGAGGCGGTGTGTAGGCCGGCGGCGCAGGAGGCGCAGGCGGCCCGCCGACCATCGGCGGAGGCATGGGCGGCGCGCCCGGGGGACCGCCGTACGCCGGAGGCATCGGCGCGCCCTGCGGAGGCATGGGCGGCATCGGCGGCCCGCCGGGCGGACCGGCGAACTGGGCGGCGGCCCTGGAGGAGGAGGCGCAGCGCCGGGCGGCGACGGCGCCATTCCCCAGGCCCCACCATCGCGGGCGGCATGGGCGGCGCGCCCGGCGCGGACCCGGGCGGCGGCGCCGGCGGCGGCGCGAACCCGGGCGGCACGGGCGGCGGCGCCATTCCCCCGGGCGCGGGCGGCATCGGCGGGCCACCCGAGCCGGGCGGACCGTCGACGCGGGCCGTCCCCGGGAAGGGCGTGCGCGGGCTGTAGCTCCGCTGCCGCGCGTACTGCTTCATCGATTCATTGATGAGGTAATCGATCGAGCACTCGAGCTCACGCGCCATCTGCTCGAACGTCTCCCAGAGGACGTCGCGGCACTGGAACGTTCGTGCGCTTTTCTTGTTCGGATCCGCGCTCATTGTTTCCCAGGTTGAAATGTAGCGGACAAGAGCCTCGCCGGGGAAGGCTCGTCTCCGCCACGCTTTCGAGGAGTTGCGTGAGAGGAGCTGACAGAGAAAATCGTGGGAGAAATCGTGACCCCGGCAGCGGCCCGGGGGCGCGAGCGAAGGACGCCGGTCACTTCTTCTCGTCCTTCTTGGGCTCGGGTTGGCGCTCCCGCATGGCGGGCTCGACGCAGTAGCGGACGAAGTCGCCGACGGTCTTCACGTCCTTCATCTCGCGCTCCTTGGGATCCTTCGGATCCTTGGCGCCTTCCTTCGCGACCTCGCAGGCCCACTTGCAGTCGGGGTCGGTGTCGCAGACGGGCGCGGCCGTCTTGTCGCCCTCGAAGGCCTGGACGGTGGGCAGATCGGCGGCGGTGCCGAACGTGTAGTAGTACGCGATCGCGCTGGTGCGCGCGGCGGCCGAGCCGCTCGTGAACCACTTGCGGAGGGCGTCGACCGGCTTGCCGTCCTTGAGGTCGCCGAGGGCGGCGCCGTAGGCGAAGGGCTCGGGCAGCGCGAAGCCCTTGGCGGCGGCGCCGTCGGGCAGCTTGCCCATGAACTCGTCGATGTTCTTGACCGTCGACATCTTGAGGATGGTGCCGGCCGACGCGCGGCGGACCTTCCACTTGTCGGTCTTCCAGATCTCGTAGAGCTTCTCGATCACCGCCTCGCGCGGCAGCTCGCCGACGCGGCGGAACGCCTGGTCGAGCACCGCGTCGGGCGCGTCCGTCGAGGCGATCTGGAGGATGCGCTTGAGGTCGTCGGCGTTGGTGCGATCGAGCCGCCCTTCGAGCGCGGCGAGCGCGGCCTGCCTGCGCTTCTCGGACTCCTCTTTCTTCGCTGCGAAGGTGAGGAGGAAGTCGATCGAGGGGCGTCCGCCCACCTTGCGCATCGCCCCGAAGACGCGGAAGAGCTCCTCGTCGCGGTACTGGGCGAGCTGAGCCTCGAACTGCTTCTCCGTCGGCTCGAGGCGCGACGCGGCGTTGGCGGCCTTGAGCTCCGGCTCCTTGATCTTGCGCCACTCGTCCGAGAGGATGAACGTCACGACGGCCACGAGCGCGTTCGACGCCGTCTCCTTCGTCTTCGCGTCGCCGAGCTCGGCCACGAGGCCGGCCATGTTGTCGAGCTTGGCGTCGCGGGTCATCAGCTTGGGCAGGCCGACGACCGCGGGCGCGCCGAGGAAGCGGAGGAGCTGCTCCATGCCGTAGGCCTGGCTGCGGTTCTCGAGCCGGTGCTGGAAGTCGGCCATCGCCCAGTCGACGAGCGCGCCCTTGAGGCTCTGCTTGAGACCTTCGTCCGCGACGATCACGGTGCGGTCGAGCGTGAGCATCGCGTAGGCCGCGTCCTTGAAGGGGAACGATCCGTCGGGCGGCGCGGCCTGGTTGGCCTGCGCGGCGGGCGGCGGCTTCTTCAGCTCGTTGATGATCGCGGGCACGAGCGACGCGATGATCGTCTGCCGCACCTCGGGCGAGATCGTCGCGATCGCGTCGACCAGGCTGCCCTTGCATGCTTCGAGATCGCCCTTGGGATCGATCGCCGCGAAGGCGACGCGACGGCCCGCGCGCGGCTTCATCCGGATCAAGGCGAGCGCGGCCTCGACCCGGAGGGGTGTCTCGTACTTGTCGTGGACGAGCACCGCGCAGAGCTTCCGCGGCCCGTGATCGGTGCTCTCCCAGCGGTGGAGGTCGTCCTCGTTCACCCGGCACCCGCTCGTCGCGAGCCCCGTGGTCGCGGTCGAGAGGAATGCCGCGAGCACCCCGACGTTGCGTGTGAGCCGCGCTGCGCGATCAACCCTTGCCATGCATGTCCTGTGGAGTGGGCGAGGATGGTAGCGCTCGGCGACCACCCGGCTCAAAGTTTTTCCCTTGCTGGGCTCCCGAGGGCTCGTGCCGGATCTCTACCCGGGCGTCCACGCCCACGGCGAGCGCGCCGAAAATGAGCGGGAATCCAAGGCGATCGCGGGATCGACCGGAGCGAGGAGCGGGAGGCTTTGCGCGCGGCCGGCGACAGGTCGGCGCGGGGCGTGCGGGGGCGCGGGAGATTGACCCGAGCAAGAGGCCGAGCACGCAATGGATCATGGGTGATCCAGGGTGAGAGAGTTGCCCCTGGATCCAGAGTAGGTCTAAGTAGTACAAGGTAGGCATGGCGTTCCCCCTCTTCGCTCCTCGACGTGCCCAGACCGCGGGCGGCCCCCCCGAGGCGGCGGAAGCGCCCGCTCGCAGCGCCGCGCCCCGGCGCAAAAACGAGCCGATCGCGCCGGCCGCCGCGACCCGACCCGTCCACGGCTACGCCCGGGAAGCCGCGGCGCTCGTGCTCCTGGCCTCGGCCCTCTACACGGTGCTCGCCCTGCTCTCGTACCGGGGCGATCCGCTCCGGCCCGAGGTGGCAGGCGCGGACTGGGTGGGCCCGGTCGGCGCGACCTGCGCGGGCGCGCTCGCCGAGACCATCGGCCTCGCGGCCTGGTTCATCCCCATCGAGCTCGGCCTGCTCGCGACCCCCTTGCTCAACGGCAAGCCCTCGATCGCGGGCGTCGCGCGCTTCGCCGGCGACCTGCTCGTGCTCATCATCCTCGCCGCGCTCGGGCACGTGGCCTTCCCCCACGCGACGGCCTTCGGGGCCATGCCGCTCGGGGGCAGCGTGGGCGAGCTCTTCGGTGAGGTGCTGCGCGCGCTCTTCTCGTCGATCGGCTCGTACATCATCGGGCTCACGGTCGTGGGCTTGATCCTCGTGGGCCGCGCGACCTTCTCGTTCATCGAGCAGGTCAAGCGCCTCGAGCGCGCGTTCGTCGCGCTCTGCGAGCGGGTGAGCGGCTGGATGCGCGCGCTCGGCGGCGCGTGGTCGGCCGCCCGCGAGATCGATCGGCAGAAGGGCGAGGAGGACAAGCGCGCCGCGGGGCCGAAGATCGCGCGCCCCTCGAAGACGGACGCGATCATCGCGGCGCTCACCGAGGAGGAGATCGAGAGCGCGCGGGCGCGTGACTCGGGCGTCGACGTGGCGATCGCGTCGAGCAGCGTGGTGGAGCCCGCCGTGCGCCTGCCCCTCACGGGCGCGCCCGAGGCGCAGGCGCCCTTCACCGTGGGCGCCGCGAGCACTGTCGCCGAGCCGGCCGCGCCGCCGATCGCCCCGGTCAAGCCGATCGCCGCGGCCCCGAAGATCGCAGCCGACGCGCGCGCCGACGCGCCGAGCGGACCGACGCTGGAGAGCGCCGCGCCGAAGCGGCGAGGCAAGCGCGCGGCGGCCGCCGAGCCCCCCGCGCCCGTCATCGTCCTGCACCGTGACGAGGACAACAAGCGCCCGAGCGTGCCCGCGGCGCTGATCGACGAGCTGTGCGCGGACTCGTCACCTGCCGTCGCGGAGCGCGCGATCGACGCGGGTGAGATCGCCACGAGCACGATCGACGCGAACGAGATCGACGCGGGCGAGATCGCTGCGAGCGCGATCGACGCGGCGCGCGCGGCGGCGCCCGTCGAGGCGAGCTCGATCGTCGAAGAGACCGCGGGCGCGCTGCTGCGCGACGAGGTGCCGACGCCCTCGCCCATCCTCCCGGTGGCGAGCCCGAAGCCGGTGGCTCCGCCCGCGCCGAGCCCGAAGGCAGAGCGAAAGATCGAGGAGCCCGCGGCGCCCGTGATCGTCGACACCGCGCCGGCGGCCAAGGTGGTGCCGGCGGCCAAGGTCAAGGTCGTGCCGGCGGTCGGGCAGGGCTTCCGGCTGCCGAGCTTCGACATGCTGGACGAGCCCACCGAGGGCAAGGCGGCGATCGACGAGGAGCAGCTCAAGCTCACCGCGCAGATGCTCGAGAAGACGCTCAGCGACTACGGCGTGAGCGGGCGCGTGGAAGAGATCCACCCGGGGCCGACGGTCACGACCTTCGAGGTCTCGCCCGCGGCGGGCACCAAGGTCTCCAAGGTGGCCGGCCTCGCCGACGATCTGGCGCTCGGCCTGTCGCGCAAGGTGCGCATCATCGCGCCGATCCCGGGCAAGAACCGGATCGGCTTCGAGGTGCCGAACGATCACCGCGTGCCGGTCAGCCTGCGCGAGCTGATCGAGGACCGGCGCTTCCAGGAGATGAAGGCGCCGCTCCCGTGCGTGCTCGGGCGCGACATCATCGGCACGCCCTACTTCGCCGACATGGCCTCGATGCCGCACGTGATCGTCGCGGGCGCGACCGGCGCCGGCAAGAGCGTGGGCCTGAACGTGATGCTCGTGAGCCTGCTCTTCCGCCGGACGCCGGCCGAGCTGCGCCTGTTGATGATCGACCCCAAGGTCGTCGAGCTCGCGCCCTTCGACCGCATCCCGCACATGCTCCTGCCGGTGGTGACCGACATGAAGCAGGCGTCGAACGCGCTCAAGTGGGCCGTCGACGAGATGGAGCGGCGCTACCAGCTCTTCGCCAACGCGGGCACCAAGAACATCACCACCTACAACGCGTGGGTGGAGAAGGTGCACCGCGGCGAGGCGAGGCCGCCGAAGCCACCTGCCAAGGTGAGCGCCGTCGGCCCCGACGGGCTGGAGGTCGAGGTCGACGCGGCCAAGGACGGCACCGACGCCGCCCTGCCCGAGAAGATCCCCTTCATCGTGATCGTCGTCGACGAGTTCGCCGACCTGATGATGCAGCAGGGCAAGGACGTGGAGGCCAGCGTGGCCCGCCTCGCGCAGAAGGCGCGCGCAGCCGGGATGCACGTGATCCTGGCGACGCAGCGGCCGAGCGTCGACGTGATCACCGGCATGATCAAGGCGAACTTCCCCACCCGGATCGCCTTCCGCGTCGCGCAGAAGGTCGACAGCCGGACGATCCTCGACGAGCAGGGCGCCGAGCACCTGCTCGGGCGCGGCGACATGCTGATCAAGATGAACGGGTCGAACGACACGAGGCGCGTGCAGTGCCCGTTCTGCTCGGAGGAGGAGGTCCAGCGGATCACCGATTTCCTCCGGCTCCAGGGCGAGCCCGTCTACGACGAGAGCATCCTCAAGCCGCGCGACGAGGAGGGCGCCGAGCCCGAGGACGAGGACGCGGAGAGCGACGCCATGTACGACGCGGCGGTGCGGATCGTCGCCGACACGCGGCGGTGCTCGACGTCGTGGATCCAGCGCAAGCTCGGCATCGGTTACAACCGGGCGGCGAAGATCGTGGAGGCGATGGAAAAGCGAGGCCTGGTCGGGCCTGCCAACGGCGCGAAGGATCGCGAGGTCCTGATCGCCCCGCTCTGATTCATCTGGTACCTGACGCAGTCCCGGCACGGGCTCTCTTCGCCGGGCGTTGCGACGAAATGAGGCACGCATGCAACAAGGCTGCTTTTTTGACTTTTCGTCAAGGATGCTTCATGGACCACACACGATGACGGCCGAGGAGGATCGCACGCGGCTCATCGGAGATCTTGCCCGCGTCCTCCGCGAGAATCCGATGCCGGACGATGCCCGCGCCGCCGCCTTGACCCTCATCGGGTGGCTGGCCCGGAGGATGCCCGGCGAGCCTGTCTCGATGGCGGGCGTGAGCGAGATGGTGCACGGCGGCGGCTGCGATCGCGCCGGCCAGCTCCGCTGAACAGAGGCGCATCCCCCCGCCGCCACAGCCGGCCCGACCGAGACGGACCGGGCAAAGCCGGCATGACCGGAGGATTCGGCGAACCGGCGGGACGGAGCCCATGCTAGGGACAATGGGATGGTCGATGTCGCGGTCGCGCTGCCGGAGTCGCGCCCCGAGGACGACGAGGACGTCGTCTGGGGCCTCTCCACGGCCTCCGCTCTCTGGTCACGGGGAGAGCGGAGAGACGCGATTGTCTGGCTGCGCCGCGCCGCTGACGCGGCGACCTCCGCGGGCCAGGGCTTCCGGGCCTCGGAGATCGGCCTCTGCGCGACGGCCCTCGAAGACCTGCTGGATCAAGGGGCCGCGCTGCCTCCGCCCAGGCCGCTCACCCGGCCGCCTCCACCGGTCGTGTCGGCGAGCACGCCTCCGCCTGCGCCGGTACGTGCGCCCGCGCCGGCCTCGCTCTTCAACGAGCCGACGCTGCCGTCGGCCGACGGGCTTCGCCTCCCGCCTCCCGGCGTCCCCGCCGCGCTGATCGCACAGGCCAAGCCGGAGCGCGCGATCGTCGATGACGAGATCGAGGAGATGCCCGCGCCGCCGCCGCCCGTGCGGTTGATCCCTCCCCCACCGATCGCCCCCACCTTCTCGGGCCCCGTGCTCACCCCCGCGCCGCCCTCCGCGGTGCCACGCGTACCGGGGAGCTCGGTCATCCCACCGCCGCCGCCGATCCCCGCCGCGCCGCCCGTGCCCGGCGCGAGCTGGCCCCCTCCCCCGGTCACGACATCGCCCTCTCAGCGGCCACCGCCGGTCGCTCCTGCGCCCGCTGCTCCTGCGCCGATCGCTGCTCCACAAGCGCCCGCTGTGCAGAGCGCCGCCGCGCCTTCGGTGCAGATCACCGCCGCGCCGGTCGCTCCGCCGGCGCCGCCCACGCCGTCCTACCGGCCGCCTCCGCCTCCGCTGCCCGCGGCGGCAGGCGCCACCGAGCCGGGCCGCAGCGTGCCGCCGATCTCGCGCGGCGGCGGCGCGCCGACCACGCGCAAGCCGCAGCCGCGCGCGCCGATCCTCGATCCCTGGGCCGATGAGCCGACCCAGCCGCCGAGCCGCGTGAACGAGAGCATCCGCATCACGCAGGTGGCGGGAGGCGACGAGGTGATCCTGGCGCGGCGCAAGCGCACGAACACCCGGAGCTCCGAGGACGAAGACGACGTGGTGACCTCCGCCGGGTCGCTCGAGTCGATGCTCGGCCGCAAGCTCGGTCAGCCTGCGTCCACAGCGTCCCCGGCGTCGCGCAAGCCCACCATCCCCGATGGGCTGCCCGGGCACCTGGCCCAGGCCGCGCCGGCCGTGCCCTCCAAGGCGCCGCCGCCCGTGCCGAGCAGCGCGCCGCGCGGCGCGCCACCCCCGCTGCCTGCGGCTGCGATCACGCCGTCCGTCGCGCCACCTCCACCGCCGGTCGCTGCTCCACCACCGGCGGCTGCTCCACAAGCGCCGCCGGTTGTTGCTCCACAAGCGCCGCCGGTCGCCGTGCCCCCTGCGGCGCCTGCTCCGGCGATCGCTCCATCCGAGCCCCCGGCGGCCGCGGCGGAGCCTGCCCAGCCGGCAGCGCCCGCGCCTGCGCCAGCGGTCCCCGCGCCGCGGCCCGCGCGTCCTCCTCTTCCTCTCCCGGCCAAAGCGGCGGCGCCTCAACCGCCTCGCCCTTTGCCTTCCAAGGCGCCGCCTCCCCCGGCTCCGGCCGCACCGGCACCGGCCGCGGCGCCTCCTGCGCCTGCACCTCCCGCACCCGTGCCTCCCGCACCGGCGCCTTCTGCCGTGGCCGCTCCTGCGCCGGCAGCTCCTCCTCCGGCGGCTTCGACCGAGCCGGCCTGCCTCGGCGACGTGCCGCTCGAAGATGTCGATCCGCTCGGCGATCTGCCGCACGAGGTGCAGGCGCAGCTCGTGGCGCTGGCGGCGACGCAGCAGCTCCCCGCGGAGCAGGCGCTCTCGGGGTTCGGGGTGGCGCTCCTGCTCGAAGGCGAGGCGGTGATCGCCGCGGTGGGCAGCAGCGCGCCGGCCAGCAGGGCGGTGCGCGGCGCCCTGATCCCGACGGAGGGATCGATCGCGGACGCGGCGCCGATCCGGATCATCGCGGGCCCGGATGGAGCGACCGTGGCGTGCTGGGATCATGGCGCGCTCGAGGAGGCGCTCAAGTCGTGCCCGTGGGTGCTGGACGAGATCACCGAGCGCGCCGAGCGCCTGAACGCGCTCTGCGGGGCCACCCTCGGGCCGCTCGGCGACATCGACGAGATCTCGCGCAACCAGCTCCTCGATCAGCTCGAGGTGCGCGTCGCGCGCCCAGGGCAGGCGGTGGCCGCGCCGGGTGAGCCGCTCAACGGCGTGGCGCTCGTGTGCGGCGGCGCGATCGAGCTGCTCGACGAGAACGGCGCCGCGTGGAAGCGCCTCGGCCCCGGCGATCTGCTGTTCGCGCGCGCGGTGCTCGAGGGGCGGCCGGCGCCCTGTCCAGCGCGGGCCGGCCCGGGCGGCGCGCTGATCCTCGTGGGCCAGCAGGGGCTCGCGCAGGCGCTCATCCAGGAGTCGCCGGAGCTCGCGTCCTTCCTCAGCCGCACGGACGACTGAGCGCGGAGAGAGCATGGATCGCCACGCGCGCATCACCATCGACGCCGATCGCACCCCGCAGTTCACCGCGTGCTACCTGCGCCTCGCCGGCGACGAGTGCGCGTTCATCGAGGCGCACACCGCGCATGCGCTGCCCCGCCTGCTCGCCGCGCTCGCCGCGCAGGGCCGGCGGCCGGAACAAGTGCGCTTCATCCTCGTCACGCACGCGCACCTCGATCACGCGGCCGGCGCGAGCGCCCTCGTCGAGGCATGCCCGAACGCCACGCTCCTCGCCCACCCGCGCACGGCCAAGCACCTGATCGACCCCGACAAGCTCATCCAGGGCGCGACCGCGGTGTACGGCGAGGCGCGCTTCCGCGATCTCTACGGCACGGTGCGCCCGATCCCGCGCGAGCGCGTGCGCGCCCTCGGCGACGGCGAGCGCGTGGAGCTCGGCGGCGCGGAGCTCACCGCGTGGCACACGTCGGGGCATGCCTTCCATCACTTCGTCGTCGACGATCCGGCGACAGAGACCGTCTTCACCGGCGACACCTTCGGCCTCGTCTACCCGGCGCTCCAGCGGCACGGGCGCTTCGCGCTCCCCTCCACGAGCCCCACCGGCTTCGACGCCGCCGAGGCGCGGAAGAGCCTCGACAAGGTGCGCTCCCTCGGCGAGCGCTTCGTGTGCCCCACACACTATGACGCCTACGACGACCCGAAGGTGATCGCCGCCCAGGTGCGCCGCTTCATCGATCGGGCCGACGCCTGGGTGGAGCAAGAAGCGCAGCGCGGCGACGACACGGCCGTGATCGAGGCTCGGCTGCAAGAGGCCTGGTGGCGCGCGATCGACGAGGAGGCGCCCGCGCTTTCCGCGGACGAGCGCGCGCTGCTCGCGCTCGACGTGGAGCTGAACGCCCAGGGGCTCGCCCACGCGGCGATCTCCCGGCGCGCGAAGGGCTGACGCAGCCAGCGGAATATTTCACCCAAGCGGCAACGCACCCGGGTGTTCCAGGGGGTACAACCGAAACCGGGAGCAAGGCGCACTCCCGGGTTGCGCGCGCCCGAGAGCTCCGGAGGGCGCCCGGCCGCGCTGCGCCGACGGAGACCTCGATGACCCTGGCCTCGCCGCCGCGATCTACCCTCGCTCGCCGCTCGATCGTTTTCCTCCACGGCCTGCTCGCCGCCGGCCTCACGCTCGCGATCTCGGCGTGCACGATGTCGCCGCCGATGTACACGGTCCCCGCCCCGCCCGGCGCGGACACGCCGCTCGATCAGCCGGGCCGCGGCGCGGAGGTTTACGCGCAAACCTGCGCGAGCTGCCACGGTGAGCACGGCGAGGGGACCGAGGGGCACGTGGCGCTCATCGGCGCGAACGCGCTGCCGAGCGATCCGCCCGCGACCGCGAAGACGCGCAAGGGCAAGCTCGTGACGGCGCGCGACCTGTTCACCTTCGTGAAGAGCGAGATGCCGCCGCTCGCCCCGGGGAGCCTCGACGACGCCGAGGCGTGGGCCGTCGTCGCCCACCTGCTCAAGGAAAATGGCGTCGATCTCCGCGGGAAAGACCTCGGCGAAGCGCAGGCATCGACCATCGCCCTCCACCGCTGAGCGCCTCACCTGTAAGGCCGCGCGCCCCCGCCCGTTGCCACACGGCCGGTGATCCGTCGGCCGGGCCGCGCTACCCTCGGCCCGAGCGAGGCGCAGCGCGGCCGGCTGGCACGATGAAATCGGAAGCGTGCCTCGCCCGTCCAAGCGTTCCAGAGGATCGAAGCGAGCCCGGATCGATCGGGTCGTCGAGGAGAGGAACATGGAAGCAAGGTGGCATCGGGGCTGGTCGTTCGTGGTGGCAGGGCTCTTCGCGAGCGCGGCCGGTGCATCGGCGCTCTGCTGCAGCAAGCGCGCGCCGTCGGAAGCCGCGGTGGCGCCGAGCGGCGAGAAGCTCGAGGAGAGCAAGGCCACGGCCGCGCCGTCCGCAGCGGCCAACGATCGCGGCAACGAGGGCGAGCTGGCCAAGGGAGACGGCAAGATGCCCGCGAAGATGCGCGCTCCCGTAGGCGCGCAAGGCGTCGCGGCGCCGCCGATGCCCGCCGAGGTGGCCGCGGCCACGGCCGCGCCCGGGTACGGGATCGTCGGGGGTAGGAAGAGCGATGACGCCGTAGCGGCCGCGCCCGCGCTCATCCCCATCGACCCCAACGGCCGCTTCGCCACCACCTACCGGCCCGGCGGCGGCCACCTCTCGGCCTTCGAGTCGGCCGTCTCGCGCGGCATCATCCCGCAGGCCGATCGCGAGATCGTGAGCGACGTGGGCGCCCGTTACACCGCGACGATGGACGCGCCCAAGGACAAGGCCATGGCCTTCCGCGCCGACTTCGAGCGCGGCAAGCTCGCCCCCGCGGGCGGCCCCTTCCACGTGCGGATCTCGCTGCGCAGCACGGCCGACAAGCCCGCCGAGCGGCCGCACCTCTCGGTGCACCTCGTGCTCGACGTGAGCGGCTCGATGGCCGGCGAGTCGATCACCCGCGCCCGCGAGGCCGCGCGCTCCCTCGTCGACAAGCTGGCCCCCACGGACGACTTCTCGCTCGTCACCTTCTCCAGCGACGCCGAGGTGAAGGTGCCGGACGGCCCCGTCGGATCGCGGCGCGAGAACATCAAGAAGATCATCTCCGAGGTGCACGAGAACGGCGGCACCAACATCGGCGCCGGCCTCACGCTCGGCTACGCGCAGGCCGCCGCCAAGACCATCCCGGAGGACGCGGTGCGCGTCGTGCTCCTGCTCTCCGACGGGCACGCCAACATCGGGATCACCGCGCAGGACAAGCTCTCCAAGCTCGCGCTCGACGCCTTCCAGAAGGGCGTGCAGACGAGCTCCTTCGGCCTCGGGCCCGACTACGACGGCGCGCTGATGAGCGCGATCGCCGAGGACGGCGCGGGCGGCTACTACTACCTGCGCGACGCCGAGCAGATCGCCCCCGCGCTCGGCGCCGAGATCGATCAGCGCCTGAACCCGGTGGCCACCGCGGTCGAGGTGCGCGTGCGGCTCAAGAAGGGCGTCGATCTCCTGCGCGTCTACGGCTCGCGCCGGCTCAGCCAGTCCGAGGCCGCGCGCGTGCGGGCCCAGGAGGTCTCGGCCGATCAGCAGGCGCAGAAGCGCGATCACATCACGGCCGATCGCCAGGACGACACCGAGGGCGGGATGCGCTTCTTCATCCCGGCCTTCGCGCCCAACGACAGCCACGCGCTGCTCCTCCAGCTCGCGGTGCCTGCCGGCGCGGGCAACAAGCCGGTCGCCTCGGTCGAGATCAAGTACAAGGATCGGGTCACCAAGAAGAACGTCGCCGACGAGGTGCCGATCGCGATCACCTACGCCGACAGCGACGCCGCGAGCGGCGCGAGCATCGACCCCTCCGTCGCGCGCACCGTGCAGGGCTTCGCGGCCGGCGAGGCGCTCGCCGCCGCGGCCGCGAAGATCGCCTCGGGCGACCGGGCGGGCGCAGTGACCCTGCTCGCCGAGCGCGAGGCCATCCTCCGCAAGGCGAGCGAGCAGCTCGGCGAGCCCCTCTTCCTCCGCGACGCGGACCGCCTCGCCCGCCTGCGCGCCCACGCCGGTGAGCAGACGGGCGTGGGCGACCCGCTCGTCCTGGCCATGCTCCTCGAGACCGCCGGCCGCACGCACCTGCACTGATCGGCCACGCCGCGATCGGCTACTCTGCTCCGGCCATGCCCACGATCACGCCGCTCCCCCTCGACAGCCCGGCCATCCACCTCGACGTGACGCCGGGCGGCGAGATCGTCCTGCGCGGCGCCTACGAGCTGTCCGGCTACGGCACGGTGATCGACGCGGCCACGGTGACCCAGCCCGGCGCCTCTCCCGCGCCGGGTGGCCTCTTCGACCTGGAGAGCGGCGGCTTCCACCTCACCTCGCGCGATCTCGCCACACACGAGGTGCACCTCATCGCGACCGGCGACACCGGCCAGGCATGCGCGGCCCTCGGCGTCGCCTCGCCCTGCCTGCCCGTGCGCGCGCAGAAGCTCGCGCTCGATCAGCTCATGCCCGTGGGCGAGTGGAAGAAGGCGCTGAAGGGCGGGATCAGCGTGGAGGTGATCGCGCCTCCCGCGTACGCGCCGCCGCCCGCGGCCGTGCCTTACCTGGAGGTGGGTGCGGGCCTCGCGGCGGCGGTGGTCACGGGCGCGCTCTTCCTCCGCTGGCGGAAGAAGCAGGCCGCGTCCCCGCAGGGCCGCCTCCTCTCGCTCGCGCGCCAGGTGGAAGAGAAGCTCGCGCGCGCCGACGCGGTCCTGGCCGCGCCGCTCGCGCCCGCGGTGAAGACGGCCATGAAGGCCCTGCGCGACAGGCGCGTCGACGCGGCCTCCGGCGAGGGAAAGCGCATCGCCGCGGTGCTCACCCGCGTCGACGCCCGGCTCGACGAGGCCGCGCACAAGGCCCGCGCCGACAAGGAGCAGCAGGCGGCCGACGAGCTGCTCGTGGAGCTCGAGGCCGCGCTCGAGGCCGCCGACGAGGCCAACCTCACGGCGAGCCCCGCTCAGCGCAGGTAGCGACCGAGATCGTCGAATCGGTACGCGAAGCCGGCCCGCGCGCCGAAGAGCGTGACCGTGCCGGCGCCGGGGATGCACTCGCCTACCGCGTCGCTCCCGAGGCGCGCGTTGTCGAGCGTCACGCCGGCCACGAACGACACGCCGCTCCCGAGCAAGACCTCGGCGCCGAGGCCCGCGCGCAGCAAGAGATCGGGCCCGCTCGTGGCCGAGCAGCGCACGCCCGCGTAGCTGCCCGTGGAGAGCGGGACGAGCCCCGCCGCGCTCGCGCTCTGCCAGGCGAGGCCGGGCCCGACCTCGGCCGAGAGGCGCACGATCTCGCCCTCGTAGAGGTGCATGCGGAGCGACGCGATCAGGCTGTCCATCGCTCGGCTGACCTCCACCCGGTCGAGATCGCCCGCGCCGCCTCGCTCGTTGCCGAGCCCCGTGTGCTCGTAGCCGAGCCCGATCGCGAAGCGCGACCAGGGCGCGACGAAGATCGAGACGCCGATCGAGGCGCCCGCGCGATCGACGATCGAGAAATCGGGCGCGTCGCCGAGGCGCACCGAGGGCCCGAGGTGGAGCGCGACGTCGGCGGGGATGGGCGCGGGCGGCGCGGCCGAGGCTCCTGCGGCGAGGAGCCAGGCCGCGGCGAGCGCGCCGAAGGCCGGGAAGGCGATCGCGCGCCGGCGGGATCGGGCGGGCATGACCCTCCTTAGCCCCTTCTTTTCCCGGACGGGAGAGCGACCGCGCCCGGCAGCCGAGCCTCGGTCGTGCCTCTTCGCGCACGAAGTCGCACACTCTGCTTGACCATCTGCCCCTGCTTTGACATCTTCGCGCGCGGAGAGATGACCGAGCGGCCGAAGGTGCCTGATTCGAAATCAGGTGTACCTGCAAGGGTACCGCGGGTTCGAATCCCGCTCTCTCCGCCACGCGACGACCGAGCCCGCCCCTCCTGAGGGGCCGGGCCGATCGATCGAAGGCCCCGCGCGCATCCCGCATGCGCAACGAGCCGGGCGCGTGCCGGCGCGCATCAGCGCTGGGAGAGGTGACCGAGTGGTCGAAGGTGCACGACTGGAAATCGTGTGTACGGCAACGTACCGCGGGTTCGAATCCCGCCCTCTCCGCAACAGAAAGCGTGTAGCCCAGGCCGCCCAGGGCTAAAGCCCTGGGCTACACGTGAGAAGCCCGCCTTCGCGGGCTTAGGGGGTGGCCGATCAGAAGGCCTTGAGGCCGGGCATGATCCGCTTGCTGATCACGACGCGCTGGATGTTCCCGGTGCCCTCGAAGATGTCGTAGACCTTGATGTCGCGGAACCACTTCTCGAGGAGCGCGTGCTCCGTCGAGAGCGACCCGTGGGCGCCGCAGATCTCGATCGCGTCGATGCACGCGGCGATCGCGGCCTGGCCCGCGGCGGCCTTGGCCATGCTCGCCTCCTTCGCGTTCGGGATGCTCATGTCGGCCATGTACGTCGCGCGGTAGACGAGCATGCGCGCGGCCTCGAGGCGCCGGCCCGCCTTCGCGAGCTTGTCGGCGATCGCCGCGTAGCGCGGGATCGGCCGGCCGAGCATGTAGTTGTCCTTCACGAAATCGCGCGCGTACTCGTAGGCCGCGCGCCCGATGCCCACGGCCATCGCGCCCACGAGCGGCCGCGTGTTGTCGAAGGTCTTCATCGCCGTCATGAAGCCCTCCTTCGACGCGTAGGCCTCCTCGCCGCCGAGCAGGTTCTCCTCCGGCACGCGGCAGTCCTCGAGCACGAGCTCCGCCGTCTCGTTCGCGCGCAGGCCCATCTTCTCCTCGATCTTGCCGACCGAGAAGCCGGGCGTCCCCTTCTCCACGACGAACGCGCGATGCCCCGCGCGGCCGAGGCTCGGATCGACGGTGGCGAAGATGACCGTCCAGATCGCCCTGCCCCCGTTGGTGATGTAGCACTTCTGCCCGTTCAGCACCCAGTGCTTGCCATCCTTGCGGCAGCTCGTGCGGATGCCGGCGACGTCGCTGCCCGCGCCCGGCTCGGTCAGCCCGTAGGCGCCCCACTGGAGCGGGCCGGTGTCCATCCCCTTGAACATCCCGAAGAAGCGCTGCTTCTGCTCCGGCGTGCCCGTGCCGCGCACCGGCGGACCGCCGAGCCCCGGCCCCGGCATGCAGAGGAGCATCGCCGCGTCGGCCCACGCGAGCTCCTCGGCGCCGATCGCCGCGGTGCGGTTCATCTCGTTCGGCTTGCTCGGATCGCGCTGCTTCTCGGCGGCCGCGCCCCCGTCGTCGTCGAACTCGGTGAGCGCGCCGCCGCCCCGGAAATTCTTGGCCATCGCCATGAAGTTGCGGAGGAAGGGCTCGGGCACCTCGTGCGCGCGATCCATCTGGAGGCTCATCGGCCGGATGACGTAGCGCCCCAGGTTGTTGATGCCCTCCTTGAGCATCGCCTGCTTCTTGGACAAGACGAAGTCGACCATGATCGTGTCTCCGGGGGCTCGGGTCAGATGAAGACGGCCTGGGTCTCGGGCGTGGGCAGGCAGAGCGCCGGATCGAGCGGCGCACCGAGCTCGATCGCCGACGCGATCTGATCGAGCTGCTCCGGCGTGAGCGCGCAGAGCGCGAGCTGCTTCGCGTCGCGCATCAATTTCTCGGCGATGAGGTCGCGGATGAAGCCCGATCCGCCGTGCAGGCCCACGCAGTCGTCGGCGGTACGCATCGCCGCCTCGAGCGCCGTGGCCGAGGCCTGCGCCGTCGCGCGCAGCGCCTCCTTCTCGGGCTGCTTCTGATCCCAGGCGCATGCGGCCCTCCAGATCAGCCAGCGCGAGGCGTCCACGTCCATCAGCCGGTCGGCGAGGGTGAAGGCCACCGCCTGGAAGTGCCCGATGGGCTTGCCGAAGGCCTTGCGGTTGTCGCAGTGCTCGAGCGCGAGCTCGTACGCGAAGCGCGCGAGCCCCGTCGCCCGCGCCGCCACGAGGAGCGACTGCTTGGCGAAGAAGCGGAGCAGCGCGCGGGTGAAATCGTCGCCGCCGAGCGAGGCGCCGAGGCGCGCCGACGCGGGCACCGCCGCGCCCTTGAACGAGACCTCGCCGAAGCTCGCCGCGTCGAGCCCGAGCGTGTCGTGCCGCGCGCCGATCGTGACCCCGGGGTTGTCGCGCTCGACCACGAACGCGCCGAGCCCGGCCCAGCCCTTGTCCGGATCGACCTGCGCCACCACCACGAAGCGCTGCGCCAGCGCGGCGTTGCCCACGTAGCATTTCTTGCCCGTGATGACGTAGCCCTCGCCTTCGGCCACGGCGACGGTCGAGAAGCCGGCGCGCTCCTTCAGCGATCGCGCCTCGCTGAAGGCCACCGCGCCGAAGCGCGCGTGCCCATCGGCGCCGCCGAAATCGGCGAGCAGCTCGCCCGCTTGCTCCGGCGCGAGCTCCAGCACGAGCGCCCCGAAGGCGCCCGGCCCGCCGAGCCCGAAGGCCGCCCCCGCGTCGGCGCTCCCGAGCTCCTCTTCCAGGAGCACCGCCGTGGTGAGCCCGAGCCCCGAGCCGCCCGCGCTCTCGGGCAAGGTGACGAGGCCGAGCCCCATCTCGTGGGCCAGCTTGCGCACCTCCTCGCTCACGCCGCGCGCCTTCTCGTGCTCGCGCGCCCGCGGCCCCAGCGTCGCCTTCGCGAAGCTCGCCACGCTGTCCTTGATCAGTCGCTGATCCTCGTTCGGCTCGAAGTCGATCATCGAAGCGCTCCGGTGGTCTCCCGCGGCCCGATCAGCCTGTCCGGGCGGGGCGAGGATTATGGAGTGACGCTACACAGACGGTCAAGCCATCCAGAGGCATCGGTCGCCCGAGGTCCGGCCGGGGATGCGGTCACGACCTGCGATCAAGCCCTGGATCGCGGGCGCGAGCTGGGCTACAGGGCGTTCCGTGCGGGCGATCACGGGGTCTCCGCGCCACGGGCCACCCGGATCGAGCGTGATCCACCTCGAACCCTCTGGATCCTGGCCCGATCCGATCTCTCCTCTTGTCTCCCCGGGGCGACAACACCGACCGATCAGCGCTTGACAAGCGACGAGACGGCCTGTAGAAGTTGCCCCCCTTTCGAACCGGTCCGGAGTCGGGCAGTCATGAATCCTCAGCCAAAGACATTTTCCGCCAAGCCCGCCGAGGCGATGCAATCGCGCGCGTGGTGGGTCATCGACGCGGAGGGCAAGCCCCTCGGTCGCCTCGCCAGCGTCATCGCCCAGACGCTCCGCGGGAAGAACAAGCCGACCTTCACCCCGCACGTCGACACCGGCGACTTCGTGATCGTCGTCAACGCCGCCAAGGTGAAGCTCACCGGCCGCAAGCTCGATCAGAAGCTGTACGTGCGCCACAGCGGCGAGCCCGGCGGCTTCCGGACCGAGCCCTACGGCGCGCTCCTCGAGCGCAAGCCCGAGCTCCCGATCCAGAAGGCCGTCAAGGGCATGCTCCCGAAGAACGTGCTCGGCCGCGAGCTGCTCACCAAGCTCAAGGTCTACGGCGGCCCCGATCACCCCCACGCGGCCCAGAAGCCCCAGCCCCTCGCCTTCAACTCCTGAGCGTCATCATGGCCGATACGACCCAAAGCCGCATCTACGCCACCGGCAAGCGCAAGACCGCCGTGGCCCGCGTGTTCCTCTCCCCGGGCTCGGGGAAGATCACCGTCAACGACCGCAACGCCGACGACTACTTCGTCCGCGAGACCTCGCGGATGGTGATGCGCCAGTCGCTCGAGCTGATCGAGGTGCTCGATCAGTACGACATCGCCGCGACCGTCTGCGGCGGTGGCCACAGCGCCCAGGCCGAGGCCATGCGCCACGGCATCGCCCGCGCGCTCATCGAGGCCGACCCGGAGCGCCGCGCGTCGCTGAAGCGCGCCGGCTTCCTGACCCGCGACTCCCGCAAGAAGGAGCGCAAGAAGTACGGTCAGCCGGGCGCCCGCAAGCGCTTCCAGTACTCCAAGCGCTGATCGCCGCGGCCGGGCGGCACCTCGCCGCCCGGAGCCGCACGCACGGGCGGCCATGTCCCTCGCCCCCGCGACAACCGATCTGCCGACGCGAAGCCGCCTAGCGCGGCTTCGCGCCATTTTGCCCGACATCTGGGCGCTCTGGCGCCCCCGGCGGCTGACGCTGCTCGCCGGCCTCTTGCTCATCGGCACGAGCCGCGTCGCCGCCCTGGCGCTGCCGGTGGCGATGAAGCTCCTCGTCGACGACGTGATCGGCGCGCGCCGGGCCGACCTGCTCTTGCCCATCGCCGCCGGCATCGCCGCCGCGAGCCTCGTGCAGAGCGGCGCGAGCTACGCGCTGAGCCGCACCGTCGCCCGATCGACCCAGCGCATGGTCGGCGAGCTGCGCTGCAAGCTCAACGCGCAGATCCTCCGCCTCCCGCTGCTCTACCACGACGCGCACAAGACCGGCGAGCTCGGCTCCCGCATCTTCAACGACGTGGTCGGCGCGCAGGGCCTCGTGGGCATGGGCCTCCTGAGCTTCCTCGGCACGCTCACGACCGCGGCGCTGGCGCTCGGGCTCATGGCGCACTTCAGCCTGCTGCTCGCGGCCGGCGCGCTCGCATGCTCGGCCGTCGCCGTGGTCTTCGCCGCCGCGCGCACGCGCCGCCAGAGCCGCGTCGCGTGGGAGCGGGGAGACATCACCGCCGACCTCTACGCGCGCACCATGGAGTCGCTGGGCGGCATCCGGGTGATCAAGACCTACCGCGCCGAGGAGCGCGAGCAGGCCGCCTTCGCGCGCGGGATCGAGCGGCTCATCGACAACTCGCTCACGACCGTCGAGCTCTCGTCGGGGCTCGAGCTGTGGATGACGTCCCTCTGGGGGCTGCTCAACGCGACGGTGCTGCTGCTCGGGATCCGCGCCGTGCTCGCCGGGTCGCTGACGCTCGGCGCCTTCTTCACCATCACCGTGCTGCTCGGCTACCTCGCCGCCCCGGCCCTGCAAATGGGGAGCTTCGGCAGCGCGATGATGGAAGCCCTCGCCTCCCTCGAGCGGATGCGCCTGGTGCTCGCGGAGCGCCCGGAGGACCGAGATCCGCGGCGCACCCAGGCGCTCGGATCGATCCACGGCGAGGTCGTCTTCGACGACGTGCGCTTCGCCTACGAGGAGGGCCGCCCCGTCCTGCACGGCGTCTCCTTCCGCGCCGCCCCGGGCACCATCACCGCGCTCGTCGGGCCCTCCGGATCGGGCAAATCGACGATCACCGGGCTCATCGCCGGCTTCTACCAGCCGAGCGCCGGTGCTGTCCGCGTCGACGGCGCCGACATCACCGCCGTGCGCCTCGACGACTACCGTGCCCACCTCGGCGCCGTGCTCCAGGAGACGTTCCTCTTCGCCGGATCGATCCTCGACAACATCGCCTTCGCGCGCCCGGGCGCGACGCGCGAGGAGATCCTCGCCGCCGCGAGGAGCGCGCGCGTCGACGAGATCGTCGAGGGGCTCGAGCGCGGCTACGACACGCCGATCGGCGAGCGCGGCGTGCGCCTCTCGGGCGGCCAGCGGCAGCGCATCTCGATCGCCCGCGCGCTCCTCGCGAACCCGAAGATCTTGATCCTCGACGAGGCGACGTCGAGCCTCGACAGCACCTCCGAGGCTTTGATCCAGGAGGCCCTCGGCCGCCTCCTCGCCGGGAGGACGACGTTCGTGATCGCCCACCGGCTCTCGACGATCCAGAAGGCCGATCAGATCCTCGTCATCGACAAGGGCGAGATCGTCGAGCGCGGCACGCACGCGGCGCTGCTCGCGCAGGGCGGCCTCTACGCCGCGATGCATGCGCGCCAGCACGCGGTGGACGCGGACCTCTTCCTCGCGCCCGGTGAGCATGCGGCAGAGCCGGATGAACGCGCGCCCGAGGCCCCCGTCCCCGTCGAGCTGAACGTCGAAGGCGTGTGATCCGCGCAACGGATCGGTCCTCGAAGGACCGCGCCTCGCCGCCCGCGCGTCCTGCCGTCGGGCTCACCTGAGGACGGCGCGGAGCCGCGGCGCGGCGAGCTCGACGAACGCGCGTACCTTGGCCGTCCGCGCGCCCGCCTCGGGGTAGACGATGTGCACGGGCACCGGCGGCGGCTCGAACGCGCGGAGGAGCCGTACGAGCGCGCCGCGATCGAGGTGCTCGGCCACCTGGTACGAGAGGGCGCATGTCACGCCCACGCCGTCCACCGCCGAGCGGATCGCGGCCTCCGCGACGTTGACGCTCAGGACCGGCGTGACGCGCACCCGCTTCGCGCGCGGCCCCTTGCCCGCGCCGAAGCTCCACAGATCCTGCGGCGTCACGCCGGTCGACGCGACGCAGCGGTGCCCGGCGAGATCGGCCGGCGCCTTCGGTCGGCCATGGCGCGTGAGGTAGCTCGGGCTCGCGACGACGACCCGGCGCACCGCCCCGACCGACGCGGCGCGGAGCGTGGAGTCCGGGAGGTGACCGATGCGCACCGCCGCGTCGATCCCCTCCTCGACGAGGCTCACGACCCGGTCGAGGAGGAGCAATCTCACCCGTATGCCCGCGTGCGCGGCGATCAGCGCGTCCACGATCGGGCGGACGTGGAGCGAGCCGAAGGCGATCGGCGCCGTCACCGTCAAGAGCCCCTGCGGCTCCGCGGAGGCCGCGCTCGTCGCGCGCTCGGCCTCGTCCAGCTCGCCGAGGACGCGCCGGGCGACGGCGAGGTAGCGCTCCCCGCCTCGGTGAGCTTGACCGAGCGCGTCGTCCGCCGGAGCAGCGGCGTCCCCACGCGCGCCTCCAGCGCGTCGATGGCGCGCGTGATCGACGCCGAGGAGCGCTGGAGGGCCCGCGCAGCGGCCGACAAGCTGCCGCGATCCACGGTGAGCACGAAGGCGTGAAGCGCGTCGAGGCGGTCCATGATTCTTTCAGCTTACGCAAAACTGACATGCGACAAGCAGCCATTCTCTTCACGTGCCGGCGTGCGCACAGTCTCCGGGAGGGTCGCCATGAACAACTTCGCCAAGATCGCATTTTCGCCGGAAGTGAAAGCCGCCCAGGAGCGCATGGGCAGCCGGCGCGCGTACGCGCGCCTCGATCGCGGCGGAGGCGCGCCGGACGCGCTCGGCGCGGAGGAGCGCCGTTTCCTCGCCGAGCGCGACAGCTTCTACCTGGCCAGCGTCGGCTCCTCCGGCTGGCCGTACATCCAGCACCGCGGCGGCCCGAAGGGCTTCGTGCACGTCCTCGACGAGCGCACGATCGCGTTCGCGGACCTGCGCGGCAACCGCCAGTACATCTCGGTCGGGAACGTCACCACGAACGATCGCGTCGCGCTGATCTTCGTCGACTACCCGAACCGCGCGCGCCTCAAGGTGCTCGCCCGCGCCGAGCTCGTGACCCGCGAGGACGCGCCGGCGCTCTTCGCTCGCCTCGGGGCCGGCGCCGACGCCGAGCGCGCCTTCGTCCTCCGGGTCGAGGGCCTCGACTGGAACTGCCCGCAGCACATCACGCCGCGGTTCACCGCCGAGGAGATCGATGCCACGATCGCGCCGCTCGTCGAGGAGAACGCGCGGCTGAAGCAGGAGAACGCGGAGCTCCGCGCGCTCCTCGAAGAACGATCGCTTCTTTTGCCGGCCGGGGCTCGGTAGGCTGCACATCGACGGCCGCCCTCGGCCCCAGCGGAGGCGCTCCTGCATGTCCCCGCGACCTCGATCCTCCACGTGGCTCCTCGGCGCCCCCATCCTCGCGGCGATCGCGGTGTCCGCCTGCCGATCGAAGAGCGCGCCCACGCCCACGACCACGGCGAGCGCCCCTGCGAGCGCGACCCTGGCCGCGCCTCCCGCGAGCGCGGCGCCCGCGGACGCTGGCCCATCGCGCACCTCTCCCACGCTCGCCGATCTCCGCGCGCGCATCACGAGCGCCCCGGCGTGGCCCTCGGGCCCCGGCGTCGCGTGCGGCGATGCGCGCTGCCCGGCGGGCCAGATCTGCTGCCAGGGGGCGGAGGCGCGCTGCATGCCCAAGGCGCGCGCGAAGGAGTGCCTCGACGCGCAGGGGACGTCGCTCGGGTGTGACGAATCGAGCGATTGTGTCGAGGGCAAGATCTGCTGTTACGGGGTCATCTACGAGAAGCAGGCGCGCAAGGTCTGGTGCGAGGCGCCCTCGGTCTGCGAGATCCCCCTGAGCCGGCCCGGGAGCCTCCCGTTCCCGGGGCGCGAGCTCTGCGCGCGCGGCAGCGCATGTCGCGATCCGAAGCTCGTGTGCGTCGACGACGATACCATGCCCTCGGGGGGCACGTGCCTCAGCGCCGTGGGCACGGTCGCGTGCGGCGATCAGAAGGTATGCTCCGCCGACCGCCCGTGGTGCCTCTGGGATCCCGCGACGCGCGCGGCCGAGTGCATCCCGCGCGGCCCCTGGGAGCGCCTCGACGGCGTCTACACCTGCGACGGGCCCGAGGACTGCGTGGGCATGCCGTGCAGCGGGGACAGCGGGAAGAGCTTCTGCTCGATGGACGCCACCGAGCCGTTCCGCTTCGCGGCCGAGGTCTGTCACCGCGACGCGGACTGCCCGGGCCCGGAGCAGCGCGAGGGAGGGAAGCGGCTGCGCTGGACCTGCGCGCCGATCAGCGGCGACGTCCTGCCGGGGCTCCGGGAGTGCGACCAGATCGAAGAGACGCCGCCCTGAGCGGGGCGTCAACGTCGTCGCGCGGCGTCGCACGACGTGTCCGCCGCGAGCACGCTCAGTGCTCGTCTTCCTCGTCGTCGGGCGGCGGCGTCTTGCCGCCCTTCTGCGGCGCGACGGGGCCGGGATCGGGATCGTCGTCCTCGCTGTTGTCCTCGATGAAGCCCTTCGGGTGGATGCCGGGCTCGGCGGCGGCGCTCGCGAGCGCGGCGGGCGAGCCGATCATCACCGCCGAGCGCGGGCCCTTCGGCTCCTTGCCGCCGGCCTTCTCGTGGCCTTCCTTGGCCTGCGCGGAAGGCGGCGCGTCGGGCGCCTCGGCCGAGCCGCTCCCGGCGGCCGCGGGCTTGGGCTGCTCGGGCGGCGGCTCGGGGAGCTGGATCGCGTCGAGGCGCCGGTCGAGGTCGCCCTTGGCCGCGAGGAACGCCTGTCGATCGACGGGGGGCACCGGGCGCTCGCCGTCGAGCTGCAAGGTCTCGGCGTCGAAGAAGACGCCCGCCTTCTTCGCGAAGAAGTGCAGGTGCGGCCCGGTGGCGCGCCCCGTCTGCCCCACGTAGCCGATGAGGTGGTGCGTCCCCACCTTGTCGCCCGCCTTGAGCGTCGGGGCGAAGCGCGACATGTGGCAGTAGCCCGTGACGATGTTGTTCGGGTGCTGGATCTGCACCGCGTTGCCGCACGGGCCGAGCGGCCCGACCGTCTCGACCACGCCGCGGTACGCCGAGTAGATCGGCGCGCCGGTGGGGGCGCCGTAGTCGGTGCCCGTGTGCGGCATGATCTTGTGGAGCACGGGGTGCATCCGCTTCGGGTTGAAGTGCGAGGTCACCGGCGCGCCCGGCACCGGCGCGCGCCAGCCGCCCGCGTAGGGCTGCCGCCCGCGCTCGTCCCAGTAGCCCTTCGCCTCTTGCCCGTTGAACGTGTAGGCCCGCACCGGCTTGGCCGACGGATCGGGCGGCCGGTACTCGACCGCGACGATGCGCTTGTAGCGGGAGAAGAGGCCGAGCGCCGTCTCCTCCACGGCGATCACGCGCACCGTCCCGCCCTCCTCGAAGCTCTCGCTCGACATGCGCCCGGAGAGCGCCTCGTCGACCGCCTGGAGGATGCCGTCTTCGAGCCCCGCCGCCTGGTACGACGCCGCGAGGTCGCTCCCCACGTAGAATGCCGCGGTCACCTCGCTGTCGGCGATCTTCATGTCGAGCTTCTCGCCCGGCCGGAGGATGCCGTCGTCGCCTTCCTTCGTCTGGTAGATCTCGCTCGGCGTGATCTCGTACTCGAAGGCCTTCACGCGGTGGCTCTCGCGCTCCATCGCGAGCGTGAAGCGGTCCTTCTTGCCGCTCTTGTCGAACTTGCGCGTCGCCTCGAACGCCTTGAGGATCCGGTAGACCTGGGCCTTCGGCACGCCCTTGTCGTTGAGCGCTTCCATCAGCGAGCGGCGGTCCATCGTCCCGCTCACCAGCGTCATCCCCGGGTCCTTCTCGAGCTCGGAGACGCGCCATGGCCCGGGCAACGCCACGCGCTCGCGCTTCTTCACCTCGGGCTTGGCCTTGCCAGGCACGCCCGCCGATCCGCTCCCCGGGGGCGCGGCAGACCCGGCGATCAAGGCCCGCTCGTTCTTGGGCGGGACGACCCAGATCAGGAGGGCGATCACCGAGGTGAGGGTGGCGAGGCCGAAGATCCCGCCGAAGATCGCGGTCATCCGCGGCGAGAGGTAGACGCCGCCCGAGGGCCGCACCACGCCGGGCGGCGCAGCGCTGCCCTCGCTCGCGGCGTTGCCGTAGCGCGCGCCGAGGCCGCCCAGGCCCGCGGCCGTGCGCGGCGCCGCGGGCGCGCCTTCCGGGTCACGGCGGCGGGAGGAGATGGGCGGGAGCGGCGTGGCCCCGGCGCGGAACGACGCGGCCGGCACGCTCGGCGGCCTCGGCGTGGCGATGGGGCGGGAGACGACCTCGCCCTCGACCCGCCCGGGGCGCTCCGACAGCGAAGGCCGCTTCGAGGGCGCGGGCAGATCGTCCCGGCTCACCGCCGCGCCGAGCTCGGCGTCGAGCCCCGCGCCCTGCGCGCGATCGCGCCGATCGATGGGATCGATCGGATCGAGCGGGGCCGCGGCGTCGCCCCTCGCCTCGGGGGGGAGGGGGCTCGGCACGGGGAGGACGGCGCTTGCCACGCTAGAGCCGTACCAAGAGAGTCGAGGGGCGGCAACCCGAGCGCATCGTTCTTGCCCGGGCTGTGCTGAACCTCTGTTCGGCATCGCCGCGCGGCACTACCCTCGCGCTCGCTGAGCGCGAAACCCTTCTCCCCGGCCCGCGAAGAGCTGCGCCGCGTCTTGCACGAGCTGCGCGGTCGCGAGCTGTCGCCCGCGCGCGGGGCCGCGGCCGTCGCGCTCGGCCTCTTCATCGGCTCGATCCCGATCTTCGGCCTGCACGCGCCGCTCGTGCTCGCGATCTGCCTCTGGCTGCGGCTCGACGCGGTGATCGCCTACCTCTTCGCCAACGTCTCGAACCCGCTCTTCGCGCCCTTCCTGATCACCGCCGAGGTGCAGATCGGCTGCTACCTGCGCACCGGCGCCTTCCTCGCCTTCGATCGCCACACCATCCGCGATCTCGCGTTTTCCCGCTTCGCCGCCGATCTCTTCCTCGGCGCGCCCCTCTTCGCCGCGGCGCTCGCCCTCGGCGGCGGCGCCGTCACCTGGCTCGTCCTCCTCGTCCGCCGCCGCTTCTTCCCCGCCGCCGCGCCGCCTCGACCGTACCGCCTCCCCGAGAGCGCGCCGCCCTGGGTCAAGGCCGTGGAGCGCGTCGCCGAGCGCTACGCGCCTGCCGGCGAGCAAGGATCGGCCCTCGATCGCAGCCGCTTCCACTACGTGCGCACCAAGCTGATCGGCGACCCGGTCGCGCGGCTCATCGCGGGCATCGCGGGCGAGCGCGAGGGCGCCCTGGGCGAGGTCTCGGACATCGGCACCGGCCGCGGGCAGCTCCCGATCCTGCTCGTCGAGCTCGGCCGCGCGCGCGCCGCGTCGGGCGTGGACTGGGACGCGACCAAGATCGACCTCGCCCGCGCCGCCGCGGGATCGATCGACGCGGAGCACCCGGCCTTGCCCATCCGCTTCGCGCAGGGCGACGCGCGCACCGCCGAGATCGCGCCCGCCGACACCGTGCTGCTCATCGACCTGCTCCACTACTTCTCGATCGAGGAGCAGGACGCGATCCTCCACCGCGCCGCCGCCGCGGTGCGCCCCGGCGGCCGACTGCTCGTGCGCGAGGCCGACACCGAGCGCGGCCTCCGGAGCATGCTGACGCTGATGGAAGAGCGCGTCTTCACCGCCCTGCGCTACAACCGCGGCGAGCGCGTCCGCTTCCGCCCGGCCCGGGAGATCGCGGCCATCCTCGGGGAGCGCGGGCTCTCGGCGACCATCCGTCCGGCGTGGGGAAAGACGCCCTTCTCGAACGTGCTGATCGTGGCCGAGCGGCCCGCGGGCGACGCCGCGCCCTGAGAGCCAGCCCGCTCGAAAGCCGTGATAGCGTCGCTCTCGCCATGCCCGCCCTCGCGCGCAACGCGCTCCCGATCCTCGCCCTCCTCGCCGGCTGCGCGGGCGCCCCGCCGCCGTCCGCCACCCCTCCCCAGCCCGCGCCTCGCCCCATCCTCCCTCCCCCGCCGTGGCAAGCGCGCCTCTCCGAAGGCGAGGGCTACGAGATCCCGCCGTCCACAACGTCGCCCGTCGTGATCCGTGGTGCCACGTTGATGCTCGCCACGGGACGCACCATCCCGCATGGAACGATCATCCTCGACCGTGGCAAGATCGCCGTCGTCGCCGAGGGAGACCTGCCTGCCCCCGCGGGCGCCACCGTCGTCGACGGCACCGGCAAGTTCGTCACCCCGGGCCTCATCGACACCCACTCCCACCTCGGCGTCTACCCGATGATCGGCGCCGCCGCGCACAACGACGGCAACGAGATGGTCGAGCCCGTCACCCCCCACGCGCAGACGGTCGACGCGTTCTGGCCCCAAGATCCAGGCATCGAGCGCGCCATCGCCGGCGGCGTCACCGCCATCCAGGTCCTCCCCGGCTCGGGCAACCTCATCGGCGGGCGCGCCGTCACGATCAAGCTCCGCCCCGGCCTCTCTCCGCGGCAGATGCACGTCCCCGGCGCCGCCGACGGGTTGAAGATGGCGTGCGGCGAGAACCCGAAGCGCGTCTACGGCACCGCCAAGCGCGCGCCGATGACCCGGATGGGCAACCTCGCCTTGCAACGCGCGGCCTTCCTCAAGGCGAGGAAGCTCATCGATCAGTGGGGGAGGTGGCGCGAGCAGGAGGCGACGCGCATCGAGAACGACTCGAAGAAGCGCGCGGCCTACGAGAGCAAGCGCGACGAGCGCGCCCGGAAGGACGCCTACTGCCGCGAGAACGGCGAGCCCGATCCCTGCGCAGGCTGGCGCGCCAAGTGGGCCGAGAGCCCGCTCGACGAGCCGGTGCCGACCGACCCGATCCCCACGCCCGATCGCGACCCCGGCACGGAGACGCTCGCCGCGGCGCTCGAGGGCCGCGTGCTCGTGCACATCCACTGCTACCGGGCCGACGACATGCTCGCGATGATGGCCCTCTCGGACGAGGTGGGCTTCAAGATCCGCTCGTTCCACCACGCGCTCGAGGCCTACAAAATCAGGGATCAGCTCGCCTCGCGGCAGATCGCCGTGTCCACCTGGGCCGACTGGTGGGGCTTCAAGATGGAGGCCCTCGACGGCATCCCCGAGAACGCGGCGCTCGTGCACGAGGCCGGCGGCCGCACGGTGATCCACTCGGACTCGGCCGAGGGGATCCAGCGGCTCAACCAGGAAGCGGGCAAGGCCATGGCGAGCGGCAAGGTGGCCGGCGTCGCGCTGAGCGAGGAGGACGCGATCCGCTGGGTGACGATGAACCCGGCATGGGCGCTCGGCGTCGATCACCGGATGGGCTCGCTCGAGCCGGGCAAGGACGCCGACGTGGTGCTGTGGACGAAGGATCCCTTCTCCGTGTACGCGCAGGCCGAGCGCGTGTGGATCGACGGCGCGCTCGTCTACGCGCGCGGTCAGGGCGCGAGGAGCGACTTCGAGCTCGGGCAGCCGGCGCGCGCGCCGAGCCCGACACCTGCGCCCTCGCTGATTCCGGGAGGTGTGCCGTGAGGAACAGAAACGTGGTTGCTCGCACGGTCCGCTCCCTGCCGGTCGCGGTACTGTTTGTGGCTTTGCTGGGGTCGCCTGGGCTGGCGCAGCCGGCGAAGCCTGTGGCGAAACCGGCGGCGAAGGCGGCTGCTGCGGTGAGCAAGCCGGCGGTGAAGCCCGACGCGGAGCAGGTCGTCGCGTACACCGGTGCGATGGTGCACGTGGGTACGGGGGAGGTGCTCACGGATGCGACGGTGATCGTCTCCGGTGGGAAGATCCAGCAGGTCGGCAAGGGCCTCGCGGTGCCCGCCGGGGCGCGGGTGGTGGATGCCAAGGGCATGCAGATCACGCCCGGGCTCAGCGATGCGTTCACCTCGATCGGCCTCGTCGAGGTCGATCTGGAGGAGCCCACGCATGATGATCACGAGAAGGGCGCGGGGGATTTTCTCCACGCGGCCTTCCGCGCCGCCGACGGGTACAACCCCGCCTCGGTGGTGATCGGGGTGAGCCGCGGCGAGGGGCTTTGCTCGGCGGGGGTCATGCCCTCCGGGGGCTTGATCGCAGGGCAATCGGCGTGGGTGGATCTCGACGGGGCCACCGCGAGCGAGGCGCTGGTCGCGGCGCCGCTCGCCCTCCACGTGCACCTCGACGCCGGCGCGGGGGGCGACGGCTTCGGCCACGCCAACGCGCTGCTCCGCGTGCGCGAGGCCTTCGACGACGCGCGCACGTTCTCCAAGAACCGCGCGTCGTGGGAGCGCAACCAGAGCCGGCCGTTCGCGCCGAGCCGCCTCGACCTCGAGGCGATGGTGCCCGCGCTCGGCAAGAAGCTGCCCGTGGTCTTCCACGTCAACCGCGCGGCCGACATCCTCGCGGCGCTCGGGCTGGCAAAAGAGTTTGAGCTCAAACCAATCATCGCGGGCGGCGCCGAGGCCTGGAGGGTGGCGCCCGCGCTCGCCGCGGCCAAGGTGCCGGTCTTCGTCCACCCGCTCGCCCAGCCGGAGTCGTTCGAGTCGCTCGGCGCGCGCGAGGACAACGCGGCCTTGCTGCACGCGGCGGGCGTGACCGTGGGCCTCTCCACCTTCGAGACCCACAACGCGCGCAAGCTGCGGCAGGAGGCGGGCAACGCGGTGCGGGGCGGCCTGCCGCACGAGACCGCGATCGCCGCGATCACGCGCGTGCCCGCGGAGGCGCTCGGCCTCGGCGCGCGGCAGGGGACGCTCGCGCCCGGCAAGGTGGCAAACCTCGTCGTCTGGTCGGGCGATCCGCTGGAGATCGGGACGCGCGTGGTGGAGCTCTTGATCCGCGGCAAGAAGATCGACCTCGCGAGCCGGCAGTCGGCGCTGCTCGCCCGGTACAGAAGACTCCCGCCGCGCTGAGCGAACGCTCGCTGCGCGGGCGGCGCGCGCGGGACGTGACACGCCCGCGGGCGGCCCGCGGACGCGAGCGCCATCCCCCTGAAATCCCTGCGCTTTTGCTCTGGCACGGGCGCTGCTCAAGCCCATGCCCGAGGAGAGCATCGGGATGAGCATCAACGCACAGACGGATCGTCAACGGGACGCCGCGACCGGCGGCGAGGTGGTGGGCTGGGGTGGACGGGCGCGGTGGGCGGCGCCGGAGGCGTGGACGGCCTCGCGCCTGATCTGCCACGAGCTCGCCCGCGCCGGCGTGCGGCAGGCCTTCGGCGTGCTCGGCGGCGGCATCGCGCCGTTCGCCGAGGGGATGCGCCGCTCGCCGATCCGCTTCTTCCACTTCCGCCACGAGGCGGGCGCCGGGTTCGCCGCGATCGAGGCGTATTTCGCGGCGGGCGCGCCGACGGCGGTGGTGGTGACCACCGGGCCGGGGCTCTTCAACGCGCTCAACGCGGCGATGGCCGCGCGCGTCGACGGCGCGAAGGTCGTGGTGATCTCCGGGCGCACCTCGCGCGAGCAGCTCGGCCGCGGCGCGGTGCAGGAGACCGGCCCGTACACCATGCCGCCCGAGCTCACCCGCGCGGGGACGATCTTCGACTTCGCGGCGTCGCCCGAGACCGTCGAGGAGCTGCGCGGCGCGCTCGATCGGATCGCATGCGGCTTCCAGGGCGCGGGCGGCTTCGTCGCCCACCTCGCGCTCCCGCTCTCGCTCCAGACGCGGATCGTCGACGCCCCCGCGGAGCGATCGAGCGCGCAGGGCTGGCGCGTGTCGCGGCCGGCGCCGGATCTCGCCACCGTGGACGCGTGTCTCGACAGGCTCGCGGGGCGCCGCGTGACCCTGTGGATCGGGCACGGCGCGCGCGACGCCGGCAAGGAGCTCCGCGCCTTCGCGGAGGCGGCGCGCATCCCGGTCGTCGCGTCGGCGCGCGCGAAGGGCGTCTTCCCCGAGGATCACCCGCTCTTCGTCGGCGTGAGCGGCGCGGGCGGCAGCGCGGCGGTGCGCCGGCACTTCCGCGAGGAGCGCCCGGAGGTCGTCCTGGTGGTGGGCACGCGGCTCGGCGAGGTCACGTCGTTCCTGCTCCAGGATCACACGCCGACCGAGGGGTGGATCCACGTGGACCTCGATCCCACGGCCTTCAGCGCGGCCTTCCCGGGCGTGCCGGGCTTCGGTGTGGTGGCCGACGCCGGCGCCGCCGTCGGTGCGCTCCACCGGCGCGCGCTGGAGACGGGCTTCCACGCGCGCCGCGCCGCGATCGAGCCGCGCGCGATCTCGACGGCGCCGATCGAGCCGCTCGCGCCCCGCGCGGAGGGCGAGGTGCGCCCCGCGTACCTGATGGAGCAGATCCAGTCGGTCGTGGTCGAGGGCAGCTGTGCCGTCGTGATGAGCGAGGCGGGCAACGCCTTCGGCTGGTGCAACCACGCGCTGCGCTTCCGCGAGGCGGGCCGTTACCGCACGAGCGCCGCGTGGGGCTCGATGGGGCACTTCACCACCGGCTGCGTGGGCGCGGCGATCGCCTCCGGGCGCACCGCGCTCGCCGTCGTCGGCGACGGCTCGATGCTCATGAACAACGAGCTGAACACGGCGGTGGCCTACGGTGCGCGCGCCGTGTGGGTGGTGCTCAACGACGCGCAGCTCGGGCTCAACGAGCACGGGATGGCCGCGCTCGGCTTCGCGCCGATCGAGACGCAGCTCCCGCGCACCGACTTCGTGGCCTTCGCGCGGAGCCAGGGCGCCGACGGGATCGCCGTGGATCGCGAAGCCGATCTCGCCGCCGCGCTGCAGACCGCGCTCGCCGCGGAGGGTCCCTTCGTGGTCGACGTGCGGATCGATCGCGCCGTGCCCTCGCCGATCATCGCCGACCGGATCCGCAGCCTCGCCGCGCAGGGAGCCGCGAAGTGAGCGCGATCGCGGCGCCCGCTTCCGCGGGGCGCGTCGGCCCCTTCGACGTGGAGCCCTGGCCCGAGCGCCTCGCATGCCACGTGGTCGATCCAGGCCCGATCCGCCGCGTCCACGGCTACGGCGTGAGCTTTGATCTGGCCCTCCACGCAGGTCCGCTCGAGGTCGCGTGGCTCGCGTTCCAGGGCGAGCTGCCGGGCCCCGGGGCGCGCGCGGCCCTCTCGACCGCGCTCGTCCTCCTCGCGCCGATCCACGCGGGAGAGGCGCCGGCCCACGCGGCGATCCTCGCCCGGATCGCGGGCGCGCCGGCGCACCTGTTGCCCGCGATCGCGGCCGTCGCCCTCGGCGAGCTGTCGAGGATCGAGCATGCCCGCCTCGCGCCGCTCCGCCGCTGGCTCGACACGCGCGAGGGCCCGATCCCCGAGGTCGCGCGCGCGATCGATCCGTCGCCCGAGGAAGAGCGCGCTCACCGCGAGATCGCGAGCGCCTCCGCGCGCTGGCTCGGCGATCGCGCCTTGCCCGCGTCGCCCGCGCTCGACCGCGTGGCGCTCGCCCACGCGCTGCTCCACCTGCTCGGGCTCGACGAGCTCACCGTGCATACGCTCTCGGTGGGGGCGCGCCTGCCGGCGGTGCTCGCCGAGGCGCGCTGCGTCGAGGCCGCCGCGGTGCGGGCCTACCCGGCGCGCTTGCCCGACTACGCCTACCTCGAAGACGGAGCCCTGCCATGACGACCGATCGCCCCGAGACCCGCGTGGGCCACATCCTCTACGACGGCGCGCGCTTCTGCGGCCGCGGCGTCTTCGACGAGCTGATGAGCGAGCTCCCCTCGGGCGACGAGCTCGCGGCCACGGCGCTCGGCATGCGCCTGGATCCAGGGGGTCGCGAGGTCTGGCAGCGCTGCGCGATCGCGCTCCTCTCGCCCGACGCGCGCGTCTGGCCGCTCAAGACGGTGCGCGTGATCGCGAGCCTCGGCAACCCGACGGCGGCCTTCTTCGGCGGCCAGCTCGTGTCCTCGAGCCCGGCCATGGGCCCCGGCGCGGCGAGGGGCACGGCCGAGATGCTCACCGCGATCGCCGAGACCGCGATGGACCTCGACGACGTCGAGCGTGTCTCTGCCGCCACGCTCGATGTCCTCGCGCGGAGCCCGCGCCTCGGCGGCTTCGGCGTCCCCTTCCGCGCGGAGGACGAGCGCATGCTCGCGCTCAGGGCCTCGCTCGCCGGGCACGCGGCCGAGCAGGGCCGCTTCTACCGGCTGCACCTGAAGGTCGGATCGATCGTCGCGGCCCACCGCGGCGTGCAGCCGAACCTCGTCCTCACGCTCGCCGCGCTGCTCCTCGACCTCGGCTGCGCGCCCCGCCGCGCCGGGCTCGCCGTCGCGCTCCTCATGCGCCCGAGCTTCGCCGCCCACGCCGTCGAGGCCGCGGATCGCGACGGCCCGCTGCTGCGCGAGCTGCCCCCCGAGCGCCTCGACTACCGCGGCAAGGCCCCGCGTCGCATCGCAGAGACCCGCTGAATTGCGGCGCGGGCCGCGCCCGGCGCATCGTCCACCGCGTGCGCTACACGCCGATCGACGCCGACGTCGAGGACTACATCAAGCGCAAGATCGCGGCCGGCTTCGACCATCCGGCCGATCACGGGGAGGCCGGGACGATCGCGATCGGCAGGCGCTCGCTAGGGCCGATCGCCGGGAGGCATATGCCTCTCCAGGAACGAGAACGTGTGCGCCCAGCAGCGGCGGGCATGCTCGCGCCACACGAACGCGTGGAACGCGTGCACCTCGCCCGGGTAGTACTCGATCTCGGCGACCGCGCCGTGCCGATCGAGGGCGGCCTTCAGCCGCCGCGAGTCGTCGAGCAGCGGGTCGCGCGTCCCGACGGGGATGAAGAAGCGGGGCAGCGGGCGATCCGGCGATCGTTGCTGCTCCAACAAGATCAGCGGATCGGCGAGCTCGAGCGCCTCGCCCGCCTCGGCCGCGGCCCCGCCGAGGTAGGCGTGCGTCACCTCGGCGATCCGGTCCTGGATGAAGATCGGGATCTTCGCGTCGCGCCGGCTGAAGCGCCCCGGGTCGGTCACCTGGAGCATGCCGCATGCGGGCAGCACGACCTTCGGCGTGACGCCGAGATCGAAGGCCGCGCGGGCCCAGGGCTCGGGCCGCGGATAGCTCGTCGTCAGGGCCAGCGACGTGACCAGGTTGGCGCCCGCCGACTCGCCCGCGAAGACCAGCCGGTCGAGGTCGCCGCCGAAGCGCGCCGCGTTCTCGACCACCCACGCGAGGGCGGCGCAGCAGTCCTCCACCGCGGCCGGGTAGGGGTGCTTCGGCGCGAGGCGGTAGTCGATGGTGAAGACGAGGTAGCCCTTCCGCGCGAAGGCGAGGGCCATCACCCAGTGGGTGTCCTTGGAGAGGATCCGGAAGCCTCCGCCGTGCACGTAGAGCACAATGGGCAACGACGTGCCACGATCGGTCGGGCGGTAGACGTCGAGGCGGCGCTCGGGCACGAGGGCCGCGCCCGGAGCGCCCGGTGGCCCATAAGGAAGATCGCGCGTCACCTCCACCCGGTGGCGCGCGGGGTCGCTCTGCGGGTGGAGGCGCCCGGCCGAGGCCATGCCGCGGAACGCGCTGTCGGTGATCAGGGCGCCGGCGCGGCGGCGGAGCCAGTGGAGGAGCCTCGTCTCGCCGCCTTGCCCGCTCTTCGAGATCATCGCCGCGCAAGGTAGCGCAGCGACGAGCCCGCGTCACACCCGCGTCTTCAGCGCCTCCTTGTCGAGCACCACGATCCGCCGGCGATCGATGTCGATCACGCTCTTGCGCCGCAGATCGCCGAGGGTGAGCGTGACGGTCTCGCGCGTCGAGCCGATCATGTTCGCCATCTCCTGGTGGGTGAAGGCGGCCGTGATCATCGTCCCGCGCGGGTCGGGCACGCCCCAGCGCGCGCTCGCCTTGAGCAAGAGCTCGGCGAGCCGCGCCTCTACGTTGCGGAACAGCATCGACGCGAGCCGCTCCTCCGTGTCGTGCTGCCGCTCCACCATCACCGTGAGCAGCGCGACCGCGAAGGGCTGATCGACGCCCATGATCGCGCGGATCACCGTCACCGGCACCATGAGCGCCTCCACGTCCTCGGCCGCCACGGCGCTCTCGCGGTGCGCGCTCACGCCGCCGAGCGCGGCCTCGCCGAGCAGGTCGCCCGCGCCGCGATACCCGAGCGCGAGGCTGCGCCCGTCGCCCATCGCCCGCGTGAGGCGCACCCGCCCCATCCCGATCATCGCCACGTGCGAGGCGGACTCGCCCTGGGTCACGAGCAGGTGACCCTTCTCGATCCGCTGGATCGTCCCGGCCTCCATCAGCGCGCCGAGGGACGCCTGGGACGCCGCATTGCCGACCGTGCCACGACGGATGATCCTCCGCTTCCGCGCGTCGAGCTCGGAGAGGGTGTCATTTGCCATCGTGCCAGGGGAAACCCACGCGCTCCGCGCAACGCTCGACATCGTCATTGGAAAAGCCTCCTGAAACAGGGTCCCGGCCCGGTATCGCCCCTCTCATCAGGGCCACCTCCGCGCCAGCACACGTCGTCTTACCAGGAGAGATCTAAGTCGAATTTCCCCGAAATAAACGCGAAATGCGCACCAACCTAGGACATAAAACGTCCCTGTATCCCCCCGCACACCCTCCCTGTGGACAACCCCTCACCGCAATCCACCCCACCCTAAAAACCCACCAAAACAGCCCTCTTTTGTGCTGACAAAGAATGTCCCACCGCACGACCTTCACTTGACATCCACCCACCTCCCCCTGTTGGCCGCCCTCCCTTCACCAGCACCCTGCCGCCGGTGAAGCGCGGCATCTGGTGACGCCGTAGCTCACCAGATCCGGTGGCTGCGCGGTCCGCTCCCTCCCGGTCGCGGTGCTGTTCCTGGTGACGCCGTAGCACACTGGATCCGGTGGTTACACAACCCAACCCTTGCGCGAGCATCGACCCCGAACCCAAGGGGGCCCGCTTGTCTGAGCGGCCGAAGGCCGCGAGTTGCGGGCCCCCCCCTGCCCAGGCCCGAAACAGGGCCCGCTTGTCCGAGCGGCCGAAGGCCGCGAGTTGCGGGCCCGCGGGCCGTGGACATTGAGACCAAAACGCCCTCCGGAAGCCCCCTTTATCCTCCCCCCGGGAGGGTAAAGGGGGTTTGGGGGAATGGGAGGGTCAAGGAGCTAATTTGTACCCAAACCCATACACCGTAAGAATATGCTCCGGCCTATCCGGCGATTTTTCGATCTTCTTCCGCAGCTTCACAATGAAATTATCCACCGTCCGATTCGAGGCCGCCGCCTCCACCCCCCAGATCTTCTGGAGAATCTCATCCCGCGAGACCGGCTGCCCGAGCCGCTCGTGCAAAAGACGCAAAAGCTCCACCTCGTAGAACGAGAGCTGCTCCACCCGGCTCCCTTGCTCCACCGTGTGCGTGCTCACGTTCACCTTCACGTCGCCGATCGTGAACACCTCCCCGGTCGACTCGGTGGGCCGCGTCGCGCGCCGGAAGATCGCGCGCAGCCGCGCGATCAGCTCGCCCACGCTGAAGGGCTTGGTCACGTAGTCGTCGGCGCCGGCGTCGAGCCCGCGGATCTTGTCGACCTCCTGGCTCCGAGCGGTGAGCATGATGATCGGCACGAAGGGGTCGAAGCGGCGCAGCTCCTCGCAGACCTTGAAGCCGTTGGTGTCGGGGAGCATCAGGTCGAGCAGCACCGCGTCGGGCTTCTCCGCGCGGGCGAGCGCCACGCCGTCTCTCCCCTTGTTGGCCGACACCACCGCGAAGCCCTCGAACTCCAGGGCGTCCGTCAGGCCGAGGACGATGTGGGGCTCGTCCTCGATGATCAGGATCTTCTTGCGAGCGGCCACGGGGATCGGCCCCCTCATAGCACGCCGCCCGGCCGGGCTTGAAGTGGGGGCGCTTGCCCCGCAACGGGCGCCTCACAAAAAGCCGCGGGGCCCGATCCTTTCGGACCGAGCCCCGGGGTCACGCGACGGGCGCGTGCGCGCTGCGATCAGTCACCGGTGCAGGTGATGAACAGCGTGGCGTTGCCGGTCGGGTTGCCGTTGCCGACGAAGCGCACGAGGCGCTTCTCGGTGGCCGGGCAGGACTTGACGATCTCCGGGTTGCTCTGGGGCACCGCGGTCGGATCCACGTAGCACCAGCCGTTCGCCTGCTTGCCGTTGTCGGCGCCGCCCTTGATCACCGGCGTGTCGCTGGCGTCGCTCTGGCAGGCCTCGAGCTCTTCCTTGGTGCTCGTCTCGGGGTTACCGCACTGGGTGATCTCGCAGAAGCAGTCCCAGTTCGCGTTCTTGGCGATCGGGTAGGCGAGCGCGGCGGTCTTGGCGGCCTCGTGCTCCTTCGCCAGGTCCTTGCGGGCCTTGGCGGTGTCGCACGAGCAGTTGCCGTTGGTGTTGCGGGCCTCGAGGATCAGGCACTGCACCTCGCCGTTCTCGTCCGGGGTGAGCTGGCGGGGCAGGCACTGCCCGCCGAGGGCGACCTTCAGCCGATCGATGATGGCGCCGATGGCCGGGCGGTAACCGTAGTCGCTCTTCTTCTGGTCGTTGGTCTGCGCGGGGCACACCGAGGCGACGATGCCCTGACCGCTGACGGAGCGGAGCGCGGACAGCTCGCGCACGCCGGGGTAGCCCTTGGCGCGCTGCTGCGTGGTCTTGTTGTTCGGGTCGCAGAGCGGGTTGTCGTTCGCGGGGTCCGAGCAGTCGCACGACACCAGGTTGCCGCTGCAATCACGCGGCGCGGGCAGCGGGAAGATGCATGCGTACTGGAGGTCGTCGTTCTTCGGGATCGAGTACTCGTGCCCGTTGATCGGGTCGGCGTCGGGCGGCGACGCGGCGGGCGGCAGGCCCGGGCGCGGCTGCACGGACTCGATCATGTGCGGGTCCTTCGGGGCCACGTAGTTGGCGGGATCGCCGAGGATCTTGTCCCAGGTGCTCACGCCGTTCTTGTCCTTCACGTCGAGCTCCTGGGCGTTCTTGAAGCCGCCCACGGCCTTGCCCGTGAGGTCCTTGCCGGCGATGAGATCGGGGTTGCCCGCGTCGTCGGTGCGGGCGATGTCCTGCCAGGGCACGCCGACGATGCCGGCGAAGAACACGAGGCCGGCGTCGCGCACGTTCGAGTCCTGATCGCTCGGGTTGAGGTCGGTGAAGAGCGGGTTCTGCACGAGGTCGCCCTGCCGGTTCGGCACGGTCGCGCTGGTGAGGCCCGTCGTGTAGCGTTCGATCGGGTAGAGGAAGTCGATGCCGAAGCGGCGCTTCTGATCGAAGCAGCGGAGGTTGATGTCGTCCTCGCTGTCGGTCAGGTTCGGGCTCTTCGCGCACTCGTCGTCCGGCGGGCAAGAGTCGGCCTTCTGGCCGCACGACTTGCAGCACGGGTCGTTCGGGTTCGTGGCGCACTCCTTGCGGGCGCGCGGCAGGTGGAAGCCCTTCTTCGGATCGCTCGGGCTGCGCTGCTGCACGGCGTAGTAGAACTGCCCGTACTCCTTGACGGAGCAGTCGTTCTCGTCGGTCAGCATGATGATCGCGAGCAGCGAGCTCGGGCGGAGGAAGTCGGCGCGCTCCTTGAGGAGCACGTCGTCGACGCCCGAGGGAACGGCCTTGCCGCCCTGCACGCTGATCGTCTTGTAGGGCTCCGGATCGATGAGGAAGCGGTACCAGCTCTCGAGCTGCGACTCGTAGCCGCAGCCGACCTGGCCGACGCCGACCACCATGTCCTTGAGCGTCGCGACGATGCCGGGCGTGTCGGTGAGGATCTGCTTGTGGATGTCCGGATCGCTCACGTCGCCGAGCTTGACGGAGCCGATGTTCTTCTCGCCGGGGGGCATCTGCTTCTGCGACGGATCCCAGGCGAGGAAGCCCGCGCTCTTGTACGTCGGCACGTTCTGCCCGCCGCACGCGTCGGCGCGGGAGATCAGGTGGCCGGCGTCGTTGTTGGAGGGGTTGCCCGCCGCGCCGCAGCCCTGCGTCTCCGCGGTGCTGCACGAGTCGGAGCCGTGGCCGCCGAGGCTCGAGCTGACGAGGCCGATGTGGATGTTGAGCACCGGATCGAACTCGCGCTTGGTGCCGGCGGGGCACTCCTCGAGCGGGCCGCCGGGCTGGTTCTGCGCCGGCACGCCCATCGGATCGAGGCACTTCGGGTTCACGAGGCCGGCCACGAGGTCGGGCACGGCCAGCGCGAGGATGAGCTGCTTGTCGGCCATCGACCGCGAGTTGTCGATGGCGAGGAGCAGGTCGATCTTGTCGACCGAGCTCTGGGTGAACGGCTCGACGATGGTCGAGGTCGTCCGCGAGTCGGCGGGCTCGAGGGGCCGGTTCAGACAGCCGCCCACCATTCCCGCGCCCATGATCGACGCGAGCGCCGCGACGCCTTGCAGCGCGCGAGCCCAGGGCCGACCTCTCCGAAGCAAATGATCCATCATTCTTGCTCTCCCTGTTGCGCCCGCCGGGGGGTTGAGACCCGAAGGGCCCGCCGTCGCTGCGCCGGCCCGAGCCGGTCGTTCTCAGATTCTTGTTGTGGTCGCGGCGTACCGAAGAAGGTCCAGCATGCTAGAGATCTCGACGGAACGCTGTCAATTCGCGCCTGAGCGCCCCTGCCGAGAGGAGAGGGCGCTCGGAGCTGGTACAGCAATAAGCGGGCCAACCAACCGGGGGCGATCGAGGGGTGATCGGGGTCGTGGGTTGCCAACTTGGTTGGCCGATCATTACCGGGCTGCCAACTGGCAATGGCGAGAATAAGTCCCCGTTGCCGTCGCCGTCGCCGTCGCCGACCACCAACCTGAAGCCGGTGGCTGCGCGGTCCGCTCCCTGCCGGTCGCGGTTCTGTTTGTTGCCGACAGGGAACACCTCGCTGCTGATCGGCGTCCGCGGCCCACCTGCATCCGCTATCTTGCCGGCCACCATGATGCGCGTCGCTGTGGCCATCGTGCCCGAGATCCGCCAGCTCCTGAAGGAAGACCCTTCCGAGCTGAGGGAGATCCTCGAGGAGATCCACGACGAAGATCTCGCCGACCTGATGGGGATGCTGGGCGAGGACGAGGCCGCCCAGATCTTGCGCACGCTGGAGGCCAAGGACGCCGCGCCGATCCTCGAGCGCCTCGACGAAGAGGCGCAGGAGGCGATGGTCGAGCAGCTCGGCGTCGAGAACATCGCGCCGATCCTCTCGGAGATGGCCGCCGACGAGCGGACCGATCTCATCGAGGCCATGCCCGAGGCCGTCGGCGACAACCTCTTAGAGACGCTGGAGAAGGTCGACCCCGAGGCCGCCGCCGAGGTCGAGGAGCTCGCCAAGTGGCCCGAGGACAGCGCCGGCGGCCTGATGACCACCGACTACGTCTCGGTGCCGCTCGAGCTGACCGTCGCCGACGTCATCGAGAAGATCCGCGAGGTCGGCTCCGAGGCCGAGACCGTCTACTACGTCTACATCGTCACGAAGACCCACCGCCTCCTCGGCGTGGCGAGCTTGCGCGATCTGCTCCTCGCCTCGCCCTCCGCGAAGCTCGAAGAGGTCATGACCGAGAACGTCTTCACGGTGAGCCCCGACACCGATCAGGAGGACGTGGCCCGGAAGATGGCCAAGTACGACTTCAACGCGATGCCGGTGCTCGGGCCCGATCGCAAGCTGCTCGGCGTCATCACGGTCGACGACGTGATGGACGTCCTCACCGAGGAGCAGACCGAGGACATGCAGCGCCTCGCCGCCGTCGAGCCGATCGAGGACGGCTACTTCCAGACGGGCTTCTGGACGTTCATCCGCAAGCGCGGGCCCTGGCTCGCCGCGCTCTTCGTGAGCGAGTTCTTCACCGGCACCGCCCTGCGCCACTACGACGACGTGATCCAGTCCGTCGCCAAGCTCAGCTACTACGTGCCGCTGCTCATCTCCACGGGCGGCAACTCCGGCTCGCAGTCGGCCTCGCTCATCATCCGCGGCCTCGCCGTCGGCGACATCAAGACGAGCGACTACCGCCGCGTGTTCGTGCGCGAGTTCGGCCAGGGCCTCGTGCTCGGCCTGATGCTCGCGACCATCGGGATGATCCGCGTCTGGATGTGGGGCGACGGGACCGGCTTCATGTTCACCATCGGCGCGACGCTCGTGGCCATCCCGCTGATGGGCTGCACGGTGGGCTCGATGCTCCCGCTCCTGCTCCGCAAGCTCGGCGTCGACCCGGCCACGAGCTCGACGCCGTTCATCGCGACGCTGATCGACGTGCTCGGGATCATGGTCTACTTCAACGTGGCGAAGTACCTGCTCGCCGAGGTGATCGCCGCGCACGCGCACCCGTGAAGACGCGCGCTCGCGCGGTTGCGTACACCGTCGGCGGTGCGCTACATTCTGGTCATGGAGCCTGCCGCATCCGTGATCGACGCAGCCGAGCCCTCGGCCGATGAAGAAGATCGGGCGCGCGTCCTTCACGCCTTGGCGCAAGGGCTTGCCGACGACGCTGCCGGCCGGACGATGGATACGCGGGCGTTGAAGGAGTCGCTGGAGCGCGAGCTCGGATCGATCGCATGGCCGTAACTTGGACGGCGCGATCCCGCGACGATCTACGAGACATCTTCAGCTTCATCGCACAGGACGATCGCAACGCGGCGGCGCTGTGGGTGGGCCGCCTCATCGAGCGGGCCGAACTTGCATCGACCACCCCCCTCGGCGGGCGCATCGTTCCGGAGCTGAGGCGCGCGGACGTGCGTGAAGTGTTCCTCAAGACGTACCGCATCATTTACCGGGTCGCCGGAGACGACATCCGCGTGTTGTCCGTGATCGAGGGGCACGCACGACTGCTGTTGCGCAAGAGCGACGAGACCTAGATCGTCGCAGATCCGCGTGAGAGACGGGACGATCGCCTCCAGCTTTACACCGGCACGCCGACGATCTCCCGCACCGGCGCCGCCCGGAGGCGCGCCTCGACGGCGGCGAGATCGCGGATGAAGATGGCGTTGCCCGAGGGGCTCCCGCCGCGATGCGTGGGCGTCAGCTTGCGGGCGAACGGGTCGTACCAGTAGGGCAAGAAGCCGATCGCCTCCATCCGGTCGTAGCAGAGCTTGTCGGCGCGGCCCTCGGGTGTGGTGGAGCTTCCGAGCTCCAGGATCACCGCGAGCAGCGCGGGCGAGGCGAGCGTCGCGGGCGCGCCCTTGAGCAGCTCGACCTCGAGGCCCTCGACGTCGATCTTCACGAGCTCGGGCACCCGCGGGATGCACAAAGCGTCGAGGGTCTTCACCTTCACCTCGATCGTCGCGCCGCCGAACGACTCGCCGGGCAGGAGCGCGTGGTTCGCGGCGTCGAGCCCGGTGGTGAAGACGAGGACGCCCTCGCTCGACGAGAGGCCGATGTTCTCCGGTGTGACCCGATCGAGCACGTCGTTGACGCGCAGGTTCTCCAGCAGCCGCGCGAAGGTCTCCGGCACCGGCTCGACCGCGATCGTCGTCGCCCCGCACACGGCGCTCGCGAGGACGGTGTACGCGCCGATGTTCGCGCCCACGTCGACGAAGAGATCGCCCGGGCGGAGCAGGTGCAGGAGCAGGCCCATCTCCTCGAACTCGTGCAGGCCCACGTAGAGGTTGCCCGTCGCCGCATGGCTCCCCGGGTAGACGATCAGCTTGGCGCGGCCGCCGAAGGGCACGACGACCTCGCCCGGGACGAGCCGCTGGTGCACCTGCCAGCCGATCCAGCGGCCGAGGGTGGCGGGCAGGTGGCGGGAGGCCAGCGGGTGCTTGCGCAGGAAGGTCAGCGTGGACCACACCGAGGTCGCGCCCGATCGCACGGACTCTAGGACGTTCATGAACCAGCGCGCTCTCCGGCCGGGAAGCGCCGGCCGCCGGGGACGGTGCCATCCTGGACCATCCGGGTCGGCGGCGGCAAGGCCGACAGCTCTCCGTTGGTTGCCGCGCGCGCCCCGGGGTTCAGCGAAAGGCGGGGCGCTCGGTTGACCTTGACGCGTCGGCCGGACCGGGGGAAACCCCCGCGCTCGGAGGCTCCCATGGCTGAAGGGCTGAATCGCGTGATGTTGCTCGGAAATCTCGGCGCAGACCCCGAGCTCCGCTTCACCCAGGGCGGGCAGGCCGTGCTCAACATGCGCATCGCCACCACCGAGTCGTACCTCGACAAGGACAAGGTGCGCCGCGAGCGCACCGACTGGCACAACGTCGTCGTCTGGGGCAAGCGCGGCGAGGCCCTCGGCAAGATCCTCACCAAGGGCTCGTCGGTGTTCATCGAGGGCTCGCTCCGCACGTCGAGCTACGACGACCGCGACGGCAACAAGCGGTACAAGACGGAGATCCACGCGAACAACGTGCTCCTGACGGGGCGCGGCGGGCGCGGCGGCGGCGATGAAGGCGGCGGCGGCTACGACGCCGGCGGCGGCTACGAGGGCGGTGAAGGTGGCGGTGGTGGCGGCGGCGGATACGCGCCCCGCGGCGGTGGCGGCGGTGGCGGATACGCGCCCCGCGGTGGCGGCGGTGGCGGCGGCGGATACGCGCCCCGCGGTGGCGGCGGTGGTGGGCGTCCGGCGCCCGCGCCCCGGCAAGCGCCTCCCCCGGCGGCTCCTCCGGCCGATGCGCCGGCCGACGATTACGAAGGCGGCTACGGCGGCGGCTCGGACGACGACATCCCGTTCTGATCGACCGCACGCTTCACCCTGCCAGCGCGAGGCCGGGATTCCGCGGGGCGTGCTACGTTCTTCCGTGAGCCGTCATGTCCGCCATCACCCTCGATCTGCCCGATGAGCTCGCCGAGCAGCTTCGCTCGCTGACCGACAACCTCCCCCGCATCCTCGAGCTCGGGCTGCGCGAGCTGGGGGCCTCGTCCCCGCCGGAGTTCGCGGGCACCGCCGCTGTCCTCGAGTTCCTCGCGACGCTGCCGACCCCGGAGGAGACGCTGGCCCTTCGTCCGTCGCCCGCGCTCCAGCAGCGGGTGAGCGCGCTCCTGGAGAAGAACCGGGAGGGCGGTCTTTCGGCGGCCGAGCGCGAGGAGTGGCAGCGGTACGAGTACGTGGAGCACCTCGTCCGGATGGCCAAGGGGCGGGCCTTGCTGAAGCTCAAGGAGCGATGACGTACATCTCGGCCGCGCTGCGCCGCCAGGTGCACGAGCGCGCGGGCGGCGCCTGCGAGTATTGCCTCCTGCCCGAGACGGCGTCGCTGTTCGTGCACGAGGTCGACCACGTCGTGGGCCAGAAGCACGGCGGCGCGACCACGGTAGATAACCTCGCGCTCGCTTGCGCCGCGTGCAACCTCCGCAAGGGCAGCGACATCGCATCCATCGATCCGGCGACGAACGAGATCGTGCCGCTGTTCCATCCGCGCAAGGAGCGCTGGAGCGATACGTTTCACCTCGCCGACGCCGAGATCGTGGGCCAGTCGCCCGCAGGCAGGGCGACCGCGGCGATCCTTCAGTTGAACCGTCCCGACAGGGTGGCGGAGCGGGCGGTGCTGATCGCCGCCGGGGCGCTGAAGGTGCCCGGCTGATCGAGGAGCCGAGCGGCGTGTCCGCGCGTGACCACACGTGCTCGCGTGTAGTCACGCGTGTTCGTCCGTGACCGCGCGTCACCACCGCGGCCGCGGGCGCCTCCACAGCACGAGCGCGATCACCCCGAAGGCGAGCGCCGCGGCCACGCCGAGCGCCACCTCCGGCCGGGCCGCCGTGAACAGGATGGCCTGGATCGCGAGGCTCGGCGGCGGCGCGCTCGTCCACGCGCCCTCGGCCTCCTGCTGCGCGACGAGGCCGGTACAAGCCACCGCCTTCTCGCCCGGCTCGGCGCAGACCACGCTGCACAGCACGGCCGTCCGCCGCTCGCCGGTGAAGCCGAGCAGGTGCCTGCCCTGGAACGCGAAGGGCACGCCGCTCCGCGTGACGGCGCCCTCGAAGCGCTGCTCGAAGCGCGGGCTGCTCCGGTCGATCGCCCCCAGGTCGAGGCGCGTCACCTCGCCGCCGAGCGCTCCGCGCAAGAGGCCCGTGGCCCGCTCCAGCACCAGGTCCTCCACCCCGGGCGCCCAGCGATCCGAGGGCGCGGTCACGCACAGCGCGCGCATGGAAATGCCCTCTTTTGCCTGGAATCCGCGCCGGAGCGCGATCGCGGCGCCCGGCAGGCGCGACACGTCGATGACGGGCTGCGCCGCCTCCGGCTCCTCGATCGCGCCGTCGGGCACGGCGAGGTGGAGGCTCGCCTCCGCGGTGATCGGGAGGGAGACGATCACCGCGCGATCTCAGGGCTCCAGGTACTTCTGGAGCTCGTCCATCATCGCGACGATCTCGCCGCGCAGGGCGACGAGCCCCTCGCGCATCTGCGCCGCGTCCTCGCTCGCGACCTGCTCGGGCGCGGCGGGCTCGACCCCGCCCTCGCGCAGCTTGCGGCGCGCGCCCGCGATCGTGAAGCGGTGCGCGTAGAGCAGGTCCTTCACCTTGAGCAGCGTCTCCACGTCGCGGCGGGAGTAGATCCGCTGCCCGCGGGCCGATTTCTGCGGCCGGATGGAGCGGAACTCCGTCTCCCAGTAGCGGAGCACATGGGGCTCCACGCCGACGATCCCCGCCACTTCGCCGATCCGGTAGTAGAGCTTTGCGGGGAGATCGCGGCGAACGGACACCCGGGTTTACTCCTCGGCGGCGGTGGCGGTGTCGTCCGCCCGCTGGTTGAGCGCGTGCTTGAGGATCTGGCTGGCCTTGAAGTTCAGCACGCGCCGCTCGGTGATGACGATGGGGTTGCCGGTCTGGGGGTTGCGCCCCTGACGCTTGCGCTTGTCCCGTAGCACGAAGTTGCCGAAGCCGGAGATCTTGATCTTCTCGCCGCGGCCCATGGTCTCCTTCATGGTCTCGAAGACCAAGTCGACCAGATCGGCCGACTCCTTCTTCGAGAAGCCGCCGAGCCTGCTGTATATCGCCTGAACGATCTCCGCTTTGGTCATGAGCCGCCCCTTGCCAGCCCCGGAGCATATCGAGGGCCGGCCGACGCCGTAAAGCCCCCCGCGGCCACAAAAGACCGCGGCCCCCTTCCTCGCGCGAGGAAAGGGGCCGGGATCTAGGCGTCCGGGTGATCCGGCGCGATCAGGCGGCCCAGTCGGACATGGTAGGGGCCGGCGTGACGTCGGCGGCCCACTGCTCGCCGGAGACGGGCGGCTCGCTGAAGGTCGCCGGGGTCGACACCTCGGGCTCGGCGGCGGCGTCGCGGCGGCGGGCGGACTGCTCGGAGGCGACCAGCACGGCCACGTAGCCGTAGCCGATCGTGAAGAGCACGGCGAAGGGCGTCGCGAAGTAGTGGCCGGTGCGGGCGGAGGCCACGACGGACGCGAACGAGAGCAGCGAGAGGCAGGTCTCGAAGATCGGCAGGTCGGCGGCGGCCTGGTAGCGGCCCTTCTTCAGCCCGTGCTTCGGGGTGCGCACGAACTCGCCGGCCATGTGGCGCAGCCCTTCGAGCACCGCCTTGGAGAGGTGCGGGGCGAGGCCCGTCCCGAGGGCGATCAGCATCGGCAGGCGGGCGAGGGCGCCGGCGCGCGGACGGCCCTGGGCCGACTCGGCGAGCATGTAGAAGGCGGCGAGCGAGCCGGTGGTCGCGGTGCAGAGCGGCAGGTCGATGATCAGCATGGTCATCGTGTTGGTGGCCGGCATCAGCACGAGGGCGGGCAGGAGCAGCACGCTGAGCAGCAGGAGCAGCGGGTAGGCGAAGTGCGGCGTCAGGTGGAAGAAGCCCTCGATCCGCTGCGAGAGGGTGAGCCCCTCGGTCGTGAGCACGCGGCGGAGGAGCTTGCGGGCCGTCTGCACGGTGCCCTTGGCCCAGCGGTACTGCTGAGCGCGGAGGGCCGACAGGTCCTCGGGGAGCTCGGAGGGGGAGACCACGTCCTCGCGGTAGATGAACTTCCAGCCGGCGAACTGGGCGCGGTAGGAGAGGTCGAGGTCCTCGGTCAGCGTGTCGTGCTCCCAGCCGCCGGCGCTCTCGATGGCCGCGCGGCGCCACATGCCGCCGGTGCCGGAGAAGTTGAAGAGGAAGCCGGCGCCGAAGCGGGCGCGGTTCTCGACGAGGTGGTGCCCGTCGAGCATGAGGGCCTGGATCTTCGTGAGCGTCGAGAAATCGCGGTTCATGTGGCCCCAGCGGGTCTGCACCATGCCGACCTTCGGGTCCTGGAAGTGCGAGACGATCGACCGCACGAAGTCGGGCTGGGGGATGAAGTCCGCGTCGAACACGGCCACCAGGCTGCCCTTGGCCACCTTGAGCCCCGCGTCGAGCGCCCCGGCCTTGTAGCCCGTCCGGTCGACCCGGTGCAGGTACACGGCGTCGACGCCCTGCGCCCGCAGCCGGTCGACGTGGGCGCGCATCAGCGCGGCCGTCTCGTCGGTCGAGTCGTCGAGCACCTGGATCTCCAGGCGATCGCGGGGGTAGTCCATCTTCGCCACGGCATCGAGCAGGCGGCTCGCCACGGTCGACTCGTTGAAGAGCGGGAGCTGGATCGTGACGATCGGCAGGTCATCCTCGTTCAGCTTCGGCGCGATCTGGGCCTCGGCGATCTTCTTCTTGTGCCGGGCGCAGAGGAGCACCAGGTGCAGGCGGTGGAGGCCGAAGGAGGAGAGGCCGAGGAGGACAGCGAAATAGAGGACGCACAGGAGGGCGTGGAGCATCTCGTTGCGGAGAGGCGTAACACCCGGCCCCGGGCGAGTTGTCACGCACTTGTAATTCGTTGCACTGAGATGTCGCACAGCGCAAAAAGCTTGACCCGAGCTTCGTCCTCGGCGGGTGCGCGGGTCGGGGCGCGCGATCAACGGTTTCGCGCGCATCCATCCCGACCATCTCGAGAGCCGCAGATCCGACCCTTTCCCGTTCCCGCTGCCCGAAAATCGGGAACGGGAACGGGAACGGGAACGGGAACGGGAACGGGGGATCCCGGGCTGGTTTTGGTCTAGGCTGAGCGGCGTGATGTTGCTCCGTGCCCTACGCCCCGTCCTTGCCCTGGCTTCCCTGTCCGTCGTGGCGACCTCCTGCGCCATGGATCTCGCGCCGGCCGGCCTGCGCCGCACCCCCGAGGGCTCCGGCGCCCACGTGCGCTTCGACCTCGCGCACCAGCCGCTGCCCGAGATCCCGCTCCCGATCGACACCGCCACCTGGCCCGACCCGACGAGCCGCACCGGCCTCCGCGTCAACGCGAGCCTCGTCGCCCCGACGGCGATCGAGCAGCAGGCGCGCGAGCGCTTCTCGCAGATGGAGGGGTGGGGCACCTTCTCGCCGATCGCCGTCGCCTTCGACATCGATCGCAGCGACCCGGCCTACGCCTCGTACGACGGCACCGCGCTCGACCTCGGCAACATCCGGCGGCGCCACCAGGGCGACGACTACGATTTCTCGGACGACGCCATCTACCTCGTCAACCTCACCACGGGCGTCCCGGTGCCGCTCGACCTCGGCGCCGGCAACTACAACTACACGCTGAAGAAGCTCGACAAGTACTGGGCGAACGACACGCGCGTCACCGAGCGCAACCTGCTCTTCGACACGATCGACGAGACCCGGAAGGGCGCGGTCACGCCGACCTCGTTCCTCCCCGACGACGACACCGACTTCGACGGCACGCTCGACCGGCCGAACCTCGACGACCCCAACGCATGCCCCTCCCCGGACCCGGTGTGCGACAACGTGAGCGACCCGAGCTACGGGACGCCGATGTGCACCAACACGCGGCGCGTCCGCGACCGCTGCGTCGCCGATCACCTCGTGAGCTGGTACGAGCGCGAGACCGACACGCTCCTGCTCCGCCCCGTGATCCCGCTCGACGAGATGACCCGCTACGCCGTGGTGCTCACCGACCGGCTCCTCGACGGCAAGGGCAACGCGATCAAATCGCCCTTCGATTTCGTCTACCACGCGTCGATGGAGCCCACGGCCGCGCGCGTGCGCGACATCATCAACGACCCGAAGCATGCCGAGTACTTCGGGCGCACCGGGAGCGAGGGCGGCATCGCGGGCTCCGGCCTCGATCACGTGGCCTTCACCTGGAGCTTCACCACGCAGCCGACGGTGGACGACATGAAGCGCCTGCGCGACGGCCTCTACGGCCAGGGGCCCTTCGCCCGCTGGGCCGATCAGTACCCGCCCCGCTTCACCCTGGAGCGCGCCATCGGCCTGCGCTCGGGCATCCTCACGGGCGACTCGAAGGACGACGACAACTGGCAGTCGAGCGAACAGGCGAAGAAGGCCAACTGCGCCCCGAAGGTCGGGAACCTCTACGTCATCAACTACAAGGACATCCGCGAGGACATGCGCCGGCTGCTCGTCGACGGCTTCGGCCTCGATCCGGGGCCGGGCTCGGAGCTGCTCCTCAAGAGCTTCGACAACATCGACCGGATGGTCGTCGGCACCTACAAGTCGCCCTTCCTCCTCGAAGGCGGCCCGAAGAGCACCGATCCGAACGCAGCGTTCAAGATCAACTACGTGACGGGCGAGGCCGAGGAGACGAGCGACACGATCCAGTTCTGGCTGATCATCCCGAAGGAGACGGCGCAGCACCACCAGCCCTTCAACGTCGACATCTACGGGCACGGCTACACCGGCAACTTCTCCGAGCTGCTCCTCTACGCCGGCAACATGGCGGAGCACGGCCTCGCCACCATCGGCATCAACGCCATGGGGCACGGGCTCTCGTTCGACAACAAGGCCGAGAAGCTCGCCGCCACCGGCGCGCTCGAGGGCGCCTGCGCCGGGCCCTTCTACGACGCCATCGCGCAGACCCGCGCGCGCGACCTGAACAACGACGGCATCCCCGACTCGGGCGGCGACTTCTGGTCGAGCTACCTCTTCCACACCCGCGACGGCGTGCGGCAGTCGATCCTCGATCACATCCAGCTCGTGCGCATCCTCCGCTCCTTCGGCACGCCCCAGGGGCAGATGCTCTGCCGCAACGCGAAGACCGGCTGGATGGCCGACGCGTCCGAGCCCTGCGACCCGACGGGCGATGGAAAGGCCGAGATCGCAGGCGATTTCGACGGTGACGGCGTGGCCGACATCGGCGGGCCGACCGCCACCTACGGCACATGGGGCGAGTCGCTCGGGGGCATCCTCTCGGGCATCCACGGCGCCATCGACGCGTACGTCACCTCGGCCGTGCCAGGCTCGGGCGGCGGCGGGCTCACCGACATCGGCATCCGCTCCTTCCAGGGCGGCGTGGTCGAGGCGGTGCTCCTCCGCATCTGGGGCCCGCTCCTCGTCAGCATCCCCTCGGGCGAGCGCAAGACCTGCGACTCGACCTCCGCCGAGAAAGACCGCTGCACCCTCTGCGCGCCCGGCGAGCTCTCGCTCCGCTGGGTGATGCCCGACCTCAACGGCACGGGCGAGGCCGAGATCGGCTGCTTCACGCCGGACAAGCTCGTGGGCAGCACCGTCTTCGTCACCAACAAGAACAACGGCGAGCTCAAGTGCGCGAGCATCGGCGACAACGGTCGCCTGCGCATCGGCCTGCCCTCGTCGATCGGCGACCAGGTGCAGATCGACGTCTACGAGGGGAAGAACCAGGTCACCGACTACAAGACCTGCACGCCCCTCTTCAACGACACGAGCACGCGGCGCTTCGTCGTCGACACCTGGGGCAAGGGCCGCATCGGCCAGGGCACGACCAACGACGTGGGCACCGAGACCTGCCTCGACCCGACCTGCGCCGTCTTCCAGGGCCATTTCTACGGCGAGGGCACCCCGCTCACCGCGCCGGCCGAGGGCTTCGGCTTGATCCGGCAGACGCCCTCCGTGCGCCGCTTCATCCAGCTCGCCCAGATGGCGCTCGAGCCCGGCGACCCGGCGAGCTTCGCGCCCTTCTACTCGATCCGCCCGATGACCGACCCGTTCGGCACCGTGATCAAGCCCCACGCGCTGCTCACGCTCAACACGATCGGCGACATGAACGTGCCGCTCAACGCCGGGATCGCCTTCGGGCGGGCCTCGGGCGCGCTGCCGCTCTTCCGGCCCGACCAGATCGATCGCTTCCCCGAGTACGCGAACTACGCGACGCCGGACGACCTCTACCGGAGCCTCGGCAACCGCACGCCGAACCAGGTGCTCATCGACGACCACGTGATCGAGGGCATCACCGCGCTCGCCCGCCACCCGGCCGGCGTCGAGTGCGCGACGAGCGCGAACGCCGCCGATCCCGAGGCGACCTTCCCCACGCGCGACGGCAAGAACCTCGCCTGCTTCCCCACCGGCTGCACGATGGAGACCGAGGCCAACGGCGACGCCAAGAAGCGCGTCTGCTACTACGACACGCACTGCAACTTCGACACCGGCAAGTGCGAGCCCAACACGCTCGGGCAGACGAAGTGCGACGAGGCCCTCTTCGACGCCGACGACCTCGACGAGGGCGCCGCGCGCTACTACGAGCAGAACGCGCCGACGCCGCTCCGCCTGGCCCGCTACACCCAGCCGGCCGACGGCTCGCTCGCGAGCGTCAACGCGGTGTGGGAGCCGCGCCTGCTCGGCGTGCCCAAGGGCGCGGACAACGCCTGGTCGAACCCCGATCGCAAGCCGCTCACGGCGCTGCTCGACGCCTACATCGTGCCGGAGGGCGTGCACACGTTCACGAACGGCGAGCCTTGCCAGGCCTTCGACGCCGGGACGTACCTGACCAACCTCACCGCGCGTTTCTTCATGACCGACGGCGAGGACGTGTACTACCTCTCGCACCCCACGAGCCACCGCTGCCTCGCGTCGCCCGACGTGACGACCTGCGGCTACCTCAAGCCCTGACCAAGCACCTCCCGCCATGACCGATCCGGCCCCGCCCGCGCTCGACGCGCAGGCCCTTCGAGATCTGAGAGACCGCCACCTCGCCTTCCTCCGCACGCGGCTCACCTCGGCCGCGGCCGAGGCCGAGTGGAAGGCGAATTTCGCCGGGATCACCCGGGATTTTCTCGCGATGAAGCTCGGCGCGCTCTGCGACTCGGCGGCGATCGGCCGGGCGATCGAGGCGGCGATCGCGGCCGATCTGGTGGAGAAGGCCGCGCGCCCCGCCGCGCGCCGCGCCCTCGCCCTCACCCTCGCCGAGCTGCGCAACGAGAAGGGGACGCTCGGCGCGCGCGTGCCGGCGCCCGCCCGCGAGAAGATCGACAAGCTCCTCACGCGCCCCGGCCTCCTGCCCGAACGCTTGCTCCGCGAGCTCGTGGAGCAGGAGGCCGTGGAAGAGATGATGCGCGACGTGCTCTACGACGCGCTCAAGGAGTTCAGCGAGAAGGTGAACCCCTTCGTCGCCGAGTGGGGCCTGCCCGCCCTGCTCAAGCGCCTCGGCCCCTTCGGCATGGGCAAGGGCTTCGAGTCGATGCGCGCGGACTTCGACAAACGCCTCGAGCCCGAGATCCGCAAGTTCCTCAAGGGCTTCTCGAAGAAGGCGCTGCGCCAGGCCGTGCAGGGCATCCTCGACAAGGCCGACGAGCCGAAATCGATCGCCGTGCGCCGCCACCTCGCCGCGTGGACGATGTCGCAGGAGATCGCCCAGACCGCGAAGAGCGCCGACGCCGAGGCCATCGCCCTCGCCCAGGAGATCGGGCTCGATCTGCTCGCCGCGGAGCTCGGCCGCGAGGCGTCGCGCGCGCGCGTCCGCGCGATGCTCGACGAGGCCATCGCCCAGCGCAGAGACCGGACGGTGGGCGAGGTGTTGGGCGAGCTGGGCGTCGAGATCATGCCCGAGACCGAGGCCCTCGCCGCGGCGATCTGGCCGGTGGTGAAGGCCGCCCTCGGGAGCCCCACCGCGACGGCGTGGATCGAGGGGATGGTCCGCGAGTTCTACGAGGCCGAGATCGCCGCCGCGGGCGGGTGAGCGCGGGCGCATGGACCCCGTGCGCCGGCGAACCTCGCGCGTGATCCCGCCTTGTGGCCGCGATGCCCGGGGCGTAGCCTCCCGAGGGTGGGTGGGCTTCGACCTTCCGCGAACGGCACGCTCGTCACCCTGGAGCCCGGGGGCAAGGGCCCGCCGTTCTTTTGCGTGCCGACCTGGAGCGCCGATCTGCACCACTATCGGCTGCTCTCCGTTCACCTCGGCCGCGACATCCCTTTTCACGCCCTCTGCTGGCCCGGCGCCGGCGGCGAGGCGGAGCCCTTCGACTCCATCGAGCGCCTCGCCGCGCATCATGTGACGCAGATCCTCGAGGTCGACGCGACCGGACCTTACTTCCTCGGCGGCGCCTCGGCCGGTGGCACCGTCGCCTGGGAGATCGCCCGGCAGCTCCACGACCGCGGGAAGCGCGTCGCCTTCCTCGCGCTCATCGACGCGTACTACCGCGGCCATGAGCGCTACCTCCCCGACAAGCGGCCCGGCCGCGGTCGCCTCGACGCCCTCCTCGCCCGGGTCGATTACCACCTCGGCAGCCTGGTCACGCGCGATCGCCGCGCCCAGCGAGACTACCTCGCCTCGCTCTTTGCCGGCCGCCTGCCCTCGCTCCTCGGCGCGCGTCGAGCCGCCGAGCCGCCCTCCCCCGCGATGGAGCGCCTGCGCGAGGCGACACAGCGCGCGCTCATCGCCTATGTGCCGCCCGCGTACCCGGGCAAGGCGACCTTGTTCTTCGCCTCCGGCGAGCCGATCCGGCCCTTCCGCGACCCCCGATTCACCTGGAGCGCGCTCGCCGGCAGAGGCCTGGAGATCCACGTCCTCGACGGGGAGCACGAGACGGTGCTCGAAGAGCCCGGCGTCGCGGCCGCGGCGAACAAGCTCCGCGCGGCCATCCTCCGCGCGCGGGAAGAGTCGACCCAGCCGGCGTCGGTGCGCGCGTGAGCCGCGCCGTGCTCGTCCTCGGCGGCGGCGGCTTCATCGGGAGCCATGTGGCCGAGCGCTTCCACCGCGAGGGCGATCGGGTGGTGGTGCTCGACGGGCTCGTCCCGGGCACCGGGGGCCGCGCGGAGAACCTCGCGGCGCTCCCCCCGGAGATCCGGCAGATCTGCGCGCGGATCGAGGACGCGCCCGATCTCGACGCGCTCCTCGACGAGGCCGAGGTGATCGTCGACTCCATGGCCTGGACGGCGCACCACCTCGCCCTCGAATCCCCGCGCCGCGATCTCGATCTGAACGCCGCCTCGCACCTCGCGCTGCTCGAACGAATGCCGCGCGCGGCGCACAAGACGGTGATCTTCCTCGGCTCGCGCGGCCAGTACGGCAACCCGAAGGCTCCCGTCATCACCGAGGAGACGCCGATGGTGCCGGAGGACGTGCAGGGCATCCACAAGCTCGCCGCCGAGTCGTACTTCCGGGTCTACGCCAAACGCGGCGGCTTCGGCGCGACGAGCCTCCGCTTCGGCAACTGCTTCGGGCCGCACCAGCCCAGAGAAGGGCGGGACATCGGCCTGATCGGAGGGTTCGTGCGGGACCTGCTCGCCGGCAAGACCGTGGAGGTCTACGGCGGAGGGCGGACGCGCTTCATCGTCTACGCGCCCGACGTCGCCGCGGTGGTCCACCGCCTCTCGCGCCTGGTTTCCCCCGGCTTTTGCGCCTACAACCACGCCGGGCACCACGTCGCCATCGAGACCCTCGTCCGGATGATCCAGGAGATCGTGGGGCGCGGCGACGTGCGGATCGCCCCGATGCCCGACGAGGTCCGGCGGCTCGACATCGGCGAGGCGCGCTTCAGCGAGGACAGGCTCGCGGCTGCGCTGGGCGAGGTCCCTCGCACCAACCTCCGGGCCGCGCTCGAGGCCACGGCGCGCGATTTCACGCGCGGCTGAGCAGCTCCTCGTAGAGCGCCTCGATCGACCGCACCATGGTCTCGGCGCGGTAGCGCTCCTCGTAGCGCCGCCGCGCCCCCTCCCCGAGCCGCTTCGCCTCTTCGGGGTCACGGAGCAGTCGGATCAAGGCTTCGGCCATGAGATCGGCGCGGTTCGGCTCCACCATCAGGGCGCTCTTGCCGGGCTCGATCATCTCCGGGATGCCCCCGGCCGAGGTGACGACGGCGGGCTTGCCGAGCGACATGCTCTCCACGATGGTCTGCGGCGCCGAGTCGTAGAGCGAGGCGTGGGCGTGGATGTCGATCACCTTCCACACATCGCCGATCGAGCCGTCGTAGCCGGTGATCCGCACCCGATCGGCGATGCCGAGCTCCTTCGCCCGGGCGAGCAGCTCCTCGCGGTAGCCGTCCTCGCGGGGGAAGCCGCAGAAGAGGAACGCGGTGTCGGGCTCCTGCTCGAGCACGAGGGCCGCGGCTTCGAGGAGCACCGAGTAGCCCTTGAAACGGAGGAGCGTGGCCACCTGGCCGATGATCCGGATCCCGGACGAGAGCGGCAGATCGAGTTCGCGCCGGATGTCTTCCACGGGGCGGTCGCTCTCCGGCGGGAAGATGCCGTTGTCGATGACGACGCCACGGGGAGGGAAGCGGAGCGCGGCGACCATCTCGTCGAGGCGAAGCTGGGAGTCGCACACCAGGGCGTCGAGCTGCGGCCAGACGAGCTGCATCAGCGCCCGGCGCCGCCGCGTGTCGATGGTGTAGAGGTTGTACTGCGCCGAGACGATCACCTTCGTCCGGGCGAGCTTGCCGGCGAGGACGGCGAGCGGCACGGAGCCGGCTAGACGGGCGTCGAGGACATCGATCTCGCGCTCCCGCAGCTCGCGCACCAGGCGCTCGACGATGTGCAACGCCGCGCCTGCGAGCTCCGGGCGGAGCCAGGGCCGCACCCAGCGCCCCGGCTTCTCTTCGAGGTAGATGACCTCCACCCCCGTCGCGAGGAACTCGGAGAGGATCGGCCCTTCCAGCGCGCGATCGGCCGGATCGGGCGGGAAGACGACGAACAGCACATGCTCGAACCGGCTCCGGTCGAAGCCCTTCGAGAAGTACATCAGGCGCCGCTCGTCACCCCCGGTGCGGAGGCTCCGGTAGAGCGATGCCACGCGGATCTTGTCGTGCACGCGCGCTCACCTCGTGTTGCGGTAGCTCGGGTCGCTGCCGTCGCCGAAGACACCCGCCCTCGCGGCCCGCACGATCTCCGCGATCCCGTCGGGCACCCGACTCGACACGGAGAAGCCGAGCTCGGCCTTGATCCGCTCGAAGGAGACCCGGTAGTCGCGCGGGTCCTCCGCCTTGTGGACGAAGTCGACGTTGGCCGCGGGGAAGTGGGCCCGGAGGAGGTTCACGATGTCGAGCTTGGTGTAGTTCTCGTCCGTCGAGCCCACGTTGAAGACCCGGCCCCCGACCGCCTCGACCGGCGCTTCGAACGCCGTCCGGATCGCGCGGGCCGCGTCGCGCACGTGCACGTAGGGCCGGAAGAACTGCTCACCGAAGACGACCAGCCGGCGATCGAGCGAGAGATCCAGGGCGAACTCGTTGACGGTGAGATCGAAGCGCATCCGCGGTGAGAGGCCGTAGAGCGTGGCGAAGCGCAGGAGCGTCACCGTGGGGAGCGGGCCGGGCTGGGCGAGCAGGTGGCGCTCGACCGCGACCTTGGTCTCGGCGTAGAGCGACACGGGGCGGAGCGCGTACGCCTCGGTCGCGGGCTCCGCCGTCTGCTCCATCTTGCCGTAGTTGCTGCACGTCGAGGCGAAGACGAACCGCCGGACACCGGCCGCGCGCGCCGCCTCGAACAGCGCGAAGGACGCGTCGAGGTTGACCGCCTTCGCCACCTCGGGCTCCCTGGCGCATGCCGGATCGCCCACGATTGCCGCGAGGTGGAGGACGGCCTCGGCTCCGTCGAGCGCTGCCCGGACGGCCTCCGCGTCACGCACGTCACCGCGCGAGAAGGTGAATCGCTCGCGCCCGAGGAGGTGGAGCAGCGGGCGGCCTCCATGGAGCAAGCTGTCGAGCACCCGGACCTCGTGGCCGCGATCGAGCAGCTCCGCGGAGGTCATGGTGCCGAGGTAACCGGCCCCGCCGGTGATCAGGATCTTCATCGTTCCTCTCTCCTTGTCCGCCGCGCGATCTCAACCGGCGCGCCCGGCCGGATCTCCTTCGTGGAGGTAAAACCGCCGGATCGCCGAGGCGACCGTCTCGACGATCGCCTCGGGCATCTCCGGGTAGAACGGGAGCGCGATGACCCGCTGGCAGAGCGCCTCGGCCCTGGGGACGGCCGGGTGGTCGGAGAACGCGCGGCGGTAGGCCTCCTGCCGCGGCAGCGGCAGCGGATAATAGACGTTCGCCTGGATGCCCTGCTGCTCGAGCGAGGCCAGGAGCTCGTCGCGGCGATCGCGACAGGTCGCCGCGTAGACATGGTGGACGGCCTCGACCCCGGGGCGCACGGCCTGCGGGCGCAGGAGCTCCGCGGGCAGGAGCTCCGCGTAGCGCGCGGCGAGCGCCCTCCGCGCCGCGTTCATCGCGTCGAGGTGACGGAGCTTGACCCGGAGGATGGCCGCTTGCAGCTCGTCGAGGCGGCTGTTGATCCCGTCGCGATCGAAGAAGTCCTTGTTGATCATCCCGTACATCCGGCGCTTCTTGATCGACTCGGCCATCGCCGCGTCGTTCGTCGTCACCATCCCCCCGTCGCCGTAGCCGCCGAGGTTCTTGGTCGGGTAAAAGCTGAAGGCCGCGGCGTCGCCCAGCGAGCCCGCCCTCCGCCCCCGCACCGCCGCGCCGTGGGCCTGCGCGCAGTCTTCGAGGATGAACACGCCCGGGCCTGCGATCCGCCGCAGCGCCTCGATGTCGACCGCGTTGCCGAAGAGGTGCACCGCCACGACGGCCCGCGTGCGCGGCGTGATCACCCGCTCGACCTCGCCGAGATCCATCAGCATCGTGTCGGGATCGATGTCCGCGAAGACGGGGATCGCGCCGACATGGCGGATGGCCGAGTAGGTGGGGATCGCCGTGAAGGGCGTCGTCACCACCTCGTCCCCGGGGCCGACGCCGGCGGCGACCAGGGCGAAGATCAAGGCGTCGGTGCCGCTGTTGAGCCCGACGCCGTGGGCGGCCCCCACGTAGGCGGCCATCTCCGCCTCGAACGCGGCCACGTTCTCGGCGAGCACGTAGCGTCCGGAAGCGAGGACGCCCCGGATCGCCGCGTCGATCTCCTCCCGGTAAGCCTCGTACTGCGGCACGAGATCACAGCGCCAGATCGTCGTCATACGGTCGGCCTCGTGAGGTGGACGAAGTGCTCCTGATAGACATCCTGCGCGCGCCGGTAGTCCTCGACCTGACCGATGTCGATCCAGTAATCGGTGGTGAGATAGCGCCCGACCTTCTTCCCCGAGGCGAGCATCGACTTGATCAGCGAGTCGATCCCGAAATACGTGTCCGCCGGGATGAGGTCGAAGACGGCCGGCGTGAGCACGTAGACGCCGCAGATGATCTCCAGCTTGAAATCGGGCTTCTCCTCCACCCGCAGGAGCTCGTCGTCCCGCGCCTCGACGGTGCCGAAGTGGAAGGGGGTCACGATCTCCTTGGTGATCACCGTGAGGGCCGCCCCGTGGTCGACGGCGAAGCCGAGCACGTGATCGAAGCGCAGCGTGGTGAGGATGTCGCCGTTCATGAGCAGGAACGGCTCCTTTAGCGCCTCGCGCAGGAGGAGCACCGGCCCGCAGGTGCCGAGGGGCTTGGCCTCCCGGCTGAAGGTGAGGCGCACTCCGTACTTCGACCCATCCCCGAGGAAGGCCTGCACGTAGTCGGCCCGGTAGTTGGTGGCGATGTAGATGTCGTCGAAGCCGCAGCGCTTCAGGCTCGCGATCTGCACCTCGAGCACCGAGCTCTCCCCGAGGGGGAGCAGCGGCTTGGGGATCACCTGGGTGAAGGGGGCGAGCCTCGTCCCGAGCCCACCGGCGAGGATCACAGCCTTCATGATCGCGCTCCTTGCTCCGCCTTCTTGTCCGCTCGAAGCTCCCGCTTCTCCGCGCCTGCGTCGATCCGGAGCAGACAGTCGGAGAGCCGCTGGGCGAGCCCCACGAGGAACGGCTCGTCCAGGATCTTCCGGTGCTCGCCCTCGATCGTGTACACGTCCACGCCCCCCGTCGTCCGGCTGCCCCAGGCGAGCTCCGGGTCGCGTCGCAGCCAGTAGAACTGCTTCGTCGCCCGGAAGACGGTGATCTTCGCGCGGATCGGCCTCGCCGGCGCGGCGGCCTTCGGGTGGGCCCGCTCCTGCCAGCGCTGCCAGGCCTCCACGTGATCGGGAGCCGCGCTCGCCGTGCTCGCCGCGCTCGCCGTGCTCGGCGCGCTCCTGCGCTTGCGCTTGATCCCGAGCTTCTTGCCGGCGAGGACCGCCGCGCGGTCGAACGCGCGGCCGAGCTTCTGCCCGATCAGCCTGGCCCGCCGCTCCGGCGGCGTCTCGAGGATCGACCGGATCGCGTTCTCGGCGCGGCGCACGTTCGCCAGGGCGGGGATCCGCGTGTTCTCGGGTGGCCAGGTGTCGACCGACGCGAGCAGCGCGAGCTCTTCTCCCTCGGCCTCGAGCTGGCGCCCCGCCTCGTAGGCGATCTGCATCCCCTCGCAGACCCCGAGGAGCAGGTACGGCCCCCTCGGCTGCACCGTGCGCATCGCCGCGATGAAGGTGCGCGCCCAGGCGGCGTACTCCTCGTGCGTGAACGGCCGGCCGAGCTCCGGCTCCTCCGGGTAACGGAACTGGAGCAAATAAAAGGGCCTGTCGGTCACGAGGTGCCGGTCGAGCACGGCGATCCGATCAGGCCCCATGTTGGGCCTCCCCACGAAGAACAAGGGCGTCCCCCGCTTGCCCTCGCGGAGGCGGGCGAGCGGCGGGATGCTCGGCGGGGTAAGCGCCCTCCGGGTCACCTCCCCGAGGGTGCGCTGGTATGCCGGCCGGGCCTCCACTCTGTTCTTGTAGGCAACGAGGGTGGGGTAGGCCGAGAGCACCCCGAGGAGATCGAGCCAGACCGCGGCGCTCCCGACCGCCACATCCGCCGCCGTGAATCGGCCTTCGACCACGTAGTCCCGCCCGGCCAGCATCGCCTCGAGGCCATTCGCGGCCTCGCCGAGCTGCCGGCGATCGACCTCGGTGAGCACCGGCTCCCGCCGCGGGACAGGCCCCCAGCGCGTGACCCATTTGATCTTCGTGAAGATCGGGTCGACCTTCGCGGCAACCTGCGTAACGGAAGCGTAATAGCGCCCACGCTCCGGAGAGGCAGGCAGGGGTGCAAGCCGCTTTTCGGGAAATCGATCCGCGAGATACATGACGATGGCCGGCCAATGGCCAATCTCTCCGTCTTCGTGCAGGAGGATCGGCGGCGCGCTTCCGGCCGGAGAAACAGGAACATCAGACGAATTCATACCGTCTGTCGGAGAAAGCGTTCGTGCGATCTCACAGCGCTCGCCGATCTCCTCGACCATCCAGTGGGCCCGACCAGAGCCCAGCGCCGAGCCGAGATACAGCTTCATTGGTCCTCCTCCAGCGACCCCTGAACGTCGATGCGAGTTCATTTCGAACATAGCGCAGGCCGCGGACCGGCGGGGGACGAATCGCGCCACGGATCGCCATCGTCATGGAGACCACCGGCGGCGGAGCACCGGGCCCGGCTCGCCGGCGGCACCACCTGCGCGCCGCCCATCCGCCGCCGCGCAAAGCGGCTACGCTCGGCGAGGAGCCCCGCGCGCATGAACCGACGATCGACCCTCCTCGCCCTCCGGGTCTCGCTGCTCTCCGCCCTCGGCCTCGGCGCATGCGGCGTCGACGAGGCCCTGTCCCCGCTCGGCGCGGGCGGAGCCGGCGGCGCGGGCGGGTCGTCGACCACGACGGGGACCTCGACCGCAGCGACCACCGGCGGCGCGGGCGGAGGGACGGGGGAGACCACCGGCTCCGGGGGAGCCACGACGTCGTCCACGGGATCGGATGGTTCCACAACGGGTAACGGCGGATCCGGCGGGGGCACGGCGGGCGCCGGCGGATCCGGCGGAGGCGCGGGCGGATCACCCGCGGGCCCGTGCGTCGATCCCATGCCGGCCCTCGACCCGCTCGGCAACGATACGGGCTTCGTGCGGTGCGCGGACGGCACCGTCCACCGCGCGGCGATCACCGGCTGCGACCCCACGGCGGGCGCGCCGCTCTGTGACGGGAACGAGCAGGCGATCCACTGCGCGACCGACGCGGACTGCGCCGAGCACCCGCACGGCCGCTGCGCGCATATCCCGGGCTTCGCCGAGGGAGGTGGCCCCCACACCATCTGCGGCTGCACCTACCCCTGCCTCGAAGACGCCGACTGCAACGTGGGCGAGGCGTGCGTGTGCGCGGGCGTCGTCCTCAGCGCGCTCCACCCCTGGTCGGCATGCGCCCCCGCGACCTGCACGACGGACGCGGACTGCCCGAGCGGCGAGTGCGGCGCCGTGTTCTTCGATACGGGCTGCGGCTTCGGCGCGCCGGTGCTCGCATGCCGGAGCGCCGCGGATGGCTGCCGCACCAAGGCCCAGTGCCTCCCCGACGTGCCGCTCTGCGTGGTCGATCCCTCGGCCGGCAACACCTGGCAGTGCGTCGCGGGCCCACCGTGTGGCATCGGCCGGCCGCTGCTCGTGGAAGGGCGCGCCCGCACCGCGAAGGCCGAGGCCCGTACGGACTGGAGCGTCTCCGACGCCGGCGTCTTCTTCGACGGGGCGAGCGATCGCGAGCGGGCCGCGCTCGCCCGGCACTGGAAGGAGATCGCCGCGCTCGAACATGCCTCGGTCGCGAGCTTCGCCCGCTTCACGCTCCACCTGCTCGCGCTCGGGGCGCCCGCCTCGCTGGTGGCCGAGGCCCAGCGCGCCGGGCTCGACGAGATCGAGCATGCGCGCCTCGCCTTCGCGCTCGCGGGGGCATGCGCCGGCGCGCCCCTCGGCCCGGCGCCCCTGGATCTCTCGGGCTTCTCGCTCTCCGCAGACCGGCGCGAGGTGCTCGGCGCCCTGATCGCCGAGGCATGCGTGGGCGAGACGGTCGCGGTCGCCGAGGCGCAAGCCCTCGCCGGCCGCGTGGCCGACCCCGCCCTCGCGCGCCTCCACGCGCGCATCGCCGCCGACGAGCAGCGCCACGCCGAGCTCGGCTGGCGGGCGCTCGCGTGGATGCTCGCAGGTGCAGATGGAGCGACCCTGGCCTTCGCAGCAGCATGCTTCGAAGAGGCCATGGCCTCCGCGTCGCAGCGCCCCGATCCCCCGCCCCTCGTCGCGCCGGCGCTCGGCCTGCTCTCGGCCACGGAGATCGCCGCGATCCGCCGCGAGGCGCTCCGCGAGGTGGTCGCCCCCTGCGCGAGGGCGCTGCTCGGGAGCACCGCGGCGATCACCGCATGAGCGTCGAGCCTCGGATCACTGGGACGCGCACTTCGTGGGGTTGAAGATGCCACCACCCTTGCTGCAGCTATCGAGTGCGTCGATCTCCTTTGCACATGCGTCGTCTGCCGCGCCCGAGTCGTGGCAGCTCAGGTTGTCGGCGAAGCAGCTCACCGCGTCGTCGAACCCTTCCCCAAGCAGGTTCCCACGGCGTTTGCGTTCTCGTCCGACTCCCGCACGCCGGCGCTCGGCACCGACGATGGCCTGGTGCGCCTCTTCTCGGTGCCCGAGGGCGAGCTCATCGCCACCGCGGATCTCAACCCGCGCGCCGACGCTCCGCTCAGCCTCGCCTTCGGGCCCGATGTCCTCTGGATCGGGATGGCCCGCGGCGTCCTCTTCCGGGTGCGGCTCGCGGGCACATGGTCACCGGGGTGGGCGCGGCTCTTCAGGGCCCACACATCGAGTTGCCGCCGCAGTCCGGGGCCGCGGTGAGGTCGTCACATTCGTTGTCGGGCGTGGCCGAGTGGCGTGGCCGAGCGCCGTGTCGAGGGTGAGACCTGCTCGCGCTGCTCGCTCTGCTCGCTCTGCTCGCTCTTGACGCCCCCTGTCGCCGCTGCGACGCTGCGTATCTTCGCCTTTCGTCCGCTCCGGCGCCCCGCAGGCAGGCGCGTCGGGTGTGGACGGGGCGAGCGGAGGAGCCCATTCGAGCCCCCCGGTCCGAGCTCGCTGAAAGGAGTCGACAGATGAGACGAGGATTCGGCCGGCGGATCGCCGCGCTCTCGGCGCCCGCGTTGCTCCTCCTGCCTGCCCTCGCCCTGGCGGGCACCCCGAGCACCATGACCGAGCAGGGCAGGCTCTTCGATGCCTCTGGAGCCCCGCTCAACGCGCCGGCCTCGATCCAGTTCGCGATCTACGCGAGCGCGGCGGGCGGCGCGCCGCTGTGGACCGAGACCCACGTGATCGCCCTCGACGAAGGCTATTTCTCCGTCGATCTCGGCGCGCTCGCGCCCTTCCCGGCCTCGCTCTGGGACGGCTCGGTCCGCTACATGGGCATCACCGTCGGCGCCGATCCGGAGATGAGCCCGCGGCAGTCCATCGCGAGCGTGCCCTATGCCTCGATGGCCGGCGACGTGACGGGCGCCATCCACCCGACCGCGGTGTCTGTGAACGGGAACCTCGTGATCGACGAGACGGGCACGTGGGTCGGCGCGCCGACCGGCCTCGTGGGGCCCGCGGGACCGCAGGGGATCGCAGGGCCGCAGGGTGTGGTGGGGCCGCAAGGCGCGACCGGGGCACAAGGGCCCATGGGCCCGATGGGACCGGCGGGCGCGATCGGACCGCAGGGACCGGCAGGCGCCACGGGCGCCATCGGGCCGACCGGCGCCGCAGGGCCGCAGGGGCCCGCCGGCACCGCCGGGCCGATCGGGCCGACGGGTGCTACCGGGGCGCAAGGGCCGGCTGGGGCGGGCGTGGGCCCCCAGTCCTGCTCCGCGGGCTCGGTGTTCAACAGCGTCGATCCGCTGGGCGTCATGGCTTGCACCCGCCAGCCGGGGCTCTCGATTGGCACGCAGTATCCGGCGAGCCCGACCGTGGGCTTGTTCTTCTTCAACAGCACGAGTCTGTCGCTCGAGTTCTTCGACGGAACGACGTGGCGCCTCATCAGCTCGACTGCGAACGCCGCCACGACCTGCAAGACCATCCACACCTCCAATCCGGCGCTCGGGAGCGGCGTTTACCAGATCGACCCCGACGGGCCAGCGGGCGCGATCGCGCCCTTCAATGCGTACTGCGACATGGTGAACGACGGCGGCGGCTGGACCCGCGTGGTGAACATCCAGGGGACCTCGACCTTCCACGCGGATCAACCTGGCGCCGTGGGCGATGTCACGGTCGCGGCCTCGAACGCCAAGCTCAGCGATGCGGTGATCAACGCGCTGAACACGGTCGGGTACTTCCGCTACAATTGCGCCGCGAAGAACTCGTTCGTCCGCAACAACCTGAACAGCTGGACGTCGATGAAGACGAACGCGGCAGACTGGGATCTCGACAACAACCGCGACGGCGTCTACGAGTGCCCCCATTCGAACCGGTCCGGCTACGTGTTCAGCGATTTTTCGGTCTGCGCGTCCGGCCACACCAACTACGCGGCCTCCGGCGGGGCGGCCGAAGGCAATGGCTGTTACACGGCGGCGACGGGCTGGGGGCAGAGCGGCAACCTCTGGGCGAAGTGAGGGACGAGGCGGGCGGGCGCCGAACCGCCTCGGCGAGCGCGCCTTCAATCGACTAGGCTCGCCGCCCGTGCGCTCCTCCGGACTGCTCGCGCTCGCCTTCGCAACGGCCCAGGCAGCCTGCGCGCCCGTCAACATGCTCGGCCGCGAGATCCGCGTCGACGAGCACCCCTACGAGTTTCGTGGCGAACGGCTCGCGTACCTCACCGGCGAGCCCGCGGGCGGCAGCGCCGATCTCCCGGTCGTGATCTTCCTCGAAGGGGACGGCGGGCAGTGCCAGCGGTTTTCGCGCCGGCTCTGGGAGCGCTTCCTCACGCGGTTCACGGGTGATTACCTGCTCGTGCGGCCGCGCACGTTCATCAACACGCACTGCGACGAGCCCGCGTTCACGGCGGCCGATTTCGCCTCGCGCGCCGATGAGCTCGACGTGGTGGTGCGCGCCGTCCGCGCGCGCCACGCGGGTCGCCCGCTCGTGCTCGCCGGGCACTCGGCGGGAGCGCATGTGGCGATCGCGTTCACCCGGCGCGCGCCGGGCGAGGTGCGCGCCGTCGCGAACCTGGGCGGAGGCGTGCGGGAGCTCGGCGCGCTCCTGCCGGAGATCGAGATCGAGCGCGCGAAGCGCGGTGAGATCTCGGCGGCGGAGCTCGCGGCGCGGCTACGCGCGATCGACGAGACGCGGAAGGACGTCGCCGCGCACCAGGGATCGAGCGCGCCGTTCTGGGGGAGGACCTATCGATTCTGGGGCCAGATGTTCTTCTCCGGCGTGGACGCGATGTGGGAGAGCCCCACCGTGCCGATCTTCATCGCGCACGGCGAGCGCGACCTCGAGAGCGTCCCTTTCTCCACCGTGGAGGCTGCGCGGGCGAGGCTCGCGGGCAAGGGCGGCGTGCGATTTTCGTTCTATCCCACCCTGGGGCACGACCTCTTGACGGAGGAGGTCTTTCGCGATCTGAACGCGTGGATCCAGGCGCTCTGATTCGCCGAGGCCGCACGTCCTTCGGGAACGCCGGGCGGATCGCGCCGTCGTTCCCCGATCTACCGCCGCGGCCCGCCCGGAGATAGAACGGGCCCATGTCCGCCCACCCGCACCGCCACCATCATCACCACCACGATCACCGCAAGGCCCCGGGCGATCGCGACTGGGCCGATTTCGGCGCCCAGCTCGAGCTCGAGGCCGAGGTCCTCTCGCCGTACCTCGACGAGGCGATGTCCGTCCTCGAATCGCTGGCCAGCGCCGGCGCCCTCGACGTCCGCCGCGTCGTCGATCTCGGCAGCGGCCCCGGCGCCGCCGCGACCGCGCTCGCCCGGGCGTTTCCCGCGGCCTCGGTCCTCGCGCTCGACCGCGCGCCCGCCCTGCTCGAACGGGCGCGCGAGCGCGCCGCGCGCCTCGGCGTGGGCGATCGCGTGACGACCTCGCCCGTCGACCTGGAGGCGAGCCTCGGCGCCCTCGGCCCGATCGACCTCGCGTGGACGGCGATGGTCCTCCACCACCTGCCCGATCCGGCGCGCTTGCTCCGGGAGCTCCGCGAGCTGCTCACGCCCGGCGGCCTCGTCGCGATCGTCGAGTTCGGCCCGCCCACCCGCACGCTGCCCGACGATCTCGGCTTCGGCGCGCCCGGGTTCGGCGCGCGCCACGCCGCGGCCGTCGCCGCCGCGATCGAGGACCACCTCCCGCCCGGCGCGCTCCACACCGACTGGCCGGAGACGCTGCGCGCGGCGGGGCTCGAGCCGATCGAGCAGCGCATCCTCCGGGTCGATCGGCCCGCGCCCCTCCCCGAGCCCTCGCGCCGCTGGATCGCCCAGGGCTTGCAGCGCAGCGCGGAGATGGTCGCCGGGCGCCTCTCCGAGGCCGATCGCGAGACGCTCGCCGTCCTCGCCGATCCGGACGACCCGCGCGGCGCCCTGCGCCGGAGCGACACCGAGGTGCACGCGGCGCGATCGTTCTACGTGGCGAGGAAACCCGTGCGCGCCACGGGGCCGTGACCGCGGGATTGCCTGAATGGCCCCGTGATACGGTGCCCGCCATGTTCACCTCCTCCCTTCGTTTCCCCCTCTTCCTCACCATCTTCACCTTCATCGCCGGCTGCGGCGGCCCGGCCAAGCTCGGTGAAGCCTGTGACGCCGAAGGCCAGACCGACGTCTGTGAAGACGGCGCCGTCTGCGGCAAGGCCGTCGACGCGCTCCAGTGCCTGAAGATCTGCGTCGAGAAGACCGACTGTCCGGCCGGCTACGACTGCAACGGCGTTTCGGGGTCGAGCATCAAGGCGTGTCGCCCGGACGACACGAAGAAGTGATCGCCGGAGCGCGCAGGCGCCGCGCCCCGACAGGCCCGGCGCGCGCGTATGCTCTCTCCCGATGAGCCCCTCGACGATCGCGCCCTCGCCGCGGCAAACGTGGCCGTCGCTGCGCGCCCCGGCCTTGATCCTCCTCGCCCTCGCCGCCTGTGGGCCCTCGCCCACCGAGCCCGTCTCGCCCGCCGTCACCGCGTCGAGCCGCGCCGCTTGCCCGCCCTTTCAGGCACAGCCCGCCGTCGCCGAGCGCCCCTTGCTCCTCGTCCAGCACGGGCATGCGCAGGCGGTGCAGAAGATGGTGCTGAGCGAGGACGGGCGGATCCTCGTCACCATGAGCTACGACGGGCTCCTCCTCGTGTGGGACACCACGACGGGCCTGCTCCTGCGGCGCATCCGCACCCAGGGGATGCCTTTCCACGTCGCGCTCAGCGGCAACGGGGAGAAGCTCGCGTACGCCACCTCGGACACCGATCAGTCCTTCGCGATCCGCACCTTCCTCGTCGACCTCGCCCGCGGCACCCCGCCACGCGACGCCGCAGACTGGGGCCCGATCGCGCTCTCCCCCGACGGCAAGCGCCTCGTCATCGGCGGCGCCGATCTCACCGTCATCGACACCGAGACCCTCGCCGAGGTCCGCTCGATCGACCTCCACCTCGCCGGCGGAAAGGCGCTCGTGATCGGCTTCGATCGCAGCGGGAAACGCCTCGGCGTCGCGGGCATCGGGGAGGTCTGCGTGGTCGATGTCGAGGCGGGCACGGTCCTCCTGCGCCGCCCCCGCTCCACGGCGCCCACCGCGGCTCCGGTGAAGCTCGACCTCACCGGCGACACCATGGTCGTGCGCGTGCCGCCGGCGACGGTCGAGATCTTCGCGGTCGGCACGGGCGGTCAAGGCGCGAGCGCGCCACCGGTGATCCTCTCGAACCCCGTGCGCGAGAGCGCCGCGGGCGGCGACCGAGCCTGGATCCTCGGCGATCTCGACAAATTCGGGCCTCCGGGCGCCGTGCGCTTCGGGCAGCGGCTCACCGTGCGCGACCCGAGCGGCGGCGTGCTGTTCGAGGACGAGATGCCGAGCTTCGCCTCCGGGCTCGCGGTCAGCGCCGACGGCGCGATCGTGGCGATCGCCCGCGACGACCCGGGCGGCGAGGGCCTCCGCACCATCACCCTGCGCGACGGCGCGACGCTGCGCCCGCTGCGCACCCTCGACATCTTCGCCTCGGGGATCAACGCGGTGAGCGCGCCTCCGGGCCGCGCCGAGGTGCTCACCCGCAACGCGCAGGGCAGGCTCGCGCGCTGGGATCTGGACCGCGGGATGTTGCTGCCCAGGACCGCGGGCGATGACATCTACACGCCGGCGCCGATCGACTTCGACGGCGCCGGCGATCTGCTGATCTCCGCGGGCCCCGACAGCGTGGTGCGGATCCGGCCCGCGAGCGGCGGCGCGCAGCTCCGGCAGTGGGAGCCGGACCGCAATCACCCGGTGGTCTTCGGCCGCTTCGCCGGCCCTGGCCGCGCGCTCGTGACCGTGTCGAGCACGGGCTCGGTGTCACGCTGGGACCTCGCGCCCGAGGCCGCGCCGCCGCCCCGCCCGCTCCACCACTACGCGGAGTGGAACCGCCCGGCCGGCAAGGAGATCGCCGCGCTCGGCAAGCCGACCTTCAAGGCCGCGATCTCGCCCGACGGGAGCGCGCTCGCCTACGACGGCGACAAGGGCGCGCTCGGCGTGATCGACACCAAGGCCGGCGCGCTCCGCTGGGAGATCGCAGCGCCGAGCTTCGCCGCCGAGATCGGCCGGAACCGCTGGATCTCGTTCTCCGCGGACGGCAAGAAGGTGCTGCTCTCCGCGCGCGACGGCGGGTGGGGCGCGAAGAACGCGGTGCTCAAGGTCTTCGACGCCGCGACCGGCGCGCTCGCCGACACGCTGCACCCGGGCACGCTCGGGCCGATCGCCGTCCGCGCCGGGATCGTGGCCGTCGGCGGCCTGCACCCCGCGCTCCTCGATCCGCAGAGCTTCGCGGTGCGCGCCCGGATCGACGCCCTCGACACCGAGGTGACCGCGCTCTCCGTCCACCCGTCGCGCGATCTGTTGCTCGTCGGCGGCAGCGGCGGCGAGACCGCGATCGCCTCCGCGACCACCGGCGCGCCGCTCGCGCTCTTCCTCACCGCGGGCGGCGCCGACTTCATCTCGACCACCCCCGAGGGCGCCTTCGTCGCCAGCACCGACGGCGCGCGCGCCCTGGCCTGGACCTTCACCTCACCGCTCGAAGCGTACGCCTTCGATCAGTTCGCCACGGTCTACGATCGCCCCGAGGCCGTGCGCCGGCGGCTCGCGGGAGAGGCGCCCGACCTCGCGGCGCCCTTGCTCCGCCCGCCTCGCCTCGCGCTCTCGGACGCGCCCCCCTCGCGCGTCGCCGCCCGCGCGATCCACGTCCACGCCGACGCGCGCTCGCAGGGCCGCGTCGACGCGCTGCGGGTCTTCGTCAACGGCCGCGCCGCGATCGATCGCGCCGTGTGCGCCCCAGAGGCCAGCGTGGATCTCGACATCCCCCTGCTCCTCGGCCAGAACCGCGTGAGCATGGTCGGCTACGACGCCGCGGGCTTCGCCGGCACGCCCGCGAAGCTCTCCGTGATCTCGACCGACCCCGAGGCGCCGCGCCCCGCGCTCTGGGCCGTGAGCGTGGGCGTGAGCCGCTACCCGAAGCTCGCCGCGGAGCATCAGCTCGAGTTCGCGACCGCCGACGCGAAGGCGATCACCGCGGCGCTCGCCGCGCAGGCCGGCCCGGGCAAGCCCTTCGCCGCCTTCCACGACGCCACGCTCCTCGACCGGCAGGCCACCGTCAACGGTGTTGTACAGGCGATCGAGGGGCTGTCGGCGATGGGCCCCGACGACCTCGCCGTGGTGTTCTTCGCCGGCCACGGGGTGCAGCTCCCGAGCGACGCGCCAGGCACACCGAAGAAGATGGTGTTTCTGACCACCGATGCGGCGCTCTCCACCGCGTCGGCGCGCGAGAACGGGGTCGGCTGGGACCGCATCGAGGGCGCGCTCGGCAAGGCCCGCGGGCGCGTGCTGATGCTCCTCGACGCGTGTCACTCGGGGCATGTGTCGACCGAGCTGATCGCGCCCAACGAGGCGCTCGCGCAAAGGCTCGCGGGCAGCGGGCGCGCGGGCGTGCTGGTCTTCACCGCGGCGCGCGGGTCCGAGTACAGCTACGAGGTGCCCGCGTCCGGGAAGGCCACCGGCGGGAGCCGCGGGCTCGATCTGGCGTGGGACGGGAAGGCCCCGCCGGCGGACAAGGCGCCCGGGGGCGGCGGGCACGGGCTCTTCACCGGGGCCGTGCTGGAGGCCCTCGGCGGCAGCGCGCCCGACCGCGATCACAGCGGCGCCGTCGAGGTGGGAGAGCTGATCGACTTCGTGACGGAGCGGGTGCGCGCGGCGTCGAACGGGAAGCAAACACCCTGGGTGGCGCGGCGCGAGATGTTCGGCGACTTCGTGGTCGCGCCGTCCGGCGGGCCGTCCTCGCCGTGATGGATGGAACGGCGGAAGGAGCGCGCGCCTCGACGCGCGCCCCTTGGCCTTCCGCGACAAACCCACTACACCGAGATCAGCCGTGCCTCCCCCGCGCCTCCACCGCTGCTCCCCGCTCGCGCTCTCCGCCGCGATCGGCGCGGCGTCCGTGGCGATGGGGCTCGCGCTCGGCACGGGGTGCAGCGGCCCCTGGCCGCTCGTGCCGGGCGGCGACGCCGGGACGCTCGCCACGGCGACGATGCCGACCGTGACGCCCGCCGCCTCCTGCGCGCCGCTCGATCCGCCCCCGCGCTTCGCCGAAGCCCTCGTCCTCGACTGGCCGAAGGAGCAGCGCGACAGGCTCACCGCGGCGCTCCAGACGGGCGAAGGCCTCGCGGCGGCGCGCTTCGACGGGTGCGCCGTCGAGCTCGTCCCGAGCTGCCAGCTCAGCGGGCGCTACCGCTTCACGCGGCTCGGATCGATGCAGCCGCCCGAGCGCCGCCTCTACGGCAACAACGAGATCCCCGCCGCGGCGAGCGAGATCGCGGCGCGCGATGGAGGCCCGATCTCCCTGGATCTCTGGAAGATCGGCACCTTCGACGCCGACCTCCCGCAGGCCCTCTCCTTCAAAGGCGGCGAGTGCGGCCGCGCCACCCACGTGATCGCCAGCGCGGCCTACGGCGTGCTCGGGGTCGGATCGACCGTCGCGCCGAGCATGCGGAGCGAGGCCGGAGAGGCATGCCTGAACGCCGCCGCGCCGTCGAATCCGTCGCTCCCCGCATGCGCCCGGCCGCTCTCGGTGATCCTCGCGCGCCTGCCCGTCGAGGTGACCCAGCCCGTGCCGAGCTGCGCGAAAGATCAAGCCCCGCGCGGCCAGGGCTGCGTGCCCGACGTGCCCGCGCTCGCGTCCGACGCGCCTGAGGCCGAGAGCGCCAAGACGTTGCTCGATCGGCTCGCCGCCTCCAGGGGCGCCGATCGCGGCGAGCTGCTCTTCTCGCTCGCGCAGCTCTACAAGAGCGCGCTGCCCGACCCGCAAAGCGCCGTCGCGATCAGCAAGATCCTCCGCCCCTTCGTCGACCCGGCCCTGCGCGAGCACCCGAAGCTGCTCGACGCGCTGCTGCTCTACCGCGGCGCGCTCGTCGCCCTCGGTCGCCTCGACGAGCTGCTCGAGGCGAGCTCGATCCTCGTCAAGACCTTCCCGGACGACGCGCGCGTCGCGCCCGCCTTCCTCGACCTCGCCCGCCATTACTGCACGCACGGCGACCCGGCCTCGGCCGATTCGTTCTTCGAGGAGCTGAACCGGCGCTTCTTCCTGAACAAGCAGGCCGCCGCCACGGTGGCCGAGGCGAACAAGCTCCGCGCGAGCTGCCGCGCTGCGCCGAAGAGCCCGCCCAAGGCGCGGTCGCCGGGGTCGATCCCGCCGCCGTGAGGGGCGGGCGCGCGGTCTGCACGGGGCGGCACGAGTCGAAAAAAAATCGACCAACCCCTGTAACTCCTGCCCCCGAACGGCCACGGTGCACACGTGGCGCTCCTCCCGGACACCTGGCTCGCTGCCCCGGCCGTCATGGCCGGTGAGCTCCCCGCGCGCGCCTCGTCCGGCGCCGGGGATCAGGCCCGGCTGGCGGCGCTCTACAGCGAGCATGCGGGGGCGATCCGGCGGTTTTTGCACGGCCTGCTCGCCTGCCGGGTCAGCGCCGACGACGCCACGCAGGAGACCTTTGCCCGCGCCTTCCGCAGGATCGACACGCTGCGCGATGGGGAGCGGGTCGCGCCGTGGCTCTTCGGCATCGCGCGCAACGTCTCGCTCGAGGTCCGGAAGGCGCAGCGGCGATCGGGGCGGCACTTCGTGCGGGAGGACGAGCCCGTCGACGTGGAGGACCCGTCCGGGCAGAGCCCGGAGGCGGAGCTGCTCGGGCGCGAGGCGGTGCGGGTCGTCGAGCGCGCGCTCGGGAGGCTCTCGGACGACCGGCGGGCGATGTTGCTCCTCCGGCTCGATCATGGGCTCAGCTACGAGGAGATCGCCGCGATGCTCGGCTTCAGCGTCGCCAAGGTGAAGGTCGAGGTCCACCGCGCGCGCACGGTCCTGCGCGAGGAGCTCGCCAGGTACCGAGGAGGCGCGCGATGAGCGGCTGTGATTTCGAGGCGCTCGAGGCGTGGGTGCTCGGCGAGCTCGACGGCGCGGCCGAGGGCGAGCTCCGCGCCCACCTCGCGACCTGCGCCGACTGCCAGGAGGAGCTCGCGCTGCTGCGCGAGGAGCGCGCCCTCTTCGCGGCGCGCGCGGCGCATCAGCCTTCACCGCCGGGCTTCGCGGCCGTCCTGGCCAGGGCGCGCTGGACCAAGGAGCCCGCGCCTGCGCGCGCGGCACGCGTCACCGATCGCGCCGTCGATCGCGCGCCCTCGCCGCCTCCGCGCGCCCACCGCCTCACCTGGGCTGCCATCGCGGTGGCGGCGGCCGCCGCGATCGTCTTCTTCCCGCGCGCGCCCGCGCCGCCTCCGCAGCCCGGGGACGACGCGGAGATCCACGCCGAGCCCGCGGCCTGCTTCGACGACGGGGCCCGGATGAGCGTCGCGCCCGTGGAGCCCTGGACCGTTGGAGCACCAACGAACGAGCCGCCCTGCGACGAGGCCGCGCACGAGCCCGCCCCGGAGCCGCTGTGCAGCGGTCACTGCGACGGCGTGGAGCAGGAACACGAATGCGACGGCAAACCGCCTGTCGATGTAACCAACGGGTGCTTCGCGCCAAGTGACGAGCAAGGAGGATGCACCCCATGAAGACGCATCGGCTCGTCATTGCTTTGTCCCTCACCCTCGTCACCGCTTGCAGCCAGGCGGCGGGCAGCGATCCCACCCCGGAACACCGTGATGTCCACGCCGAGGCCGTGAAGCCTCGAACAGGCACCGTCGCCGACAAGCCCGCGGCCAAGACCGCCGTCCAGCTCGCAGGCAGGGCCGCGCCGCCGGTGGCCAAGGCCGCCGGTGAGGCCGCCGTGGGCCACGAGGGCTGCGACTGCGACAAGGGCAAGTGCGCCGGGCAGGACGAGGACGACGGGCGGGTGGAGGAGATCCCGGCGGGCGCTTCGCCCTCGCGCGGGCCCTCGGCGGCGCCGGTGACGGTGGTGGTCTTCTCGGACTTCCAGTGCCCCTTCTGCCGCAAATCGGAGGCGACGGTGCGCGAGCTCGAGGCCGCGTATCCGGGCAAGATCCGGTACGTGTGGAAGAACCACCCGCTGCCCTTCCACGACCACGCGCACCTCGCCGCCAAGGCCGCGCTCGCGGCGGGCGAGCAGGGGAAGTTCTGGGAGTACCACGACGCGCTCTTCGCCCATCAAGACGCGCTCGATCGCGCCTCGCTCGAACGCTACGCCGAGGATCTCGGGCTCGACGGGCGGCGCTTCCACGCCGCGCTGGAGGACACGCGCCTCGATGCCGCGGTGGACGCGGACGAGGCCGAGGCCGATCGGCTGGCGATCAAGGGCACGCCGACCTTCTTCGTCAACGGCCGCCGGGTGATCGGCGCCCAGCCGCTCTCCGCCTTCAAGGAGCGCGTGGACCAGGTCTTGAGCGCGCGCTGACGCGGGGAGCGAGCCCGGCCGGGGCCTTGTGGGATCTCAGAACCCCGCGGGCGCGGGGTGCTTGCCGCATGCCGCGAGGTCGGCCTCGAGCTTGTGGACGCGGCCTTGCAGCTCCAGGAGCTCCGGCAGCTTGGAGGTGAGCGAGGCGTTCTTCTCGTTGAGGCGGCCGAGCGTCACCATCAGCTCGGCGTTCTTCTGCTGGAGCGCGGCGTTGGCGTCCACGGCGTCGCGCTGGGCCTTCTCCGCCTCCTCCTTCGCGACCTTGGCCAGGTCGCGCTCGTGCTCCGCGTCGCGCTGGCTCTTCTCGGCGTCGTGCCAGGCGCGCTCCGCGAACTCGAGCGCGTTGTCCCGGTCCTGATCGGAGACGCTGCGCGCGGCCTTCTCGGTCACGAGCGCCGCGTTCGTCTTCTTCAGCTCGTCGAGGGCGCGCGAGGCGCGCCACCACTGCCAGAGCGCGAAGACCGCGATGGGCAGCGAGACGAAGAGGACCACGGAGAAGGCGCGCGCGGCGACCTCCTTCCAGTTGAAGGGCAGGTGCGCGTCGACCCAGCGCTTGTCGAACACCCGGGCGTAGATCCGGTTGCGCACGACGAGCTGCCCGTCCTTGACCTGCACCACCCCGGCGAGCTTCAGGTGCGAGAGCACGCGCGAGCGACGGTCGTCCTTCACGCGCCCGCCCACCAGCACCCGGCGGTAGGCGCGCAGCACCTCTTCGCGCCCGAGCCGCTCGGCGCGGGTCGTGAGCATCTCGCTCACGTAGGCGAGGTTCCGCTCCTCGTCGCCCCGCGCGCCGAAGAAGCGCTCGGCGATGACGGCCTCGACATCCTTGGAGGTCAAACCATTTGCGCCGCGCGCTCCCGAGGCCTGCGCCGAGGCCACCGAGGCGCAGGCGATCTGCGTGAGGTTCGGGTGGCCGCCCGTCCAGTCGAGGATGAAGCCGAGGATCTTCTTCGCCTGGGCCGGATCGGGGGAGAGGCCGGCGGCGAGGGGCATCGCCTCGTCGAGCGTGAAATCGGCGAGATCGATGCGCGCGCCCAGGTTGAAGGGCGTGCGGTCGGGGTCGCGCATCAGGTCGTCGGGCGAGGACGAGCCGGCGAAGACGAAGGTGAGGCGCGCGAGGTCTTTCTCGCGGTCGCGGGCCTGGTAGAGCTCGCGCACGCCGGCGAAGAAATCGTCGGTGAAGTCGAGGGGCACCGTGGTGTCGATCTCGTCGATGAAGACGAAGACATCGCCCTTGATCTCGCGGAGCAGGACGTCGGTGAAGAAGCGCCGGAGCCGCTGGGTGTAACCGAACCGAGCCCCCTCGTCCCAGAAGGTGAGCACGTCGGCCTCGATCCCGAGCTGATCGGCGATCTCCTGGACCAGGCCGAAGTACCACTGATCGGCGGTCACGAGCTTCGCCCCGGCGCTCGTCAGGTCGATGACCGCGACGCGCGCGCCCTCGGCCTCGAGAACGCGCGCCACCTCGGCGAGCAGGCTCGATTTGCCGATCTGGCGGGTGTGGAGCACGAACGAGAGCTGGTGCGCGCGGCAGAGGCGGAGCAGCTCGGCGTCGGCCGCGCGGGGGATGTACACGCCCCCGCTCGCCTGGACCTTGCCGCCCAGCGTGTAGAGGTGCGGCTCAGGCATGGAAATGCTTCCGGAAGAAGGCCGCGTAGAGCGCGCAGCGGGCCTCGGGCTTCTGGCGCGTGCCCCGGAGCAGGCCCGCGCCCCGCAGCCGATCGTAGGCGACCGGGCTCTGGCAAGGGCTCCCGGCGAGCGCCGTCATCAGCTCGCGCGACAGCTCGGACGAGCCCTGGAGCTGGAGCAGGTACTGGCGCAGGTGATCGCCGAAGGGGCCGAAGGGATCGGCGAGCTCCTCGGCCGTGACGTTGCGCCCGAGCGACCACTGCCCTGTGGCGATCAGGAAGAGCGCGCGCCGCACGAGGTACGGGTGGCCGCCCACGAGCTGCCGGAGCTTGCGGCGTTGCTCCAGATCGAGGTCGAGCTCGTGGCGCTCGATCAGCGCGTCCACCTGGCTCGACGAGAAATCGTCGAGCTCGATCAACGTGCCCACGTTGAAGGGGGATCCGTACTTGGTGTCGCCCTGGGTGAAGCGATCGGGGTCGGTCGAGGTGACGAGCACGAGGTCGAGGCGGCCGAGCTCGGGCTTGCGCGAGCGCGACTCGTGCCACGAGCGGAGCATCCCGAAGAACTCGTGTCGCACCGGCGAGTCGAAGAGGTGCTCCAGCTCGTCGGCGGCGATCACGGCCCGGCCGCCGAGCGGGCGGAGGAGCTTCTCGACCACGTGCTTGGTGCACGCCTGGGGGAGCGGCAGGCGCGACCAGTAGGGCTCGACCTCGTGCGCGACGCAGAGCTCGTCGGCGATCACCGCCGCGAACTGCTCGAAGAGGCGACGGCCGTCCTTGAGCACGTCGTCCTCGAAGAGCTTGAAGTCCACGTAGGCGACCTGCTTGCCCGCGGCCCGCGCCGCGAAGGTGATCCGGTTGAGCAAGGCCGTCTTGCCCATCTGCCGCGAGCCCTTGATCGTCACGGTCACGCCGCGATCGCCGGAGAGCGCGGCCTGCGCCTCGTCGTCGGAGGCGCGCGTCACGTAGAAGCGCGACTCGGGGTGGATCGGCTCCTCGGGGCGCTCGAGGCGCGCGGCCCTCGCCTTGTCGAGCGCGGCGGTGGCCGGCCGCGCCGAGGGCGAGGGCACGGACATGGGTCCCTCGCTGACCGGCACCCCCTTCGGCGGGAGCGGGAGATCGCGCCCGGCGATGGCCAGGAGGAGCTGATCGGCGAGCGCCTCGGGGGCGACCGTCTCGTCCCAGAAGGCCCACTGGATCCCGTCGAGGTAGACATCGAGCGGGTACGGGAAGCGCTCCCGGTAGTCGACGCGCACGGGGAGGATCTTCGGCCTGCCGGTGCGCGCGGCGGCGCGGCGCGCGGCCTCGATCTCGGCGCGCACCATCTCGCTGTGGGCCGAGGGCTCGGAGAGCAGGAGCACGAACCAGTCGCTCTGCCCGATCTCCTCCTCGATCCGCGCTGCCCAGACCGTGCCCGGCGAGAGCACCTGATCGAGGAAGACCCGGTGATCGTGCTCTTCGAGCGCGTGGGCGAGGGCGCGGGCGAGACGCTCGTCCTGCGCGGCGCCGCGCTTGTAGCTGAGGAAGATGCGCGCGCCGAGGGCCTGCCGGATGCCCTTCGCCATGTCGGCCCACGCCTCGTCGCGGTTCGGCTGGCTGGTCACGGGCTTGCCGTTCGACGGGAGCATCGGGAGCCCGGCGAAGGGCGCCCCGTGGATGTCGCAGGGGCGCAGCAGGATCGGGATGACCCTGGCCGTGCCCTCGGCGTGGCGCTCGAGGGCGCGCTTGACCTCGATGTCGTAGCAGTAGTCCGAGGCGAGGAAGTCGGCGCTCACGAGGAGCAAGATCAGGCTCGACGTCTCGATGTGCTGATCGACGGCCTTCTGGTAGTCCTCCCCCGCGCCCACCTTCCGGTCGTGCCAGCCGCGGATGATGCCCTGTCGCTCGAGCAGCGCGAGGTGGGCCAGGAGCTCGTCGCGCAACGCCTGATCTTGCTGCGCGTACGAGAAGAAGATCTCGACGGGCGCGCTCGCTCCGTTCGACATGATGCGCCCAGTATACCCAAGGCCTCCGCCGGGCGGCCCGCGCCTCGTCTCGTTTGCGCGTCGCCTGCGCTTCCCTTCGCTCCGCGACCGTGACACACCGCTCCCCATGCCGATCACCTACCGTCAAGCCGGCGTCGACATCGACGCGGGAGACGCCCTCGTCGAGCGCATCGCCCGCCTGGCCCGCCCCACGCGCATCCCCGAGGTCGTGGCCGGCGTGGGCGGGTTCGCCGGCCTCTGCGCCCTGCCGAGCGGGCTCGTCGACCC
>JAXLYT010000058.1:0-80033 GCA_046351295.1 Byssovorax sp.
CAGATGCTCCGCGATCACAAGGACGTGCTGAGCCTCGAAGAGGTGGTGATCCCCGAGGGCTCGTGGTTCATCGGCAAGACGCTCCGCGAGGTGCCGATCCGGGCCGAAACGAAGCTTTTGGTGGTCGCGCTGCGGGTGGACAAGAAGTTCATCTACAACCCGGAGCCGAGCACCGAGCTCCAGGTGGGGACGGTGCTGGTGGTGCTCGGGGCCAAGGACAACGTGGCCAAGCTGCGGGCCATGGTGGTGCGCGAGACGGAGCCGGTGCCCTCCGCGCGAGCGACCCGCAAGGGCTGATCCCGCAGGGGCTGATCACGACCGGCTCTCGCGCGGCGCCGAATCCGGGTACCATCGCGGGCCATGCGCTCCCGTCTCCTCTCGCTCGCGCTGATCGGCGCGGCCCTCGCGCTCGGCGGGCCCGGGCATGCCGATCCGGCGGCCCCCGCGAAGCCCGCGCGGGTCGAGCTCCCGGCCCAGAAGTACACGCTGGCGAACGGCCTCGAGGTCGTGCTCCACGAGGATCACCGCACGCCGATCGTGGCGGTCAACATCTTCTACCACGTGGGATCGAAGGACGAGCCCGCGGGGAAGAACGGCTTCGCGCACCTCTTCGAGCACGTGATGTTCAAGGGCTCGAAGAACGTGCCCCAGGGCATGTTCGACAAGCACCTGATGCGCGCCGGGTCGAGCGAGATGAACGGGACGACCAACATCGATCGCACGGCGTACTACGAGACGCTCCCGTCGAGCGAGCTCGCCCTCGCCCTCTGGCTCGAGTCCGACCGGATGGGCTTCCTCCTCGACGCGCTCGATCAGGCGAGCTTCGAGCGGGAGCGCGAGGTGGTGAAGAACGAGCGGCGGCAGCGCTACGAGAACGTGCCCTACGGGCTGGTCGCGGGCATCCTGGTGCGCGCCGCGCTCTTCCCCGAGGGGCACCCCTACCACCTCGCCACCATCGGCACCCCGGAGGACCTCGACCGCGCGAGCCTCGACGACGTACGCGCCTTCTTCAAGCGCTTCTACGTGCCGAACAACGCCACGCTCGTCATCGCCGGCGACCTCGATCCGGTCAAGACGAAGGAGCTCGTGGAGCGCTATTTCGGGCCGATCCCGCGCGGCGCCGACCCCGGCGTGAAGACACAGCCCACGCCCGCGCCGCTCGCGGGCGAGGTGCGGCTCCCCATCGAGGCCGACGTCGAGCTCCCGCGCATCATGATGGCGTGGCCGAGCGTCGCGAAGAACCAGAAGGACGACGCGGAGATGGAGATCCTCTCCGCGGTGCTCACGCACGGTAAATCGAGCCGCCTCTACAAGCGCCTCGTCTACGATCTCCAGATCGCCCAGGATGTCACCTCCGATCAGGACGGCTCGCTCCTCACCGGCGATTTCCAGCTCACGGTGACGCTGAAGCAGGGCAAGTCGACCGACCTGGCGCTCAAGGAGATCGACGCCGAGCTCGCGAAGGTGCGCGCCAAGGAGCCGAGCGAGGACGAGCTCACCCGCGCCCGCGCCAACATCGTGCCGAGCATGCTCTTCGGCCTGGAGTCGATGACCAACTGCGCGACCTTGCTCAACACCTTCAACCTCACCGCCGGCGATCCGGGCTACCTCGCGAAGTACCTGGCGAGCTACGAGGCCGTCCGCCCGGCCGACGTGCTGCGCGCCGCGCAGGCCCATTTGCCCCTCGATCGCCGCGTCGTCGCCATCGTCACCCCCACGCCCGGCGCCCCCAAGGCCGGCCGCCTCGCGCAAGGGAGCAAGCCCTGATGAGCCCCCGCCGCCTCCCTGTCGCCGCGCTGCTGCTCTCGCTCTCCGCGTGCGGGCCCGCGGCCGAGCCGCTCACGCCCCCGCCGCCGCTGCCACCCCCGCCCGCGAGCGTGCCGCCGCCCGCCGCGAGCGCCACCGCCGCCGTGGATGACTTCCGCGCGAAGCCCCCGCCGCCCGGACAGGAGACGCCCTTCACGCCGCCGCGCATCGAGGAGATCAAGCTCGCCTCGGGCATCCGCCTGCTCCTCGTCGAGCGGCACGAGCTGCCCCTCGTGGCGATGCGCTTCGCCTTCGATCGCGGCGCCGATCAAGCAGCGCCCGGGCTCGGCGGCTTCATGACGTCGATGCTCTTCCAGGGGACGAAGAAGCGGAACGCCATCGCGATCAGCGACGAGCTGCGCGCCCAGGGCATCGCCGCCGACGCCTCGGCGGAGCACGACGCCTACTGGATCAGCGCCCGCTGCCTCGCCGACAAGCTCCCCGCCACGCTCGATCTCGTGGCCGACGTGATCGAGCACCCGGCCTTCGCCAAAGACGAGCTCGAGCGCGTGCGCTCGCGGCGCTTGACCTCGCTCGTGCAGCAGAACGATCAACCCGGCGCCATCCTCACGAACACGATGCTCTCGCTGCTGTACCCGGCCGGGCACCCCTACCGCGTGCAGCTCCTCGGCGAGGAGGCCGGCCTCACCAAGGCCACCGCCGCCGATCTCGCGAAGATTCACAAGGAGAGCTTCGTCCCCGACCGGCTCACCCTCGCCGTCGCCGGCGACGTGCAGAAGGCCGATCTCGTCGCCCAGATCGAGCGCGCCTTCGCCGGCTGGAAGGGCAGCTCGCCCAAGCCGTCCCCGCCGTCGCGCCCCGTGGACGACATGAGCCAGCGGATCACGCTGGTGGACAGACCGGGCCTGAGCCAGTCCTCCATCGCCGTGGCGACCGTGGGTGTGCCGCGCCTCATGGCCGACCACGACGCGATCACGCTGATGAACACGCTGCTCGGCGGCTATTTCTCGAGCCGCCTCAACAGCAATCTCCGCGAGCGCCACGCGTACACCTACGGCGCCCGCTCCGCCTTCGAGCTGCGCCGCGGCCCCGGCCCCTTCACCGCCGGAGGCACCTTCGTCCGCGAGCACACCGGCGACTCGGTGCGCGAGATCTTCACCGAGATCAAGCGGATGCGCGAGGAGCTCGTGACGCAGGAAGAGCTCGACGGCGCGCGGATCCGCGCGATCCGGCGGCTGCCGTCGAAGTTCGAGACCGCCTCAGAGACGGCCGAGGCCGTGGCCACGCTGTCGGTGCTCGACCTGCCCCTCGATGAATACGCGACCGTGGCTGACCGGCTGCGCAAGGTGACGCGGGAGGACGTGCAGCGCGCCGCCCAGGCCCACCTCGCGGAGGACAAGCTGCGCGTGGTGGTGGTCGGCGACGCGAAGGTGGTCAAGGAGCAGCTCGAGGCGCTCGGGATGGGCGCGGTGACCGTGAAGGTGCTGCCCAAGGCGAGCGAGAAGAAGGCCGAGGACAAGAAGGCGCCTGCGAAGAAGGCGCCCGCCAAGGCGAAGAAATAGGGCCAGCGAGGCTCGTCAGGGCTTCGTCCCGCCCGGCTTGTTCTGATCCCACTTGAACGCCAGCGTGTTGCAGGCCCCGGTGAACACCGGGATCGGCCCGTCCGTCCCGTCGGGCGTCACCTCGCTCACCCGCGACTCGAAGGCCACCGGCGACTCGGCGAAGCCGAGGGCCTCGCACATCTCCTGATCGCCGAAGCCCCAGTGCACGTCCACGTCGCGCGGGTTGTCGAACTCGCAGCCGAAGCGCAGCCCCGTCGCGCCGGTGGTGTCGACCGGCGGATCGTAGGCGCGCCCGCGGGCCTCGGAGTTGAAGCCGTTCACGTCGAGGATGGTTTGCCCGTCGTTCTTCCCGCCGGAGAGCTGCAAGAAGAACCTCGTCCCGAGGGCGTGGGTGTGGGGCAGCACATAATAGATCTTCATGTCGAAGGGGGACTTGGCGATACCCTGGAACTTGGTGTCGAGCTGGCAATCGCTGTAGAAGCGCGAGGTCGCGTGGGGCGGGATATCGAGCTTCTCGTAGGTCACGTGGAAGGGGGCGAGCTTGATCTTCACGGCCGAGGGATCGAGCGTGTAGAGGGTGAGCCTGGCGTGGCCTTTGACCTCGCTCATCGTGGTGTTGAGCAGGTGCACGTCGCCGATGATCTTCGAATAAGGGGGGATGCGCACGGCCGCCCCTTCGGGGAAATGCTGCACCTCCTTGGCGGCCTGGGTGGACTGGGCGTAGAGCACGCCGCCGGAGATGGCGGTCGCGGTCTGCGTGTACATCCGGTCTTCGCAATTCCACACCCCGTCGGGGCCGGGGTATTGATCGTCCGGGGCGAAGAGCCAGTTGGAATGGTGAGAGGCCTCGTCTTGCACGAGCTCGACGGCGCTCACCCACAGCTCGGTCACGTTGCCGAGCGTCCAGCTCTGGCAGAGGCCGAGCACCTCCTCGCCCGGCTTGGTCGAGAAGTCGGCGAAATCATGGGAGAGCGGCGTCCCCTCGATCGCCGCGCAGCTCCCCGAGGGCGCGGCGTACTGGCCCACCGGGCATGCCTCGCAGGTCGGCTCGGCGCCGTCTTTCCCCTCGACGCAGACCTTCTGGTTCACGGCGCACTCGTCGCGCTTCGCGTCGCAGGCGCTGCCGCCCGAGGTGGTGCCGCCCGAGGTGGTGCCGCCGGTGGCGGGATCGCTGCTGCACGCGGCGAGGGCGAGGAAGAGGCACGAGGTGAGGAGGGAGGTCGAGCGGGCCATGGTCGTCGAGGCTAGCAGAGCGGATGCCTGCGGGAAGCCGCTCGATGGCTAGAGATAGGGCGCCAGCCGGTTCACCCAGCTCGACGGGTGCTCCACGAGCTGCTTTTGCCAGTCCGGACGGTTCCAGGTCTCCCGGATGGCCTCGTGCTGGGGCAGCGCGCGGCGGGCGAACTCCAGGGCCATGTCCCGCCGGGCGCGCCATGCGGCGGGGGGCTCGCGCTCCAGGGTGGGGAAGGGCACCTTCTGGCCGACGAGGATGTTGTCGAGACCGGCGAGGCCGTAGAAGAAGATCTCGGTCGCGTCGAGCAGGCTCGTCCGCACGGCGCGGGGGAGCAGGGAGAGGGGGCCTCGGGTCTTGAAGAGATCGAGCGCGAATTGCAGGCCGGAGATATCGGCTGTCTCGCGCACCTCGGTCCAGAAGGGGGTGCCCCGCTTGCGATTGAACTTGTAGTGCGCGGCGAGGAACCAGCGCAGTCGGTCCCAGTCCTTGCCGAGCGAGTCGTTGATGAAGCGCTTCATCACCCCGTTGTCTTTGCCGAGGGGGAAGGCGCGGATCAGCGAGGTGATGGAGCGGGTGATCATCAAGAGGCCGGTGGATTCCAGCGGCTCGACGAAGGCGTAGGCGTTGCCGATGGCGAAGACGTTGCCCACCCACGCCCGGTCGTGGCGGCCCGAGCGGAAGCGGACGACTCGCTCGTTGGTGAGGTCTGGCCAGGTCGCTTTGGCCTCCGCGAGGGCCTCGTCCTGCGAGACATGGGCGGACGAGAAGACATAGCCCTGGTGGTCGCTCTCCACGATGGGGATGTTCCAGCACCAGCCGTGATTCATCGTGCGAGCGGTGGTGTAGGGCTTGAGCTTGCCCCCGTGCGGGGTGTTGAAGGTGACCGCCGTGTCGGTGAAGAGGCTCGATTTGAAGCTCTGGAAGGGCCGTTTGAGCATGCCTTCGAGGAGGAAGGAGCGGAACCCGGAGCAGTCGATGTAGAGGTCGAATTGCAGGGCCTGGCCGCAGTCGGTCACGAGGTGATCGATCGCGGGATCGCCGTCGTCCGCGGGGGTCGAGGTGAGCTCGGCGCTCGCGATCTTCGCGTCGAGATGGCGCACGCCGCGGGCCTTGGCGACGCGGGTGAGGTAGCCCACGAAGCGCTCGTTGTCGAGGTGGTAGGCGAACGAGAGCATGGGGAGGAAGGACTGGAGCTGTCCGTTCGTCCGGATCACCGGCGTCAGGTTCTTCTCCATCAGGATGGACTGGAGCGTGAATGCGCTGATGTTGTCCGTCTCGGCGAGGGAGCCGAGCATGCCAATCCCGTTCACCTCCCAGTCGAAGGGGGCCTGGAAGACGTAATCGCCGGGGAGGCCCCATTCGAAGCGGATCCCCTGTTTCCAGGTGGGCTTGACCTCGCGGGAGAGCTCGCCGATGTCGAGCTTGAGGTAATGGTGGAGGAAGGCCACGAAGCTCGGGACGCTGGCCTCGCCGACGCCGATGATCGGGATGGCCGGTGTCTCGATCACCGTCACCTCGAGCGACGGGATCTGGGCGCGCAGGGCGAGGGCCGTGAGCCACCCGGCCGTGCCGCCGCCGAGGATGCCGACCGTGCGCACACCCTCGCTCCCGTCCACCCCGGGCCGCGCGCGCTCGCGCACGAGCAGCTCGTGGTTGGTGAAGAGCTCCTGGAGCATCGGGACGGTGAAGGGGCGTTCGGGAGGAGTCGCCATGGCTCGTATCGACCTTTCCGTGGGGACCACAGTACCGCGACCGGGAGGGAGCGGACCGTGCAGCGACCCGCCTTGGTCATCCACGACGTCGCCGGTCTTGCCGGCGCCGTGCTCAGAAATCGATCTGCATGCCCATCTCCACCACGCGGTTCGGCGGGAGGCCGAAGTAGGCGGTGGCGGGGCGGGCGTTCCTGGAGATGAAGGCGAAGAGTGTCTTGCTCCAGCGGGGCATCGGGGCGCGGCCGGTGGGCAGCAAGGTCTCGCGGCCGAGGAAGTAGCTGGTCCGCTCGGGGACGAGATCGAGGCCCTGGCGGTGGCACTGGCGGAGGGCCGAGGGCACGTCCGGGTCCTGCATGAAGCCGTAGCGCACGGTGACGCGGAAGATGCCGTGGCCGAGGTCCTGCACCGTGACGCGATCGGCGGGCGCCACCTCGGGCACGTGCAGGCCGAGCACCGTGAGGAGCACGAGGCGCTCGTGGATCACCTGGGTGTGCTTGAAATGGTGGAGGAGCATGGGCGGCACGCCGTGGGGGTTCGACGCCATGAAGACGGCGGTGCCCTTGACCCGGTGGGGGCGGGTCATCTCCAGGTCTTGCAGGAAGAGATCGAGCGGGAGCATGGCGTCGGCGAGGACGCGGGCGAGGTAGCGTCGCCCGGTGTTCCACGTCGTCATCACCGTGAACACCCCGGCTGCCATGAGGATGGGGAACCAGCCGCCATCCATGAATTTGACGGCGGTCGCGCCGAAGAACGAGAGGTCGACCGCGAGGAAGGCGAGGGCGAGGGGCATGGCCTTGTAGAGCGGCCATTTCCAGAGGCGCGTGGCGACGACGCCGTAGGCCACGGTGGTGATGGCCATGGTGCCGGTGACGGCGATGCCGTAGGCGGCGGCGAGGGCGTCCGACCCGCGGAAGGAGAGGACGAGGCCGATGCACGCCACGAGGAGCATGTTGTTGATCTCGGGGATGTAGATCTGCCCCTCGGTCTGGCTCGACGTGTGGACGATCGTGACGCGCGGGAAGAAGCCGAGCTGCACCGCTTGCTGGGTGAGCGAGTACGCGCCGGAGATGAGGGCCTGGGAGGCGACCACGGTGGCGGCCGTGGCGATGGCCACCGTGGGGTAGAGCATGAACGTGGGGACGATGGCGTAAAACGGGTTCTTCGCGCCCTCGGCGTGGTTGAGCAGGAAGGCGCCCTGGCCGAGGTAGTTGAGCATCAGGCCGGGGAAGACGACGAGGAACCAGCTCCGCCGGATCGGGCTCCGGCCGAAGTGGCCCATGTCGGCGTAGAGCGCCTCGGCCCCGGTGATGGCCAGCACGACCGCGCCGAGGACGAAAAAGCCGTGCTTGCCGTTGTCGAGGAAGAAGCGCACGCCGTGGCGCGGATCGAGGGCGGCGAGCACGGCCGGCGCCTGCACGACCTGCGCGAGGCCGAGGCCGGCGATGGTGACGAACCACGCGAGGGTGAGCGGGCCGAAGACCTTGCCGAGGCCGCCGGTGCCGCGCTTCTGCACGAGGAAGAGGCCGAGGAGGATCGCCACCGTGAGCGGGACGACCGCGGGCTTGAGCGAGGAGGTGGCGATCTCGAGCCCTTCCATCGCGGAGAGCACGGAGATGGCGGGGGTGATGACGCCGTCGCCGTAGAGGAGCGCCGCGCCGAAGACGACGAGGAGCACCACGATGCCCGGCCCGGCGAGGCCGGTCGGCTTGCTCTTCTGCGGGCCGTCGCCGTCTTTCTCCTTCTCCTTGTCGTCGAGGATCAGCGCGAGCAGCGCGAGGATGCCGCCCTCGCCGTGGTTGTCCGCGCGCAGGATGAAGATCAGGTATTTCAGCGTGACCACGAAGGTCAGCGTCCAGAAGATCAGCGACAGCACGCCGAGCACGTTGGCGTGCGTGGCGGAGACCGAGTGCTCGCCGCGGAAGCACTCCTTGAGGGCGTAGAGGGGGCTCGTGCCGATGTCGCCGTAGACGACGCCGAGCGCGGCGAGGGACAGCTTCCAGACGCCGTCGTGCCCGTGCGCGGGCGGGGCCGTCGATGGGGTGATGGAGGGGGCGCTCTCGGCGCCGGCGGGGGACGACATGCGGGGCGCACGCTAGCAGAAATCGGGGCGATCCGGCGCGCCGCGGCGAGGGATCAGGGGTAGACGAAGATGGCGACCGAGACGTTGTCCTGGCCCCCGCGGGCGAGGGCATAGTTCACGAGCAGGCGCGCGACCCCGAAGGCGTTGCGCTCGTCGGGGGCGGCGAGCAGCACGCGGGCGATGTCCTCGGCGTCGGGCGCGTAGTTCCACAGCCCGTCGCTGCACAGCAGCAGCAGACCCGGGGCGCCGAGATCGCGGCTCTTCACGTCGGGATCGATCTCGCTCGGGATCTCGCCGACCTCGAGCGGGCCGAGGCAGCGGGTGATGGTGTGCGCGAGCGAGCCTTGCACCTCGCTCGGGTGCTTCACCTCGCCGCGGGCGATGGCCTCGTTCACCCACGAGTGATCGTGGGTGAGCAGCTCGGCGCCGCGCTCGGTGATGAGGTAGGCGCGGCTGTCGCCGATCCAGCCGAGGGTGACGCGCTTCTTGTGCACGAGCGCGGCGACGATGGTGGTGCCGGGCAGGTCGCTCACCGGGTCGGCGGCGTGGGCGCTGCAGATGGCGAGGTGCGCGGCGCGGATGGACTCGGAGACGGCGCTCTCCGCGCTCTGGTGGGCGATGTCGGGCGAGCGCGCGAAGTGATCGAGGGCGTCGCGCGCGGCCGCGGCGGCGGTGCGCGACGCGCGATCGGAGTACGACGAGGACGAGACGCCGTCGCAGACGACGAGGATGGCGTACGGATCGCCGTGCACCGTCTTGCCCTGGGAGATGGCGGTCGCGTCCTGGTTGTAGGGGCGCCAGAGGCCTTGATCGCAGAGCTCCGCGAGCTTGCCGCAGCCGGTCGCGCGGGGGAGCTCGGCCTGCACGGCGGCGAGGTCGGCGCGCAGATCGGCGATGCTGCGCGCCTCGCTCATCGACGAGGCGAGGCTCGGGGTGAGGAGGCGCACGAGGCTCGTCGGGCCGAGCAGCGCGGCCGAGAGGAAGATGTCGCCGAGCGACTCGAAGACGGCGCGCGCATCCATGGTGGTGCCGCGCTCGGCGCCGCGGATGCGCATGAGCACCACCGCGCCGTCGGGGGCGAGGAGCAGATCGCGCGGGAGGGGCGCGAAGCTGTAGCCGGCCTCCTCGACCTTCTCCATCGCGTCGAGCAAGGCGCCGAGGATCCGGAGCGCGCCGGCCGGGCTCTCGGTGTGCGCCACGTCGGCGAGCTTGCGCATCGAGCCCGAGGGCAAGGTGAGCGCGAGGAACGCGAAGGGCCCCTGCGTGCCCGCCTCGATCACGCGGGGAAAGGATCGATCGCCGGCGAGGGCCCGGAGCGCGTCGGTCTCGGCGCCGACCGCGGTCGGGCTGCCGAGGACGAGGAAGGCCTCGGTGCCGTCGTCCTTGATGGCGCGGGCGTCGTCGCGCGCGGCCGGGCCCACGATGGAGTAGCCGCCGATCGAGGCCCCGGAGCGCAGGGAGGCCGCGGGCTCTTCGCCCTCCGGCGGAGGCGTGGAGGCGAGCCTGTGTCCGCAGATCTTGCAATACCCGTCGCCGTCGTCGGCGTTGAGGGTGCCGCATGCGGCGCAGGAGCCGGCCGGCCCTTCCTTGGGCGCGACCGCGGGGGTGTTGAGGGTGTCCTCATCGATGAGCTCGATGGGAAATGCGTAGGTCAGCCGGGTGCCGTCCGTCACACAGACGGTCTCGTCGTCGCCCCAGGCGGACCCGCAGGTCGGGCAGCGCTTCACATCGGACATGCTAGGGCAAACGGCGGCAAGTGGGGGCGAACACTTTGCGGCATGGCGCTCGGCGCGGGGTGCGACCGGACGGAAGAGCGACGCCATGGATCACGTCGGATCTTCGTGTTGACGAGCGGAACCACCGGGTACGGTTGTGCCCCAGAATTTTTAACGCAGAGGCGCAAAGGCGCCGCGCAACGCCGCGAGCGCCCGCTCCATGTCCTCCGGCAACGGGCTCTCCCAGCGCATCGCTCTCCCCGTGACAGGATGCACGAAGCCGAGCACCCGGGCATGGAGCGCCTGCCGGCCGAGCTGCTCCGCGATCTGCCGGAGCAGCGCGCTCTTCGGCACCTTCCCGTACAGCGGATCCCCGAGGATCGGTGTCCCCGCCTGCTCGCTCAGGTGGACGCGGATCTGGTGTGTCCTCCCCGTCTCCAGGCGGCACGCGACGAGCGTGGCGCCGTCGAGGCGCTCGATCACGCGCACCTCGGTCACCGCGCGCTTTCCGTCGCGGACGCGGGAGGTGAAGCGCAGCCGGTCCGCGGGGTGGCGGCCGTGCAAGGTCTCGTAGCGCGCGTCACGGGCCTCGCCCGCGACGAGGGCGAGGTACTCGCGCTCGATGTCGTGCTTCGCGAAGAGGGCCTTGAGCGCCTCGCGCGTCGCGGCGTCCTTGGCGACCACGAGCAGGCCGCTCGTGCCCTTGTCGAGGCGGTGGACGATGCCCGGGCGCAGGTGCCCCATCGGGTCGGCTGGATCGATGGGCGCGCGCGAAAAGCGGCCCCGGGAGAGCAGGCCGTTGACGAGCGTGCCCCCGGCGTGGCCCTTCGCGGGGTGGACGACGAGGCCGGCCGGCTTGTCGATCACGAGCAGGTGCGCGTCCTCGTGCACGACCGTGAAGATCACCGAGGCGTCGGGCGCGGCGTCCGTGGCGGGCGGCGGCGCAGGATCGACCGCGATCGCCGCGCCCCGCGGCACCTTGGCCGCCGCGCGCCCGGGCTGCCCGCCGACGAGCACGCGCCCGGCCGCGATCCAGCGCTGCACCTCGGCTCGCGTCGCCGGCGCGCCCGCGCGGGCGAGGAGCGTGACGAGCAAGGTGTCGAGGCGGTCGAGCCGATCGTCCGGCGCGGGGGTGAGGATCATCGCCCGCTCAGTAGTCCGCCTCGGGCTCCTCTTCCTCTTCGTTCGTCCCGAGCTCGGGGTTCAAGGCGATGTGCGACTCGAGGTCGCCGAGGCGCTGCGCGTCGGTGAGCGAGAGGGTCGCCGTCTGATCGCACAGGTAGAGATCGAAGGCCGTGTAGCGCGGGAAGACGCGCACGTTGGTCTCCTCGTTGTCGAGGCCGAGGATGACGAGCTCGCCGTCGCGCCGCGCCTCGCCGAGGTAGAGCGCGTTCCACGGCTGGCCCGGGAGGTTCGGCAGACGCACGACCTTGGCCTTGAGACGCGAGTCCGTCCAGCCGAGGTCGGTCTTCGCCTCGGCGAGCTTGCGCACGCTCGTCATCTTGGGGCGGGGCGATCTCGGGTCTTCGCCGAAGCGGTGGCGACCCTGGAATTTCTTGCCGAGCGAGGCGAAGGTGAAGTCGTACTCGAGGAAGGTGCGCAGCGAGGGCGGTAGCTCGACCATCAGGGTGGACTCGAGCTTGTCGAGCGCGGCCGGGCTCGCCCCGACGATGCCTTCCCCCGATGACCGCTTCTTCAGGCGGTCGATCACGCGACGTACGAGCGACGGGCCTCGTTGGATGGTTGCCATGTGGTCACGCCGCGGCGCGGCTGCTCCTCGCATCGTTCGCCGCTCCCGGGCGCCGGGCACGGCATCTTCGCTTTCACACCGAGCGCGGCCCCAGCGTCAAGGCGTTTTTTCGGCGGGCGCCGGCGCGGGCTCGGGGTCGGCGGAGAGCTGGGGGTGTTTTGCCCTGAGAATCCCGAGCGCGATGAACCCGAGGCCGACCGCGAACCAGAGCGTCGCGAGGCGCCCGAGGAGCATCGCCGAGGCGCTGACGCCGGGCGCCACATGGGCGAGCGACTCCATCTGCCCGGTGAGCAGGCCCTCGGTGATGCCGAGGCCGCCCGGGACGGGGATGAGCGCGCCGGCCAGCGTCGCGGTGGCGTAGAGGAAGACGGTGATCGTCACCGGCGCCGCCTCGCCGAAGCCGCGGAGGATGACCCAGAGCGCCACGCCCTCGCTCGACCACGCGACGATCGAGAGCAACGTCGGGAAGACGAGGCGCCCCGGCGTGGTCAGCTCGCGGAGCTGCTCCAGGGCCTCGATCAGCTTGGGGGTGATCTTCGCGCCGAAGCGGCCGAGGCCGCCGGGGAGGCGCGGCAGGATGGCCGAGATCATCCGCTCGGAGAAAGTTGGAGCTGCAATGAATCCGAGCAGCATGAGGACGACCACGCCCCCGGCGCTCGCCCAGATCGCCCCGCCCGGGAAGCTCAGGCTGCCGATGGCGATCATCGTGATGACGCCGATGAGGTCGGTCACGCGCTCGGCCACGACGATGGGCGCGCTCTTCTGGATCGGCACGCCGCGGAGCTGGAAGAGGATCAGCGACTTGAAGACCTCGCCGACCTTGCCCGGCGTGACCGTGAGGACGAACCCGGAGAAGAACGTGAGGAAGCTCTCGCCCCAGGGGACGCCCTCGATCTTGAGCAGGCGGAGGTAGTACTGCCAGCGGAAGAAGCGGAGGACGTAGTTCAGGAAGGCGAGGCCGAGGCCCGCGCCGAAGGCCCACCAGGCGAAGTGCCCGAACTCGTGGGTGATCTTGCCGATGCCCTTGTAGAAGAAGATCGCGCCGTAGACGAAGACGGCGAGGAGCATGACGGCGAGGACGCGCCGGACGAGCTTGTTCACGGTGTTCGATTTCCCGGCCGGGCGGCCGCGTCCCTGGCGCGGCGAGCCCGGATGATGCGGATCGCCACGATCATGGCGCCGAGGAGCACCACGCCCCCGGCGGCGATCCAGATGACCCAGGCCGGGACGGGGTAGCGCCCCTGGGCGAGGCCCGTCGGACCTTCGGGGTCGGCGGCGAGGAGGAGCAGATCCACGGGGCCCCGTCGTTACACGCGGGGGCCGGGAAGGGCAACCGGAGAGACACGCGCGGCCCGACCGTCAGCCCACGCACGCCCGGGGGTCGAGGCAGGGCCTCGCAGGCTGGAGAGAATCGGCGATCCCCGGGGAACGCCGCCCTTTATCCCGGGCTTGGAACTTGCTTTGCTAGCCCGTCTCCTGGACCCTGGGCGCGCGCTCGCCGCCCCGCCCTGGGCCCGGTCGCGACAGCGGCGTCACGCGCCGTGCTTCACCTGGGCCAGGCTGTGCCCACGAGGTTCCATGTCGATGCAACGCTCGCCCTCCTCGCCCGCGACGGGCGCCCCCTCCTCGGTCTCGCCGGTCTCCACGGCGCTCCGGCCCTCGCCCGCGCTCGGTCCCCTCAAGCGGTGGGCGCTCGCCTGCTCGATGGTGCTCCTCGCGGCCTGCGGGCGCGCCGGGCTCGGCATCGACGACACGATCGACCTGGGATCGGGCGGCAGCGGCGGTGGCCCGGGCACCGGCGGCTCGACGAGCTCGTCCAGCTCGTCGAGCAACAGCTCTAGCTCGAACAGCAGCAGCAGCTCGAACAGCAGCAGCTCCAGCTCGAACAGCAGCTCTAGCTCGAACAGCAGCTCGTCGAGCAGCAGTAGCTCGAACAGCAGCTCGTCGAGCTCGAGCGGCGGCAACCCCTGCTTCACCGCCGCCGACTGCAACGACGGCGACAACTGCACGAGCGACCTCTGCGTGGCGGGCGTTTGCCAGCACACCCCGCGCGACGACGACGGCGATCAGCACCTGCCGCTCGGCTGCGTGGTCGGCGGCAAGGTCGGCGACGACTGCAACGATCTCAACCCCAACGTCTTCGCGGGCCACCCCGAGGACTGCATCGACGGCTCGGACAACGACTGCAACGGCGTCGCCGACTGCTTCGATCCGGCCTGCGCCAAGGCGCCGACCTGCGGCTGCCAGCCCGCCCCCGGCGGCGAGAACTGCACCAACGGCAAGGACGACGACTGCGACGGCACCGTCGACTGCAACGACACGAACTGCGTGGGCACCCCGGCATGCGGCTGCGCGCCGAGCGAGTCCGGCAAGTGCGTGAACGGCTTCGACGACGACTGCGACGGGAAGATCGACTGCGACGACAGCGACTGCGCCGCCGACCCGACCTGCTCCTGCAAGGACGCCGGGGAGGACTGCGGCGACGGGCAGGACAACAACTGCAACAACCTCGTCGACTGCGCCGACCCGCTCTGCAAGCTGACCCAGTTCTGCAAGTGCATGCCGCCCGGCGTGCCCGAGGTGTGCAACGACAACATCGACGACGACTGCGACGGGCTCGTCGACTGCGCCGACCCCGACTGCCTGCTCTCGATGGCCTGCCAGCAGTGCGTGGCGGAGATCTGCAACGACGGGAAGGACAACTCCTGCGACGGCAAGATCGACTGCGCCGACCCGGCGTGCTTCTTCGCGCCCAACTGCGCGCCCAAGCCCGAGGTGTGCAACAACGGCCTCGACGACGACAACGACGGCAAGATCGACTGCCAGGACACCGACTGCGCGAACAACCCGGCGTGCGTCGTCAAGCAGGCGAACTGCCTCTCGCCGAAGCTCATCCCGGGCCCCGGGCAGTACACGGGCGACACGACCGGCAACGTGAGCGAGACCAAGGGCGCGTGCGGCGGGGACGCGGGCGAGGCCGTGTTCTACTTCATCCTGAACCAGCCGACGAAGGTGCACCTCGACTCGATCGGGACGAGCTTCGACTCGGTGCTCTACGTGCGCACCGGCGCCTGCAACTCGGGCAAGGAGATCGGCTGCGACGACGACTCGGCCGGCAACCACGCGGCCAAGCTCGACTTCGCGATCCTCTACCCGGGCACGTACTACGTCTTCCTCGACGGCTACACGGTCGACCCGCAGGGCGGCGCCAACGAGGGGCCTTTCACGCTCAACGTGACGTTCCTCGCGAACCCGCCCGAGGTCTGCAACGATCACGTCGACAACGACGGCGATCACTACGTCGACTGCGCCGACCCCGACTGCAAGAACGCGCCGAACTGCTTCAAGTGCAACGGCGGGCAGGACCCGGGGCCGGAGTTCGGGCCGGGGGCGTGCACCGACGGGCACGACAACGACTGCGACGGGAAGGTCGACTGCGCGGACGACGACTGCAAGGCCAGCGACTACTACGTGACGGAGTGCTGCGACGGGAACGACGAGAACGGAAACGGGATCGTCGACGACTTCAACTGCCGCTGCGCCTCGAACGCCGACTGCCAGCAGGGACAGCTCTGCTACACGCACACGGCGTACTCGTGCGGTATTCCCTGCGACGCCTTCTTCGGCGATGTTTGTCCCTTCGTGGCACCCGGCTCGGCGTGCAACGGCAACACGCACCAGTGCGAGTTCTGACGAGAGGAAGCGAACCATGAAGCGATCCCACCTGTTGTTCGTCCCGATGCTGGCGCTCGGCGCCGCGGCCTATGGTTGCGGAGGTGGCAGCGAGCCCACGTCGAGCAGCAGCGGCACCGGCGGGAGCGGGACGACGGCGACGACGACCACCACCACGGGCGAGGGCGGTGCGACGACCACGACCACGACCACGACGACGACCACCGCCGCGGGGACCGGCGGCTCCGGGGGCAGCCCGCCCGCCGAGTGCTCGCCGCACAGCGGCACCGTCTTCGCGATCAACCACATCTTCTTCGGCGACACCAACCCGGACGGGTCGCCGAACAAGTCGAACGGCTGGAAGCAGTACGGCTTCGACATCGACGGCAAGACGTCGACGGCGGCCTCGGTCGATGTCTGCCAGCCGAACTCGGGCGGCGCGAAGAGCAACGCCTACCCCGACGGCGACAACGGGATCGACAACTCCTTCGGGCACAACATCCTGCCGATGCTGCTCCAGTTCGCGGCGACCTTCCCCCAGCAGGCGAACCAGAACATCGCCGACGGCGATTTCACGGTGATCCTCCACCTCACCGACCTCGGCGCGGGGGCCGATCAGACGCCGATCCTCGGGCGGATGTACGGGAGCACGCCGCTCGGCGCGCCCGCGAAGTTCGACGGGACGGACTGCTGGCCCGTCGCGCCCGAGACGCTCGCGAACCCTTCGACATCAGCACGGCCGTCGTGAAGTTCCCGTCGAGCACGCTGATGGGTGACCACTGGGACTCGGGCTCGACCGTCACCTTCTCGCTCGGCGTGCCGCTCCCGGTCGGCATCGTCAACCTCACCCTCCACGACGCGCGGATCTCGATGGATCTCGGCGCCGATCACCTGAGCGCCAAGGGCGGTCTCATCGGCGGCGTGCTCGACACCGAGGAGTTCGCCAAGGTGGTGCAGCAGCTCCTCGGCGCGCAGTTCGGCTCCTGCTCGGGGCCGATCGTCGACTCGGTGCTGAACCAGATTCGCCAGGCCTCCGACATCATGAAGGACGGGAGCCAGAACCCGGCGAAGACCTGCGACGGCATCTCGATCGGGCTCGGCTTCACGATGCAGACGATCGACTTCGGCGCGGTGGGGCCCGAGACGCCGCCCGGCGACATGCCCTGCCCTTGAGCGTCCCCGGGAGAGGACGAGGCGCCGGCCTCGCGCTTCGTCCTCGATCCCTCGATTCCACGACGCCACGACGCTTGCGTCTCGCACCTCGGCCAGCCCGGGTGTAGACCGCGGCCATGGAGATCTTCCTGGTCCGTCACGCCCACGCGCTCGACGAGGCCCCCGGCCTCGGCGACACCGGCCGCTGGCTCTCCGAGCGCGGCCGCAAGATCACCCGCAAGGTCGGCCGGTGGATGGCCAAGGGCAAGAAGCGCAGGCCCGCGGCCATCTGGTCGAGCCCGCTCGTGCGCGCGGTGCAGACCGCGGAGATCCTCGCGGCGGAGGTGGGCTACAAGGGCGAGGTCAAGGCCGTGGGGGAGCTCTCGCCCGGGCGCGATCCAGGCGATCTCCTGCTCCTGCTCCAGAGCGCCGGGACGGAGGGGCCGCTCGTGCTCGTCGGGCACGAGCCTTCGCTCTCGCTGATCGCCAAGGCGCTGCTCGGCGAGACGAGCTTGCCTCCGTTCAAGAAGAGCGGCGTCCTCGGGCTGCGGTACGAGGAGGGGAAGGCGACGTTCCGACTCCTGCTCGATCCGATGACGCGCAAGGTCGACCGGACGATCGGGGTGACGGCGCAGGCCGAGCCTCCGCCGCCCGGCCCGGAGGCGCCTCCGAGCTCCGTGGGATGAGACGTCGCGCGGGATCGCTCGTCGCGCTCGCGTTCGCCGGGAGCGCGCTCACCGCCGCGTCGCCGGCCTCGGCCGAGCCGGCCGCGCCGTTCTGGGATCCGGCCGTCCCGCGGTTCCAGCCGGCCGAGTATGCGGTGACGGCGGCGGCCCTCGCGGGCGCGGCGGTGTTCGAGTGGGCGATCAAGCCCAACGCGAACCCGTCGAAGCAGGCCGGCGAGCTCGACGAGGCCGTGCGCGACGCGTTCCGGTTCCCGACCGCGCCGGGGCGCGCCGGCGCGCGCACCGCGAGCGACGTGCTGATCGGCCTGAACATCGCCTACCCGCTGCTCGCGCCGCCGCTCCTGGCCTACGCGCGGGGCCGGCCGATCAGCGGCCGCGACGCCTTCGCCATGAGCATGATCGACGCGGAGGTGCTCTCGCTCACCGCGTTCACGCAGGCGGGCGTGAGCGCGCTCGTCGGGCGCGAGCGGCCCTTCGGGCGAACATGCCCCGCGGGCGCCGACCCGTCCCGCCCGGAGTGCGCGAGCAGCGATCGCTACCGCAGCTTCTTCAGCGGCCACACCTCGATGTCCTTCGCCGCGGCCGGGCTCTCCTGCTCGCACCACCTGAACCTGCACATCCTCGGTCCGGTGGGCGATCCGCTCGCGTGCGCGACGAGCATGATCTTCGCCGCGACGACGGGGGTGCTCCGGATCGCGGGCGACAAGCACTACTTCTCCGACGTGCTCGTCGGCGCGGCCTTCGGCTCCGCGATCGGCCTCGGCGTGCCCTGGCTCCTGCACTATCGCCACGGGCGATCGGGCGAGCAGGGCGCGACGTTGCCCGCGGGGCTCTCCGTCGCGCCGGGGCCGATGGGCGCCTCCGTGTCCGGCGTGTTCTGAGCGCCGATCAGCGGACGGCTTTCTCCACCGCGCGGAGCACGTCCACGTCTTTCACGCCGTCGGCCTCGGCGCGGTACGAGAGCACGATCCGGTGCCGCAGCGCCGGCGTGATCAGCGCGCGCACGTCGTCTATGTCGGCGGCGGCCTCGCCGCGCAGGGCGGCGCGGGCCTTCGCGGCGATCACCAGGGCCTGGCTCCCGCGCGGTCCGGCGCCGTAGCGCACGTAGTCCTTCACCTCGGCGATCGGCTTCGCCTCGGTCGGGCGCGTCGCCCGGCAGAGGCGCACCGCGAGGTCGACCGCCTCGTCGGTGATCGGCACGCGCGGCACGAGCCGGCCCACCGCGCGCACCTCGTCGATGGAGAGCACCGGCGTGATCACCGGCACCTTGCCGGAGGTCGTGCGCCGGGCGATCTCCCGCTCCTCGGCCTCGCTCGGGTAGCCCACGTGGATCTCCAGGAGGAAGCGATCGAGCTGGGCCTCGGGCAAGGGGTAGGTGCCTTCTTGCTCGATCGGGTTGCGCGTCGCGAAGACCTGGAAGGGGTCGGGGAGCTGGTGGGTGGTCGTCCCGGCGGTCACCTTGCGCTCCTGCATCGCCTCGAGCAGCGCCGCCTGCGTCTTCGGCGGGGTGCGGTTGATCTCGTCGGCGAGCACCAGGTTGTGGAAGATCGGCCCGGGCTGGAAGCGCAGGCTGCGCATCCCCTCGCTCTCGTGCAGCACGTCGGTGCCGGTGATGTCGGCGGGGAGCAGGTCGGGGGTGAACTGCACGCGCCCGAAGCCGAGATCGAGCGCCTTGGCGAGCGAGGCCACGAGGAGCGTCTTGGCCAGGCCGGGCACGCCCACGAGCAGCGCGTGGCCCCGGGCGGCGAGGGTGACGAGCATCAGCTCGACCACCGCGTCCTGCCCGACCACCACCTGCGCGACGGCGGTGCGCAGCCGGCCCGCGGCGTCGGCCGTTCGTTCGAGGAGCTCGGCGTCGGAGGGTTCGGTGGGCAAGGGCTCGAGCGTCTCCTGGGCGGACATGAGGGCCCGAGGCGTAGCACGGGCGCGGCCCGCGGGGGTGGCCCGCAGACGGCACCCACTCCCGCTCCCGTTCCCGTTCCCGTTCTGACCATTCATCAGATCTCCAAAACCTCGGGGATTTGTGAGGGCGCGCTGCTAGACCCCACCCCCGGCCCCTTCCCGCAGGCGGGGAGGGGCCGGGGGTGGGGTTTCGGGCAGGGCGATCCGGGTCTTCCAGAACCTTACCTGCGAAGATCTGACGAATGCTCAGGCTCCCGTTCCGGCAGGGGGCATCGCCATCGGGAGCGGGAGCGGGTTTGTTCGGGTCAGAAGAAATCGCTTGACCATTGAGACGCCCCTCGATACGGTCGAATTGGACCCTCGCCATTGTGGCAAAAGCCGGGAAATCCCGAGCTATTACAACATACAAAAGCACGTAGAGGGAGGCGACCATGAGCGCTTCACGGTTACGTTCGGCATTGCATCGCGCCCGTGCGCGGGCGGCGGCCCCTGTCGTGGCTGCCTCCGGCGCGGCGGGCCTGCTCTCGTTGCTCGCCCCCGCGACGAGCGCCGCTGCCACGCTCCAGTGTGACGTGGCCATCGTCGGAGGGGGGCCGGGCGGTGTGCACACGGCCTACCAGCTCGCCACCAAACACCTCACCGCCGGGCCGATCTGCCTCTTCGAGATGGAAGATCACCTCGGCGGCCGGGTCGGTGACAACGTGAAGGTCGGCTTCAGCGGCAAGGCCTTCAAGAACCAGGGGGTGAAGGTCAAGAACTCCGGTGAGACCGGGACGGGCGGCTACCGGATGTACGGTAACCAGTACACCTATGCCCTCGGCCAGCAGCTCGCGGCCCTCGGCAAGCCCGGGCAGCTCACCTTCCTGGAGCAGAATTCGTTCAGCCAGCTCACCGAGGTGGAGAACCCGGGGCTCAACCCGGCTTACAACAAGGCCCGCTATTTCTCGTACACCACGAGCGACGCCGGGCAGCTCGCGCCCCTCTACAACTCTCCTGTCAACGACAACGACCTCTGGACGGCCATGCTCTGCGGGCCGCAGGTGCCGGTCGACGAGCACAACGTCCCGCAATACAGGCAGATGGCCATTCCGGGGCTCGGCACCATGTCCACCGCCGAGTACCTCGAATGGGTGACCGCCAACGTCATCTCCCCCCAGAACGGGCCGGAGGTCGCCCAGTACATGCGCGACACCTGGCGCTTCCGGAGCGATTTCACCGAGCCGAACGACACCGTGGGTTACCTGGAGTTCACCGCCAAGGACTTCACCGGCGGCCCCGTCATCTACCCGATCCCCTCGTTCCAGCCGTACTTCGAGATCATGGCCGGGGAGACGACCAAGAACGGCGGCAAGATCTACATGGAAGAGAAGGTGCTCTCCGTGGAGACGCGCGCGACCGGGCCGCGGTACGCGCTCACCACCACGCGCCACAACGTGCGCGCCAACAAGGTGATCCTCGCCGTCCCGCGCGAGGCGCTGCACGTGAGCGCCCCCGGGGCGCCCCCGGGCGGCATCACCGGGAACGTGATCGACCAGATCACGAGCCAGGCGCCCTTCAACGGGTCGGCCTCGACGATCTCCATCACCATCACCCACCAGTTCGGAGACGGCGTGACGCCGAACAGCGGATGGTGGCACGGCGATATCTCGTATCCGAACAACGGCAAGCTCCTCGGCCCGCAGCTCGGCCCGGGCGACAGCCCGCTCCGGCGATCGATCAACGATTTCTCGATCAATGGTGATGTCCTGCCCTGCTGCCACCACGCGGGCTGCGACTTCACCGATGTCGGGTTCTCCACCAACGTCAACGAGCTTCCCCTCACCGATTACCACGACTTCATCAACGTCTCGCGCTCGGTGTACCAGGACCGGCGCGACGCGGTGAACAACTGGATCGCCCTCTACGAGGCGGGCGAGGCGCTCTCCCCGGGGGGCGGCAACGCCGCGGTGAACAAGCAGATCCTCAAATCGTTCCGGCGCATGTACCCCAAGGTCTTCACCGGCAACCCGCTCACCGAGCCGCCGATCCTCGACACCTTCGTCGAGGTCCACGACCCGGCCTGGTACAACCTCCGGCAGGGGGCCCAGGGCGCCGGGATCACCAGCGACATCCTCTTTGCCTGGTCGCTCCACCCGCTCGCGAACGAGCAGGTGTACATGGTCGGCGACGCCTGGCGCACCGACGAGTCCGGCTGGTCCGACGCGGCCTACAAGGGCTCGATCTACGTGCTCGACACCTACTTCGGCGCGAACATCGATCCCATGGAAGGCGGGACCATCGGCTGCGTCGACGGGCAGATCGGCAACCCCACCTGACAGCCTCCGGGGCCCCTCCACCGCCGGAGGGGCCCGTCGTGGCGCTGCGCGCCGGCGCTCTGCCTTGATTCGCCGGGCTCCTCGTTGTGTCATAGTCGGGCGCGATGGCGCAGCCCGACGACACGACGCGGACCGAGCCTGCCGGCGGGCCCACCGGGCCTCCGGCCGGAGGCGCCGAGGGCACTCCGCCGGCCGCGGGAGCGCCGCCGGGCGGACACGATGGGATCCAGGAGAGCACACCGTCTCCGCCCCGGCCCTGGCGCTCGTACAAGGAGATCCTCGCCGCCCTCGCCCAGCGGGTGCTCGACGCCCAGCGGCCGATCCGCATCCTCCAGTCGCTCCGCTGGGAGCCCGAGGTCGAGGAGGAGTTCTTCCGCCGCGATCACCGCGAGCTGCCGCGCGTGGGCTACGCGCCCGATCTCGGCTTCGACCCCGCGCAGAAGCTCGCCGAGCTCGACGGCATCCTCGCCGACGCGGAGCGCGAGCTCGGGCCGGGCGACCGGCTCGGCTCGATCCTCTTCGCGACCGCGGACGAGTACCGCAAGGTCGTGCGCATGCTCCTCGCCCGCGGGACGAAGGAGTTCTACCACCTCTCCCGCGAGCTCTACGGCTCTCCCAAGGACCGCTTCCCCGACGGCAAGACGAGCGTCCGCGACATGGGCTTCGTCCTCTACGACCTGCTCACGCCCATCGGCGGCGAGCGGCTCGGCCCGGCGCAGAAGCGGGACATCTCCGCCGAGATCGCCGCGCGCGAGCTCAACGCCCGCTTCGATCGCTTCTTCGGCGGCGCGGCGATCCACGTGCAGGTCGACGACAGCCTGCTCGCCGACGCCGCGGCGGGGAGCGACTACGTCAAGATCCGCAGCGGCGCGACGTTCTCCCGGGGCGACATCGACATCCTCGAAGCGCACGAGGGCTGGGTCCACGTCGCCACGAGCCTCAACGGCCAGCACCAGCCCGTGGCGCGCTGGCTCGCCAAGGGCCCGCCCCGCACCACGGCCGTGCAGGAGGGGCTCGCCGCGCTCGTGGAGATCTTCACCCTCCGCTCGAACCCGCGGCGCGCGAAGAAGCTGAACGATCGCATCCTCGCCGTCGACAAGGCCGAGGACGGGGCGAGCTTCCTCGATGTCTTCGAGTGGTACCGGACCGAGGGCTACGACGAGGAAGAGTGCTTCCAGAACGCGCGCCGCGTCTTCCGCGGCGGCCTGCTCGAGGGCGGCGCGCCCTTCACCAAGGACGCCTGCTACTGCAAGGGGATCGTGCTCAACTTCGCCTTCCTCCGCGCGGCGATCGAGCTCGATCGCGCGGAGTTGATCCCCTTCCTCTTCGTCGGCAAGGTGGCGCACGAGGACATCCCCATCCTCCACGCGCACGTGACCGACGGGGTGATCAAGCCGCCGCCCTTCTTGCCGCCGATCTTCGACGACATGAACGGCCTCGCCATCTGGATGTGCTACGCGACCTTCTTCTCGCACCTCGGCGGCACGGCCCTCGCCGAGCACTACCAGAAGCTCCTCGGCCGCTGACCTCGCCCCTCCGTCCTCGATCGCGATCTCGACCATGCGCCACGCCCTCGCCTCCTTTCTCCCGCCCCCCGAAGGAGAGCTCCTCTCCGACGACCTGCTCCAGCGCTTCCTCGACTACGCGGCCGACAAACGCCTCGACCTCTACCCCGCCCAGGAAGAGGCGTTGCTCGAATTGGTCGGCGGCAAGAACGTGATCCTCGCGACGCCCACCGGCTCGGGTAAATCGCTGGTCGCCTCGTTCCTCCATTTCGTCGCCCTCGCCGAGGGGAAGACCTCGTATTACACGGCGCCGATCAAGGCCCTCGTCAACGAGAAGTTCTTCGCCCTCTCCCGCGAGCTCGGGCCCGATCTCGTGGGGATGATGACGGGCGACGCCACCGTCAACGGTGACGCCCCGGTGATCTGCTGCACCGCGGAGATCCTCGCCAACAAGGCCTTGCGCGAGGGGGCCGACGCGCAGGTGGATTACGTGGTGATGGACGAGTTCCATTACTACGCCGACAAGGAGCGCGGGGTGGCCTGGCAAGTCCCCCTCCTCGCGCTGTCCAAGGCGACCTTCCTCCTGATGTCGGCGACGCTCGGGCCGACCGAATTCTTCGAGAAGAAGCTGACCGAGCTGACCGGGAAACCCACGGTGACCGTGCGCTCGAGCGAGCGGCCCGTGCCGCTCACCTTCGAGTACCGCGAGACGCCCCTCCACGAGACGATCCTCGACCTCATCCGGCAGGACAGGGCGCCCATTTACATCGTCAATTTCACCCAGCGCGCCGCGGCCGAAGAGGCGCAGAACCTGATGAGCACCGATTACTCCACCAAGGAGGAGAAGAAGCGCATCCAGGAGGCTCTGGTCGGCGCCCGCTTCGACAGCCCCTATGGCAAGGAGGTGCAGAAGCTCCTCCGCCACGGGATAGGCCTGCACCACGCGGGGCTCCTGCCCAAGTATCGATTGCTCGCCGAGAAGCTGGCGCAGAAGGGCCATCTGAAATTGATCTGCGGGACGGACACCCTCGGCGTGGGCGTCAACATCCCGATTCGCACGGTGCTCTTCACCAAGCTCTGCAAGTTCGACGGGGAGAAGACGGCGATCCTGAGCGTCCGCGATTTCCAGCAGATCAGCGGGCGGGCGGGGCGCAAGGGGTTCGACGAGCGGGGGACGGTGGTGGCGCAGGCGCCCGAGCACGTGATCGAGAACCTGCGGATGGAGGCCAAGGCCGCGGGCGATCCGGTGAAGAAGCGGAAGATGGTGAAGCGCAAGCCCCCGGAGAAGGGCTATGTCCACTGGGACAAGACCACCTTCGACCGGCTCGTCACCTCGTCCCCCGAGCCGCTCGTCTCGCGCTTTTCGGTCACCCACGGGCTCCTGCTCAACATGCTCGAACGCCCGCGCGGCGGCTGCAAGGCCATCGTCAAGCTGGTGAGAGACTGCCACGATACACCGCACCAGAAGCGGGAGCACCGAAAGCACGGCAAGCTCCTCTATCAATCGCTCCTCGACGCGAAGATCATCGAATTCGTCGAGCAAGAGGGCGGCGGCAAGAGGCTGCAAGTCCACGCCGATTTGCAGGAAGACTTCTCCCTCAACCACGCGCTCTCGCTCTACCTGCTCGACACGATCAAGCTGCTCGACCCGGAGAGCCCCGAGTATCCCTTGCAGCTCCTCACGCTCGTCGAGTCGATCCTGGAGAACCCCGATCTCGTGCTGATGAAGCAGCTCGATCGGTTGAAGAGCGAGACGATCGCCGAGCTGAAGGCCGCCGGGGTGGAGTACGAAGAGCGGATGGAGGCGCTGGAGAAGCTCGAATATCCCAAGCCTCATCGGGAGTTCATCTACGGCACCTTCGACGCCTTCGCGGCCAAGCACCCGTGGGTGGGGCACGAGAACATCCGCCCGAAATCGGTGGCGCGTGAGCTCTACGAGCAATACCTCTCGTTCGCGGAGTACGTGCGCGAGTACGAGCTCGAACGCGGCGAGGGCATTTTGCTCCGCTACCTCTCCGAGGTCTACAAGACGCTCGTGCAGACGGTGCCCGATCCGGCCAAGGACGAGGGGGTCCACGAGATCATCACCTACCTCGGGGCGATCGTCCGGCAGGTCGACAGTAGCCTCCTCGACGAGTGGGAGCGGATGAAGGACCCGGGCGCCGCCTATGTGCCGCGCGCCGAGCGCCCCGCGCCCGAGGCCTTCGACATCACGCGCGATCCGAAGGCCTTCACCGTGCTCGTGCGCAACGAGCTCTACCAGGTGCTGCGCGCCCTCGCGGGCCGTCGCCACGACCTCGTGGCCGAGCTCTTTGCCGGTGGCGACGCGCCGCTGCGTCCGGCCGAGATCGAGGCGATGATGGCGCCGTACTTCGCCGAGCATGCGAGCGTGCGGCTCGATCCGGCCGCGCGGAGCCCGCAGAACACGCTGATCGAGCGGGGCGAGCACCGGTGGGAGGTCAGGCAGATCATCAGCGACCCCGAGGACGACAACGACTGGGTGATCGAGTGCTCGATCGACCTCGCCCGCGCCCGCGACGAGGGCAAGCCGGTGCTGAAGCTCGGGCGGATCGGGACATGAAGCTCTCCATCTCTCCCCTCTCCCGCTCCCGTTCCCGAGATCCTCTCCCGATACCCTCTCCGGGAACGGGAGCGGGAGCGGGAACGGGAGCGGGAGCGGGAGCGGGAGCCCTTCGGCCTTCCAAGGTCGTCTGAGCGATCTGTGCCAACCTTGCACCCGGACGCATCCGCCGTCATACCCGGCGACGGCACACTTCCGGGCGGCGGCGCACCGGTTGCGTGCCACCGGGAATGGCCGAGAAACGCCGGGGTTTGATGGGCGCATGGAATTCGGGGTGCGCCATGTTTGCGCCACGGTTGGGGAGGGCGGTGGCGCGGATCTTGAAGATGGCTCAGGTGCCATGAACACCCACCTTCGAGCACTGCTTCAGACCTTGGCGCTCGGCGCGCTGGCCTCGGCCACGTACGCCCTGAGCGCCTGCACCAGCACGCCGAGCAACCCTTCGGGGAGCTCAGGCTTCGTCTCCGATCTGCCCGGATCGCAGTCCAAGAACTCCGACGCGGGCAGCGGCAGCTCGTCGAGCGGCGGGGGCGGAGAGTCGGCGGCCCCGGCGGCGAACGGCGATGACGATCCGGCCCGCGCGATCGAGGAGGCGGACATCATCCAGGTCCAGAACGGACGCCTCTACGCGCTCTCGCAGTTCTCGGGGCTGTCGATCGTCGACATCTCGAACCCGGCGCACCTCACGCTGCTCGGGCGGCGCTCGATGACGGGCATCCCCTTCGAGATGTACCTGCGGGACGGCGTGATCTACGCGATGTTCTCCTCGTACTGGGCGCCCGTCTACGACGAGGTCAAGAACACGCTCACGTGGCAGCAGACGAGCCACGTCCAGGCGCTCGACGTGAGCGACCCGGCGAACATCGGCGAGCTCGGCGAGTTCGACCTGCCGGGCAACATCTCCGACTCGCGCCTCGTCGGCGACGTGCTCTACGCCGTCAGCTACGAGGACGGCTACTGCTGGGGCTGCGAGCAGAACAAGCCCGCCACCACCGTCACCTCGATCAACGTGAGCGATCCGGCGCATGCCGTGCAGATCGACACCCTCGACTTCACCGCGCCCGACCCGTACGGCTACGGCTGGTGGCGGCGGAGCATCTCCGTCAACGATCAGCGGATGTACGTGGCCGGGATCGAGTGGGACGGCACCGGCGAGGGGCACTCCACGATCCAGGTGGTCGACATCTCCGACCCGGCCGGCGGCCTCGTCAAGGGCGCGACGGTCGAGGCCGCGGGGCAGATCGAGAGCCGCTGGCAGATGGATGAGCGCGACGGCGTGCTGCGCGTCGTGAGCCAGCCCGGCATCTGGTGGACCAACGGCGTGCCCCAGGTGCAGACCTTCACCGTCACCTCGTCGCAGGAGGTCACGCCCCTCGCGACCATGAGCCTGACCCTGCCGAAGCCCGAGCGGCTGCGCTCGGTGCGCTTCGATCAGGCCCGCGCCTACGCCATCACCTCCGAGCAGACCGACCCGCTCTTCACGATCGACCTGACCGACCCGGCGCACCCGGCGCAGCTCGCGGCCCTCGAGATCCCGGGCTGGATCTACCACATGGAGCCGCGCGGCGACCGGCTCTTCGCGCTCGGCTACGACAACACCAACGAGCAGGGATCGCTCCAGGTCTCGCTCTTCGACGTGGCCGACATGGCGCACCCGACGATGCTCTCCCGCGTCGCGTTCGGCGGCCAGTGGTCGAGCCTGCCCGAGGACCAGGATCGCATCCACAAGGCCTTCAAGATCAACGACGACCTCGGCGCGATCTTCGTGCCCTACTCGGCGTGGGTCGCCACGAACGACCCGTACGGCTGCGGCAGCTACGAGAGCGGCATCCAGATCATCGACTTCACGAACGACGGGCTGACCAAGCGCGGCGACGCCCCCGTCACCGGCTGGACGCGCCGCTCCTTCATCGACAACGGCAAGCTCTTCGGGCTCTCCGACGCCGAGGTGCGCGCGTACGACATCGCAAACCGGGACGCCCCGGCCGCCCTCGGCAGGCTCCCGCTCTCGATCAACGTCACCGCGACCCACGTGGTCGGCGACAAGGTCGTGCGGATCGCCGCCGACTGGTGGAGCGGGCAGGCGCGCCTCGATGTGGTCCCGAAGGCCGATCCGGCGACGGCCGAGCCGCTCAGCTCGGTCGACCTCGACACCTCCGGCAAGGGCGCGTGCGGCGGCCTGAGCTACTACGGCGCGCGCATCTTCCACCAGGGCAACTTCGTCTACCTGATCGCGCCTTCGTACATGTACGAGGGCCCGAGCTCGCAGACGGTGGTGCAGGTCTTCGACGTGAGCGACCCGAGCGCGCCCGCGCTCGCCGGCCAGACCTCGCTCGACTTCGACATCTACGGCGGGTGGTGGAGCGGCAACATCGTCTCCACCGGTGACAACGTGGTCCAGGTGGGTACGACGTTGATCTTCCAGAAGCTCTCCCGCACGAGCTGGGACGAGAACAGCACCGAGCAGAGCACCCTCGTGCTGGTCGACCTCTCCGACCCGCAGCACCCCGCCGAGAGCGCCAGCCTGAGCATGCCGAGCGGGCTCGGCCACACCCCGCTGCTCGTCGCGGGCACGGAGATCCTCACGTCGCACTGGGAGACCGTGGGCGACGACTCGGGCAAGGTGCGCTTCTACCTCGATCGCGTGCTGATCATGGGCGCGGGCACGCCGCTCGCCGTGCCCCCCGTCAACGTGCCCGGCTCGCTCGCGGCCTTCGACGCGGAGAGCGGCCACGTGCTCACCGTCGACTACAGCAAGGTCTCCTCGTTCGTCGCCAACGCGGAGGGCTGCTTCAAGCTCTTCGGCTGGGACGCGGCCTTCCAGGGGTCGGCCTGGGATCAGCCCGGGCTCTGCGTGGGCATCCACCGCACCTACAAGCTCCTCGCCGTCAACCAGGGGCAGGCGAGCGTGCTCGACACGGCCGGCATCCCCGACGGCGGGTACCTGAGCCAGATCATCGCCGGCGACGATCGCCTGTTCGCCTACTCCTACGCCGGCTACGGCTGGGTCGAGGACGCGGGCGGCGGCGTCTCGGCCGGTCCGACCGCCAAGGTGCACGTGCTCGCCGGCCTGCGCGCCGGGATGCTCCAGCTCGTCACTGCGCAGCTCCCCGTCACGAACGACGGCTACCCGGTCGCCGCCGATGGACAGAACCTCGTGCTCGCGGGGTACGGGCCGCCCTCGATCGCGGTGCTCGACACCAGCGATCTCGGCAACCTCGACTACCAGAGCAAGGGTGATGTCTCGTCGTATGTCTACCAGGTGACCATCGATGGCCACCGCGCGCTCGCCTCGATGGGCCCCTACGGGCTCGCCGTGGTCGACCTGCACTGAAAGCCCGAAACCCGCTCCCGCTCCCGCTTCCCCCTCCCTCTCCCGTTCCCGGAGAGGGCATCGGGAGAGGAACTCGGAAGCGGGAGGGGGGATAGTGGGCGCTTCGCGCCCTGAACGCCCGCGCCTCGGCCACCGCCGGGGCGCGGGCGATATTGCATCTGTAGGGTTGCTCGCCGGTGGATCGATGACAACACCCCGCATGTGAGGGGTAGAGCCCTCACCCCGAGAGACCACCGCACCCGCGAAATACGCTGATTTTCGGGCTGCGAGCGCGGCGCGGGCCCTGGCCTGTCCCTTGCCCCGTGCGCCCTCCTGCGATCGTCGCGGCCGCTCCTCGGCAGAGCGCGGATCGGCCGCGACATCCACACCGTACAAGGGCTATGCTGTTGCTCTCTTCGAGAGAGCCGCCAAAAGCGGGTGTTGTCCCCACATCGCGTGAGGGATCGACCCGAGAACAGAGCTTACCCGTCGCGATCGAGCAGAGGTCGAGCAGAGGCGCTCGCCTCGCCGAATCGCCGCTGCCCGCCGTGATCGAGCGGACCGCTTGGTTTCTTGCAGGAGGAAAGACGCGTGAACCAACGACCGAAGCAGGGGATCTGGATCGCCTTCGCAGCCGGCCTGGCTCTTGTGCTGGGCGGGTGCTCGCCGGACACGCCCAAGGATCCGCCGAAGGATTCGCAGCAGGCTCCGCCCGAGGAGCATGTGCACGAGGCGCAGAGCGCCGTGTTCGTGAACGGGGACTTCGAGAGCGGCGCGAACAACCTGCCTCCGCCGTCGTGGACCGTCACGCCCTACCTCAACCCCAACGGGGTGACGATCCAGAACCCCCAGACGCGCGCGGGCCTGAACCTCCAGGCGGGCGGCGTGGCCGACACCTTCACGTTCGTCTCCGCCGCCGGTCCCGAGACGCAGACGGACTCCTTCCTCGGCGCGGCGGGCTCGATGCGCTGGCCGAAGTTCGGCAACGCGTGCGCGCTCGTCAACCGGCAGGGCACGCAGACCAACGTGAACTCGCTCAGGCAGTCGATGACCATCGTCAACGGCGACATCGACCCGACGGACGGCATCCCCCATGTCCGCTTCGTCCTCTCGCCGGTGCTGGAGAACCCGGCCCACCAGGTGAACCAGCAGCCCTACTACTTCGTCCAGCTCACGAACATCACCAAGGGCAACGCGGTCCTCTACGCGGACTTCAACCTGAGCGCCCAGCCCGGCGTGCCCTGGAAGACGGTGGGGACCTACTACTACACCGACTGGCAGCTCGTGGACATCGCGCCCGGGCCGGCGCAGCTCGGGCTGGGTGACCAGGTCGAGCTCGAGATCATCGGCGCCGGCTGCTCGCTCGGCGGGCACTGGGGCAACGTGTACGTCGACAGCGTGGGCGTCCCCATCCCAGGCCTGTTCGTGACGGGCACCGGGCCGGCCCAGGCCAACGCGGGCTCGAACATCACCTACAAGCTCACGTACAAGAACGGCGGCGCCAACGGGGCGTCCGGGGTCAAGGTCGAGTTCAACATCCCGCCCAACACCACCTTCCAGTCGATCAACCCCAACGGGCTCGTGTGCGTGACGCCGCCCGTGGGCCAGGGCGGCCTCGTCACCTGCAGCGTCAACAACCTCGCCGCGGGCGCGGGGGGCACCTTCGACATCACGGTGCAGATCAACGCCGGGGCGATGGGGAGCATCGTCGCCGGCAACTACGACATCTACGGGACGAACGTCTCGCCGCTGATCGGGCCGAAGATCATCACCCAGATCACCGCGGGCGTCGTCTTCGCCGACCTCAAGATGACGAAGACCGACAACGTCGTCAACGTCATCCAGGGCCAGCCGGTCACCTACACGATCGTCGCCAGCAACAGCGGGCCGAACCCCGTGGTCGGCGCGGCCATCACCGACACCTTCCCGGCGCAGCTCTCGAACGTGAGCTGGACCTGCGTGGCCTCGGCCGGCAGCGCGTGCGGCGCGGCGGCGGGCGTGGGGAACATCAACACCACGGCGAACATCGCGGTGAACGGGACGGTGACCTACACCGCGACCGCGACCGTGGCCGCCAACGCCGCGGGGCAGATCGCCAACGTCGCCGCCGTCACCCCGCCGGCCAACGTCGTCGATCCCACGGTGCCCAACGCCTCGGCGACGGACATCGACACCGTGACGCCTTGCCCCGGCTTCGGCTCGCCCTGCACCGCCGGCGTCGGCGAGTGCCTGAGCAACGGGACCAAGAGCACCTGCCTCAACAACGTGGCCATCTGCGACGCGGTGGCGAAGCAGCCGTCGCCCGAGGTGTGCGACAACAAGGACAACAACTGCAACGGGCAGACGGACGAGGGCAACCCGGGCGGCAACATCGCGTGCAACACGGGCCTGCTCGGCGTGTGCGCGCCGGGCACGACGGCGTGCCAGAACGGCGCCGTCGTCTGCAACCAGAACGTGCAGGCGAGCGCCGAGACCTGCGACAACAAGGACAACAACTGCAACGGGCAGATCGACGAGAACAACCCGGGCGGCAACCAGGCGTGCAACACCGGGCTGCTCGGCGAGTGCGCGGCGGGCACGACGGCGTGCCAGGCGGGGTCGATCCACTGTAACCAGAACGTGCAGGCGAGCGTCGAGACCTGTGACAACAAGGACAACAACTGCAACGGGCAGGTCGACGAGAACAACCCGGGCGGCAACATCGCGTGCAACACGGGTCTGCTCGGCGTGTGCGCGCCCGGGACGACGGCGTGCCAGGCGGGGTCGATCCACTGCAACCAGAACGTGCAGGCGAGCGCCGAGAGCTGCGACGACCTCGACAACAACTGCAACGGGCAGACGGACGAGGGCTTCAACAAGGGCCAGCCTTGCAACGTCGGGCTCGGGGTCTGCGCGGCGAGCGGCGTCATCGAGTGCAAGGCCGGCGGCGGCGCCGGGTGCAGCGCGACGCCGGGGCAGCCCTCGCCCGAGGTGTGCGGCAACGACCTCGACGAGGACTGCGATGGGCAGCTCGAGAACGGCTGCCCCGACAGCGACGGCGACGGGCTCAGTGACGCGCTCGAGCTCTTGATCGGTTCGGATCCGAACGACGCGGACACCGACGACGACGGTCTGCTCGACGGCAACGAGCCGAGCCCCGGCTTCGACAGCGACGGCGATGGGCTCATCAACGTGCTCGATCCGGACAGCGACAACGACGGGCTGACCGACGGCACGGAGGCGGGCAAGGATTGCAGCAACCCCGCGACCGACAACACCAAGCACAACTGCGTGCCCGACGCGGACATGGGCGCGACGACCACCAACCCGATGCTCAAGGACACCGACGGCGGCGGGGTGTTCGACGGCGCGGAGGACACGAACCTCAACGGGAAGATCGACCCGGGCGAGACCGATCCGACGGCCGGGCACGGCGCGGACGACAGCCAGAACGCCGACAGCGACAACGACGGGATGAGCGACGCGCTCGAGCTCACCCTGGGGTCGAACCCGAACGACGCGGACACGGACGACGACGGCGTGCTCGACGGGCAGGAGCCGAACCCGAGCCTCGACACCGACGGCGACGGGCTGCTCAACGTGCTCGATCCGGACAGCGACAACGACGGCCTGTTCGACGGGACGGAGCTCGGCAAGGACTGCACGAGCCCGGCGACCGACAGCAGCCGCCACCTCTGCATCGCCGACGCGGACGCCGGCCAGACCAAGACCTCGCCGCTCGATCCGGACACCGATCACGGCGGCGTGAAGGACGGCTCCGAGGACACGAACAGGAACGGCGTGGTGGACGGGAGCGAGACCAACCCGGTCGCCGGCCATGGCGGGGATGACAGCGTCAACCTCGACAGCGACGGCGACGGGCTCTCCGATGGGCTGGAGATCGCGCTCGGATCGAACCCGAACGACGCGGACACCGACGACGACGGCGTGATCGACGGGCAGGAGCCGAACCCCGCGGCCGACATGGACGGCGACGGGCTCGTCGACGTGCTCGATCCGGACAGCGACGATGACGGGCTGACCGACGGCACCGAGATGGGCAAGGACTGCTCGAACCCGGCGACCGATCCGGCGGCGCACCACTGCACGCCCGACGCCGACCAGGGCGCGACCAAGACCTCCGCGGTCGACCCCGACAGCGACAACGGCGGCAAGAGCGACGGCGCCGAGGACTGGAACCTCGACGGGAAGATCGACCCGGGCGAGGGCAACCCGACGGCCGGACATGGGTCCGACGACGCGCAGATCGCCGACACCGACGGCGACGGGCTCAGTGACGCGCTGGAGCTGTTCCTCGGCTCGAATCCGAACGACGCCGACACCGACGACGACGGCGTGATCGATGGGCAGGAGCCGAACCCGAGCCTCGACATGGACGGCGACGGGCTCATCGACGTGCTCGATCCGGACAGCGACGACGACGGGCTCTTCGACGGGACCGAGATGGGCAAGGACTGCAGCAACGCGGCGACGAACGCGGCCGCGCACCACTGCACGCCCGACGCCGATCAGGGCGCGACGAAGACCTCGCCGATCGATCCGGACACCGATCACGGCGGCGCGACGGACGGGTCCGAGGACACGAACCTCGACGGGAAGATCGACCCGGGCGAGACCGATCCGACGGCGGGCCACAAGGCCGACGACGCGACGGTGATCGACAGCGACGGCGACGGGCTCTCGGACAAGCTGGAGCTGTTCCTCGGGTCGAACCCGAACGACGCCGACACCGACGATGACGGCGCCCTCGACGGGCTGGAGCCGAACCCCTCGGCCGACATGGATGGCGACGGGCTCATCGACGTGCTCGATCCGGACAGCGACGACGACGCGCTGCCCGACGGCACCGAGATGGGCAAGGACTGTTCGAACCCCGCGACCGACAACAGCCGTCACCTCTGCACGCCCGACGCGGACATGGGCGCGACCAAGACCTCCGCGGTCGATCCCGACACCGACAACGGCGGCAAGAAGGACGGCTCGGAGGACACGAACCTCAACGGGAAGCTCGACGCGGGCGAGACCAACCCGACGGCGGGCCACGGGGCGGACGACAACCTGAACACCGACAGCGACGGCGATGGGCTCCCGGACGCGCTGGAGATCTTCCTCGGGTCGAACCCGAACGACGCGGACACCGACGACGACGGCGTGGTCGACGGGCAGGAGCCGAACCCGAGCCTCGACATGGACGGCGACGGGCTCATCGACGTGCTCGACGTGGACAGCGACAACGACGGTCTCTACGACGGGACGGAGCTCGGGCTCGGCTGCAACAACCCGGCGACCGACAACGGCAAGCACCACTGCATCCCCGACGCGGACATGGGCGCGACGCACACCTCGCCGGTCGATCCGGACAGCGACGACGGCGGGATCATGGACGGCGTGGAGGACGTGAACCACAACGGCGTCCTCGACGCGGGCGAGACCAACCCGGCGGTGGGTAACGGTGGTGACGACGTTGCCAACGTTGACAGCGACGGCGACGGCCTGACCGACGCCGAGGAGATCTTCCTCGGGACGAACCCGAACGACGCCGACACCGACGACGACGGGGCGATCGACGGCAAGGAGAACAACCTGGCCGACGATACCGACGGCGACGGGCTGATCAACGCGCTCGACGTGGACAGCGACAACGACGGGCTCTTCGACGGCACGGAGATGGGGCTCGATTGCGAGAACCCCGACACCGACAAGTCGAAGAACGTCTGCATCGCCGACGCCGACATGGGCGCCACCGTGACCTGCTCGCTGCTCGCCGACACCGATCACGGCGGCGTGATCGACGGCGAGGAAGACGCGAACCACAACGGCCAGGTCGACGCGGACGAGACCGATCCGGTCGTGGGCCACGGCGGCGACGACACCGGCGTGGACAGCGACAACGACGGGATCACCAACATCGACGAGATGACGCTCGGGACCGATCCGCTCGACGCGGACAGCGACGACGACGGTGTGCTCGACGGGCAGGAGCCGAAGCCCGGCGACGACACCGACGGCGACGGGAAGATCAACGCGCTCGACCCGGACAGCGACAACGACGGGCTCTTCGACGGGACGGAGATGGGCAAGGACTGCGGAAACCCCGCGACCGACCTGTCGAAGAAGCACTGCATCCCCGACGGCGACAAGGGCCAGACGACGACCGATCCGCTCGACGCCGACACCGACGACGGGACCGTGAAGGACGGCGACGAGGACAAGAACCACAACGGCGTGGTCGACGCAGGCGAGACCGATCCGACCTTCGGCCACGGCGACGACGACGTGATGAAGCCCGCGTGCACGAAGGACAGCGACTGCGGCGACGCGAAGAGCGGCAAGGTGTGCGAGCCCGACATGACCTGCGGGCCGGGCTGCCGCGGCAAGAACGGCAACGGCTGCCCCGAGGGCAAGGTGTGCGACTCGCTCACCGAGTCGATCGGGACCTGCGTGCCCGAGAACAACGGCGGCGGTGGGCAGGGCGGCGGCACCACCAGCACCACCACCGGCGGCGAGCATGACGAGGTGCTCGCGACGGGCGACGGGATCTTCTGCGCGGCTCGCCCCGGGACCGGGAGCGAGAGCGACGGAGCGCCGTTCGTGCTCGGGACGGTCGCGGCCATCGGGCTGGCGCTCCGCCGGCGTCGTCGCGGCTGAGCTTGCAGGGCAGGCAGGGCCTCTCGCGGGGCCCTGCCTCACCGCTTTGCAGACACCCCCAAATCCCTTCGAAATCGACTCCATCGTGCCATGCAGCGGCTACGCTGTACGGCGTCGTGTACCGGAGCGGACCCCAGCCCACGCGCGTCGCCGTCGCTGCCCTGAGCCACCCCGGGAGCAAGCGCAAGGGCAACCTCGACGGCTACCTCGCCACCGATTTCGAGCGCTGCCTCGCGCGCGATCCGTACCCGTTCTTCGCCGAGATCGGCGGGCTGTCCGGGGTGGCGGTCGCGCTGCTGAGCGGGCACCTGCTCGACTGGAGTCGGAGCCTCGCCCAGGTGGAGCAGGCCGCGGCGGCGGGCTTCACGATGAGCCGCGTGGCGGGGAACATCCTGCTCGATCAGCTCGTGGGGCAGCCGCCCGCGCGGAGCGACGCGGGGATGCGGCAGCGCCTGCTCGAGGTGCTGGGCGTGGCCGCCCGCGGCATCTACGGGGCCGCGTCGGACCGGCGCTTCGTCGACACCGCGGCCTCGGCCTCGCTCGTGGTCTTCCAGCCGGACATGCTCGAGCTCGCGCAGGCCGGTGACACGCGCGTCCTGCTCTTCCGCGGAAACGCGGCCGCGCGCCTCCACCTCGGCGAGACCTTCGAGGGCGGCGTGCCGGGGACGGGCTTCCGCGCGGGGCTGACCGCGAGCCCCGTGGCCCGCTGCCTCGGCGCGCCGATGCCGATCGAGCCCGGCGTGGTCAGCTCGTCGTTCCGGGTGGGCGACACGCTGCTCCTCGCGAGCCGCGGGCTCGGCGCGCTCGACGACCGGGCGCTCTTCAACCTGCTCGCGAAGAGCCCGCACCCGGGGGACGCGTGCAAGGCGCTGATCCAGGCCGCGCTCCAGACGCGCGGCGAGCACAACCTGACCGTGATGGTGGTCAAGCCGATTGACGATCGGCGCTGAGCAAAGCTACCGCGCGCCCTCGACGTCGATCGCGCCGAACAGCGTGCTGCCGATGAGCGCGCCGCCCGCGAAGTAGGTGCCGGTGGACGACGCGGGGAGGATGTCGTGCGTGAACGGGTGCGTGTAGGGCACGCGCTCGACGGAGACGATCCGCTTGCTGTCGAGGCGATCGCCCGCGGCGAGATCGGCGAAGGTGCGCCCGTCGGCGGTGGGGTGGCGGGGGCTGATCTCCAGCACCGCGCCGCCTTCGAGCGTCACGCGGACGACCTGGTGATCGTGCGCGGCGACCTTGTTCACGCGGGCGAGGGGGACGGCGACGATGGCCGCGCCGCTCACGCTGTAGACGAGATCGCCCGCGGCGAGATCGGCGATGGGGCGATCGCCGGTCGGCGTGGCGATGGGCGTGTCCGGCGAGGCGCAGACACACAGGAGGCAGCCCTTGGGGCACGTGCCCTCCGCGCTGGGAACGGTGCACTCCGGCACGTCGGTGACCACGGGGCCGGGCACCTTGCAGCAGATCTGGCCCGTCGTGCAGCACATGTCGCCGCAGCAGACATCGGCCGGGCCGCAGAGCTGGGGCGAATTGCAGGGCGGCTTTCCGCAGACGCCGTTGTCGCAGAACGGGTTGGGATCGGGGCAGACCTTGCCGCACACACCGCAGTTGTGGATGTCGTTCTTGAGGTTGACACAGGTGCTTCCGCAACAGTCGAAGCCCTGGCAATCGCCGCACCCGCTGCCGCTCGATGACGAGGAGCTGGACGAGGACGAGCTCGAGGACGAGCTCGAGGACGAGGACGAGCTCGATGAGCTGGTGGCGCCGCCGGTGCCGCCGGACGAGCTCGACGAGCTCGTGGCGCCGCCGGCGCCGGTGGTCCCGGTGGTGGTGCTGCCGCCCCCGGAGCCCCCGACCGTGGTTGTGCCGCCGCACGCGAGGAAGGAGAGCGCCGCGCCGAGGCCGGCGAGCGCGCCGAGGAGCCGAGAGCGTTGTCGCATGGCAAACCTCCGTCTTCCGGTAGAATACCGCCGTTCGCCCGGGACGGCGACGCGCTAAGATGACAAGGATGATCACGCTGCGCGCGACCTACGGAAAGTCGATCGATCTCCGGCGGGCGATCGATCAGGAGATCGGGCGGGGCGCGCTGCTCGTGAAGGTTCCTCCGCCGGAGGGCCTGGAGTTCCGGGCGAAGGTGTGGCTCCAGATCGTCGCGCCGAGCGGGGCGTGGGTCGACCTGGAGAGCGAGGTGATGAGCCTCTTGCCCGGCGTGGGCGTGGCCGTGACCGTGCCCGCCGGGCGGGTGGGCGAGGTGCGCGCGCTGCTGACGGGCGAGGCCGATCCGGAGGACGCGGGCGATCCGGTGCACGAGGTGGTGCCGGAGGAGGCGGAGGAAGAAGCGCCCGCTGCGCAGCCGGCCGCCCGGACGACGAGCGCGACGAACGAGGCCGCGGGCGCGTCGGACAGGATCCGCCTCGCGCTGCACGGGACGCGGGAGGATCGAGCGGCGATCCTCCGCGACAAGAACCGGACGCTGCACGCGTTCGTGCTGAAGAACCCGAGCGTGGGGCTCGACGAGGTGACGGCGTGGGCGAAGAACCCGCAGATGAACGCGGATTTTTTGAAGCTGATCGGCGAGCGGAAGGAGTGGCTGTCGCGGCCGGCGATCGCGCTGGCGCTGGCGCGCAACCCGAAGACGCCGGGTGATCTGGCGGTGCGCGCGCTGGATCACGTGCCGCAGGACGGGCTGCGGCAGATCGCGAAGGGGATCGGGGCGCCGCCCCATGTGGTGCAGGCGGCGCGGAAGAAGGTGATCGCGCCCTGACGAGGGGCGCGGGCTACATGTCGACGGCGAGGCCGAGCACCCAGGTCGAGGTGCCGACGTACATGTTCTTCGAGTTCCGGCCGACCATGGAGTTGTTCATCCACTCGCCGAAGACGTAGGCGTGGTTGACGCCGGTGGCCTCGTCGAGGCGGGCCGCGGCGCGCGGGTCGAGGAAGTTGAGCGCGAGCATGCCGCCGACCGCGAACTCGAAGCCCCACGAGAGGCCGTTGGCCGAGACTTTGTTGCCCGCGGCGTTGACGTAGGTCTCGGTGCCGGTGCTGGTGCTCGCGTTCCAGTAGGCCATCCCGAAGCCGGCCTTGCCGTAGGGCACGATCGGGATGTCGGTCCGCCGCATCAGCTCGTCGATGCGGAGCACGAGGCCGGCGTACATCGGCATGATGGTGAGGCCGGTGTCGACGTCGGAGGCCTCGGGGGGGTTCGAGTCGGTGAAGTTCGCCTTCTGCGAGGTGTGTGTGTACCCCCAGCCGACCCTCGGGCCGATCCGGCCGACGTACGGGATGCGCAGCGGGAGGTAGTCGAGCTCCATCCCGAAATAGAACTGAGGCGCGTCGTCGTCGGGGCGCAGGATGCTCTTGTACGGCGTCTTGCCGCCGAGGCCGGGCTCCTGATCGATCTGCGGCGTGTAGCCGCCGAAGCGGAGCTCGAAGCCGAACGACTCGGGTGAGGTGACCTTCTTGGCGACCGCGTCGGTGCGGTTGGCCTGGCGCCAGTCGGTGGTGGGCAGGCGCGACTCCTGCGCGGCGGACGGGCCCGCGTGGAGCAGGAGGATGCCGGCGGCGGCGATCGCGGACAGGGGCGTGCTGGGCTTCATCGAGTCTCCTCGCGCGGGCCGGCGGCGCGGCGATCGCGCCTGCGGAAGCCGAGCCCGATCAACGCGAGCGCGGTCGCGCTGATCGAGGGCCAGGCGAAGCCGTGGTCGGCGTCGAAGCTGCACCCCTCGCAAGTGCCGCCGTCGCGGCAGTAGACCTTGAAGAAGCTGTCCACCTCGCGCGGCGTGCCGCACGCGATCGGCGAGAGCTTGCCGACGTTGCCCACGGAGTCGACCCCGGCCACGGCCACGCCGTACTTCACCTTGTTCTCGAGGTTCTTCATCACGAACTCGGTCGCGTTGCCGCTGCTCGACCGATCGAGCTCTTCGACGAGGCGGAGCCGCAGATCGTCGCCGGGGACCTGGCCCGGAAAGAGCCAGCTCGAAGCCATGCACGCCGCGCCGCCGCCCGAGCCACCGGCCCCGCCCGAGCCACCGGAGCCGCCCGTCGTCGTTCCTCCGCTGGTGGTCGTCGTGGTGGTCGTGGTGGTCGTCGTGGTGGTGGTCGTCGTGCTGCCACCCATGCCGCCCGCGCCGCCCGCGCTCGCGGTGGTGCCGCCCATGCCGCCCGTGCCTCCGCCGCCGTTGTTGCCGTTGTGGCTCCCGACGATCTTGGGTGAGGACGTCGAGGGGAAGAGCGGATCAGGCGGCGGATCTCGGAAGATCCAGAACTTGTCGAGGTCGCTGTCGCTCGTGGTCAAGCTGAGGGTCAGGCTCGCGTCTCCGACGGTGATGGCGGGCGCGTCCGGCGAATCGGGGCCCCACATGTCGACCTCGGAGGCGTCCCAGCGCCGGTAGTCTTCGGTGTCGCTCGTGTCGATCTCGCCGTCGTTGTCGCGGATCAGGATGAACCAGAGCTTGGTCTGGTCGGCCGAGGAGAACGACGTGGTGTTCGAGATGTGCGTGGTGTTGTCGCACTTGTCGTAGCCGAGGCCCTTCTGCACGATGTCCTTCGCGGCGTCGAGCTCGATGGGGGGCGGCGTGTTGGTCGGCGACGAGAGGCTGAAGAGCCGGATGCACGAGGCGGGCGTGTCGCGGTTGGTCCGCGTCGCGCAGTCCGTGTCCCGGATGCGGTTGATCCAGACCTCGAAGGCGGTGACGTGATTTCCGGCGGCGTCGTTGGCCGTGTTGAGGGTGGGCGTGAACTTGATCTTGAGGCCGTTCACGCAGTCGGAGTAGCTGATCCAGTTCGGGTTGTGCCCCTGCGCCCGTGTAACGACGCCGGAGCGGGTCGGGTCGACCATCGTCACGTTCTTGCCGACGTGACCCCAGCCGCCCGTCGCGCCCCCGCCCGTGGTGGTGGTCGTCGTGGTGGTCGTCGTGTCCGCCTGCGCGGGCCACGCGCTCGCCAGCGCCAGGAGCCCGGTTGCCAGACCCACCCCTCGCCGCATCCAGCTCCTCGATCTCGTCTCGTCCATGAGCAACGCTCCGCGCCCCTTTGAGCACAGCCTGTGCCATGGAGCAAACCCCAGCGAGGGCTTTCTCTCCCGGCAATTCCAGGGGCGGGCCGAAATTCGGGCTGACGAAGTGGCCCGCGGGGCTCGGCGGCGCTGACAGGTTGGCAAGCGCGCTGCTCCGGGGGCCGTCAGCGGATGTTGCGCACGATCACCGCGCCCGAGGGCACGTCGTCGCGCAGCAGCACCTCGTAGCGGGACGCGTCGAGGTGCCCGGCGCGCAGGATCATCAAGATCTCCTGGGCGCGCTTGTCGGCCGTCTTGGCGTTCGCGCCCTTGGTGCCGACCCCGAAGCTCACCTGGTCGAGCTTCGGGTTCGCCCGCATGGTGGAGGCGATCTCCTCGATCGCCTGGCGGCTCGCGTCGGTGAGCTTGTCGTCCTTGGTGAACTCGATCGGCGGGGTGACGGTGAAGCCGGCCGTGCCGAGGCGGGCGTAGCGCGGGCAGCCCGAGGGCTCGGGGCCGGGCTCGCTCTTGCACGGGTCGATCGGATCGGGCAGGCCGTCGTTGTCGGTGTCGGGGCAGCCGGTGGCCTTGGGGTCGGGGTAGGGGATGCCGGCGCGATCGGGGCAGTAGTCTTCCTCGTCGCGGATCCCGTCGCCGTCGCGATCGCGGCCGGGGCAGCCGTTCTGCTTGGGATCGCGGCTCGCGGGGCCGGCCTCGGCGGGGCATGCATCCTGCGCGTCGATGATGCCGTCGAGGTCGCGATCGCGCGGGCCGGCGGGCGGCGGCTTGGGCGGGGTGGAGGCGCCGGCGTAGCCGAACTGCGCGAGGACGCGCATGGAGGCGGCGCCGGGCGCGTCACCGAAGCCGGGGCCGCCGGCGACGCCGGCGTTGAAGGAGCCGAAGCGCAGGCGGACGGCGGCGAGCGGCTCGATCTGGAGGGCGAAGGCGGCGTTGTCCTTCGCGTCCACGATGTTGAACATCGCGAACGACGGCTCCACGCCGACGCTCAGGAACGACACGGGCGCGATGTGCACGGCGCATGCGGCGCCGAGGCGATCGCCGTCGCGCTTGAGGAAGACGCCGGGCGAGACGCTCACCGTGCAGCCGTAGAGGATGGACTTGACCTGGCCGGCCACGCCGATGTCGACCTCGCCGCGGAAGCGGGCGTCGGAGAGGTAGGCGTCCTGCGAGCCCACGGGGGCCCAGATGCGGCCGCCGAGGATGAGGCCGAAGGCGCGGCCGTCGACGGGGCGGAGGTGGAGGCCGATGCGTGGGTCGCCGACGCCGGGCGCCTTGGCCGCGGGAGGCAATGCGCCCCTGCCGTAGGGCACGGGCGCGTCGCCCGATTCCATGAGCGCGAAGGGGACGCTCACGTCGGCCGCGAGCCAGTGGAAGGGCATGACCGAGGCGCCGATGCGGGCGAGCAGGGCGCTGTCGACGAGCGTCGCGAGCGTGCTCTTGTTGCCGGCGGTGTCGACGGCGACCTCGCGCAGCAGGCCGCGGGCGTACTCGACGCCGAGGGAGGCGGCGAGCTCGGCGCCGTCCGGCAGGGGCTCGTGGGGGCCCTCGGCGCGGACGAAGGGGCTGTCGGGGCTGGCCGGCTGGAGCTGATCGACCCGCACGCCCGAGGCGGCCGACTTGGGATCACCCAGGGCCGCGCCCGACCCGAGGCCGATCGCGCCGATCACCGCTGCCGCTGCCCACGTTCTTCGACCCAGCACCACGGCCACGTTACAGCGAGGGGCGGCCTCTGCGAAACTCCCGTGTGTCGGTTCTTTCATCCCGGGCCGCGCCCGGTGGCAGAGCCCGGCCGGGCGCGCGACGTTTTGTCTCGATCTCGTGGAAAAGTTCGAGCGCCTCGCCCGTCCAACCAGATGAGCCCCCGGGAACGGCGTTTGCAAGCTCCCGGAGGAGAAGAGCCCCGCGGCCTCGCGCCTTCTGGCGTCCGCCGAGAATAGGACCCATCATGTTCCCCATGCTCGTCCCCGCTTCACCCCCCTCTTCCGGCTCTGCTTCGGCTGTCTCGCGCGCAGGCGACCGCGCGCGTGGAGCGCTCGCTCGCGCGGCGCGCGGCGTGGCCCTGCTCGCGGCGCTCGTGCTCGGCACCGCGGGTGTGGCGCATGCGGAGACAGGGGCACCGTTACCGCAGGGTTACACCAGCGATATCCCGAACGCGCAGCCCTCCGCGCCGTCGGTGCAGGTGCAGCGGGTGAGCGACGACGCGGACGCGGACGACGAGGCCGACGAGTACGCCGACACCGATCCGAGCGCGCTCACCGAGTTCCAGGAGCCGCTCGCCCCCTACGGCATGTGGATCGAGGACGGCACCTACGGCACCGTCTGGGTGCCCGACGTGACCGTGGTCGGCGGCGATTTCGCCCCCTACCAGTCGGCCGGCCACTGGACCATGGACGACAACGGCGACTGGATGTGGGTGAGCGACTACGACTGGGGCTACATCCCCTTCCACTACGGCCGCTGGGTGTGGATCGGCGGGCGCGGCTGGGCCTGGATCCCCGGGCGCACCTACGCGCCGGCCTGGGTGACGTGGCGCACGGGCGACGCCGGGTACATCGGCTGGGCGCCCTTGCCGCCGGCCTGGTACTGGTCGGGCGGCGTGGCCGTCGGCCTGTGGACGACGCCGTACGCGGCCTACTGCTTCGTGCCGACGGCGTACGTGTTCCACGAGCATGTGTACACCTACGTGGTGCGCGACGCGTCGGTGGTGCGCAGCGCGGCCGCCGGCACGCGGCCCTACAAGCCGGCCCACCCGAGCGTGAACGGCGGCCACGGCGCGTCGCAGCCCGACGCGGCCCACCCGAGCGCGCGCGGCGCCTCGCACGCGTTCCGGCCCGCCTCGCCCACGCTGGCCGAAGCGGGCGTGCCTGCGTCCGCCGCACCCAAGGCGCGCACCGCGCCGGACGCGCGCGCGCGGAGCTTCGCGACCCGCTCCTCCACCGCGGCCTTCCATCGCGCAGCGGGGCCTCGCGGCAACCTGCCGAGCACCGTGCTCCCGGGCCGCCGCGGCGGTGACAGCCCGTGGATCGGCGGCGGCGCTCCTGCGCAGCGCGGCCCGTCGCCTCGCTTGCCGAGCCACGATCTGCCCTCCCGCGGGGCGCCGGTGTTCAACAACGACCCGCGCGTGACCCCTGGGCCGGGCGCCGGGCAGGCCGCGCCGCACTTCGCGCCGCCGCCGTCGTCGACGCCCCGCTTCGCGCCGGCCACCCCGCGCTTCGCGCCGCCGCCGTCGTCGACGCCTCGCTTCTCGCCGCCGTCGTCCCCCCGCTTCTCGCCGCCGTCGTCGACGCCTCGCTTCTCGCCGCCGTCGTCGACGCCGCGGTTCTCTCCTCCCCCGTCCTCGGCGCCCCGGCCGTCGTTCAGCACGCCGTCGTTCCGGCCGCCGTCGAGCACCTCGACCTACCGCCCGTCGGCGCCGGCCTCGCGGCCCTCGTTCGGCGGCGGTGGTCATGGCGGGCGCGGCGGGCGCCGCTGATCTTGGTCCGGGTCTTGCGAAACACGACGCTCAAGGAGCTCTTGGTCATGCCCTCATTCCTTTCGATCGTGAAGCTCGGTTCACTCGCCGCGTGGACGACCGTTCTCACTCTCGCCGCCGGCGTCGCCTCGATCGGCTGCATCGTCGAGGACGGCAGCGGAGGCACGAACCCGCCGCCCGACACCACCCCGCAGCTCGACGACCCGCGGGAGGTGTCGATCACGCCGGACAAGACCCTCGACTCTCCCCCCGGTGAGGGCGTGGGCATGTTCGTGGAGTACGCGACCGGCGGTCACTGGCATGTCTACACGACCTGCGACAGCCTCGTGACCTCGAACAACGACGGGAGCCAGGTGAGCTGCGCGTTCGACGCCTTCTTCACCGTGGTCGACGGGAGCGGGAAGATCACCAACGCGGTCGGCGAGAACCTGGAGGGCAAGGACGCCGTGACCGTTGCCGGCGACGGCACCGTCCACCTCTTCGCCGACACGGACACCGACACCGACGGCATCACCTTCGACACCGCCCCCGGCGCCGTGATCGAGCTCGAGGCCTACCTCGACGGCAACCCCGAGCCCCGCTTCATCTACTGGTTCGGCGACACCATCCTGCACGCCGGCGCGCCGACCGATCCGGTGCAGTTCAGGCCCAGCGCTCCCTGATCCCCGCATCGCGGGCGGGTGCGCGAGAGCGCGCCGCCGGACATCGTCCCGGCGGCGCGCTTCGTCATTTCCTGGCCGTCTTCTTCGGGAAGCCCTCGGCGTCCCAGATCTCCGGGTCGCGCAGATCGATCGCGGCGAGCTGCGGGATCACGGCGTCCTTGGGGCCGATGACCAGGATCGACGACGCCTTCGGATCCACGCGCGCCGCGAGCGCCGCGAGCTCTGCGCCCGCCGCCTTCTGCCGGGACGCGCTGGCCGCGCCGTCGAAGCCCGGCGGCAGGCCGAGCATCGCGAGCGTCGCGAGGCGCCCGGCCATGTCGCCCACGCCCTCGTAGGTCTGCATCAGATCGGCGCGATCCTGGGCCTTCACCTTGCCGACCTCGACGTCGGACAGCCCCGCGGCCGCCATCTTCGCGAGCTCCTTCTGCATCTCCGCGAGCGCCTTGCCCGTCGCCTCCGTCACCACCGCCGCGCCGGCCGTGAACATGCCGAGCCCGCGCGTCTCGCCGAAGTACGAGCGCGCCCCGTAGGTCCAGCCGTGGTCCTCGCGCAGGTTCTGGTTGAGCCGCGAGGTGAACGAGCCGCCGAGCGCGGTGTTCACGAGCGAGAGCAGCGGCGCCTCGGGCGCGTCGGCCTTCACGCCCTCGCGCACCACGGCGATGACCGACTGCGGCGCGTCGGGCCGATCGACCAGCACGAGGCGCGGCCGGTTCGGCTGCACCGAGAGCAGCCCCGCGGGCGGCTCGGGTGGAGGCGCGGCCGGGGCCTTCCAGCTCCCGAGCGCGCTCTCCACGAGCGCCACGAGCTCGTCCTTGGTCATGTCGCCGCTCACCACGAGCGTCGCTTGATCGGGGCGCCAGCGCTCCGCGTAGAACGCCTTCACGTCGTCGAGCTTGATCGCCTTCGCGCCCTCGGTGCGGCCGTCGGGCGGGTGCCCGTAGGGGGCATTCGGCCCGTAGAGCACGGCCCGCGCGACGACGCGCGAGACGAGCATCGGGTCCTGCGATCGCTTCTTCAGATCGTTCTTCCACAGGTCGGCGGTGCGCTCCCACTCCTTCTTGTCGAAGCGCGGCCGCGCCACCACGTCCGCGAGGATCCCGAAGGCCTCGGCGAAATTCTTCTTCAGCGACGAGAGCGCGACGAAGCTCCCGTCCGCGCCGTTGCCGGTCTCGAGCGACGCGCCGAGATCGGTCACCGCGGTCGAGAGCTCCACCGCGTTCCGGCTCCCCGCGCCCTCGTCCATCATGTCGGCGGTGATGTGGGCGAGCCCCGCGCGGCCCTCGGGATCGACCGCCGATCCGGCCGGCACCACGAGGCGCGCCGAGACGAGCGGGAGCGTGTGCCGTTCGAGGAGCCAGATCGTCAGGCCGTTCGAGGCCCGGAGCACGGCCGGCGCCGGCGGCGTGAACGCCCTGGGCGCGTCGAGCTTCGGCTTCGGGCCGAGCGGATCGGCGAGCTTCGGGCGCACGGGCTTCGCCGTCGGCCCGGGGATCGCCACCACCACGCCGCTCGAATCGCCTTGATCGCAGCCACCCGCGAGGATCGAGAGCGCGGCGAGCGCCCCGCCGCACAAGAGATCGCGCGCCCTCACTTGCCACCGCCCTTCTTGCCGGCCGGCGCGTCCTTCGCCTCGTCCTTCGGCACGACGCGCAGGATCACCCGCGCGTTCGGATCGAGCATCGTCTTCACCATCGCGGAGATCGACTCGGCCGTGGCGCTCCGGTAGCGCTGCAAGTCCTTCTCGATGTACCCCGGATCGCCCACGTGCGTCTGGTAGCGGTTCAGCACCATGGCCCGCTCGCCGATCGCCTGGATCTTCGACACGAAGGCCGTCTCGAACTGGTTCTTGGCCCGCTTCAGCTCCTCCGCGCTCACCGGCTCCTTGCGCAGCTTGTCGATCTCCTCGTCCATCGCCGCCTCCAGCTTGTCGAGCGACACGCCCGGCTGGGCGATGGCCTCGACCGTGAAGACCGACGAGAGATCCTGCGAGCTCTGCGACGCGTCGACCTCCTGGGCGAGCGGGCGATCGTAGACGAGCGCCTTGTAGAGGCGGCTCGACTTGCCCTCCTTCAAGATCGTGCTCAGGAGATCGAGCTCGGCGTCACCCGGGGCGAAGCGCGCCGGCGTGTGCCACGCCATCACCACCTTGGGCAGCTCCACGTTGTCGGCGATCGTCTCGCGCACCACGCTCGTGAGCTTCGGCATCTGCCCGGCCGGCGCCTTGGGCACGTCGCTCCGCGGGAGCCAGCCGAACGTCGTCTCCACGAGGTCGCGCACCTTGTCGGGCTGGAAGTCGCCCGCGATCACGAGCGACGCGTTGTTCGGCACGTAGTAGCGGGAAAAGAAGGCCTTCACGTCGTCGACCGTCGCCGCTTGCAGGTCCTCGTGCGAGCCGATCACCGGGTGGTGGTACGGGTGCCCCTCCGGGTACATCAGCTCCGGCAGGCGCAGCTCCACCTTGCCGTAGGGCTCGTTCTCCGAGGTCTGCCGCCGCTCGTTGCGCACCACCTCGCGCTGCGCGTCGAGCTTCTCCAGCGTCATCTCCTTGCCGAGCGCGGAGAAGCGATCGCCCTCGAGCCAGAGGAGCAGCGGCAGCGAGTGCGAGGGGCCGACCTCGAAGTAGTCGGTGCGGTCCTCGCTCGTCGTCGCGTTGTTCCAGCCGCCTTCGGCTTCCATCCACGCGTCGAACATCTTCGTGGGCGCCCGCTTCGTGCCCATGAACATCAGGTGCTCGAAGAGGTGCGCGAAGCCCGTGCGCTTCGGCTCCTCGAAGCGCGAGCCCACGGTGACCATGATGTTGACCGCCACGAGCGGGAGGGAGTGATCCTCGTGGAGGATCACCGTCAGCCCGTTGTCGAGCGTGGTGCGGGTGAACGGGATGGAGAGCGCGCCCTCCGCGGCATGCGCCGGGGCCGCGCCGAGGGCCGCCGCGCCGAGGGCCGCGAGCGCCCATGATCGAGCGAGATGTGCCATGGGTCGCAGCGTGGATCGACCTCGGCGCCGGGCGCAAGCGTTGCGCGCTAATCGTCCTTCGGCACGGCCAGCGAGAGCAGCATACCGGGGATGGCGACGACGTAGGCGAGCGCGAAGAACCCCGGGAAACCGAGCTTCGCCGCGATGACCCCGCTCGACGCGCCGAACGACGTGGTCGCGACCGACATGAGCGCCGTCACGATCGCGAAATGGGACGCCTTGTACTCCCCGGCGCAGCGCCGCATCAGGAACACCACGAAGGCGGCGCTCCCGAGGCCCGCGATGAGCTGCTCGGCCACCACGGCCGCGACGATCCACGGCAGCGAAGGGCGGAGCACCGCGAGCGCGAGGTAGAAGAGGAGCGCGAGGCCCTGCGCGAGGGCGATCGGCGTCAGCGTGCGGCGCAGGCCGAGCCTGGCGATCGCGAGCCCGCCGAGGATCGACCCCGCGATGCCGGCGATGGTCCCGCCGACGCCGTTGATGGAGCCGCGCATCGCCGTGTCGAGGCCGAGGCGCTGGAGGAGCGGCGCCGACATGGCGAAGAGCATCGCGTCGCCCGCGCGGTAGACGAGCAGGAAGGCCAGCGAGACGACGGCGCCGGGCTGGCGCAGAAACGTGACGAACGACCCGCGGTAGAGCCCGAGGAGCGAGCTCGCCTGCGGCCTCGCCGGGCGCGTCTCCTGGGGGAGCACGGCCGCATGGAGCAGTGAGAGCCCGAGGAGCATGCCTCCTGCGGCGACGAAGCACACCTGCCAGCTCGTCACGCCTGCGAGCCACACGAGCGCGCCCTTGCCGACGAGCAGGGCCGCGCGGTACGTCGCGACGCGGAAGCCCGAGAACGCCGCCTGATCGTCCTTCGAGAGCGCGCGCAGGTAAAACCCGTCGATGGCCATGTCGTGCGTCGCGGCCATCACCGCGATCACCATGAAGGCCCGCGCGCAGAAGCCGATGTTCCCCGCGTGGGCGGGCCACCCGAGCGCCATCACCATCGCCGCGAGCGCGAGCTCGGTCGCGAGCAGCCAGCGCCGGGTCGTCCCGTAGCCGTCGACGAGCGGGCCCCAGAGGAGCTTGAGGTTCCACGGGATGCCGTAGAGGGCCGTGAAGCCCACCACCTGCAAGCTCGCGCCGAGGGCGGTGAACAGCTCCTGCGAGAGGTTGTGCACCACCGCGTAGGGCAAGCCCTGCGCGAAGTAGGTCGTGGCCACCCATCCAGTGGCAGCGGCGCGCGTGGAGATCGCCGGAGGCCTCGCCGGGTGGGTCTCGGTAGATCCACCGGGGGCGAGCGCGGCCTCGACGGGGCCGGGCCGGGCCGGCGGAGAGGTCGCTTCCGGGCTGGGTTTCAGGGCGTTCGGGGTCATGACCGCGGCGTGCATGGCGGGAGCCCGACCCGTTACCCGAAAACGGTACGAACGGGCCAGGATCCGGCCGTGTGCGCCTAGCCTGTAGCGGAAGGAGCCCATCTGGTCTAAACGGATCCAATGCCCGTCCGCCTCCGCACGGCTCGCCCTGCCTCGCATCGCGTCAGCGCGCAGGGAGCGGTGAATCCGTGAACGAGTACACCCGGCGTGAAGAGGTGCGGTGGACGTTGATCGGCGCCATCGCCCTCGTCGTGTGCATGGCCCCGGCGGTGCTGCTCCTCGTCCTCGCCCAGGGCAAGATCATCCCGGATCCTGCGGCGGCCCGCGCGGCCGAAGAGGCGAGCACCCGGGTCGCCACCATCCGCCCCTGCGTCTCGGCGGCCGAGAAGCTCGTGACCGAGATCGACGTGTTCAAGTCCTCGGCCAAGGCGGCGCGCCTCGAGACGACGGAGCCCGCCGACCCGGGAGGCCCGAGCGTCAAGGTCGTCCGCCCGATCTACGTGAAGGGCAAGCTGGTGATGCCGACCAAGGAGAAAGAGGTCGACGCCGCCCTCGCCTGGTCCGCCGCGCAGCCCTCGCAGAAGCTCGCGAAATCGCTCGTCCCTTGCAAGGTCACGCTCGACGGCGCCGTCGGCGCGAGGCCCGACGCCGGCCCCGCGTGGGAGGCCGTCAACAAGGCCGCCGAGGTGCCCGCCCCGAGCGCCGATCCGAAGGAGCAGATCAACGCGGCCCGCGCCCTGCTCAAGCTCTTCGACACCGCGCCGATCGCCAAGATCGTCCAGCAGGCGAAGGACGCCGAGGCCGACGCGAAGAAGGCCGCCGACGCCGCGCAGGCCAAGGCCGAAACGGCCACCGTGCGCGAGGCCATCCCGGAGGGCGTCATCCCGCGGCGCCTCGCGGTCGGCCTCGGCGTGGGCCTCTCGGTGATCACGCTGCTCCTCAGCTACCTGAGCGTGCGCATCGTCTCGATCCGCCGGCTCACCACGCTCGTCCCGCTCCGCGAGGCCGCCAAGGTCAGCCAGCCCGGCGTCCACGCCGCGGCCGTGCTCCGCCTCGCCGCGCAGCACAACGGCGGCCAGCCGGGCATGGTCATCGGCGCAGCGCTCGGCGGCTTGATCGCCGCGCTCCTCCAGCGCCTCGACACCGATGTCTTCATCGTCGGCGTGATGGGCGGCTGCATCTTCGGCCTCACCGTGCAGTGGGCCTTCCGCCTCGCGATGGGCGCCTCCCACTGGCGCGAGCGCGCCACCGAGCTCTCCGACGTGGAGAAGCCGACCATCCCGATCGTGCTCGTGCTGAGCGGCGTGAACCCCGGCCTCGAAGGCCCGTTCATCACCTTCTTCAACGGCCTGTCACCTACCGATGCGGCCCTCACCGTCGAGAAGCTCGCCGCGCAGGCCGAGGAGAAGATCCTCGCGGCCGCCGACGCGGGCGCGGCCGCGCGCCAGCAGGCGATGATGCCCCCCGGCATGATGCCGCCCGGAATGCCGCCGGGTTGATCGGGCGTTGAAGGTTCTGCCCTGGACTTCGTCCAACCGGGACAGCGCCTCGCGCGTGTCCGGGCCGATGGCACAACAAACTTCACCTCGACGCGAAACCATGGAACACCTCGGGGCCATGCCGTACCGCCGCGCTCGCCTGAGCCATGTCCTCTCGCTCGGCCTGCTGCTCGGCGCGATCGGCCTCGGGATGTCGATGCCCGCCGCGGCCGACGAGCCGGCCGCGCCGCCGGCCGCAGGGGCGCCTGCCGCGCCGGCCGATCCAGGCGGGCCGACCAAGCCGGCGGTCGTGGTCACGCCGCTCGCCGATGTCGACAAGGCGCCCGCGCCTCCGCCCGAAGAGCCGCGCCGCAGCGCGCCCGCCAAGAAGCGCCGCGGGGGCATCAACCCCTGCATGACGCCGGACCCGGGCTTCGGCGTCTACGAGGCCTGGAGCGGCACCGGGATGAGCATGGGGCAGGTGCTCATCCCCCGCAAAGGCGGCGTCAGCAAGAGCGGCGCCTTCGATCTCGTCGTCCACTTCCACGGCCACGAGCCGATCCGGAAAGAGTTCGTCAAGACCGCCAAGAACATCGTCCTCGTCGGCATCGACCTCGGCATCGGCTCGGGCGCCTACTCGTCCGGCTTCGCCACCGCCGACACGTGGACGCAGCTCGTCGCGAGCGTCGAAGCGCAGGTCGCCAAGCATGCCGGCATCAAGGCCGCGCACGCCCGCAAGATCGCCCTCTCCTCGTGGAGCGCGGGCTACGGCGCCATCGAGCAGATCCTCCGCCAGACGGGCGGCAAGAACATCGACGCGCTCATCCTCCTCGACTCGCTCCACACCGGGTACATCGACGAGCAGGCGAAGACGCTCAAGACCGATCAGATCAGCCCCTTCGTGGCCTTCGCGAAGAAGGCCGCCGCCAAGCAGGCCTTCATGTTCATGAGCCACTCGTCGATCATCCCCCCGGGGTATGCGTCGACGACGGAGGTGGCGAGCTACGTCGTCGGCCAGCTCCACGGCCGCCCGAAGAAGGCGAACCGCCAGGACGTGCTCGGCCTGGACATGATCGACCGCTTCGACAAGGGCAATTTCCACATGCGCGGGTACACCGGGGACGACAAACCCGACCACTGCGCGCACATCGGTTTGATGGCCGACATCGTGCGCAGCCACCTCGAGCCGCGCTGGAAGTCACCCAAGGGCCGCAAGTAGCCCCTTTTCTTCGCGCAGGGGACAGGGCAAACCTAGGAGCGAATGGCTGGTATCGGCGTCGTCTTGAACCCTCGCTCCCGGCGCAACCTGCGCGACCCGGGCGCGGCCCTGCGCCTCGCGCGCACCCTCGGCGATCACGGCGTCGTGCGCACCGCGTCGAGCCACGACGATCTCGTCCGCATCGCGGAAGATTTCCGCAAGCTCCAGATCGACATCCTCGGCATCTCCGGCGGCGACGGCACCAACTACGTCACCATCACCGGCTTCCTCCAGGCCTACGCGGGCGAGCCCCTCCCGGCCCTCGCGTTCCTGCGCGGCGGCACGTTCAACACCGTGGCCAACGCGGTGGGCGTCCCGCGCGGGCGCCCCGAGGGCCTGCTCTCCGAGCTGATCGCGCGCTACCGCGAGCGCCGGCATGCGCCCCTCGGCGTCGTCGAGCGCCATGTCCTCCGCATCGCCGACCACTACGGCTTCATCTTCGGCACCGGGGCGATCCACGGCTTCATCGCCGAGTACAACAAGCCCGAGGTGCGCAACGCCCTCTGGGCCGCGCGCGTGCTCCTCGAGGCCTCCGTCAAGGTCATGGCCGGCAAGCCCACGCCGGTGGCCGAGCGCTGGGCCGGCCGCATCACGCTCGACGACGGCACCGTGTACCCCGACCGCGACTACATCGCCGTCGCCGCCTCCACTGTCGACCGGGTGAGCCTCGGCTTCCGCGCGTTCTACCGGTGGAACGAGCTCCCGGGGCACTTCCACTTCCTCGGCATGCACACGACGGCCATGGGCTTCGTCCGCCGCATGCCCGAGGTCTGGCGCGCCCGCCCGATGGGCGACGAGCACGCCTACGATCGGGTCGCGCGCCGCATGGTGCTCGAGGCGCGCTCCGGCGTCGTCCGCTACATGTGCGACGGGGACATCCACGACCACCCCGGGCCGCTCACCGTCGAGACCGGCCCCAAGGTCCGCATCCTCGTCGAGGAGAGCCCCGGCCTCCGTCCGCTCGACACCATGCGCCGCTTCGGCCCGCCCTTCTGGCTCTCCGACCGCCCCTCTTGAGATGTCAGAAAATGCGGTATCGTGGCGCCCATGAGTGATCACCGACTCGGACGCGACGTGTTCCTGGCCCTCGCTGCCATCGGCTGGGCCGACGGCAACCTCGATCAAGAAGAGGCCGACGCCATCGTGCGGACGGCCCTCGAAGAGGGCCTCGAAATCGACGAGATCGCCGAGATCGAGGACGCCACCCAGCACCCGATCGACCTCTCGGTGATCGATCGCTCCACGATGTCGAAGGCCGATCGCCTCTTCGTCTACGCTGTGGCCTCATGGATGACGAGGCTCGACGGTGAGGTCCACGAGAAGGAGACCGCCGCCCTCGCCAAGCTCGGCGAGCTGCTCAAGATCCCGGCCCGCCCCCGCGAGCATGCCGACGCCATCGCCGTGGAGATCGCCTCCCTCCCCGAGGGCGATCGCCCCGACCGCTACGATCTCAAGGCCCTGCGCGTGACGCTCGGCGACCGCCTCGCCGAGGCGCAGCGCATGCGCGCCGCCGCAGGCGAGCAGGACTGATCCACTCCCTGGGCCCTCCGCATTCCAGGCGGAAGACTCATCCTGGTCTGCATGACGCAAGCCCGCGAAGGCGGGCTTCCTTCGTGTAGCCCGGGGTTTTAACCCCGGGCGATCGCCGCTCGCCCTCTCCCGCAGCGCCTACTTCTTCTTCTCGTCCTTGGCGGGCTCGTCGGTCGAGGCGTCCACCTCGAGCGGGATCCCCCCGCGCTGTCCGGCCGGCATGATCATCACCCGCACGTTCATGTCGTCCTTCGCCGGCAAGAGCGCGCCCGCCGTCCACGCGACGTTGCCTTTGCCCTGCGAGTCGAAGCGGTCGAGCTTGATCTTCTGCCCGTTCGCGAGCGCGCCGAGATCCACCTCGTCGCGCACCGAGTACTGCCGCACGTCCACCGAGAGCTGCGCCTTGTCCTTCTCGATCGACTGCACGCGGAACACCCGGTAGCGCACCACATCCATGTTGAACGTGCTGCTCCGGTCCGTGACCATCCAGTAGCCGCCGGCGCCGATCGCCTTGTCGGGCAGCGGCACGTTCAGCAGCGTCATCGCCTCCGCGAGCGCGCGGATCGCCACGTCGACCTTGGGATCGGCCTCCTTCGGCAAGGTCACCCTGGGCGCGCTCATCGCCCCGTTCGGCGCGAGCTCGTAGCGGATCTCCGTCCCCTTGAACTTCGCGAGGGCGTCGGCGATCTCCTTGGGAAAGCGGCCCGCCACGTCCTTGCCGGGCGCGACCGACGCCACCTTCACGAGCACCGGCAGCGGGTCGGGCTTGTCCTTCTTCTCCTTCGGCCGATCGAGCTTGTACACGAGCGAGAAGTCCACCGCCGGCAGGCCGCCCTGCGCGAGCCGCACGCCCACGGTGATGGTCGCCTTCTGCTCGTCGCCCGCGGGCGCGTAGGCGAGCAGCACCTTCGGATCGGCGCCCTCGTTCACCACCTCGACCTTGGGGGGCGCGCCGGGCGCGAGCGCCGCGTCGGCCCCGCCGGCCGGGAAGATCCCCGTCTCGGGCGGGCCGCCCTGGTTGCCGGGACCCTTGGCGCTCTTGGCCTGGGCCGACTCGGCCGCGGCCACCGCGGCGCCGAGCTTCCCGCCCAGGTCGGGCTTGGCCGGCCCGCTGTCGGGCAGATCGCCCGCGTCGGCGGGGACGTTGCTCTTCTCCTCACACCCGGCGGCGAGCAGGAACGAGGTCGAGATCGCCGCGAGACCGCAGATTCGAACCAGAGCCTTCATCGGGCCCTGTTTCTACTGCGATCGCGCTGGTTGTAAAGGGGCGAGACGGACGCTCAGGCCACGGGCCGGCGGCGAAGCTCGTTGATCTCCGCGAGCAGCTCCAGCGGGCGGAAGGGCTTGCCGTAGAAGGCCGTGGCCCCGGCGTCCGCGGCGCGGCGCCTCGACTCGGGGTCGTCCATCGCGCTGATGATGAAGATCGGCATCGCCGCCGTGCTCGGGTTCTCGCGCACCCGCCGGCACACCTCGAACCCGTCGAGCGCGCCGGGGAGCATCAGGTCGAGCAGCAAGACGTCGTAGTGCTCGCTGATCGCCAGCTCCACCGCCTTCGCCCCGAGGGCCACGCCCGTCACCGAGTGCCCGCTGGCCGAGACCAGCGTCTCGATCATGTGGCGGATGGCGTCTTGATCTTCGCACACGAGGATCCGCATAAGACTCCCTGGCGGCCGCTCCCGGGCCTGCTGCCGGGCGCAGGCTAATCGACCTCGGGGAGAATTGTCGCCGGTTCGGAGCCCGGCGCGAGAAAAATTCGCGTCACGGGCCGCCCGCAGCGCATGCCCAGGCCTCCGCGTCCGGCGCTTCGCCCGCGATCCGGAGGGTCACGGCCTCGCCGCGCCCGCCCGCCGCGACGATTTGCCCGCGGATCGCCTCGGCCCGCGCGCCCGCATGCGCCGGGCCCGCGCCCGGGAGCAGCAGCGCCGCGCGCTCCGGCCCGAGGCGCCCGGGCACCTCGCCCTCGGCCCGCAGCGACGGGAGGAGCGCCGCCTCCGGCCCCGCCACCGTGATCAAGCACGACGGCGCGCCCCGCGTCGCGCTCCGGCCATGCTCCACGGCGAGCAGTCGCGCGAACCAGCCGGCCGGGTGCACCCCGCCCGGCTCGGGCGCCGGTTGCCCCTCGATCGCGCGGAGCACCGGCTCGGTGTAGAGCTCCAGCGTCGCGATCACGTCCGGCCCGATGGAGCGCGCGGCGTAGTCGAGGGCGCACACCGTCCCGATCACCACGCCGCGGCTCGTTCGCAGCGGAACGCCCGCGTAGGCCCGGATCCCGTAGCGCCGCATCATCCGGCTGCCGCGGAAGAAGGGCTCGCGCTCGGCGTTCTCGACGACGAACGGCGCCTCGGTGTCGATGGTGTGCGTGCAGTAGGACATTTCCCGGCGAATCTGCCGGAACTCGACGAGATCCGGGGGGAGCCCGCGCTGCACGCGGTAGCCCACCTTGTCGCTCCGCACCACGCTCACGAAGAAGATCGAGAAGCCGAGCAGCGCCTGGAGCTCGGCGAGGAGCGCCTCCGTCCCCTCTCCATCGCGGGGGACGAGCGCGCCGAGCGCGTCCACCTCGCGCGTCCGGGCGTCGTCCCGCGGGCCGCCGATGTGGTGGCTCGCCACGGCCGCGCTCGGATCGAACGGGTGGCGCGGCGCCGGCGCACGCGGGCTCGCCTGCGCCGCCGGAGCCTTCTTTGCAAGCGCGGCGAGCACCCGGTCGCGCAGCGCAGGGGAGGGCGCGTCCGGGACGAGCGCCGCGCCCGCGAGGCCGAGGTCGACCCCGAGATCCGCGGCGTTCACCAGGGCGCGGGCACAGCGGGAGCACCCCTCGCCGGCCCCCTGCCGCGCGGCCAGGACCTCCGCGTCGTCCGGCGCGAGCAAGACCCGGGCGGCGATGTCCGGGAGCGCGGCGTGGAGGTCCTGGTGGAGCATGGGCCGTTCGGCGAGCCTACGCGGGGGACCCGCTGCCGGATCCATCCCCGCGCGCGATCACGACGCGATCAGGACAAAAACGCCGGCGTGCGCGGGAAATCGCGGTTTTGCGACGCCATCTCCTCGATGGCCAGCATCGCGGCGAGCACCCGATCTTCTTCCCACGGCCGCGCCACCACCTGCACCCCGACGGGCAGCCCCACGCTCTGCTGGTCCACCTCGGAGGCCTTCTTTTCCAGCCGATCCTTGGGCTTTTCCCGCGTCGCCTCGCTGGAGCGCACCCGGCTCACCGGCACCGCGCCGGCCGGGAACTGCACGAGGTTCCAGATCATCGACGGGCTCCCGGCGAGGGCGAAGTCCTTGGACATCCCGTGCGGCAAGGCCGCCGTGGCGTGGATCGGGCAGAGGATCAGATCGATCGCCTCGGCTTTCATCGCTGCAAGGATCGCCGCCCGCACGTTGCGGAGCTGCGCCGTCAGGCGCCACAGATCGGCCACCGATTTTTCGCCCATCGCCGAGAGGAACCGTTCGAGGCGCTTCTCCCCGGCCATCCCGGCCGCGCGGGCCGCCGCGCCCCGCACCGCCGCCGGCATCCGCGCCACCGTCCGGAGCGAGCTCAGCGAAGGATCCACGCGCCCGTCGGCGAAGAGGCGCATCACCGTTGCCCCGCCGTCCGCGCTCAGCGTCGCGAAGTAGTCGTAGACCGCGCCCTGGAGGCCCGGCGGCGTGAACTCCACCACCGTGCAGCCCTTGGCCCGGAGCGCCGCCGCCGCCTCGCGCACCGCGCGCGCCACCGCCGCCGAGGGAGGCAAGAGGCCGTCGTCCGTGTACACGCCGACCTTCAGCTTCGTCAGATCGATCTTGCGCGGATCCTCGAAGGGCAGGGGAGGCACGCGCGGATCGAGCGCCGTCATCGCCTTCGGATCGAGCGCCTGCATCACCATCACCAGATCGCCCACGGTGCGCGCCATCGGCCCGAGCTGCGAGCGGATCGCCTCCTGCCCGACGAGCGCGCCGTTCGATCCCTTGTTCGTCCAGCGATCGAGCGTCGGCTTCAGCCCTGCGATCCCGCAGAAGTGCGCGGGCACGCGGATGCTCCCGCCGATGTCCGTCCCGATCCCGAGGGGCGAAAGCCCGCCCGCGATCGCCGACGCCTCGCCGCCCGACGAGCCCCCGGGCGTGTGCGCCAGGCTGAACGGGTTCGACGTCTGCCCGAAGAGGGGGTTTCGGCTCTCGTGGTAGAGCAGGAGCTGCGAGACGTTGGTGCGCCCGAGGATCACCGCGCCCGCGCGCCGCAGGAGCTCCACCACGCCCGCGTCCTCCCGCGCGATCACCTCCTTGCGCGACGACACGCCGAGCGTCGACGCCTGCCCCGCGCAGTCGAGCGACTCCTTGATCGACACCGGCAGCCCGTGCAGCGGCCCGCGCACCTGCCCCGCCCGCCGCTCCTCGTCGAGCCGCCGCGCCGTGGCGAGCGCCTCGTCGCGCAGCACGACGGTGAACGCGCGCAGCTTCTTGTCCACCGTGTCGATGCGGTTCAGGTGGGCCCGGGTGAGCTCCTCGGCGCTGATCTCGCCCGCGGAGAGCAGGCGGCTCAGCTCGGTGGCAGGCTTTTCACAAAGGGGATTCATTCACGTGACAGCTAGCGTGGATGCGCGGGCCCGTCCAGGGTACGGTCCGCGCCCGTTTCCGCCCTTGATCCCGCTCCCGATCGATCCCCTCCTGCCCGACCTGTGCCGCGCCCTCCGCGACGCGCGGAGCCTCGTGCTCGAAGCGCCCCCCGGCGCCGGCAAGACCACCCGCGTCCCCCGCGCGCTGCTCGACGCGGGCTTCGCCGACAAGGGCGAGATCCTCGTCCTCGAGCCGCGCCGCCTCGCCGCGCGCCTCTCCGCCCGCCGCGTCGCCGAGGAGCTCGGCGAGAAGCCCGGCGAGACCATCGGCTACCAGATGCGCTTCGAGGAGCTGCGCAGCGACAAGACCCGCGTGCGCTTCGTCACCGAGGGCATCCTCACGCGCAGGCTGCTCGGCGATCCCACCCTCGACGGCGTGAGCGCCGTGTTGCTCGACGAGTTCCACGAGCGCCACCTCGACGGCGACCTCGCGCTCGCCTTGCTGCGCCGCTTGCAGCTCGGCCCGCGGCCGGATCTCTGCCTCGTCGCGATGTCGGCCACCCTCGACGCCGCCCCGGTCGCCGCCTTCCTCGGCGACGCGCCGCGCCTCTCCTCCGAAGGCCGCCGCTTCGAGGTGACGATCGATCACCTCCCCGAGCCCGACGATCGCCCGCTCGAATCGCAGGTCGCCTCCGCCCTCCGCCGCCTGCTCGACGAGGGTCTCGACGGCGACGTGCTCGTCTTCCTCCCCGGCGCGCTGGAGATCCGCCGCGCCATGGAGTCCTGCGCCGCGCTCGGCAAGAAGGCCGATCTGTTGCTCCTGCCCCTCCACGGATCGCTCTCCATCGCGGAGCAAGATCGCGCGGTGAAACAGGCCGATCAGCGCAAGGTCATCTTCTCCACCAACGTCGCCGAGACCTCGGTCACCATCGACGGCGTGGTCGCCGTGATCGACACGGGCCTCGCGCGCATCGCCACCCACGCGCCGTGGAGCGGTCTGCCGACGCTGCGCCTCGCCAAGATCGCGCGCGCCTCGGCCACGCAGCGCGCGGGCCGCGCCGGCCGCACCCGCCCCGGCCGCTGCCTGCGCCTCTACACGAAGGGCGATCTCGCCTCCCGCCCCGAGCACGAGACCCCCGAGATCGCCCGCGCCGATCTCTGCGAGACCGTGCTCTCCCTCGTCTCCGCCGGCGTGCGCGATCCCGCCTCGTTCACGTGGCTCCTCGCCCCGCCGACCGCCGCGGTCGAGGCCGCCGTCACGCTCCTCCTCCGCCTCGGCGCGATCGACGACGATCGCCGCTTGACCACGATCGGCCGGCGCATGCTGCGCTTCCCGGTGCACCCCCGCCTCGGCCGGATGCTCGTCGAGGCCGAGCGGCGGGGCATCGCCGCCGACGGAGCCGCCCTCGCCGCCCTGGTGAGCGAGCGCGACCTCGGGAGCGCCACGCGCGCCCGCAGCGACGCCCGCCACGGCTCCGACGTGCTCGCCTTGCTCGAACGCTACGACGAGGCCGTCGCCGCCGACCTCGCCCCCGAGCGGCTGCGCTGGATGGGCCTCGATCCCGCCCGCGCCGCCGGCGTCGCGCGCGTCGACAAGCAGCTCGCCCGCCTCGTCGACAAGCGTCTCGCCCCCGCGCCCCCGTCGCTCGCCGCGCGCGAGGAGGCGCAGCTCATCGCCATCCTCGCCGGCTACCCCGATCGCGTGGGCCGCCTGCGCCGCCCCGCCAACGCCACGGGCCGCACCGGGCGGGAGATCGTCTTCGCCACGGGCGGCACCGCCGCGCTCGCCGAGTCGAGCGGCGTCGCGGACGTCGATCTGGTCGTCGCCGTCGACGCAGAAGAGCGCAGCGAGCAGCTCCCCGGCCGCGCCGGCGGCACGGGCGGCGGCCTGCGCGGGCCGCGCACCACCGTGCGCCTCGCCAGCGAGGTGGAGGCCGACTGGCTGCTCGATCTCTTCACCGACCGCATCCGGGACACGACGGTGACGATGTGGAACGACGTGGCCGAGCGTGTCGAGGTCAAGCGCCAGCTCGTCTACGAGGGCCTCGTCCTCGAAGAGAGCCGCGTGAAGGACGGCGACCCGCACCTCGTGGCGAAGGAGCTCGCCGAGGCGGTGCGCAAGAAGGGCGGCTTCCGCGCCTTCGTGAAGGGCGACGAGCTCGACGACTTCCTCGCCCGCCTTGCCTTCGCCCGCCGCGCATGCCCCGAGGTCACGCTGCCCGAGCTCGACGAGGCGCACATCGATCTCGCCCTCGCCGATCTCTGCGAGGGCTCGACGAGCTTCGCCGACCTGCGCGAGAAGAACCTCGCCCAGGCGATCCGCGCGCGCCTCTCCGCCGAGCAGGCCCGCCTCCTCGCCGAGATCGCGCCCGAGACGATCACCCTGCCCGGCGGCCGCAAGCTGCGCCTCGACTACCCCGCGGGTGAAGCGCCGCGCGCCGAGTCGCGCCTCCAGGACTTCTTCGGGATGAAGCAGGGCCCGCGCGTGGCGAAGGGGCGCGTGCCCGTCGTGCTCTCCCTGAACGCGCCGAACCAGCGCGCCGTGCAGGTGACGACCGACCTCGAAGGCTTCTGGTCGAAGCACTACCCGGCCATCGCCAAGGAGCTGCGCCGCCGCTACCCGAAGCATAGCTGGCCGGACGATCCGCTGACGGCGAGGCCTCCCGAGCCGCGCGGGCCGCGGCGGTAGGCGGAGCGGCTGCCGCACCGCGAGCGTGATTTCGCGCACGAGCAGCGAGCGAGCAACTCGCCCGCGTCACCCCTCGTCGCCGGCCCCTGTCATCGCGACCAGGACGCCGAGCACCCGGTCGAGCTCGCGGAGGTAGTACGTCGTCAGGTCGAGATCGACCTGCTCGCCTTGCAGGCGGAGAAATCGCCATACGTCGCCGGTCGTGACGGCTCCGAACACGACGCGCCGGGACCCTCTCCGCTCATTGAAGATTTGAGCTCCAACCATCTCGGCGATGCACTGGGGCACCCCCTGGCGGAGGTTCTCGTTCTTGGCCTCGACGACGGCGAGCACGGGCGCCTCGATCGCGAACTGCTCCGGGGAGCGGGCGAGCAGCCAGTCGCAGTAGCCGGTGAGCCCCCGCGATTCGTCGATGTTGAGCTCCGCCCCCGAGAACAGGGCGATCGATCCTCGATGGCGGCGCCGGACCTCCAGGAGGATGGGGGCGATGATCAGCTCCGAGCGGGCCTTCTCGGTGGAGAAGGCCAGCGCGATCGGCGCGGCGTCCTGCAACGTCTCCCGCAGGAGAGCGCTCGGCTCGACGGGCTCGACCCCTGCGAAGAGGTCGGCCTGATCGCGGAGCGCGACGCCCAGCCGCTGCTTCACGTCTTCGAGGGAGAACTGGTTGTAGGCCATGGCGGTTTCGTACCGGGTTCGCCCGCGGTGTCAATCGTCGCCCGTGATTCCCTTGCCGGCGATTCTGTTATCGTTCCAGGATGCGTACCACGCGCACCCTCGCACTCCTCACGGCTCCGCTCCTGCTCTCGTCCCTCCTCGCCTGCGGCTCCACCGTCTCCTCGAGCGGCGGAGGCGGATCGACCACGAGCTCTTCCTCGCCGAGCAGCTCGGGCACCGGCGGATCGAGCAGCGGGAGCGGCGGCGGATCGAGCGGGCCCACGGTGACGTTCGCGATCACGAAGCTTTACCTCGGCGACACGAACCCCGACGGGTCGCCCAACCCCGGCAACGCCTGGAAGCAGTACGGCTATAACCTCGACGGGGTCGTCTCCGACGCCTCGTCGCAGGGGCTCTGCCAGCCCTACGGGGGCGCGAAGAAGTCGGCCGTGTACCCCGACGGCAACAACGGGATCGACAACTCGTTCGGGAAGAACGTGCTGCCCATCTTCAGCGGGATCAGCGCCGATTTCGCGCAGCATGCCAGCGACGGGTACACCGCGGGGAAGTACACGACGATGTTCTCGCTCGTGGGGCTCGGCCAGGGCGGCGATCAGGCGTCGCTCCAGGGCCGCGTGACCATGGGCGCGCCGCTCGCGATGCCGCCCGCCTTCAACGGGAGCGACACCTGGCCCGTCGATGCGTCGTCACTCTCGAACGCGGCCGACACCTCCTCCGCCAAGGTGACGTTCCCCGACGGTACGATGAGCAACAACGGCTGGTACGGGCATGCGAACGGGCCGCTCATCATCCATTTCGGCGCCCAGGGATCGGAGTTCACCTTGTCGATCCTCGACGCGATCGTGGACCTCGAGCTCGACGCCGATCACCAGACGGCGACCGGGATGCTCGGGGGCGTGATCGACGCCGCCGCGCTCGCCGAGGAGATGCGGCGCGTCGCCGGGACCTTCGATCCGTCGCTCTGCTCGGGGCCGACGATCGAGTCGATCGTGAACGAGATCAAGCAGGAGGCGGACATCCTCGACAACGGGAAGCAAGACTCCGCGCAGACCTGCCAGGGCATCTCGATCGGCCTCGGCTTCGACGCGGTGAAGGTGTTGCTCGGCGCCCCCGTCGCCGTGCCCGCTCCGCCCGACCCGTGCAAGTGAGCCGCTCGTCGAGCGTCGGCTCCTGACCTCACGCGGCGCTGGCCTGCGCGCTGCCGCTGACCAGATCGGCGAACGCAGGCAAGCTCAGCGGCCATGGTTCGCGCATCGCTATGATGCCCGAGGCTCACGGAGCCGGTTCAGGGGGCGGGTGCTTTCGGGCCACGTACAGCACGTGTCGAAGATTGACGAGGCCTGGGCGGTTGAGGTTCAGCGTGGCGACTGTGGCGCGTCCGATTGGGCTCACGCCCAGGATTCGGGTGAAGTCGTCACTCCAGCTGAAGTGCTCCCGCCAGAGGTCGCGCCGGGGATGGTAGAGCGGCACCAGGTCGCCGCTCGCAGGGTCACGAGCGTCGACTTTGTCATACTTGTGGTTGTTGCAACCCTGGCATGCCAGCGCAAGGTTCTCCGTGGTCGAGGGACCGCCGCGCGCCCTCGGGAGAATGTGCTCCACGGAGAAGGGCTGATTGGAGAAGCTCGCAGGGCTCCGGCAGTATTCACAAAGCCCCCCGGCACGGGCCTCGACGTAGCGCTTCAGCGGTGCAGGAACGCGCGGCTCACGCGATGTCACGCGCCCGGATCCCCAGGGTTTCCATCAACTCGTCGAGCGAAACGCCGCGCACGCGCGCAAGCTCGACAAGGTGCTCCGCCCGGCGCGCATCCCGCAGCTCGACCTCGTCGCCGATACGCAGCAGCTCGGCGTGCTCCTCCGGCGTGAGGGTACCTTCGTCCCGCCGGTCGATCAGCATCGCGTAACGCTCGGCAACCTCGGGAGGCAGACCTTCGTTGATGGCTTGCAGCAGGTCGGTCTCTTCGCGGGATAGGCTCGGGGCCCTGCGATGGGCCAAGAGCGCGAAGACCTGCGATGCAAAGCGCTCGAGCTCGGCTGACGCAAGCTGTTCGGCTGCGCGGAGCAGATCGTCGGGGGAGACCGAAGCTTCGAGATGGATCGTCGGCATGTGCGCCATCAGCGTACGAGGCAGCATTCTGTGGAGCAAGTCGCGCTGGAGTCCGGGGGTCATTCGGCGGGCTCAATGCAGGGGTCGCCTCGTCGGATCGATGTGAGGAACGGGGTCGGTGTTCTAAGCGGCGGCTGCGCCCGGGTTGCGGCCCGCGACGATGTCCGTGAACGCAGGCAAGCCCGCCGGCCACTCTCCGCGCATCGCCCCGTCGTTGAGGCCGGCCGCGTGGAGGCGCAGCGCGACCTCGCGGCAGGCCCTCAGCGCGACCGCAACGACCTCCGCCGGTCCGTCGTCGTCGGCCCGGTATTCGAGGCCACGGAAGCGGATCCAGTGGCCGCGATCGAGGGGCTGGAAAGAGGCGCCGGCGATGTCGTCCGGGGCGCCGTCGGCGATGAGGTTGCCGGCGCCGGCGGTGTACACGTACACGACGCTGCGGAAGGCGACGGTGATCTCGATCCAGCGGGACCAGCGGAGGGGACGGCCGCGGGTGCGACCGCGGACCTGCTCCTCGTGCGCGACGACGGCGGGCACGGGCGGCGGGGGAGGGGGCTCCGGCGCGGGTGTCGCGGAGACCTGATCGAGGAAGGCGTCGCGCGCGTCCGCGTACTCGTCGCGGGCCTGCCGCGCCCGGGCGAAGTCGGACGAGGTGCCGCACGCGCTCGCATCGATCGCCGCGCGCACCATGCGGCCGTGGGCGACGATCAGTGGATCGAGGGCGGATTCGAGGTCGTTCCGGTCCATGCGCCATGTCCTCCAGCGGGGAGGATGGCATGGATCGTGTCCGATCGTCAACGATTTGATACGATGGTTACTATCGTAATGCGTCGAGCCACGTCAGCTCGCCGCGGGTACAGTCGGCAGGCGGCGGTAGAGACTGCCGACCGCGCCTCACCTCGCATGGAGCCGACCCCGCCCGACCCGACCTTCCCGCGCTACACGCGCGCGCCCTTTCCGCGCTACCGCTTCGTCCCCGGCCAGACACCCCACCCCCGCAGCGACCCGCGCGGCCACGCCTACGGCCGCCCCGAGGCGCGCGTCGAACGGATCGACCCCGGCGACTGGGCCCGCTCGGAGCTCTACCTGCGCGGCGTGGATCTCTACAACTTCGCCTACTGGTGGGAGGCGCACGAGGCCTTCGAGGCGCTGTGGCGGGGTAGCGGAGGGGGGAGCCCGCGGGCCGGCGTGGAGGCCGATTTCTTCCAGGGGCTGATCCAGATCGCAGCGGCCCTGCTGAAGCGTTTCATGGGCGCGCCGAGCGCCTCGGCCGCGCTGCTCGGGCGAGGGCTCGGTCGGCTCCACGGCGCGCCCTCGCCTTACCTGGGCCTGGACGTGCGACGCTTCGAGCGCGAGACGACGGCCTACTTCGCGGGGGAGCGCGCGCAGCCGGCGCTCATCGCGCTGGACTTCGGCTGATCTGGTCGTCAACGATGTTGATCGATGGGCTCGGTCGTAAGCCGAGAGGCTACAAAGAGTCGGACGGCGCCACGAGGCGCAAGCGCCGGTACAGATCGCCGATCCTTCGGATCCGCCGGTCGGCGATGAGGTAGCCGATGCCCGTGGGGATACAATCTGCGCGAGGAGACCGCCGCGATGCTGCAGGACGAGGGCATGGAGCTGATCAAGGTAAGCAAGACCCTGCGCGAAGCATTCGAGAAAGGCGCGGAGAAGGGCATCAAGGAGGGCGTCAAGGAGGGGGTCAAGAAGGGCGTCAAGAAGGGCGTTGAAAAGGGGCGCAGGCAGGCGATCGAGATGATGCTGCGGCGGCTCTTCTTGCGGCGGCTCGGGCGCCCGCTGACCGAGCAGGAGCAGCAGGCGCTCGTTGCGCGGGTCCGGGTGCAAGATCCCGAAGAGGTCGAGGACCGCGCCCTGTCGCTCGAAGGCGAGGCGCTCGCCGCCTGGCTGCTCGACCCCAACGCCAGGTAGGCCGCGCGCCACAGCCCCAACTCTCCGGGGACAAGCTCCGGCCTTCGCAGGTCCCCCAATGCCCGCGGTCTCACTCCACGGCGGGTCGCTTCTTCACCGGTTTTGAGCGCTAGCTCGCTCCCGCCACGGTCGGCAAGCGGCGGTAGAGGTCGCTGATCCGCTGGATCCGCCGGTCGGCGAAGAGGTAGCCGATGCCTCGGTGGAGGTGGAGGCGGAGCTGCGTCGAGAGGGTCTCGTCGTCGGTGGCGAGGCCGTCCTTGTGGCAGCGGGCCTTGAGGAGGGCGAGGTAGAGCTCGTGCTCGGTGCCGCCGAAGACCTTGAAGGTCATCTCGACGTTGCTGTCTGCGGGGATCTTCGCGGGCGGGGGCGCGCTCGGCTCGGCGAGGGAGGTGCAGAAGGCCCAGCGGCAGAGCACGTTCCAGTGCTTGATGCCCGTCGTGCGCTTGAGCTTGAGGAGCTGGTCCTTGGCTTGCTGCGAGAGCTGGATTCGATCGAGGGACACGCGGGCCTCCTACCAGAAGTAGCCGGGCTCGACGGTGGTCGAGGCGGTCTTGTCGTCGAAGCGCAGGGTGTACACCCGGCCGATCGCGGATTTGAGCTTGTCGTAGTGGGCCTCGTCGATCTCTTTGTCGGTCGAGAGGAGGATGACCTGGTGGCTCGCGTGCGGGAAATAGCGCTCCAGGAGGTGCTTTCGGTGCACCGAGTCGAGGCGGCCGAGCGGCGTGTCGATGACGACGGGGAGAGGGCGGCCCGAGGCGCGCGCGAGGGCCCAGATGGTCGAGACGGCGAGGAGCTGGCGCTCGCCGGCGGAGAGGCGCTCCGGGGAGAGGGCGCGGCCGTCGGGGGCGAGGAGGGTCATGGCGAAGGTGCGCGGGTCGATGCGCAGGCCCGCGATGAGGCCCTCCTTGCGGAGGAGGTGCTGGAAGCCTTCGAGGACGAGCTGCTCGATGCGGCGGACGCGGCGATCGAGCATGGCGCCGCGGAAGCGGTCCATGGTCTGCCGCACGCGCTCGGCGTGGGTGACGATCCGGCCGAGGGCCTGTTGCTCGGCCTGCTCCTCGACGTTCTTCTTCATCAGCCGGGTGTACTTGTCCCAGCGGTGGTCGTGCTCGCGGCTCACGCGATCGAGGTCTTGCTCGATCTCCCGGAGCTTGCGCTGCGCGGCGGAGAGATCGTCACGCGCGCGGGTCCGTTGCTCGGCCAGGTCGGCGATCGTCTCTTCGGCGGGGACGCTGGCGAGCTTGCGGTCGATGGCGTCGAGCTCCGCGAGCAGGTGCTCGCAGATCTGGATCTTCCTGGCGATTCGTGACGGTGCGTCGCCGTGGAGCGACGCCCGCACGCCCGCGAGCGACGCCCGCGCCTCCGCGGTGAGATGAAGATAGCCCGCCGTCTGACCCGTGCTCGCGTGGCGCGTGCGGTCGGCCGCGAAGAGCTCGTGGAGCGCATCGAGGACCTTGCGTGTGGCGCCCGCGGCTTTCGCCGCAGCCAGCGTGTGACGATCGCGCTCGGCGAGGAGCGCGCCGAGCGCCTGAGCATCGCGGGCGCTCTGCTCGGTCTCAGCCTCGGTCTGCACCGCGTCGAGGAGATCCGTGACGAGGAGCAAGGGAGCGATGCCCTCGGCCTCCTCGCGCAGCTCTTCGTCGAGCCGCTCGATCTGGGTGGAGAGCGAGGCGCGCTCGGACTCGATGTGCTTGCGTCGCTCGAAGGCTTCGCCACCGCCGAGCTTGAAGCGTTCTTCGGCCTCACGCAGGGCGCGCTCGGCGCGGTCGACGGCGACCTGCGCCGCCCCGCGATCGAGGACGAGAGCATCACGCTGCTTCGCGAGCTTCTCGGTCTCCAGCCGGGCGGCCTCGATGATCTCGCGATCGGGCGCGCTCTTCTGCTCGGTCTTCTTGCGCCGTTCGAGGACGGTGAGGTCGGTGACGAGCTGGTCGACGAGATCGAGGCCGAGCAAGACTTGAACGCCGGTGGCCAAGGCTTCACTGGCCCGGTCGGGGTCGGCGAGGGATTCGATCTTCTCGCCGTCGAAGAAGAAGAACTTGGAGAGGCGGACGGGGATCATCTCCTCGATGGCCTCGGCCCAGCCGTCGGTGAGGACGCTGTCGTAGGCACCGTCGACCACGATCTCCAGGCGATCGCGGACATGCTTCTCCTTGACCGACCACGAACGGCGCACCTGGTAGCGGCGGGTCGCGCCGTCGGCCGTGTGGGTCATCTCGACGGTGATGGAGGCACCGTCATGCGCGTCGACGCTGCGGTGGATCGAGCGGCGGAGGAACTCGTCGTACGCGAGGTCGCCGCGGTTCGAACACTGCGCCATGCGGCCGTAGAGGGCGAGCTGGAGGGCGTCGAGGAGGGTCGTCTTTCCTCCGCCGTTCAGGCCGCCGAAGAGGATGATCGGCTTCTGACGGGAGGGCGGCGAGAGATCGATGACGTGCTTGCCGCGGTAGACGCCGACGTTATGAAGGACGATCCGCTCGAAGATCATGGCTCTTCCGACATATCGAGGAGCGGGAGCTGGGCGAAGTGGTCCTTCTGCTCGTGCGTTTTCTGAATGCTGTCGTTCGCGCGGTACTGCTCGCGGGCAAACTGGGTGGCATCCTCTTCGTTGTCGTAAAATCCTCGCCGGATCGCCGTCTCCAGCTCGTCGTAGAGCCTGGCCCGGCGGGCCATGACACGGTGGCGGCGCTCGACGTCGAGGAGATCGCGCGCGAGCTGGAAGTGGAGGTCGCTGCCGGCGACTTCACGGAGGAGCTTCATATCCTCGGCGCTGAAGACGGGCGCTTCGTCGAGCGGCGCGCCGGGGTAAGGCTCGCCCATCGCCTCGGCATAGAGACCGGGCAGGGTGTCCTCGATCTCGTGCTTCTCGGTGACCCAGATGCGCCTTATTTCCTGCAGCTCGGGCAGGCTGATGAGGTCGATGGTGCGCACGTACGCGGGGCCGTTCTCACGCACCCAGCGCTGCGCCTTGAGCAGGCGCGTGAGCCAGTGCTCGCGCGCGGTCTGGGTGTACGGGCCGTGCACCAGGCGATCGCTATTGGGGTAGTAGGTGAGCTGGCCGGTGAGCCGACGGAAATCGCGCAGCCCACGGTCATCGAGGACGTCGAGCTCGTTGCGAAGAGCAAGAAGCGGGAGCATCCACTCCTTCTCCTCGTCGTTCTGGATCATCGCCGCCATGGACTTGTCCTTCTCGACGAGCGTGCAGACCCAGCAGCCGAAGCGGCTGTCACCGCAGCTCGGGGTGGAGCTGTCGACGACGAGGGGGCACTCACCGTCGGGCGAGGCGCCCTGGTACATGGTGAGCAAGTCTTTGTTGGTGAAGCCCCAGGGGTTCTTGACCTGCATCAAGAACATCCAGACGTCGTCGTTGGTCCAGTCCTCGACGGGGCTGTAAACGAGGGAGTTGGGGAGCGCGGCGTTGGGGCTGAGGCGATCGCGAACGCGCTTCTTTTCGAGGCGTTCCATCGACTTGGCGCGCGCCTGGCTCTCGGCCTTGCGGGTGCCGAGGACGAGGATGACCTCGCCGTTCTGGCGGACGACGTTGCTGATGAAGGCGTTCGAGGGGTTGATCTTGAGGCGGGCGGTGCACCATCGGAACTTGGGCCGGGGCGCGGGGTAACCCTTGCCGATGAGGTTGACCCAGAAGGTGTCGGTGACCTCGGGGGTGAGGCGGTGCGGCTCGATGGGCATGCCCGCGCGCTCGGCCGCCGCGCGCATGGTGTCGAGCGAGCGGGTGACCCACGCGGCGACGATCGGGTTCTCGACGAGCGTGTCGGTGCTGATGACGTGGACGGGCTTGGTGCGGGCCTCGGGGGCCAGGCCGGCGAGGGCGAGCCAGACGAGCTGGAGGGTGGCGGTGGAGTCTTTGCCGCCGGAGTAGCCGACGACCCACGGGATGCTGTCGGCCTGGTAGAGGTCGCGGATCTCGTCGAGGAGGGCGTCGATGGAGGGGCGCAGGCCCAAGGCGTCGAAGGCGGAACGAGGGCGAGCCGGCGCTGTTGCTGCCATGGGGTGACTACGGCCGCATCATCGCACCTTCGCGCAACGTCGTCAACGACGTTGACTTTGGTAACCAACAGCGTACAGATGGATCTCCGTGGAGACATACCTCGACTGCAACGCCACCACCGCGCTCGATCCGTCCATTCGCAGGGAGGTGCTCCGCTACATGACGGACGAGTACGGGAACGCGGCGAGCCGCACCCATGCCTTCGGGCTGCGCGCTCGCGATGCGGTCAGGCGGGCGAGCGCGCTCGTGGCTTCCGTCGCCGGCGCGAACGAAGAAGACGTGATCTTCACGAGCGGAGCCACCGAGAGCAACAACCTCGCCCTGCTGGGCTTGCTCCCTCACGGAGAGCGCCGGGGCCTTCGCCACATCGTGAGCACGCAGATCGAGCACGGCTCCGTCCTCGGCCCGCTCGCCGTGGCAGCCGGTCGCGGCTTCGAGGTGACCTTGATCCGGCCGCTGCCGGGCGGCTGGGTCGATCCCGACATGGTGCGCGCCGCGGTGCGCGCCGACACGCTCGCCGTCTCGGTGATGCAGGTGAACAACGAGACCGGCATCGTCCAGCCGATCGAGGCCATCGCCGATCGGCTCCGACAGAGCGAGGCGTACTTTCACGTCGACGCAGCCCAGGGCTTCGGCAAGAGCGTGGACGCTCTTCGACACCCCAGGATCGATCTGCTCAGCGTGAGCGGGCACAAGCTCTTCGCGCCGAAGGGGGTGGGCGCGTTGATCGCGCGACGTCGAGCCGGTGAGCGGCCGCCCCTCGCTCCGATCCTGTTCGGCGGCGGGCAGCAGGGGGGGCTCCGCCCGGGGACACTGCCCGTCCCGCTCGTTGTGGGGCTCGGCCTCGCCGCCGAGGCGGCCCTTCGCGATCACGACGTCCGCGCATCCGCATGCCGCGCATTCCGGGCCCACGCGCTCGGTGCGCTGTCCCCGCTCGATCCACTCGTTCATGGAGATCCAGCGCGCGCCCTGCCGCATGTGCTGAACCTCTCCTTCCCCGGCGTCGATGCCGAGGCGTTGATGATGGCGTGGCGAGGGATCATCGCGGTCTCGAACGGGGCCGCGTGCACCTCCCGCGGTCACGAGGGGAGCCATGTGCTGCGCGCGATGGGGCTCGATCAGGCGTCGATCGATGGAGCCGTGCGGCTCTCTTGGAGCCACCGGACCGAGGAGCCGGACTGGGGGCGTGTCGTGGACGCCGTGCGGCGGCTCCGTTGATCGTGGTCGCCCCGCTCCGCGCTGTCGCTTGCGCGCGGCTGTCAGCCGCCCTTACATGCACGAGCGATGGCTACAGCGAAGGCAAAGAAGAGCGCGGCACCGAAGCAGGCGGCGGCCGCATCCAAGAAGCGCGCACCCAGGGGCGAAGGGCCCGAGGCCCCGTTCCGCCGGCGCCCGGTGCAGATGATCGTGCGCCTCTCTCTGGAGGAGAAGGAGACTCTCGACGAGGTGGTTGCCCGGTGGGAGGCCAACGCGAGAGCGCAGGGATTTGTCGGAGAAGGGGTCGCCCAGTGGTTCCGATCGATCCTCTGGCGCGAGAAGCAGGCCATGTCTACAAAGTGAACGAGTCGTCCATTTTGGTTGACTATGGATAACCAAATCCTCTAAGGTGAGACGAACCGGGACCCACAGGCGCCGGTAACGCCTGCGGATCCCTGACCCGCAACCCGCATACACGGAGCTACAAGGCTATGTCGAACGTACATCAGCGCCCTCGCGGCGCCAACGCCGAGCCCGCGCCCACCGAAACGCCCCTGCCCGCCGTCGACTTCAGCGACGCCACCGCCGTCCGCGCGTGGCTGAGCTTCCTGCGCGAGCATGTGCTCGACGCGCTCGCCGCCGGGGAAGACGCCGCGCGCCGCCCGAGCGAGCGCGTCTTCTCCCGCCACGAGGTGCGCCGCCGCCTGGCCGACGAGGAGCGGGTCATCACCGCGCTGCTCGACGCCGGGGCCCGCGGGCTGCCACCCGTCGCGAGCGCGAGCCCGTGACACCGACCCGATGAACGAGCGCTCCGGCCCTACGCTGCCAGAGCGCTCGTGATCCTCGCCCGGTCGATCACCACGAAGTCTTTCCCCCTCCTCCACAGCCGCGCATCCTCCGGCAACATGCCATAAATCGCCCGCGTCACGCTCAAGCTGCGCCCTGGGGCTGATTCCCAGTGATGAGCGCTGGCGAGGTCGGCGAGCGCCCGCTCGTTCCGTATCGACCGCTCCCGCCATCGCTCCACGTGCTCGGCGGCAGCCAGGAAGTCGCTCTTCTGCCCATTGCACTTGCCGTGGGCGGCGACCAGGTTGTCGATGCTGTTGTCCGCGTGGCGAGCCCAGGGCATGAAGTGATCGACCTCGCAGGCCGTGGACACCCCCTCGTTGCAATAAAAGCAGAGGCCCTGCTGGAGATCGACGAGGCCTGCCTGGACGGGCTTGAGCGAGATCCGCTCGATCCCGAAGAGAAAGTCTTCGAGCTTCGACTCCTTGAGACCGTTCATGCTCGCCACCATCGCTGTCCACGAGCGATAGATCAGCGGGCGCAACACGCCGTTCAGCGAGATCAACGCAGCACCAACACCGGGCCGGAGGATCAAGCGGTTGTCGAACACACCCTTTTCTCCACGCTGGTAACGCTCGACCGCTCCGCGGGCTATCTCCTTGGTGAAGTTGTATTCGTAGAGGAACCGATCCTCCTCCCGCCCGATGAATTGCAGGCGGGGCAAGGGCATCTGGATCAACGTCCACTCGACGCGGTTGATCAGGTCCTCGTAGCGAGCCGCGCCCGCCATCGCCCGCGCGCGCACGAGGGGGAGCGAGCGCTCGCGCTTCGGATCGACCGCCTCCCGGAACCCGAGGATATGCCGGACAATCAACGCCTGCTTGTCGCCCCGGCCGGTGCTCTGGTGAAGGACCCACGGCTCCCCGGCGCCGGGCGCGTCATCCAGATAGGGTGTGCAATGGGGCCAGTAGAGCTCGACGATCTTCTCGGCCATCTGCCGCGTGGTGATCGTCGACGGTGCCAGGCCCGTCGACTCCGTACGCTCCAGGCAGAGGTCGATGAGCGCGATCAGGACCGCGTACTTGTACGTCGCCGTGAACCCACCGCGATCGAGGAGCTGGATCAGCCGCTCGGCGATCCGGAGAGCGCCGCGATCGAGGTCGGGAGGTGGTTGCATGCGAATCGGGCGCGAGCGACGAAGGGGCCCCCATCGTACCGGCTCCCTCGCAGCTTTGCAGCAATCTCGATCCCCCCGAACGCCTCCCAGCTCAGCTCGCCTCCCCCAGCACCTCGTCGATCGACGAAGCCGTGAGCGCCTTCTTGAACCATCGCCGGAGGAGCTTCAGGTCCTGTTCGGCCATGATGCGCTTGCGCAGCGTCCGCGAGACCGCGATGCCGCGCGCTGCGAGCACCTCCAGCAACGTCTCAACGCGGTCCTTGGCGCGTCCGACATCCTCAGCCTCCTCCAGGAAATCTTTCATCGTCGCCACCAGCTCCTTCTCTTCGGGGGACGGTCGCCGCTTTCGCCGTGCGACCGCCGGCAAGCGTACCAGAATCGGCGCGAGCAAAAGGTGTACGGTCAGGGGACCCGGCTTCGTCGCGGCGAGCAAAAGGGGCCCGGTGAGGGGACCCTTCGTCGTCGCTGCGAGCAAAAGGTGCTCGGTCAGGGGACCCTCCGTCGTCGTGGCGAGCAAAAGGTGTCCGGTGAGGGGACCCTCCGTCGTCGGCGCGAGCAAAAGGTGTTCGGTGAGGGGGACCCGGGCGGTCAGCCGTGAGGCACCTTGGTCGAGGTCACGGCGCTCTTCGTGATCGAGCCGGCCTGTTGCAGGAGCACCTTCACCAGGTTGTCGTCCACCTGCACGGTGAAGCCCACGTCGCTCTGTTGCTGGGCGATCTGCGGCGTGGGCAGCGGGGCGCCGAAGCCGAAGGAGCTGAAGAGGCTCACGAGGGCGGTGAGCTGCTGGATCTGTTGCAGGTTCTGCGCGCCGGCCTGGGCGGTCGCGGCGTCGGGGTAGGTCAGGGAGCCGGCGAAGTTCATCCCGGGGGGCTGGAAGTTGCCGAGGATGCGCACGGCGCGCAGGCTCCCGAGGAAGGGCAGCTTGGCGGAGGCGGCGTCGGTCACCGACTGCGTGCTCAGGTCGCCGGCCACGATCATGCTCGCGTTCTTCGTGTTGAGCAGATCGACCATCCACTGCGGCACGGAGCGCTCGAGCTTGCCGCGGCGGAGGCGGTCGAGGGCGCGGCGGATCCCGGTCTCGTTGCCGGTGATCACCGTGTGACCGGTCACCACCACGAAGCCCAGGTTGCCGGCGGTGTAGAGGTCGTTGTCGGCGTAGCGGCTCTTCACGAGCGGGGCGCCGGAGATCGTGATCGAGCGCGCGTCGGCGGCCTTGCGGATCGCGTCGGCGTCGAAGTTTCCCTGCACGACGGCGCAGAAGTCGGCGCCTTGCATCGCGTACATCCCGCCGAAGATCCGCGTCGCGTCGCGCTGCGGCGAGAAGTTCGACTCGGCGCCGAGGGGGAGCAGGTTCGTCACGATCTGCGCGGCGTCGGCGCCCCACTTCGACTGGAACATCGCGGCGAGATCGGCGTAGCCGAGGAGGATGATCCCGCTCGGCAGGAGGGCTACCGGGTCGCGATCGATCTGCGAGGCGTCGACCTTCTCGCCGCCGATGAGGCCGAAGCTGTCGTCGGCGCCGCCGCACCCGGTGGTGGGCGGCGCGAAGAGAGAAGCGGTGAGGGCGAGGAGAGCGAGGCGGGCGCGGTGGCTCATCGGGGGCGATCGCCCGTCTCCGGCGCGACAGCGTCCGGGAACTCCAGCGGGAAGGAGCCGATGATCTTGAGCGTCTTGGCCTCGCGCTTCACCCCTTCGAGCGCGGCGACGAGGGCGCGATCGGTCGTGTGGCCGGAGACCTCGACGTAGAAGAGGTACTCCCAGCCCTCGCCGGGCACGGGGCGCGACTGGATGCGGCGCAGGTTGCAGTTGCGCTCCTTGAAGTGCTGCAGGAGATCGTGCAGCGCGCCGGGGTGATCGTGGACGCTGAAGAGCAGCGCGGTGGCGTCGGATCCCGATCGGGGCGCGGGCAGGCGGGAGAGCACCGCGTAGCGCATCCGCGCCTCGCCGCCGTCGCCGATGTTCTCGCGGGCCACGCGCAGCGCGCGGGCGCCCACCGTGCCGCGGGGCACGATCGCCGCGCTCCCGTGGTCTTCGGACGCGAGCTCCCAGGCCATCAGCGGAGAGCGCACGTCGATCACCAGGGCGCGCGGGTGGTTCGATTCGAGGTACTGCACGCACGCCAGGTGGTCCTGCGGGGCCACGTAGATCTTCTCCACGTCGGCCGGGTTGCCGGTCGCGTTGACGAGCGTGAGGGCCTGCGTCAGCTCGCGCTCGCCGACCACCTTGAGATCGGCGGCGGCGATCGCCTGGATCGTCGGAAAGATGGGCCCTTCCTTGAGCGACTCGTAGGGCACCACCGCGAAGTCGGCGCGGGAGCGGGCGACCTCTTCGATCGCGATCGCGGGGGAGGGGCTGTGGCAGAGCTCGGCGCCGAGGCCGAAGTGGGCGCGGCATGCGGCCCAGCCGAAGCCGCCGTCGGCGCCGACGTAGACGACCCGGGGCGCCACCTCGAAGACGCGGCATGCGGCGTCGATGGCGGTGAAGATCGGCCGGATCGCGGCGGGGGAGAGGGGGTGACCCACGGCCTTTTCGAGGGTGGCGAGGTGCGTCCCGTCGGCCGTGGGGGCGAAGCGGGCGGTGCCGGTGCGGAGCTTGCCGAGCTCCTGCGCGGTGCGGGCGCGCTTCTCGAGCGCGCGGACGAGTTCGAGATCCTGCTCCAGCAGCTTCTGCCGGAGCTCGTCGAGCCGTTTTCGATCATCCATGACAGGGTGAACCTAGCACCCTGCGAGCCGAGCGGGCACAGCGTCGGCGAGGCGCCGATCAGCTCGACGCGGCGGGGGGGCTCGACGCGCCGCTCGACCCGCTGCTGGCGGTGCTGGACGCGCTGCTGTCGCTCTTCGCGGCGCTGGTGTCGGCGGCCTTCGTGCTCGTCGTGCTGGTGGTCGAGCTGCTCGACGAATCGCCCGAGGGGCCCTTGTTGCCGCTCGACGCGTAGAGGTCGGAGTACCAGCCGCCGCCCTTCAGGATGAAGCCCGTGCCCCGGGAGATCTGCCGCTTGGCCGTGCCCTGCTTGCACGCCGGGCACTCGGTGAGCGGCGAATCCTTGATGGACTGCTCGAACTCCCACTCGTGGCCACAGGAAGTACATGCATACTCGTACGTCGGCATCGGGATCTCCTCAGGAAACACCGTAGCCGTATGGCCTTGCTAGCCACCTGTCAAGGTGACTGCCAATCGGTCCCCGAGCGCGTCGCGGCGCTTGCATTCGGCGCTGGATCCAGTCCCGGCGGCGTCTTGCTCCCCTGAACGGAAGACCTCGATCCTGGCCGCCCGTTCCGGTAGCCTGATCTCGCTTGCCACGCCCCGTTGGTGAGATTACCCCTCGATCGCAAGGCGTGACAGTGCGTGACACTACGTGCACCCGCCCCCCGTGAACGATGCGCATCCGCAAGCTCGAAATCAGCGGCTTCAAGTCCTTCGTGGACCGGACGGTCATCCACTTCGACACCGACGTGATCGGCATCGTCGGGCCGAACGGCTGCGGCAAATCGAACATCGTCGACGCGATCCGATGGGCGATGGGCGAGCAGAGCGCCAAGCACCTCCGCGGCCGCGCGATGTCGGACGTGATCTTCAACGGCTCGGAGAACCGCGGGCCGCACGGGATGGCCGAGGTCACCCTCGTCTTCGACAACACCGACCCGATCGAGGCTGCGGGGCTCCCCCTCGAATACAAGGACTACGCGGAGATCGCCGTCACCCGCCGCCTCTACCGCGATGGGACGAGCGAGTACCTGATCAACAAGACCCAGGTCCGCCTCAAGGACGTGACCGATCTCTTCCTCGGCACCGGCGTCGGCACCAAGGCCTACTCGATCATCGAGCAGGGCAAGATCGGCCTGATCGTCTCGGCCCGCCCGGAGGACCGGCGGATGCTGATCGAGGAGGCCGCCGGCATCACGAAGTACAAGGCGCGGAAGAAGCAGGCCGAGCAGAAGATGGACCAGACCCGGCAGAACCTGCTCCGGGTGGGGGACATCGTGGCCGAGATCACGCGCAACCTGGCCTCGCTCAAGCGGCAGGCGGCGAAGGCGGAGCGCTACGTCTCTTACCGCAACGAGCTCGAAGATCTCGTGCTGCACGAGGCGGCGCACAAGTTCCTGGAGATCACCGCGCTCACCAAGGTCGAAGAGGCGGGGCGGGCGATGCAGCACGAGCGCGAGCAGGCGGCGCGGGCGGCGCTCGGCGCGCGCGAGGCCGAGCTCGAGGTGGTGCGGCAGGCGGCGCTGACGAGCGAGGATCGGGCCGAGAAGACGCAGCACGAGGCCTTCCTCGCGGACAACGAGGTGCGCGCCCACGAGGCGGAGATCGCCCGGTCGCGCGATCGGCTGCGGCACCTCGACGAGCGGCGCGCGGCCGCCAAGGTGGAGCAGGACGACCTCGCCCGCACGGTGGGCGAGCTGCTCGTGGAGAAGGGCCAGCTCGAGGAGCAGCTCGCGACGATCGCCGACGAAGAGTCGCGCGAGGGCGAGCGCGCGCTCGAGGAGCACGAGCGGCTCGAAGAGCTGCGCCACGGGGAGCGCACGGCGGAGCAGGAGGCGGGCATCCTGCGCAAGCGCGCGGCCGAGGCCCAGGCGGCGATGGCCGCGGCCGAGGCCACGCTGAGCGGCTTCGAGCGGCGGCTCGCGGACATGTCGCAGCGGCGGACGAAGCTCGAGGACGAGATCGGCCGGCTGCGCTTCGAGTCGGAGGACCTCGACCGGAAGAAGGCGTCGCTCGTGACGCACGTGGCCGAGCTCGCCGAGGGCAAGCGGATCAGCGCCGACGAGAAGACGCGCCTCGACGCGGAGATGAAGCACCTGCGCGAGGAGACGGTGAAGAGCGATCGCGCCGTCGACCACGCGAAGAGCGAGCTGTCCCACAAGCGGAGCCGCCTGCGCGCCCTCGAAGAGCTGCACGCGCGCCTCGAAGGCGTGGGCGTCGGGACGAAGAACCTCCTCCGCACGAAGGATCCTTCGCTGCTCGGCCTCGTGGCCGATCGGATCGAGGCGCCGGCCGAGCTGACCGCGGCCTTCGCCGGCCTGCTCGGCGAGACGCTCCAGTGCTGCGTGGTGAGCGACGTGGAGCGGGGCGTGGCGCTGCTCGCCCAGCTCGCGAAGGGCAAGAGCGGGCGCGCGGGCGTCATCTACCAGCGGCCGCGCTTCGTGGCCGGCGCGTCGGTGGAGGCGCCGAAGGGCGAGGGCGTGGTGGGCCTGCTCATCGACCGGCTGCTCGTCGCCCCGGAGGACGAGGCGCTCGCGCGCTCGCTCGTGGGCGACGCGGTGGTGGTCGAGAGCGCCGAGGCCGCGCTCAGGCTCGCGGCGCGTGGCACATCGTGTCCGCTCGTGACCCTCGACGGGACGGTGTTCCACGCCGACGGCCGGGTGACGGGCGGCTCGGGCGACGCGGTGGCCGCGGCGATGATCGAGCACAAGCGGGAGATCCGCGAGCTGCACGAGGTGGTCGCGCAGCACGGCGACAGCGTGACGGCGCTCCTGGAGACGCAGCAGGCTTTGCGCCTGCGGATGACCGAGGTCTCCGCGGCCCTCGAGCGGGCGCGCAACGAGGCGCACCAGGGGGAGCTCGCGCTGGTGACGGCGGAGAAAGACCTGCGCCGCGCCGAGGAGCAGCTCGCCCACGCGACCAAGCGCCGCGCGACGGTGGAGGGCGAGCTCGAAGAGCTGGTCGAGGCGCTCGACATCGCGTCGGGCGAGCACGAGACCCAGAAGCTGCGCCTGGAGGCCGGCCGGGCGACCAAGGATGAGGCGAGCGCGGGCCTGGAGCATGCCGAGATGCAGGCCGCCGAGTGGCGTGAGCGGGTGCTCGGGCAGCAGTCGGTGGTGACCGAGCGCAAGGTGCGCCTCGCCCGCGTGCGCGAGCGGGCGACCTCGCTGCGCGGGACGGTCGAGCGCATCGCGCGGTCGTCGGACGAGCTCGGCGCGCGGATCAAGCGGCTCGACGAGGAGCGCGAGGAGTCCGCGAGGAACGCCGGCAAGGCCGCGGCCCTCGTGATCCTGGCCCGCGAGAAGCTCGTGGGCGACGTGGCCCGCGCCCAGAAGGCCCACGCGGAGCTCGCCGAGGCGCGCAAGGCGCTCGACGAGGCGCGCGCCGCCCTCGCCGCCCGCGAGGCCGATCTGCGCGGGCTGCGCACCGAGGTGGGCGACGCGAGCGAGCGCCTGCAGAAGCACGAGATGGCGCTCCAGCGGCTGACGATCGAGCACGCGCACGTGGTCGACGGGGTGCGCGAGCGCTTCCGGGGGCTCGATCTCGCGCGGGTGATCGGCGACTACCACAAGCGCGCGCTGGTCGACGCGGCCCACCGCGCCCGGATCACCGAGCTCGGCGAGCTGATCGACCGGATGGGCCCGGTGAACGTCGACGCGCTCCGCGAGCACGCCGAGGCCGAGAAGCGGCACACGTACTACGCCGGCCAGAAGAAGGACCTGGAGCAGGCGCTCGACGACCTCGAGAAGGCGATCGCCCAGATGAACAAGGAGTCGAAGCGCCTCTTCCGGACGACCTTCGAGGGCATCAACACCCGCTTCAAGGCGCTCTTCCCGAAGATGTTCCGCGGCGGCGCGGCCGAGCTCCGGCTGACGAACCCCGACGACATGCTGGAGACGGGCATCGAGATCCTGGCGCAGCCGCCGGGCAAGAAGCTCGGCAACATCGAGCTGATGAGCGGCGGCGAGAAGGCCCTCACCGCCGTGAGCCTGATCTTCGCGATCTTCCAGTTCAAGCCCTCGCCCTTCTGCATCCTCGACGAGGTCGACGCGCCGCTCGATGAGGCCAACGTCGCCCGCTACAACGAGGGCATCCGGGCGATGACCGACCGGTCGCAGTTCATCCTCATCACCCACATCAAGCGGACGATGCAGTCCGTGGACGTGCTCTACGGCGTGACCATGCAGGAGCCGGGCGTGTCCAAGCTCGTGAGCGTGAAGGTGAACGAGTCGGCGAAGCGCGCCGAGATCCCCGTCCAGCCGACCGCGGCGGTCGCGTAGCGCCCCGTCCCGCGAATCACGAAGCCCTTGCGGGCTCTGCGCGCAGGCTGCGCTCGCGCGGCTGTGGAGGGCTCTTTCATCGTCGAAAGAGGCGATGGGCACATGGGTTGCACCGGCGCATGCCTGTCGCAGGTGACCCATGAAAATCGATGTCCTCTCGCCGCGGGCGACCCGGGCCAAGCTCTCGCCCGGCAGGGTCCGCCTCGCGTGGCGGTGCACGGGCCCTGGGGGAGCTCACCAGGTCGATCGCTTCGAGGTCCGCGTCCTCTCGCTGGAGCGCCGGCGGATGCGCCTGCCGGACGACGCGCGCGCCTTCAGCGCGGCGCACTTCTTCCAGTGGCTGCTCGATCGCACGGGCCCTCACGGGACCGTGACGAGCCGGACCGAGGTGGTCACGGTGCCCGAGATCAGCCTGGATCTGGGCCCCGATCGGATCCACGCCTGCCGGATCAGCGCGCCGTCCTCGCCGGAGATCCAGGCCGCCGTGGTCGTCTTCTTCACCAAGCCGATCCGCAACTACCTGCGGGCCCGGCTTGAGCGCCGGAGGCCGCGCGAGGGCGACGCGCCGCGCCCCGCCGCGCCCCTCGTGCCGCTCCTCTGCCTGGAGCTCGATCGC